>CAVFGN010000027.1:0-27145 GCA_963621965.1 Alistipes finegoldii
AAGGTATTTATGTTAAAGAAGGAACTTGGCCAATTTTACCAGTATTTAAATTCCTAGAAGAAAAAGGAAAAATTGACCATAGAGAAATGTTTAACATTTACAATATGGGTATCGGTATGGTTCTTGCAATCGACGAAAAAAACGTTAAACAAGCACAAGAAATATTAGCTAAATATAATAGAAAGTCTTATGTTATCGGTTCTGTAACTGATAAAGCGAGCGTAGAAATCGAATTAGTTAAGTAGTATGAAGAATATTTGTGTATTTGCAAGTGGAAACGGAACTAATTTTGAGGCAATAGTTGATGCAGTTAACAACGGTATCATTAAAGACGCAAAAGTTGTTATGCTTATTGTTGATAGAAAAAATGCCTATGCAATTGAAAGAGCTAAACGTTTAAATATTGAATATAGATATGTAAATGTTACGAAATTTGCTACAAGAGAAGAATATGAAAGAGAAATAGTTAGTATTATTTCTCCACTAAATATCGATTTGATTTGTTTAGCAGGATACATGAAAATTATTACTAATGTGTTACTAGACGCATATAGTGATAAAATTATTAATATTCACCCAGCCCTACTTCCTTCATTTAAGGGGGCGCACGGAATAAGCGATGCATTCAATTACGGATGTAAAGTGTTTGGTGTAACAATTCACCATGTATCAAGTGAACTTGATGGTGGTAAGATTATTGCTCAAAAAGCTATTGAATATTATGGTAATGATATGGACGAACTTGAAGGTAAAATTCATGATATTGAACATGTTTTATACCCAGAGGTTATTAACAAACTTTTAAAAGGAGAATTAAAATGAGAAGAGCACTAATTAGCGTATCAGATAAAAATGGTGTTGTTGAATTTGCGCAAGAATTAGTTAATTTAAACTATGAAATTATTTCAACAGGCGGAACTAAGAAAGTATTAGATGAGGCTAATATTAAGACTATTTCGATTGAAGATGTAACAGGATTTCCTGAAATCTTAGACGGACGTGTTAAGACCCTTCATCCGTTTGTTCATGGAGGACTTCTTGCGCGTAGAGATGTTAAAGAACATATGGATACTTTAAAGGAACATAATATCCATACTATTGATTTAGTTTGTGTAAATTTATATCCTTTTAAAAAGACTGTTGAAAAGGGATGCGACTTAGCAGAGGCTATTGAAAATATTGATATCGGTGGTCCTTCAATGTTAAGATCAGCAGCTAAGAATTATCAAAGTGTTACTGTTATTTGTGATAATTCTGACTTTGCGCATGTCATTGAAGAAATTAAAGAGTTTGGGGACACAACACTTAAGACAAGAGAAAAGTTAGCTGCTAAAGTATTTAGAACTACAGCTAATTATGATACTATGATATCATCCTATTTATCTAAATTAAATGATGAAGAATTTAATGAAACTCTAAGCTTAACTTATGAATTAAAGCAATCCTTAAGATACGGCGAGAATCCTCATCAACAAGCTGCACTATATAAAGGACCTTATACAAGTTATTCAATAGTTCATGCACGTCAAATTCAAGGTAAGGAATTATCTTACAATAATATTCAAGATGCGAATGCATGTCTTAACTTATTAAAAGAATTTAGTGAACCTACCGCAATAGGACTAAAACATATGAACCCTTGCGGAGTAGCAAGCGCAAACACAATTCTAGAAGCTTGGGATAAATGTTATAATGCAGATAGCGTATCTATTTATGGCGGTATTGTTGCTTTCAATAGAGAAGTTGATGATAGTCTTGCGAAAGATATAATGAAGAAAAAAGTCTTCCTTGAAATTATTATGGCACCAAGTTACACCGAAGAGGCTTTAGAACGTTTAAGCAAAAAGACTAATTGCCGTATCATGGAAGTAGATATGACAAGTGAATTTAAAGATAAGCATATGGCCTTAACTGTAAACGGTGGTCTTTTATATCAAAATCTTGATAACTCTTTATACAAGGATGAAGATTTAAAAGTTGTTACAGAAAAACAACCTACAGAAAAAGAAATGGAAGATCTTGTATTTGCAATGAAGTGTGTTAAACACGTGAAATCTAATGCAATTCTTGTCGCAAAAGATAAAACAACAGCTGGAATTGGTGCTGGCCAAATGAACAGGGTAGGTAGTGCGCGTATTGCACTTGAATGGGCAAAGGAACACAACGTTAATTCTTTAGTTTTAGCAAGTGATGCATTCTTCCCATTTGATGATACTGTAGAACTTGCATCTAAATATGGTGTTACAGCTATTATTCAACCAGGTGGCTCTATTAGAGATGAAGATTCTATTAAGAAGTGTAATGAATTAGGTATCTCTATGGTATTCACTGGTGAGCGTCATTTTAAACATTAATTGAGGTCATTATGAAAGTACTTGTAATAGGTAATGGCGGTAGAGAACATGCTATTATCGATAAATTAAGTGAATCTAAACATGTAAGCAAAATCTACGCGGCTCCTGGAAATACAGGATATGAAAATTGTGAACTTGTGCATATTGGTGTTACTGAAAAAGAAGCTTTATTAGATTTTGCAAAAAAGAATAATATTGATATGACTATTGTAGGTCCTGAAGCTAGTTTAGCTACTGGTATTGTTGATTTGTTCAAAGAAAATGGTTTAAAGATTTTTGGCCCTAGTAAAGCCGCAAGCATGGTAGAAACAAGCAAGGATTTTGCAAAGAAAGTTATGGCTAAATACAATATTCCAACCTCTAAGTATCAAACATTCACTGATTTTGATAAAGCAAAAGAATATGTAATTAGAGAAGGCGCACCTATTGTAATTAAATATGATGGCCTAGCTGCAGGAAAAGGTGTTGTTGTCGCAAATACTACAGATGAAGCAATTAAAGCACTTAAAGAAATGTTAGTAGATGACATCTATGGTAATGCAAAAGTAGTTATTGAAGAGTGTCTAGAAGGCCCTGAATTTTCGTTTATGTGTTTAGTAGATGGCACAAATGTGTACCCTCTAGATATTGCGCAAGACCATAAGCGTGCTTTTGATAATGACCTAGGTCCTAACACCGGCGGTATGGGCGCATACAGTAGTGTTGATATTATCACTAGTGAAGATAAAGAATATGCATTAACTCACATCATGAAGCCTATGGCTCGTGCACTTGATAGCGAGAACGCAACCTTTACAGGCGTATTATACGGCGGATTAATGAAGACTAAAGATGGTATTAAAGTTATTGAATTTAATGCTAGATTTGGAGATCCGGAAACAGAAGTGGTTTTACCTCGTTTAGATAGTGATTTATATGAAGCTTTTGATAATATTATTAATCACAATGAAGTCAAATTAACTTGGAAAAAGGAATATGCACTTGGTATTGTACTTGCTTCTAAAGGATATCCTCTAAATTATAACAAAGGTATCTTAATTGAAAACTTAGATAAGGTAGACGCAAAGGTCTACTTTATGGGTGTAGATAAAAAAGATGATTTATACTATACTAATGGCGGTAGAGTACTTATTGTAGTTGGTTTGGGTGAAACGCTTAAAGAAGCTAGAGATAAAGCACTTTGTGAAGTTAAAAAGATTAAGTGTGATAATCTATTCTATAGATCTGACATTGGTCACTTAAGTATTAAGGAGTAAATTATGATTGAACGTTATTCGAGAAAATGTATGAGAGATATTTGGACTGAGGAAAATAAGTTCAATGCATATCTTAAAGTAGAACTTTTAAATGCAAAAGCTTGGTCAAAATTAGGTGTAGTACCAGAAGAAGATCTTCCTAAACTTGATAAAGCTACATTTGATATAAAACGTATTAAAGAAATAGAAGCAGTCACTAAGCATGACGTTGTCGCTTTTACTCGTGCTGTAGGTGAAACTTTAGGTGAAGAAAAGAAATGGATTCATTATGGTTTAACTAGTACTGATGTTGTTGATACAGCTAATGGATATTTATTAAAGTGTGCTAACGAAATAATTTTAAAAGACATTGATCAAATTATTGAAGTTGTAAAGAAACGCGCAAACGAATTTAAATATACTCCTTGCATTGGTAGAACACATGGAATGCATGCAGATATTACTTCTTTTGGCTTAAAGTTTGCACTTTGGTATTCTGATTTGGTTCGTATAAGAAGCGAATTTGTAAATGCAGCTAGAGGCGTAGAAGTTGGTAAATTAAGTGGAGCTGTTGGTAATTTTGCAAATATCCCTCCTCAAATTGAAGAAAGCGTATGTGCTGATTTAGGCATTGATTATGCATTAATTTCAACTCAAGTAATCCAACGTGATAGACACGCACGCTACCTATCAAGTCTTGCGCTTGTCGCTTCAGAACTTGAAAAGATGGCTCTTGAGGTAAGACATTTAGCTCGTCAAGAAGTTAAAGAAGCTGAAGAAGCATTCTCTAAAGGACAAAAAGGATCAAGTGCTATGCCACACAAGAGAAATCCTATCTCAAGTGAAAACATTTGCGGATGCGCAAGAGTAATTCGTGGGTATATGACTACATCTTTTGAAAATGTTGCTTTATGGCATGAACGTGATATTTCTCACTCTTCAACAGAACGTATTATATTACCTGATGCTACATGCTTAATTGATTACATGCTTAATCGTTTTAAAGGCGTGTTAGAAGGTCTTGTGGTATATCCTGAAAAGATGATTGAAGATATTTATCTAACTCGTGGAGTAATATTTGCTCAAAGAGTACTTTATAAATTAATTGAAAAAGGTTTAGTTCGCGAAGAAGCTTACGACACTGTTCAACCTATTGCAATGCGTGCTCTTGAAGAAAAGAAACAATATCAAGATCTTTTAAAACAAGATTCAAAGATTAAGTCGCTTTTAACTGACGAAGAAATAGATTCTTGTTTTACTCTAGATTATTATTTAAAGAATGTAGATTATATTTTTAATAGACTTGAACTATAAATAAAATGGCTTAGTTGGTACTAGGCCTTTTTTATGTATTTCTTTTGTTTTTCTTGCGTAACCACTTTTAGTTATATTCATTTTTACAAAATAATGATATAATAAAAAAGGTGATAAACTTTGGAAAAAATTACAAAACAAGATATTAAAGATAATTTTTATTATTTTAAATCTATAATAATATTTACTATTTTACTTGCAATTGTATATAGCTATATGGCCTTTGTATTAATTGAAAAAACAAGTGCGCCTCTGTATTTTAAATGGTTATTTGGCATACTTGTGTTTGTATTTATTTTAATAATAGGCGTTATTGTAGAACTATTATATTTGCGTCATCAAGTAAAGAAAAAGAATCAAAATACAGAAGTAGAAAATTAAAAAATTCTTTAAAATAAAATGTATGTGAGTTTCCACATGCATTTTAATTTTTTTCTTTACATTACATTTCTAATTTAGTATAATTTTTTCATTGTGAGGTGAGAACATGTACACCAGAGACATAAAACATTGGATTGTATCTCTTAAGGAAGAAGAAATTTTTCTAGCTAAAGAAGCATATTTAAAGTATTTCTCAAATGTTAAAGAAGCTACTTTCTACCAACTTCTAGCTCGCCTAAATAATGAAAAGTATCTTGGCAAGATTGCAAAAGGTTTGTATTATAAACCAAATCTTGATGATTTTGATAAGTTGCCAAGCGATGAAAAATTACTTAATTTCTTCATAAATAAAAATAAGTCTGGTATGATCATAGGAGAGAAAATGTTAGAGTCTTATGACATTGTTGACAATACTAGCAATATTTATGAGATTTATACAAACGCGATAGAAATTAAAACAGTACGAAATATGTCTAATCTAAGAATTCAATATTTAAATGTTGATTTTAAAGATGATGGTATAAGATATATTGTTGAATTATTAGAAACTATTGAAAATATAGATTCATATGATAATGTTAATCATGAAAAACTATATGAATTTTTAAAATCTCATGCTAAAAATTACAACGAGGATGATTTATTCATTGTTCTTAACGTAAAAAATTATAAGAAAAGAAATTTAGCTACACTAAAAGAAATACTAGATTATTTTAATGTTAAAAATAATCTAGAACGTATACTAAACACTGCAAGTAGATATTTAATTTCTACTGCAGTTAAAAGTGCTCTTTCTATATAAAAAAGGATTTTCACAAATTTGTGAAAATCTTTTTTTAAAGTATTAAAGATAAAACAGGTATAGTGATTACACAAAGTAGCGTACACAAAAGAACTACTGAAGCACATAGTTCTTGCTCAGTCTGGTGTAATTCAGCTAGGCTAAGAATAATAGCGCCGCTTGGAGCCGCACTTAGTATTAATACACAAGCTTTAAAGGTATCGTCAAGACCTGGAATAAAATAAACGCACAAATAACAAAATAGTGGGAATACTATAAGCTTTAGAGCACATGCAAGATATGTGAATTTATTTTTAAATATGGATAAAACGTTCATAGCAGACATACGTAAACCAAGTACTATCATGCAAAGAGGAGTGGACATTTTTCCAAGTAAACTTACAGTGTCAGTTATTGTTGTAGGGAACTTCACTTTAAATATATATAAAGGGAGTGCAACTAAGATTGCAATTGTAGTAGGATTTAATACGGCTGCTTTTAATGAAACGAATTTCTTATCTTGTGTAATTAAGAAAACGCCTAAAGTAAATGCTATTAAATTCATACTCATGACATAAACTGAAGAATAACAAGATACAATTGGATATTCAGGAAATATTGCATTTACTAGTGGTAGGCCAAAGAAACCAACGTTTCCGCAAACCGCACCAAATGTAAGTATTCTATATTTAGCGTCACTATATTTTAATCTTAAGATTAAAAATAAAATTAGAATTACAATAATTTGTAATACTAAAGTTACAATAAAAAATAGCCCCATTTGTTTTAAATCATTTTGATTATAGTCAAGAGATAAAAAAGCGCTTATTATCATTGCCGGACCACATACATAAAGAAGTAAACTTGATATAGTACGCGCATGTTTATCACAAGCTTTATCACATTTTGCTAATACGTATCCTATTAGTAAATAAAATATCATCATTATTACATTAATTAAAGTAGTTTTAAATTCCATAGATGCCTCTCAAAAAAACAAGTTAATATTATACTCTTTAAAAATCTATATATCAATATTTTTAAACGCAAGTTTACAATTTTTTCTCATTTGATATAATATTATTATTGAAGGAGGCTATTATGGTTAATAGAGTTCATGAATTAAGAAAAAAGAACAATATGACTCAAGAAGACTTAGCTAAAAAGTTAGGCGTTACAAGACAAACGATTATTTCGATTGAAAATGGTAAATATGTGGCTTCCTTACAATTAGCTTTACGACTTGCGGAAATATTTAATTTACATGTCGAAGAAATTTTTTATTTGAAAGATGGTGAATAATAATGGATTTTGATTATTCTAAATATAAAAAACAAACAATTGCTAAAATTGTACTTATTTGTATTGCGATAGCGGCACCTTTAATTGCAGAACTTGCACTAATTCCTGAATATATAAAGACATTTGATAATGATGTTTATATTGCACGTATTCTTGCATCTCTTCTTGTAGTATTTGTTGAAATAATATGTATTCTTAAATTAGCTTGTTTTGTGCGTATTATGACTTCTAAAGCTTGGGCTGAGAAGTATTATATTAAAAATCATGATGAAAGACTTCAATTAATTGATAAAAAGGCTAACACATTAACTATTTTAGTTTCTCTTTATGTTGTAGGCTTTTCAGCTGCTATTGCAGGCTGTTATGATCCTAAGGTTTTCTTTACACTGCTTGCGGTTTTCTTTGGAATTCTTATAATTTACGCTTTAAGCTATTTATATTATTCAAAAAAAATCTAAAAATCACTTTGTTCTAATATAAAAGTAGTTGAAATAAAATATAAAAAAGGTATATAATTATTAAGTAAAAAAATCGACTATGAATTTTTATAGTCATGAAAGGATGAATTATTATATGGGAAGAGCTCATGAGGTTCGTGCCGCATCAATGGCAAAGACTGCTTTAATGAAGTCTAAAAAGTATTCAAAATGGGGAAAGGAAATTTTCACAGCTGCAAAAAGTGGTGTTCCTGATCCAGAAATGAACCAAAATTTGAAGAATACTATTGCTCGTGCTAAAAAAGACCAATGTCCTGCTGACGTTATCAAACGTGCTATCGAAAAAGCTGCTGGTTTAACAAGTGGTGCTATGAAGGAAACTTCATATGAAGGTATGGGTAACGGTAATGTAGCTGTTATCGTTGAATGTTTAACTGATAACGTAAATCGTACAGTTTCAACTGTTCGTGCTGCTTTCACTAAGACTGGTGGTACTTTCGGCGCTTCTGCTGGTTTCATGTTTGAACGTAAAGCTTATTTTAGATTCACTGAATTAAGTGAAGATGAAGCTTTAGAAGCATTATTAAATGCTGGTGTAGAAGCTGATGTAACAACTGATGAAGAAGGATATACTGTTGTTTCTGGTGATCCTAGTAGTTTCCAAGAAATCAGCGATGCACTTGCTAGTGTAAATGCTGAAATCGATTATGATACAAATGAAGTATCTATGATTCCTACTGCTAAGGTTTCTTTAACTCCTGAACAACAAGAAAAGTTTGAACACATGCTTGAGATTTTACGTGAATCAGAAGATGTACAAACTATTTACCATAATGCTGATATAGCTGAAGGTGAAGAAGAATAATTAAGAATCTCGCTTTTTGCGAGATTTTTCTTTATATTTTTTTCACATTTTAATATATCTTTAATGTATAATTGTATTTGAGGTGAGTGAAGTGGAATATGCAATTTTAATTGTTTGGTTTATAATAGCTATTCTAGCTTTAGTTATTGAAATATCTACAACAGAATTGGTATCTATTTGGTTTATTATCGGGGCCTTTGTTACAATGATCGTATCAGCTATATGGCCTACTGCTTATATTGCTCAAGTAGTTACATTTACAATAAGTTCTATATTAGCTCTTTTAATTTTAAGACCTATTTTAAATAAGAAATTAAAATTAAATAAAAAGAGTGAGGCGGACAACCTAAATACTATGAACGGATATGTTGGCTTTTGTGAAACTGATATAGACGATAAAGGCGGCAAAGTTAATGTGAATGGTACAAGTTGGAATGCAAAAAGTTCAACTTTTATCGAAAAAGGTGAGAGAATTAGAGTTGTAAAGGAAGAAAATATAACTCTTATCGTAGAAAAGGAATAGGTGGGAAAAATGATTTTATCTTCAAGTGTTGGTGTTATTATTGCAATTGTTATTATTTTATTATTTGTTATTATATTAGTTTCATGTTCATTTAAAGTTGTTCAGCAAAGTGAACAATACATTGTAGAGCGTCTTGGTAAATATTCTAAGACTCTTGAAAGTGGTATGCATTTTGTACTTCCATTTTTTGATAGAATTGTTGCAAAAGTAAGTTTAAAAGAACAAGTTGCTGATTTTGAACCTCAATCCGTTATTACTAAGGATAATGTTTCTATTCAAGTTGATACTGTAGCTTTCTTTAGAGTTACTGATGCTAAAAAATTTGCTTATGGTGTAAGTAAACCAATTGAAGCTATTAATAAATTAACTATGACAACTCTTCGTCAAATCATAGGTAATTTAACTTTAGATGAAACGCTAACTAGTAGAGACTATATTAATTCTCGTATTCAAGAACCAGTTGATTTAGCGACTGACGCATGGGGTATTAAGATTGTTCGTCTTGAACTTAAAAATATTGATCCGCCTACTGATATTAAAACGGCAATGGAAAAACAAATGAAGGCTGAACGTGAGAAACGTCAAGCAATACTTTTAGCTGAAGGTGAGAAGCAAGCTATGATTACTCGTGCCGAAGGTGAAAAGGAGTCTAAGATTTCTAAAGCCGAAGGTGAAAAGCAAGCGCGTATATTAGCAGCTGAAGCGGAAAAAGAAGCTATTATACTTGCGGCAGAAGCTGATGCTAGAAGAATAGAGGCAGCCGCAACTGCTGAAGCAGAGGCTATTAAGCAAATAAAAGAAGCTGGTGCTGATGATAGAGTTATTCAATTAAAGAGTTTAGAAGCACTATCTAATCTAGCTAATGGACAAGCTACAAAAATAGTTGTTCCATCTAATTTACAAGATTTAACTGGCATTATAAGTGCAGTTGAAACTATTAAAGAAGAAAAAGATAAATAACGAGGCAATATGGATAAGATACTTGTGTTTAGTCGTAATGAGGAAATAAATAGAAGAATTAAAGTTGCATTTAAAAACGACTTCAATCTTTGTTTTACATATTTTGATATCTATAATTACGTTTCCCAAATTAGTAGACATAAACCAAATCTTATCCTTTTATTATCTTCTGATGTTGATTTTAATCTAGTTCAAAAATTGATTTCTTCAAACTTGCCAATTCTACTTATTCGTGATACAGAATTTAATATATCGGGTTTTGAGAATTTGGAAAATTTTTACGAAACTGATAAAAATAAGATTGATGCTTTATACGAATTAGCTAAAATTATTATTAAAGATTATAAAAATATTTTAGATTTAAAAAAGAAGAACGAAGAATTAAAAGAGAAAGCTGAAGAAGAGAGACTTATGAAAAGAGCTAAACTTCAACTTATGAAACAAGGAATAAGTGAAGAAGAAGCTTATAAGTACATTTTACAAAATTCAATGAAAAAAAGAATGTCAAAAAAAGATATATGCATGCAAATTTTAAATGAATAGCGTTTTCATGTAAAATTTTATTGATTTTAAATACGTTTATATTAAAATATTATTGTAGGCAAAGGCGCCTAGATTTAATATAAATGAAATTTGCAAAGATGCAATTATTTGGTTTTTAGCAACAAGGAAACTCAAATGTTTCCTTTTTTTATTTATACTAAATCACATGGAGGAGAAATGAAAGGTTATACAAAAGAAGACATCAGAAAAATCTGTAAGGAGGAAAACATTAAGTATTTACGTATGCAATTCACTGACATGAATGGTGGATTAAAGAACGTTGAAATTCCTGCTGATAGATTAGATGATGCAATGGAAAACGAAATTATGTTCGACGGATCAAGTATCGAAGGATTTGTACGTACAGAAGAAGCTGATATGTACATGGTTCCTGATTTAGATACTTTCCTTGTATGTAGTTGGGAAGATACAACTTATGGTAAAGTTGCAAGATTTATTTGTGACGTTTGTCAAAGAACAAAGACTGGTGAATTAGTACCATTTGCCGGAGATCCTAGAGGACAATTAAAGAAAAATATAGAAATTATGAAGAAAGCAGGTTTCTCTAAATTCAATATTGGTGTTGAACCTGAATTCTTCTTATTTAAAGTTGATAAGACTACAGGTGAACCTACTCTTGTTCCTAATGATGAAGGTGGTTACTTTGATGTAGCTCCTATTGATGGAGATGTTGATTGCAGAAGAGATATCGTTCTTGAACTTCAAAAGGTAGGGTTTGTAGTTGAAGCTGCTCACCACGAAGTAAGTATCGGTCAACATGAAATTGACTTTAGATTTGATAACTCACTTGAAGCATGTGATAATGTTCAAACATTCAAACTTATTGTAAAGAACGTTGCAAAACGTCATGGATACCATGCAACATTTATGGCTAAACCTATTTATGGTATTAACGGAAGTGGTATGCATTGTAACTGCTCTCTAACTGATAAAGATGGAAAAAATATTTTCTTTGATCCAACAAGCGAAGATGGCTTAAGTGCTACAGCTAAAGCTTGGATTGATGGTATTTTAACACATGCAAAAGGCTTCTGCTTAGTTACAAATCCTACTGTAAACTCGTATAAGAGAATTGTTCCAGGATTTGAAGCACCTTGTTATATTTCATGGTCTGAAGCTAATAGATCAACAATGATTCGTATTCCTTCGGCTAGAGGAAATAAGACAAGAACTGAGGTTAGAAGTGTAGATCCTACTACAAATCCATACCTAGCTGCTTCTGTATTACTTCGTGCCGGTTTAGATGGTATCGCAGGTACAGCTAAACACTTTGAAGAAATTCATACAAACTTATTCGCTTGTTCGCAAGTTGAACGTGAAGCTCTAGGTGTTGATTGCTTACCAGAAAACTTAAAAGAAGCTATTACTGAATTTAAGAAAGATCCATTAATGCAAGAAGCAATTGGAGCTCATTTAACTAAGAAGCTTATTGAAGCTAAACAAATTGAATGGGATGACTTTAGAACTCATGTTACTGAATGGGAAATCAAGAAGTATTTAAAGATGTTCTAATAATAAATTGTGTGGTTTAAGGCCACACTTTTTATTTCAAAAGTATCTTGAAAATAAAAAAAAACTATGGTAATATTACTAGCGTAAACTTTCTATGGCTTATAAAGCTATGGCGGAAGGAGATTTAACGTTATGAAAAATGGAATCCATCCAGATTATAAGAAGGTAACAGTTACTTGCACAACTTGCGGAGCTAAGTTCGAATCAGGTTCAGTACTTGATGAAATCCGTGTTGATACTTGCTCAAACTGCCATCCATTCTATACTGGTAAGCAAGCATTCACTCAAAGTGATGGTGCTGTTGATAAGTTCAACAAGCGTTACAACTTAAAGAAGTAGTAAGAAATTACACTAGTTTAGGCTAGTGTTTTTTTCTTTAAAAAACACTAAAAAAAATCCTTATAATAATATATAATATTATAAATTGAGGTATTTTTATGGAATATAGTGTTAATAAATCTGGATATATTGAGGTTATTTGTGGTCCGATGTATGCAGGTAAAACTGAGGAATTAATCAGACGTATCACAAGAATGGATTATGCAAAGAGAGAGTATGTAGTTTTTAAACCTAGAATTGATGATAGATACTCCGTTAGTGAGATTTCGAGCCATAATTTAAGAAAAATTAAAGCTATTAATATTGACAATGCTAACGAAATTTACAATCAAATTACAAATACTACACAAGCTGTAGTAATTGATGAAGTTCAATTCTTTGATAGTTCGGTAATTGACGTATGCAATGATTTAGCTAAGAGAGGGCTTCGCGTTATTTGTGCCGGTTTAGATTTAGATTTTAAGGGAGATCCGTTTGGTATTATGCCAACTTTGCTAGCTTATGCTGAAAAAGTTACAAAACTTACTGCGATTTGCGTATGTTGTGGGGAAGAAGCAACTCGTACTCAACGTATTATAGAAGGGCATCCTGCTTATGATTTTGATCCTGTTGTTTTAGTAGGAGCTAAAGAATCTTACGAAGCTAGATGCAGAAAGTGCCATGTAGTGTTACATAGAAATGAAAAATAATTTCATGGATTTAGCACTAAGAGAAGCCAAAAAAGCATATTTGAAAGGTGAAATTCCTGTTGGGTGCGTTATTATTAAAGACTCTAAAGTGATTGCGCGTGCACACAATAAAAAAGAAGAAAAGAGGGACGCAACAAGTCATGCTGAGATACTTGCAATTAAAAAAGCAAGTAAGAAATTAAACAATTGGCGACTTGATGATTGCGAAATTTATGTAACTCTTGAACCTTGCGTTATGTGTATGGGTGCGATAATGCAATCTCATATAAAAACTATTTATTATTCTTTAAATGATAATGCAATGGGCGCATGCGAATCTAAAATAAGTTTACAAAATATTAATTTTCAAAATCCACCTATTAAAGTTTATGGTCATATTCAAGAAGATGAATCAAGAGAACTTATCCAAAACTTTTTTAAGGATTTAAGAAATAAGAAAAATTAGTATAAAATAAAACCGAGGGAATTTATGAAAAAGAATAAATTTTATATTATTTATAGTGTTTTTGCACTAGCTTTTAAAAAGTAGACCATTTGGGTGCTTATTTATACACCCAAATGGTCTTATTTACACAAAAAATTAAGCAATGTATACAACTCGGCTAGCACGTTCTTTCTTTCCTGCTCTCTCTTTATGTACTTTAATTGTACCCATATTCTTTTTTTTAATGAATTAGGAGAGAACATATGAAGGTATTCACAATTAAAGAAATGAATGTATTCACGAATCTGAGTAGGTACATCATCAGATTCATTTATATGTAGATCTATAAATAATGCCTCTTTAGCCCAATCGTTTATAGCTTCCATAGCACCATTATCGGTTGGTGTTCCAGCACGAGACATGGAATGAATTATATTATAGATTGGTAGAGATTCATTAAACTTTTTAGAACAATATACAGAACCTTGGTCAGTGTGTAACACTGTCTTGAAGTCTGAATATTCTTCCTTCTTTTTAAGTAACTCTAATAAAGCGTTATGATATGTTTGTGGAGCACCTTTCTTATCAGATAGTGCACATGCTTTTGACATTTAGCCAACGATAACCATGAGAAGGATATGTGTTTATGGTATAGGGTAAATAACTCGATATATAAGGCTCTTTTGTTCTTTGGTGCTAGGTTTATTAAGCCTATCCATCCATTTATAAAAGCCCGATCTATTGATTCCCATTTCCTCACATAATTTAGAAATGCTATATTTACCAGACAACTCCATTATTGCTTTATAGTCTTCATTTTGAGACTAACGTATTCCTTCGCTTGACCACGCTATGCCACATAGTATCCTTTTTTTAGTCGTGAAATTTCAATGTCTCTTCTCATTAATTCTTTTTTCAATTCATCAATGTTCATGGAATCATAATCATTGTTTGAAGGCTTTAATTGGGAAACTTGATAGTGAATAGGTTTGTTTTCATCAAAGACAGAACAATCTTTATTAAATGCCGTAATCCATTTTTCAAATGTCTTAATAGGCACGTTATAATTGTTGGCTACAAGAATAGTTGATTCTTTGTTTACGCAAACTTTGATGCACATTTCTTTTTTAATAGAGAGTGTCTACTTTTCGTACACCAGTACAACATTGATAACTAGGCAACGAATGGTTGAATATTTTTTAATACAATTTGATGATATATTTATTTATTTATTTTAAAAGAATTGCACTCGCATTTATAATTACTATGTTTTTATCTTCTCTAATTGTTTCATATAATTACTTTGAAAATAAAAATGATAATAAAATTAGAAATTTATTTTATGAATCAAAAACTACTACAATAAAAAAGATTTATGCAAGATGATAAATTCTAATATATTTTGTGTTTTAAGCTTCTTCGTTATGTATGGATTGTTTTCTTTAATTTTTTATTTATTATATAATTCTCATATGATTCTTAGTATCAATTGTGTATATTTTATAATTCCTATTGTATTAGATTTATTATTTATTTTCATTTATGACTTGTTTAAAGTAAACAATAATCTTTTAAGAAATGATGCAATTTAATATTTATCTCAATATTAAAAATATTATCACTAATAAGCCATAAAGTATATCACAAATGAAATGTTAAATCTTGAAAAAGGTTTCACTATATGGTATTATACATATAGCTTTACTCAATTGTGGACGGTGAACCTGGTCAGGGTCGGAAGACAGCAGCCATAAGCTTGTTCATGATGTGAGTAGGGCCTTTTTATTTTTAAAAATTATATAAAATTTTTGAATTTTGAGTTATAATTTAATAAATAAAAGGAGGGAATATTATGAACTATCAATATGCTAAAAGTTTTAGCTTTATAGACGTTATTATTGTGGTTGCCTGCATAATAATGATAGTTATAGGTTTTAAAAAAGGATTTTTAATAAAAGCGCTTGAAATATCGCGTAAATTTTGCGGTCTAATTGTAGCATTATTATTTTGCGTAAAATTTGCAAATGCTCTACTTTATCCTTGGTTTGGCGAAAAAATGACAACTTATTTTTATAATAATATAATGTCTAACGAATCCTTTGTAGCCATTACTGATAAGGAAAGTGCTATTTCGACTTTGAAAACATTTGGTATTCCTGAATTTATTTCTACATTTATTATAAATTCTCAAAATATTGATACGGCTACTTTATGTCAAAATATAGCTAATAATTTAGCATCGTTAGTAACAACTGCTATTTTAGTTGTACTTGCTTTTATAATTTTGTGGATTGGTACAAAAATTGTATTCTGGATTTTAAAACTTTTAGCAAAATTACTTAGAACTTCTGTTGCGGTTAAAGTAGTGGATGGTATTTTAGGTATAGTTTTACAATTGATAATTTTTTATATCATTTTACAAATACTAACATTTGTAGTAATTATAATTGCTAATAAAGCTAATATTGCAGGATTTAATCAATTTGTCACTTATGATATTTTAGGCCTTACATCAGGACTTGGTGAAGGATATAAAAATAGAGGATATTCGATTTCGGGTTGGTTATATCAAAATAATTTCTTAGGCAACCTTATAGGTTTATTATTTTAAAAAAACGTCACTAGTTTAACTAGTGGCGCTATTTCTTTTTCCCAATAAAATAAAATTTAACTCCATTTTCAATATTTAACATACCAAAGTCAAATTTCATTTTTGTAAGTATCTGTTTATTAATATATAATCCAAGTCCATTTCCCGTGTAGTTCTTTTTTGTATGCGACTCATCAACTTTTGTAAATGGTTCAAAAATATGTGCTAATTTAGTCTCGTCGATTTTTACGTTGGTATTTATTATTTCAAATATTGAATCGTTTCCTATACTTTTTACACTGATAATAATTTCGGAGTTTTCGGGAGAATATGTAATTGCATTTTGTATCGAATTTGATAAAACTGTACTAATTTGCGATTCTACAGCGGAAATTGATACATCAGCTTCAATATTTGTAATCAATTTATGATTAAACTTTTTTATCATATCTGAAAAATCATTAATTTTAGAATTAACCTGATCACTTAATGAATATGATACTTTTTTGCTTTGAAAATCCTCTTGAGATAACTTAAATACATTTAATACGGATTGAATCATTGATATTGAAACTTTGCATTGTTCAATTATAATTTCTAATTCCTTTTTTGCCTCTTCACCTTCATATATTCCATCTATTATTGCATAAGCTCCTGTTTCGATAATTGAAATTGGAGTTTTTAATTCGTGAGAAATAGAATAAATTAAATCTTTTTCTTGTATTTCAATTATTTGCTTTTTAGTATTATAGTCATTGATTCTTTTTCTATAGGTTTCGTAATTTAATTTAGTCTCTTCTAAAATATCAGATAAATTTTTTATACTATTAAATATTGAATTGTATTCATCTATATCAAAGAAATGTTTATTTTTATAATATTTAAATTGCGATAAATTTTGTATGTATCTTTTTATTTCATTTAAAGGAGATAACAAACCTTTTATTATGTAACATATAATAACAGGAAGAATTGTAATAACTAAAAGTACAATTAACATTGAAATTAGATAAATTAGGTTTTTATTTATAACAGCTGTCGCAATACAAAATGACAAAATAATTAAATATAATAATCCATAAGATAATAAAAATAATTTAATTATTTTATCACTTAAAGTCTCAAATTTATATTTATTGTTCTTCATTGTTATTATCGCTTTCTTTTAAAGAAAACATATAACCGGATTTATATATTGTTTTAATATAATTATAAGGCTTAATCATTTTTCTTAGATTTTTAACATAAGTATCTACAATTCGGTTATCCACATATGTTGCTTGCCCCCAAATTTCATCTAATATTAAGTCTCTTGAACATACTCTATCTTCGAGTTTAATTAAAAGAGCCAGAAGATCAAATTCTGTCTTGGATAATAAAATTTCTTCATTATCTTTATAAACTGTATGTTTTTCAAAGTTTAATTCAAGTGCCCCTTTTTGATATTTTGTTGTAGTGGACAAATTAGATAATCTATTTAGCAAATTATTAGCTTTAGCCACTAAAACTTTAGGATTAAAAGGCTTTGGCATGTAGTCGTCTACTTTTAGTTCGTAGCCTTTTAAAATATTTTCTTCGTCATCTAGTGCAGTAATAATTATAACTGGCACTAAAGAAGAACTTCTAATTATTTTAAGTACTTCAAAACCATTTAATTTTGGTAACATTATATCAAGCGTTACTAAATCAAAATCCTCAGCTTGAAACACATTTAAAGCTTCTTCGCCTGTGAAAGCTTGGAAAACTTCATATCCTGCTTTTTCAAAATAAGCTTTAGTTATTTTTGAAATCTCATATTCATCTTCAACTATTAAAACTTTTTTACCCATCATAGTCACCTCGTTTTCTTAATTATAACATATTATATAAATTCATTTTGTCACATTTATGAAGATTTTGTGGATTTTGTTCCCATTTTATTTTCATATTATGATATAATAAACTAGAATATATTTAGAAAGGATTTAAGATATGAAATTAAACGAAAGATTATATGAAGAATTAGGTAATCTTCCTTATCAAGAGCCAGCTCCAGGCGAAGATTATGTACCTATTCCTTCAACACCTATAGAAACACAAAATGTAAATGGTCATTGTGTTGAAATATATTATATGAATGAATACAAAGACGTTTTAGAAGAGTTTACTAAGCAAGGTAAGTTTGCAGTTTGGTCAAGTAAAGACGGTAAAAATTATCGTTTAGCTGTTGAAAAAGACTATTATGAAAAACTCAATGAACTATATACTGTCGATGTAAATAAAGAATGGTTAGGATTTTGGGATAACTGTGAGACAATGCAAAAAAATTTCTCACGTAAAATAGTTATTCCTATTACAATCGTTGTAATCTGTTTGTTCTTGTTTATTGCAAACTGGAATAGAATTTTCTCGAATGCACAAATGTCAGATACAGCGAATATGATTTGTATGTTTGGTATCCCTGTTGTTTATTTAATTGGTATGCTATTCGTTAGAAAGAATATAATCAATAACATCACTAAAGAACAACAAAAAGCTTTAGAAAAAATTAAAGAATATTTTGGCGAAGTAAAATACGAAAAGTTACTTAAAGAACAAAGAACTTATATTGATGATTACTTTGATTGGCACGAAAGTGATGATGAAGTAGAAGAAAATGAGTCTGTTGAAGAAATAAAAGAAGATTCGATAGAAGAAACAAAAGAAGAAGATTCTACAAAGGAAACAAAAGAAGAAATAAATGACTAAATAAGAATTGAATAACATGATTAGTTAATTCAGGTTTGAATGCTATTATGAAGAAGATGTATTAGCTAGTTTCTACAAATTATTTACCGAAGATAGGTTAACAATAAGAACTTGAAGGTATTATAATTTTGATGGGATATTAATTTAGTGATGAATTTAAAAATGCATCTGATGAAGATAGATGGAAATCGGATATAAATAAAAATTGTAGAATTGAAAAAAGGAAATTAAAGAAGAGTAAGGTTAAATTTATGGCAAGCGAATTAGATAATTTATGTGTTAATACCATTAGACTACTTGGTGTTGATATGATTAATAAAGCAAATAGTGGTCACCCAGGAATTGTTTTAGGAAGTGCTCCTATTGTTTATACTTTATTTACACGTCATATGAATATTGACCCAGCAAATCCAAGTTGGTTTAATAGAGATAGATTTGTTCTATCTGCAGGTCATGCGAGCGCAATGTTATATGCTTTATATCATTTATGCGGCTTTAATATCTCCATGGATGATTTAAAGAATTTTAGACAATACAATTCAAAAACTCCAGGACACCCTGAATATAAATTTACTGACGGTGTCGAAATGACTACAGGACCTCTTGGTCAAGGCATTGCGACTAGCGTAGGTATGGCACTAGCTGAAGATTTCTTAGCTAATAAATTTAATATTGATAATTTAAAACCAGTTGATCACTATACTTATGTATTATGTGGAGATGGTGATCTTCAAGAAGGTATAGCTCAAGAAGCTATCTCCCTTGCTGGACATTTGAACTTAAAAAAATTAATCTTATTATATGATTCAAATGATATTCAATTAGACGGTGAAGTTGAACTTGCAAATACTGAGTCAGTATCTGGCAAGTTTAAAGCTATGGGCTGGAATTATTCTAAGGTAGAAGATGGTAATGATATTGATTCTATAGATAAAGCTATAGCTAACGCTAAAGAAAGCGATAAGCCTACTATTATTGAAATCAAGACTGTTATTGGTTTTGGTTCTCCTGATAGTGGAACTAATTCGTGCCATGGTAAGCCATTAGGCGAGGCTAATACTAAGGCATTAAAACAAACTCTTAAATATAAATATGATGCTTTTGAGGTTGATCCAAAAGTTTACGAGAATTTTAGAAAACTTGTATACGAAAAAGGTCAAGACAGAGATAACATCTATAATCAAATGTTATCTATCTATCAAACTAAACATAATGAAAAATATCAAGAATTTGAAAAACACATTTATAATGATTTCAAATTTGATTCTAGTAAATTACCTATTTATCCTCTAGGCACAAAAGAATCAACACGAAAAATACTTGGTGCATATTTAGATGAATATTCTCGTCAAAATGCAAGTTTAATTGGAGGTTCGGCTGACCTTACAAGTTCTACATTTGTTCGTGGACTTGACGGAAACTATGAGCCGTTATTTAAATACGGAAGAAATATTAGATTTGGCGTTAGAGAACATGCGATGGGTGCTGTTGTAAATGGTATTAATCTACATGGTGGATTAAAATCATTTGGTGCTGGTTTTTTTGTGTTCTCAGACTACATGAAGCCAGCAATTCGTTTGGCCGCTTTGATGGAACTACCTTCAATTTTCATTTTCTCACATGACACTGTTTGTGTTGGTGAAGACGGTCCTACACATGAACCTATTGAACATTTTACAATGATGAGATCCATTCCTAATTTAAACGTGATTCGTCCTGCAGATGCAAAAGAAGTTGAGGGCGCACTTGAAATTGCGATGAATAGTAAAAAAACTCCAACAGTTATTACTACAAGTCGTCAAGGTCTTCCTATGCTAGAACATACTGACAAAAATAGTGTATACAAAGGTGCTTATGTAGTATATGAAACTAATTCGCGCTTCGATGGAATCTTAATTTCATCGGGCTCTGAGTTGTCTATTGCGATAGACACTGCTAAATTACTTGAAGAACAAGGCTATAGTATCCGTGTTGTATCTATGCCTTCTCCGTTCTTATTTGATAAGCAAACAGAACAATATAAAGAACAAGTATTGCCTCAAAAATGTACTAAGCGTTTAGCTATCGAGATGGGCGCAACAATGCCTTGGTATAAATATGCAAGTAATGTAAAAGGCATTGATACATTTGGTATTTCTGCACCTATTAGTTATATGCATGAACACTTTGGCTTTACAAAAGAAGCACTAGCAGAAACTTATAAAAATATTAAATAAGGAAAATAAAAATGAATTTATCTTATGTTAAATCTATAATTAATAAAATATTTTTAACTGATTCACCTACTGGTTTTTCAGAAAATATTGATAAAGTATTGCTTGAAGAATTACTTCATTTAGGTTATGAAGCTGATGTTACTAATAAAGGTAATATCAAAATTTTCATCAAAGGAAGAGATTCTTCTAAAAGGGTTGCAACCAGCGCACACGTTGATACACTTGGCCTTATGGTTAGATCTATCAATTCCGACGGAACTTTATCTGTTACAAATGTAGGTGGACCTAGTTTACCTACGCTTGATGGTGAGTATTGTAAGGTATATACAAGAGATAACAAAGTATATACTGGTACTATCATTTGTAAATCTGCATCTGTTCATGTATATGAAGATGCAAAAACGGCTCCACGTAATTTAGATACTTTAGTTGTTAGACTTGATGAAGTAGTTAAATCAAAAGAAGATGTTTTGAATTTAGGAATCCAAAACGGGGACTATATTTGTTATGATCCTAAGACAGTTTTAACCGAGTCTGGTTTTTTAAAATCTAGATTTATTGATGATAAGGGTAGTGTAATTGGTATTCTTGGTGTTTTAAAAGAAATGAAGGATAAAAATGTAATTCCTCATTATGATACTTTTATATATTTTGTTAACCAAGAAGAAGTGGGACATGGTGCAGCTACTGTAGACACTTCGATTGATGAATTTGTAACTGTTGATATGGGATGTGTTGGAAAGGACTTAGCTGGTAATGAATTTGCTGTTTCAATTTGTGCAAAGGATTCAGGCGGTCCTTACAGCTATGATTTAACAACAAGGCTTATTGAAATTGCGAAGAATAAAAATTTAAATTATACAGTTGATATATTTCCATATTATGGTTCTGATATCGGTGCTGCTTGGAGAGCAGGGCTTGATGCGAAAGGTGCACTAATTGGCCAAGGCGTTAGCGGAAGTCATGGTGCTGAGAGAACTCATATGGATGGTATAAATAATACCATGGAGTTATTATACTCATATCTAGTTGATTAATTATAAAATGAAAAAATCAAGGCTTTGTGCTTTGATTTTGTTTTCTTTTCTTTACTTTATATTTTTAAATGCTAAAATAAAAATATTGTGTAGATTTTAATATTGTTTAAAACTTTAAAACTTAAAAATGTTGTTAAACACGGAAAGAGAGGCAATGTCGAGCTTTATTTACTCGACTATTAATATGGATTTTGATGTAATAGTAGTAGGAGGCGGACATGCTGGTTGTGAAGCGTGCCTAGCCACAAGTAAAATGGGTCTAAAAACATTACTTATAAGTGGTAATCTTGATATGCTTGGCTCAATGCCTTGTAATCCATCTGTTGGTGGACCAGCAAAAGGCGTTGTTGTAAGAGAAATAGACGCACTTGGAGGGTACCAAGGAAAAAATGCAGATTTAACAAGACTACAAATTAAGATGCTAAATTCTTCAAAAGGTCCGGCAGTTCGTGCTCTTCGTTCGCAAAATGATAAAGTTTTATATACTAAGCAAATGAGACTACACTTAGAAAATACAAAGAATTTAACTTTACATGAAGCTTACGTTGATCATTTAATAGTAGATAACAATAAACTTAAGGGCGTTGTCTGCCAAAATGGTGATGAATTTTTTGGAAAAACAGTTATTTTAACTACAGGAACTTATTTATCTAGTTTGATTTTTAGAGGTCACTCTTTCTATGAGGCAGGACCTGACGACCAAGCTACAAGTCATGGTATAAGTAAACAATTAAAAGATTTAGGATTTGATGTACGTCGTTTAAAAACAGGTACACCTCCTAGAATTAAAGCAAGTACTATTGATTATTCTAAAGCTGAATTAGCTCCAGGTAGTGACTTGCCTTATCACTTTTCATTTGACCCGGGATATGAACCTATTAACAAGGTGAATATTCCTTGTTACCTAACTTATACAAATCCTGAAATTCATAAGATTGTTTCTGATAATATTAAGGAAAGTGCTATGTATGGAGGAGTTATTGAAGGTGTTGAACCTAGATATTGTCCTTCGATTGAAACAAAGATTTTAAAGTTTAAAGATAAAGAAAGACATCAAGTATTCTTAGAACCTGAAAGCCTTGAATGGGACCAATGTTATCTAGGTGAATTCTCAACTTCTATGCCAGCTCCTATTCAAGATAAAATGATACGTTTAATTCCAGGCTTAAAAGATTGTGAAGTTATTAAGTATTCATATTCAATTGAATATGATTCAATTAATCCTTTACAATTATATCCAAATTTAGAGACAAAACTTGTTGAAAATTTATTTTGTGCTGGTCAAATTAATGGGACTAGTGGTTATGAAGAAGCTGCTTGCCAAGGCTTAATGGCTGGTATTAATGCGGCATTAAAAATAAAAGGTGAAAAACCATTTATTTTAAGAAGAGACGAGGCTTACATTGGTGTATTAATTGATGACCTTGTTACAAAAGGAACTGAAGAACCTTATCGTTTACTTACAAGTAGATCAGAATATAGATTGTTGCTTAGACACGATAATGCTGATATAAGACTTAGAGAATATGGCTACAAATACGGCTTAATAAGCGAAGAACAACATGATAGATTACTTCAAAAAATTGATAATATTAATAAATGTATGGAATATCTAAAGACAAATAATGTATTAATGTCAAAAGAAAACAATGAATATTTATCATCTATTAATTCGAGTCCATTAAAAGAATCTATTAAGGGCTTTGAAATGTTAAAAAGACCTGAAATAAATGTTCTACATATTAAAAAGCTTTTGAATTTAGAATTCGAGGATGAAGTAATTGAACAAGTTGAAATATTAATTAAGTATGAAGGCTATATTCAAAAAGCTCTAAATCAAGCTAAGAAATTAGAATCGTTAGATGAAAAAGCTATTCCTCTTGATATTGACTGGGATAAAATTGATAATATAGCACTAGAGGCTAGAGAAAAGTTTAAAAAGATTATACCTCAAACTTTAGGACAGGCTAGTAGAATTTCAGGAGTTAACCCTGCAGATATCGCAGTATTGTCTGTATATTTAGAATCATTAAGGAGAAAATAGGATGGACTTTATTGAAATCGCGAATAAATATTCACTTGATATTTCTAATAGTCAATTAGAAAAGTTTGAAACTTATTTTTCCTTTTTAGTAGAATATAATACCCATACTAATCTAACAGCTATCACAGAACACGATGATGTATTTTATAAACATTTTCTTGATTCTATTTTGTTAACTAAGGCTATAGATTTAAACAATAAAACTTTATGTGATGTAGGCGCGGGCGCAGGTTTCCCTAGCGTTCCGTGTGCTATAATAAACAGTAGTGTTAAAGTAGATATTATAGATTCCTTGAATAAAAGAATAATTTTTTTAAATGAATTAATTGAAAAATTAAATTTATGTAACGTTAAAGCATATCATAATCGCGCTGAGGATGCGGCAAAAGATAAGAGAGAAAGTTATGATGTTGTTAGTGCACGTGCTGTAGCTAGACTATCACTACTTTCCGAACTTTGTCTACCTTTAACTAAGATTGGCGGATATTTTGTTGCAATGAAAGCTATTCAATATGAAGAAGAATTAAATGAAGCTAAGAATGCAATTAAAGTACTTGGTGGAGAAATTGTTGATATTAAAAATTTCGTTCTTCCTAATGATTTGGGTAGTAGATATTTTATAATTATCAAAAAAGTTAAGGAAACACCTAAAAAATACCCTAGACAATTTGCACAAATAAAGAAGAATCCTATTAAGTAAAGGAGGGGTTTTAATGTCTTGCAAAACTATAGCTATTACAAATCAAAAAGGTGGAGTAGGAAAGACTACCACTGCAGTTAATTTAGCTGATGCCTTATCTAGATTTGGTAAGACTACATTATTAATAGATATGGACCCGCAAGCTTCTGCTACACTTTCCCTAGGCCTTGATAGATATAGTCAAAATACTATATTTGAGTGCTTAATAGGTGATGTTGCACTTTCTAGTTGTATTTTGCATCCTAAATATGCAAAATGCGATCTTGTTATGTCTAATATTAATATGTCTAATTTGGAAACAAAATTTATAGACAATCCCGATAAAGATTTTATACTTAGTGAAAAACTTGAAGAAGTCAAAAAGAATTATGATTATATTATTTTAGATTGCCCACCTTCTCTTGGGCTTATAACAGTATCTAGTTTATATGCGGCAGACACTATAATTATTCCTGTTCAATGTCAATTTTTAGCGATTGATGGTTTAACACAACTTTTAAATACAATTAAGATTGTTCAAAAAAAGAAAAAGGTTAATAATAAGCAACTTTTAATTGAAGGTATTTTGCTTACAATGTTAGATAAACGTGTTAAGTCTAACTGGGCAATTGTTAGTGAAATAAAAGAATGTTTTGGTGAAAAAGTTTTTAAAACTATTATTTCTACAGATGTTAAAGCACAAATTGCACCTAACTACGGCATGTCTGTCTTAGAATATGCAGTTAGAAGTTCTTCGGCTAAACAATTTAAAGAACTTGCAAAGGAGATTATTAAAAATGAGCAATAAGAAAACTTTACAAGATTTATTGAATGAAAACGTTAGAGATGAGGATACACTAGAAAACATTGTTGAAATTCCTCTTGATCAAATTAAACCAAATCCTTATCAACCACGTTATGTATTTGATGAGGTTGAATTGAATGATTTAGCGGCTTCTATAAAAGAACATGGTGTTATTCAACCGATTATTGTTAAAGAAGTAGGAAATCACTATGTCATAATTGCTGGTGAAAGAAGATTTAGAGCAAGCCAATTATTAAATAAACCCTCTATTCCTGCAATTGTTAGACAATATGAAAAAAGTAAAATGATCGAGTTAGCGTTAATTGAAAATCTTCAAAGAGAAAATTTATCTCCTATCGAAGAAGCTAAAGCATATAACCAAATCATGAGAGAACTCGATCTTACACAAAAAGAAGTAGCAACTCGTGTAGGTAAAACAAGGTCTTATGTAACTAATATGCTAGGTCTTTTAAATTTGCCAGAAGAAGTAATGACTTTAGTAGATTCAAAGAAGATATCGATGGGACATGCGCGCGCTTTATCTAAATTATTAGATAAGGAAAAGATTAAAACTATTGCCAAACGAATAGTTGATGAAAATCTTTCTGTTCGTGAGGTTGAAAAGCTTGTTTCGAATGAAGAAAAAGCTAAACCTATTGTTAAAAAAGAAAGATCTAAAAGTGATATTGAACTTGAAAATAAATTATCAAATAAATATAATAATGTTGCAAAAATCAAGAAGACTTCCCTTGTTTTAAATTTTAAAACTGAAGAAGAATTAAAAAAATTCATAAATAATTTATTAGAGGCATAATATGTACAATATAGATGAAATATTAACTTTCAAAAAAAACCATGTTTGCGGATCTAAAGAGTGGAAGGTTTTACGAAATGGTGCGGATTATAAACTTATGTGCATTGGTTGCCAGAGAATCATCATGATGTCTGGCTTTGAACTTGAAAAGAAATTGAAGAAACCTATTAAGAGAGAAAATTAAATACATTTTCTCTCCTTTTAATAATCTAAAACCTTTAATTTAAAACTTTTTCTAACTTTCGGAAAAATATTTTAAAAAAACTATTGATTTATATAAAATTCTATACTATAATTAAAAAGCGCTGTGATTAAGTGCTGAATTGAATAAATGGTCAGGTAGCGAAGAGGCTAAACGCGTCAGACTGTAAATCTGATCCTTAGGGTTCGTTGGTTCGAAACCAACCCTGACCACCATTTTCTTACTATAATATTTAAAAATCATTTGATTTGAAAAAATATTTGATGTAGAATTGATAAGGCTTTTAAGCCGTTAGGTCTTTGAAAACTGAACATATGACAATAAATATACGAAATTAAGTAACAAGTTGAT
>CAVFGN010000028.1:0-26938 GCA_963621965.1 Alistipes finegoldii
AAATGATAGTGATGAAAAACTAAATAAAGAATTTTTAGAATTTAAAAATATAACAAATAAAAACAATCAAGAACAAAAAGAAGAGATAATGAATAAATTAACAAGTGATATTAAAGAATTAAATTTAACTGTTAAACAAACGCTTGAAGAATTTAACAAATCTTTAAAAGAAAAAATGTCTGAATTTAAAGAAAATACTAATGAGACGCTAAAAGGATTAAATACAAATTTAGATAAGAATCTTGAACAAATTAGAAAAGATAATACGGAAAAATTAAATCAAATTAATGAAACAGTAAATGAAAAACTTCAAAAGACTTTAGATGAAAAGTTAAAAAATTCATTTGCATCTGTTATTCAAGGCATAGGAGACGTTAACAAAGCAGTAGGAGAAATTAAAGGTATTGCAAGCGACGTTGGATCTCTAAAGAGTGTTTTAACTAATGTTAAAACTAAAGGTATTATGGGTGAAGTTATACTTGGTAATATTATTAGAGAATTCTTAACAAGTGGACAATACGAAGAGAATGTAGCAACCAAAAAAGGATCAAATGATAAAGTTGAATTTGCAATTATTCTTCCTGGCACAAAAGATGATCACATTTATTTACCTGTTGACTCTAAATTCCCTTATGAAGCATATTCTAAAATTCATGAATCAGGCGACGTAGAGGAAATTAATAAAGCAAAAAAAATATTACGTTCAAATTTATTAAAATATGCAAAAGATGTACATGATAAATATATAGACGTTCCTAATACAACAGATTTTGCAATAATATTCTTACCTCTTGAAGGACTTTACTTAGAGGTATTAAATATGGGGTTATTTGAAGAAATTCAAAAAACATATAAAGTAAATTTAACGGGACCTACAACATTTAGTGCCTTTGTCAATTCTTTAAATATGGGATTTAAGTCTTTATTAATCGAAAAGAAGAGTGCTGATGTGTTTAAATTACTTGGTGCTGTGAAGAATGAATTTGAAAAATTTACAGATGTGCTTGAAAAAACACAAAAGAAAGTTATGAATGCGGCTGACGATCTTGAAAAATTAGTCGGAACTAGAACCCGCGCAATTAATAGAACACTTAAGAATATCGAAGTGTTAGATGATGAAACTACTAAATTACTTCTTAATGATACTAAAGAAATAGAAGTATAATTTTTGACCAAAACCCTATAAGATGTTATAATAAAATTACTTTTATGGGGTTAATTATGAACATAAAGAAAAAAACACTAATTAAAACTTCATATTTTATAATACTAATTTTCTTATTCTTTTCTTTTTTTAATATTAAGCTATGTGCAAAAGATTTGAGAACACCACAAACAGCTTCTAACACTAGTTGCAATGTTGCCTATTTTACTGAACCAAATTTCTTTGAGGAAATAACTGATAAGAGTGGTAATATTACAAGACGTTTAGGATACGCTTATGATTATTTACAAACTATTGGTCAATATGAGAACATAGATTTTACATATGAGAAAATTGATCGTGCTAATGGTGTTAAAAAGTTAATAAATAATGAAATTGATATGATTTTAGGAGTTTCTAAAACTGATGACAGAGAGGAAGCAGGAATATTATATCCTCAACTTCCAATGGGAACAGAAACTTATTATTTGTATTCTAAAGATGAAGACGCATCAATGTATCAAGATTATTCTAATTTATACGGAAAAACTGTTGCCGTAGAACAAGGTACTATTTTAGTCGAGCAAGTTAAAAAGTGGAATCTTGACAATGATCTTGATCTAAATATCGTAGAATTTGAAGGCAAAATCAAAAATAATTTCGATGAAATTTTTAATACAATCAATTGTGACCTTCTAGCTTACTGTGATCTTTATTTAAACGTGAATTCAGGATTATATCCAATTTGTGAATTTAGTGCTAGTGAAATTTACATTGCAGTATCAAGTACTCGCTCAGATTTATTATCACTTATTAATACAGCTCAGAGTAATATAATTCAAGATGATCAATCTTTTTTAACTGATTTAGCAAATAGATATTATAGCGATACTCCAAGTAGAAGAATGTTATCAAGTGTTGAGAAATCTTGGATTAGTCAAAACGAAACAATTGATATAGGATATTATGATTATTATCCGTTCATTAATGACAGTACTAAAGGGGATGTTCAAGGTTCATTTGTTAACATCTTAAATCAAATATTTCAAATTTATGGTTTAGAATTAAACTTCAATTTTTATAAATATAGTAGTTATTCATCCATGATTGCAGACTTAAAAAATGGTGTTCTTGACATGGTAGTGCCTTCTTATGGATCAATCTATAAAGCTGAAAATGAAGGAATCTTAGTAACAAATACAGTTGTAACATCTACAATTAAACTTATATATACTAATTCTAGTTATAAAAATATACTTGATGATGATTTATCTAACTATACAGTTGCAATCGTTAGTGATTCTCCACTTCATTTAAACTTTGCAAATGAGTATTTACCAGACTGCAATCGTATATATTGTCAAGATTTAAACGAATGTTTAAATATGGTTAAAAATGGAAAAGCAGATTTTACTTTTGTATCAAATTATAGACAAAGTTTATGGATAAACGAAAAAGATAATTTTATTATTAGTGATACTAATTTAAAAATTAACTATAAAATTGCGCTTTGCACTGATTACACTAGTTTACTATCTATATTAAATAGAGGCTTGAGCATTTTAGGAAGTGAAAATATTCAAAATACAATTGTTTCCTATATTGAAGAAACTCAAGTAGAACCATTTAGTTTTTTAAATTTAATTAAAGAACATTTATTTGTTTCTATTTTAATTATTGTAGTATCAATAGTAGCAGTACTTAGCACTATATATTGGTGTGTATCAAAGACTAAATTAAGACACGACCTGCAATATCAAGCAACACATGATACACTAACAGGCTTATTAAATAGGCGAGCTTATAATCAAGCTTTAGAAATGTTAAATAAACATCCTATAGATAATGATTTTACTGTATATGTATCGGATATTGATAATTTGAAAGTTACTAATGATTCAATAGGACATGATGCTGGGGATGAACTTATTAAAGCTTACGCAAAAATCGCCAATAAACATTTATCAGCACTCGGAACTCTATATAAAACAGGTGGAGATGAATTTATCGGCTTACTTTATACTGATAAAGAGACAATAAAAACTGTTACTGATAATATTGTAAAAGATTGTCTAAAATATAAAGGCGATTTAATTGATAAAGTTGAATTCTCGTACGGCGCAACTTTTGCTAAAAATTTTAGTCAGCCTAATGTTAGTCATATGATCAATATTGCGGAAGATAGAATGTATGCATTAAAAACTGAACGTAAAAAGAAAGCAGCTAATACTTTCTTACACGTTGAATCTAAATTTAATTTGGATACTTTAACTAATTTATATATGATGGATGAATTCTATTATATTTATAATGATTTTAACAATGATATTTATAAACTTAATCAAAATCCAGTTATTTTAGCATTTAATATAAATTCATTTAAACGATATAACAAAAAATATGGTTTTGATGAAGGATCTAAGTTGCTTATCGATGTTGCTAGACTTCTTGAAAAATCTTTTGGTAAAAATAGATGCGCAAGATTTGCGGAAGATAAATTCTTCTGTATTGTGCCAAATGTGAATGTTGAAGAGAAGATAGAAAAAATATTTACTGATTTTAATAATTCAAACACTGAAATGTTTGCAACTCTTCGTGTCGGTATTTGTGAAATAGACGGGCGCGAACAAATTGATGTTTATTGTGATCGTGCAAGACTCGCATGTGATAGTGATAAATCTGAATATGAATCTCATTATGTAAAATTTAACGAAGTTTTAGGTAAAGATTATGAGACTAGACAATATATTCTTGAAAATATCGACAAAGCTATTGAAAATAACGAAATTATTGCTTATTACCAACCTAAATTTAATCCTTATACAAATAAGTTAACGGGATTTGAATCACTAGCACGTTGGATAAGTAAAGAAAAAGGCTTTATCTCACCATCTGTATTTATTCCTGTTTTAGATGAATATAACATTACTTATAAAATTGATTTTGAGATACTAAAACAAACAGCTAAAAATATGAGGAATCTTATCGACAAAGGCTATAAAGTTGTTCCCGTATCATTTAATATATCAAGAATTGATTTTAATGTTGTAGATATTAGCAAAAAAATTAATGATATCATTGATTCCTATAATTTGCCTCATAAATATTTTCAGATTGAAATTACAGAAACTACAATCTTATCTAATATAGAATTTATAAAAGATGAAATTCGTAAGTTTAAGAATGCAGGTTACGATGTTTTAATGGATGATTTTGGATCGGCTTATTCCTCCTTATCAACATTAAGAGAAATTGATTTTGATGAAATTAAGATTGACAATTCATTCATGTTTAATTTCACAGAAAAGAGTCAAACAATATTAACAATTGTTATCAACTTATGTAAAGAACTTAAAATTAAGACTTGTGTAGAAGGTGTTGAATCTTATGATCAAGTATTATTTTTAAAAAAATTAAAAGCTGATGAAATACAAGGTTACTATTATGGTAAACCTGAAAACGTTGAAACATGTATAAAAAAGTGGATTCAAAATAACTAAAGTAGACTTGAATTATACCAAAAACTATTGAAAATATAATTGTTTTTGGTATAATTATTTTGTCTTAAGAGAGTAGATTACCTCAATAGAGGTTATAATTTCGTCATCACGGAGTAATCCCGGAATTATATTAAATATCAAGACTTAAGTATGATTTCATACTAGGTCTAACGACAAGTATGAAAATACTTGTTTTTTTTACGGAGGAATTTATGGAAAAAGAAAACAAAGCGTTTGAAACCAAAAATTTGTCTGAGTTAAAAACTAACTTAAATTGTGATTTTGAATCCGGTTTAAGTGAAGAAGAAGTGACTAAAAGACAACAAATTTATGGAAAAAACGAACTAAAAGAAAAAGAAAAAGATTCATGGTTTAAAATTTTCATTTCTCAATTAAAAGATCCGATGATTTATGTATTGTTTGCAGCTATACTTGTTACAATCATTGTTTCTATCTATGATACAGTTAAGTGTATTCAAAGTGGGGAAAAATTTAACTTTTTAAAAGTTGGTGACTGGCCTGATGTAATTATTATTATGGCGGTTATTATCATTAATGCACTAATCGGTACAGTGCAAGAAGTAAAGGCTAACACAAGCTTAGACGCACTTAAAAAGATGTCAAGCCCTGAATCTCTTGTTATTCGTGATTCAAAAAGAATTAAGGTTAAATCTAGCGAACTAGTTCCTGGTGATTTAGTTGTTATCGAAGAGGGAGATACAATTGGTGCAGATTTAAGACTTGTTGAATCAGTTAATCTTAAATGTGCTGAATCTAGTTTAACAGGTGAATCTGTTCCTGTTGAAAAAGATGCTTCTATCGTATTTAGTGATGAAGTGGGTATAGGAGACCGCGCTAATATGTGCTATATGTCTACAACTGTATCTTATGGTAGAGGTAAAGGTATTGTCGTAAATACTGGTATGAATACTGAAATTGGTAAGATTGCGGACGCACTTGACGACGCAAGTGACGAGGAAACTCCACTTCAAAAAGTTTTAGCTAAATTATCTAAATTTTTAGGCTATTTAACTCTTGGTATTGTTGTTGCGGTATTAATTGCTGAAATCGTTTGGATTTTTATCGATGGTAACCAAAGCGAGGCTGATTCTTGGATTGATGCTGTATTGTCAGCTATTTCTCTTGCGGTAGCTGCTGTTCCTGAAGGTTTAAGTGCTGTTGTTACTATTGTATTATCACTTGGCGTTCAAAGAATGGTACATGCAAATACAATCGTTAGAAAATTACCTTCAGTTGAAACCTTAGGTGCAGTTAGTGTTGTATGTTCAGATAAAACTGGTACTCTTACACAAAACAAGATGACTGTTGTTGAAGCTTATGTTAATAACACGTATTACAAAGAAGAAGAGTTTAACAAAGAGAATAATGATCAAATGTTACGAACTCTAGCTTGTGGTATGTCTTTATGCTCAAATGCGACAGTTGATGAAGGTTTATTTGGTGATCCTACAGAAATTGCACTTGTTGCATTTGCAAATAATTTTGACATGCATAAAAAAGATTTAGAAAGTACTACTCCTCGTGTGGCAGAATATCCTTTTGATTCAGTTAGAAAGATGATGTCTACAAAACATGAGACAAAAGACGGATCAATTATCTACACTAAAGGAGCACTTGATTCTATATTAAAGCATACTACTCATATTCTTGAAAATAATGTTGTCAGACCAATTACAAACACAGATATTGAAAATATCAATAAAGCAAATGCATATTTTGCAGATAATGCACTACGTGCACTTGCACTTGCTTATACAAATAAAAATGAAATTGAAGAATCAGATTTAATTTTTGTCGGTTTAGTCGCAATGATTGACCCAGCTCGTGAAGAAGCAGGTCCTGCAGTAGCTAAATTTAAAGAAGCTGGTATTATTACTGTAATGATTACCGGCGACCATAAAGATACTGCCTATGCGATTGCTAAAAAATTAGGTATTGTTGAAACTAAAGATCAATGTTTTACTGGTGCTGATGTAGATAAAATGTCAGAAGAAGAATTAAAAGAATGTGTAAAGAATGCACGCGTATTTGCACGTGTATCTCCTACAAATAAAGTTCAAATTGTTAAAGCTTTCCAAGCAAATGGTAATATTTGTGCGATGACAGGAGACGGTGTAAACGATGCACCTTCTTTAAAACAAGCAAATATTGGTATTGCAATGGGTATTACAGGTACTGATGTTGCGAAAGGTGCTGCTGATATGGTACTTGTTGATGATAACTTCGCTTCAATTGAAAAAGCTTGCGAAGAAGGAAGAGGAATGTATGCTAATATAAAGAAGACAGTTATATTCTTACTTTCTTCAAACATTGCAGAAGTATTAATTATGTTTGCATTAATATTAGTCGGTCTTCCTGCACCACTTATTGCAATTCACTTATTATGGATTAACTTAGTTACTGACTCACTTCCTGCGATTGCGCTTGGTATGCAACCAAAAGAAAAAGATGTAATGAAACAAAAACCACGTGATCCTAATGAAGGTATTTTTGCAAATGGTGGTTTAGCTGTTACATTGATCTATGGTGCTATTTTAACAATTGGTGTAATCCTTGCTTACTTTATTCCAGCATGGGAAAACGGAATTCATCATTTATCTCATATTAAAGATTACTATGAAACTAATGAAGAAATTTTACATCAAGCTCAAACTATGGCATTCACAGCTCTTGCGTTTGGTGAATTGATCCATATGATTGGTATGTCTGATGTTAATCACTCATTCATTCATGTCTTTAAAGATAAGAACAAGATGATGGCTATTGCCTTTGTTGTCGGTATTTTATTACAATTACTAGTTATCGAAGTTCCTGCCGTTCGTGCTGTATTCTCAACAGCTAACTTAGATACAACTGAATGGTTATGGACAATGGTTGTTTCATTTATCCCATTAATTTTACATGAATTAATTGTTCTTGTAAGATATCTAGTTTCAAAAGTTCAAAATAAATAATTATATTATAAAAAAAGCTCGTCTAAATTATGAAATTAGACGAGCTTTATAAAATTTAATTAAAAAAATATTAAGATTGTAATGTTTTGGAGACAAATATTAATTAACACATGTATAAATAACTACCATAAGCAATTGCTGGTATTGATTGATTTATTTGATTATATTTGAAATATAATTTATCTCCAACTTTTAAATCGGATGCAGCTATTTTAGAAAATCCTTTTTTAACATAGTAATTCATTGAGCTTTGACTACCTGAAGCTTCATAATCTGTGTTTTCAAATTGTAAAAAGACTTCACAAACATAATTTTTGTCACTTGTAGAACCGGTGATTTTTTCATCAATTAATTTATAGTGAACGTAGTCTGATACTTCATAAACTTCTATATTTGCAGTTTTTTTAGAACAAATTATAATTGTTAAAGAAACAATTATTAATATTGGAATAATTAATAACAAAAAAAATTTTTTTTTCATTTCAAAACCTATAACCTTTCATTGACCCAATTTATTATATATATAGAAACCCTGCAAGCATGATTTGAATAATGTGTGCCAAATAACCAATAACTTGACTCTGATGATACAATACCTACTACCTTATTTGAATCGGTTTTAAGTATTGCTCCGCCACTTGCACCACTTGTGATATCACAATCATGGTCAAATTTATATGTATCAATTTTTTTTACTTTTCCAAAAGAGTATCCCATATTTCCGTAGTAATCCCCATAATAAGCGATTGTTTTTAAAGAATTATTTTTTTCAAGTTCTGAAGTTAAACCAAAATAACCAAATTCATCTCCAATACTAGTTTTAATTCTATAAGCGCCCAGTCGTCATCACTTTTTTCTGTGTTCCTATATGAACCACAAGAAACAGAAGAAAATTCAGTTATTACGCCATATGGATTTATAGTATAACTATCATTATTTACATATGTTCCAAACGATATACTTATATTGTCAAACCAACCATAATCATGTTCTTCTGAACAATCATAAACCATATGACATGCTGTTAATACTGTATGTGGACCAACTAAAAAACCAGTTCCAACATAGCTTGTATTTTTGTCTTCTTTGAAAGATATGGTTAATCTACATACTGATCTATAAGGCGCAAGTGTATACTCGTAGTCTTTCAAAGTCACTCTATTGTCATCACCGATAATAGCACATGGATTGATAGATGATGATTCTTTTTCTAAACTTGGTAATGTTGAATTAGTTTCACTAACCTTTATTTGTGGCAAGTCTGATTTAAATAGAGTAGATTCTTCGCCGTTTTCGTTCAGTACATAGCCTACTATACTATTACTAGCATACAGTGATTTTGTGTTTAAGCATACAAGCAAAACAAATGTAATTAATATAAATTTTTTAAATAAATTCATATATACCCCGCATTTATCATAACTTGATTTATTCATATTGTAAATAAATTTTCCGATATAATAAATAATATGTAAAAAAGCAATTGATTACTCTATATCTGATTTATGATTACATATTCTTTTTAATTTTACATTATTTAATGTATAATTAATAATGAGGTATTATATGGAAATTTTAGAAGGTTATCTAGATTATTTAGAATATAAAACATATTATAGAATAGTAAATCCTAAAGGAAAGAATACACCGCTATTAATGTTACATGGTGGTCCTGGCTCAACACATAATTCATTTGAATTATTTGATGAATTAGCTATTACAAGTGATAGACCTATTATTATGTATGACCAAATTGGTTGTGGTAAGTCAATAATTGAAAAAGGTCATAAAGAACTTTGGAACAAAAAAACATGGGTTAATGAACTTATTAATTTAAGAGAAAAATTAAACTTAAAAGAGATTCACTTACTTGGTCATTCATGGGGCGGAATGTTACTTATCATTTATATGTGTGATAAAAAGCCAAAAGGTGTCAAATCAATCACATTATCTTCGACACTTTCAAGTGCATCCTTGTGGGATAAAGAATGTCATAGATTGATTAATTTAATTGATCCTAAGTATCAAGAATTACTTAAAAAGTATGAAGCATTAGATGATTTTTCTTCACCTGAAGCAAGTAACGCTTTAAATTACTATTATCAAAAGTTCGTATTTGAGAGAAAAGATGATGACCCTGAATGCTTAACAAGAGTTAAGCCTGACAGTTCCGAGTGTTACGAGACTGCTTGGGGAAAGTCAGAATTTAGACCTACTGGTACACTTAAAGACTATGAGTATACTGATAAGTTAGATGAAATTAATGTTCCTACATTAATTTGTAGTGGAGTTAATGATGAATCAACTCCTCTTCAAAATAAAATAATGTATGATAAGATTAAATCTTATAAAGAATGGATTTTATACCCAAAGAGTAGACATAGAACGTACTTTGAGGACCATGATTTATACATGGAAAATCTAGGAAGATTTTTATCAATGTGGGACTAAGATATAATGACTAAAATTGATTTAATTACAGGCTTCTTAGGTAGTGGTAAAACTACGTTTATTAAAGAATATGTATCTTACTTAAAATCTAATGGACAAAAAATATGTGTTATAGAAAATGATTTCGGAGCTATAAACATTGATTTATTATTAGTTTCAAATCTTTCTGTTGATACAGAAATGGTAATTGGTGGTGATAAAGATTGTCACAAAAGAAGAATTAAAACAAAACTAATTTCTTTAATTCATAAACAATATGATAGAATCATTATTGAACCATCTGGTATATATGATACAGATGAATTCTTTGATTTAATGTATGAAGATGTGATTGAAGAAAATTATGAAATTGGTAATGTATTTTGTATGTTTGATATAAACACAAAAGATTTATCGAAAGACGAAGCATATTTGTTTGTATCTGAATCATCAAATTCTTCAAAATTAATTGTATCAAAAAGAGATAATAGAAAAATTTCAGTCGATTTAAATTATATAAATTCTTTATACAAACAATATAATTCAAGTAGAAGAATTGGGGAGAAAGATATTGTATACACCGATAATCTTTCTTTTGACAAACTCATCACTTCAGGCTATTATTCTTCAAATTTTGTAAAGAATAATTCGATTTATAATGATTTTGAAACTATTTATATCTTAGATAAAGACATATGTTTATCTAAACTTGAATTTATTAAAAACGAGATATTTAATCCTAAATACGGAACCATATTTAGAGTTAAGGGCTTTATTTATGATAATAGATTTTATGAACTGAATTTAACTTCTTGCGAGAAAGAAATTAAAAAATCTAGTGTTGGCCAAAAAGTTATAATAATTATTGGAAAAAATTTAAATAAAGAACTTATAAATACTTTATTTGATTAAAATTTTAAACAGATTTTTAAAATAAGACAATTTAATATATAATAGATATGATAGGAAAGGATGTATATTATGGATAAAAAATTAAGAGTAGCAATCGTTGGTGCAGGTCCTGCAGGTTTAGCTGCAGCTAAGGATTTACTTAGTGCTGGCGTTAGTGTTGATATTTACGAAAAAGAGAATTTTGCAGGAGGAGTAATGGCTTTTGGTATTCCTGCATTTAGAATTAAATTAGATGCGGTTAAGAAATCAATTGACCCTGTAGTTAATTTAGGCGGTAACTTTATATTTAATAAAGACTTAAAAGAATCTGATTTCTTAGAATTAGCTAAAGAATATGATTATGTATATCTTGCATTTGGTTTAACTAAGGTTAGACACTTAGGAATTAAGGGGGACGATTTAGAAGGATCATTAAATGCACTTGAATTCTTAAGAGAATTTAATTTCTGCGATAAACTAAATATTACTAATAAGACTCCTCAATTACATGGTACTGTTGTTGTAGTAGGCGCAGGTAATGTTGCGATGGACGGAGCTAGAAGCGCTGTTAGATGTGGTGCAGAAAAAACAATTATTGTTTATAGAAGAAGCAGAGAAGAAGCACCTTGTACTCCACAAGAAATGAAACAAGCTGAAGAAGACGGAGTAGAACTACAATTTTTAACTAACCCTGTTGAAATTATTGGTAATAACGGCAAAGTTAGTGCTTGTAAGTGTGAGGTTATGAAACTTGGTGAGCCTGACGAAAGCGGTAGACGTAGTCCTGTTGGAACTGGTGAATATATTACAATTCCTTGTGATTATGTAATTTCTGCAATTGGTCAAATTCCTGATAAAGAAGTATGGAATGTTGGTAAGATTAATACAAATCATGATTATGTTGCATCTTCAGAAAATTTTGGCGAAGCATTTAAAACAAATGTTGATAATATATTCACAGGTGGAGACGTTGTTAAAGGCGCTAAAACAATTGGGGTAGCGCTTAAGTGTGGTAAAGATTTCGCTAAGTACGTTTTAAGTCAAAACAAATAATGAATATAATTCGGAGGAAAATATGGCAAAATTTAGTATAAATGAAAATGATTTGTCTAAACATTATAAAGAAATTTATTTATATCGAAATAGATTTTCGCTTATATTATCTCTAGCATTGATTATTGTATGGATAATTCTTGGTATATTTGGTATTTGTACAAAAAATAATAATACAATATTCTTAGCTCTAGGATTTATTTTTCTTGAGTTGTTACTAATTGTGTTTAGCTATTTTTCTTTAAAACGTGCTACTAACATGGCAATTGATTCGTTTAATAGAGTTTATCCATCTGGTGAAAGAATTTGCGAAGTGCATCTATTTAATGATACTATTGTTATTAAAGAAATAGTTTTAAATACGCAAACTAATATTTTAAAAAGTGATATTAAAAAGACTGTTGTTCTAAAGTCTATAATTATTTTTAAACTCGTAGATAGAAACTATATCTATTTGCCAAAATCAGACGAATTAATTAAAGAATTAAATATCTAAAAATTTTTATAAATAACCCCTAAAGTCTAATTTGAATGATTTAGGGGTTTTTATTATGAAATTTAATTTAGACATAATTTAAATGATTTTATAATTTTGGTGCAAAAATTAACGAAAATTGCACATTAAAATGATAAAACCTAATTAGATGTGTAATTTTGTGAACATAAAATCGAATTATATTAAATGAGTAAAAAGGAATTTGAAGGATATTCAAATAAAAGAATCTCCTAATAGTATTCACTTACTTAATAAGTATTTTTACTATTTAGATAATGAAAGGAACTATTTAATTATTTCTTAAAAAAATTTAATGAATTTGATTCTCTATTTTGATATAAAAAACATTGGAGAATGTGAATATGAATATGCGCTTGCAGGTAAAGAAATTGGAATTGATATGCCAGAGATTAGATTATTTCCATCTAAAACTAATACGGGTTATTTTGGTGTCAAAAGATTTGACCGTGTTAACGGAAAAAGAATTCATGTAATAAGCGCCGCAGCGCTTTTAGAGGTAGATTATAGGAAGTCCTTGTTTAGATTACTCTGATTTGTTTAAATTAACTAATGTTTTAACTAATAATAATCTTATTGATCTAAAAAACTTGTTTTTAAGAATGTGTTTTAATGTTTATGCACACAATTTAGATGATCATGCAAAAATTTCACATTTATTTTTGATGAAACAAATAAAATTTATAGATTATCTCCTGCATATGATAGGGTTTATAGTAACACGTATTATAGGGAACATACTACATCGGTTAACAAAAAAGGAAGAGATATCTTAGATACTGACTTAATAAAAGTAGGTAAGTCTGCTGGTTTAGATGAAAAATATATGAAAGAAGCAATAGATAGAATAAAAAAAGTTGTAAAAACAGCTTATCAAAATATTTATAGTTGGTGTTAAAAATTTCAAGCAAGAATACAAGACTTTATTAAAAGATACTTATAGTTAAAATTTAAAAAAAATCATTTACATTATTTTTAATTTTTTGCTAAAATAAAGATAATTGTGAAAAAGTGATCTAAGAAAGTATTTTTCATACTTACAGCCCCTGCTTAGTAACAATTTTGATTACTATTAAGGAGGTTAATTATGGAAAATAATAGTAATTATTTGCTAGAAGAAAAGACTGGAAAATTATTGATTAAATTTGCAATCCCTTGCATTTTATCGCTTTTAATAAGCGCCCTTTATAATATAGTTGACCAAATATTTATTGGTAACTCCTCAGTTGGCGCTATTGGAAATACAGCTACAACAATTGTATTCCCATTAACTTGCATTGCCTTAGCACTTGCACTTATGTTAGGAGATGGTTGTGCTTCATATATGTCGCTTCAAGCTGGACAAGGTAATAGCAAACAAGCACATAAAGCAGTAGGTACAACTATTTTAGTTGGTGTTATTATAAGTGTTATATTTTTAGTTATATCATTCCCTCTACTAAGTCAGATACTATCATTCTTTGGTGCTAAAACTGATGAAGCATTAAAATATAGTATTGAATACGGAAGAATTATTTTAATTGGTGTTCCATTTTATATTTTAATGAACGCTATATGTTCTATTATACGTGCTGATGGTTCTCCTAAAGTTTCAATGATTTCGCTTGTACTTGGTGCGATTATAAATGTGGTTTTAGATGCAATATTTATTTTAGGACTTGATATGGGTCTTACAGGTGCAGCTCTTGCGACTATAATAGGTCAAATTGCTTCATTTTTAGTTGCTGTTATCTATTTAATTAAACCGCATACATTCAAATTAGAATTAAGTTCATTTAAGATTGATTTTAAAGCTTTAACACACATCGCAAAACTTGGTTTTTCATCATTCTTAACTCAAATTTCAATTGTTGTAGTATCAATAGTATCTATGAATTTACTTGCAAAATACGGACTTGAATCAAAATACGGCGCAGAAGATCCACAAGCTATATTTGGTATTGTGATGAAAATATTTACAATTGCAGTTAACATTTCTGTTGGTATAGCTGCCGGAGCTCAACCTATTATAGGTTATAACTATGGAGCTAAGAAATTTGGTCGTGTTAAAGAATTATTAAGACATATTTTGATTTCAAATTTAATTATTGGTATAATTTTTACAATTTTATTTGAAACAATACCAGGACCAATCATTAAATTATTTGGCTCAAATTCTAAGAATCCTAGTTTATATATAGAGTTTGGTATCGAAACTGTTAGAATATATCTAGCGTTTATAATTTTTACACTAATTGAAAAAGTAGTAGCAATCTACCTTCAAGCTGTAGGTTCACCTGTAAAGGCTACAATATTATCATTACTTCGTGATGTAATTATCTTAATACCTTCAATGTGTATTTTACCTATCTCAATGGGAATTAAAGGTATTTTATATTCTTCATGGATTACTGATATTGTTTCTATTATTGTAACTCTTATCTTTGTCTATTTTGAATGCAAGAAATTAAATAAATTAGAAAATGAAACAAATAATGCAACAATTTAATAATATTAGTTGACACTAACGACCATTTGGTTTATTATATAAACAGGCGTTAGTAAAAACTAACAGTAAATATTTTTACTGGTTTTAGAGTCTAAGTTAAATCTTAGACTTTTTTTTCTTTTCTAAATAATTTATACTATTATTAGACCTTAAGGGAGTGATATTATGGAGAATGTTTTAGATGTAATTAAAAGTAAATATGAATTAGTTATGTCCCTAAATTCAGATTTAAAATATGAGATTATTTCTTTTGTGGATTCAAAAAGAAAAGAAAAAATTATACCTCTTGAGTCAAGTGGTGATTATATTCGTTTTTTAAATGATAATATTTTTAGATATATTGAATTTGAGGATGAAAAAGAGAAGAAAAGCTTTGAAATTAACAAAGTAATTAGTGAGCTTAAGAATGATTCTATATATTCATTTGTTAAAACGTTTAGACTTAATAAAGAATTACGAGACAAACGTTTTACCTATATGTCAAACTCAAATAATATTATTTTACTTGTTGAGGATTTAACTAAATATAGATTAACAACTTTTTTAGATACTATTAAGAAAACTAATATCCCTTCAATTTTATATGAACTAAAAAATGATGATGTTATGTATCACGCTATCTATGTTTCTGAGTCACTTGCAAATATATTAAGCAAAAGTTCAAAAGATATTTTAAAAGATATTGAAAATACACATCCTTTTGATTATTTATCAAGTGATGTCTCTAATAAAATATTAGAAGATGTAACAGGAAAAGAAACAAATGGTTTTAGTACAAATTTTACTTTTGAATTAAATGGATTTTATTTTAAAGTGGATATAAATTATGTTCAAATTGGTAAAAAGATGTTTGTATATGCTTTATTTAATGATATAACAAACTTATATAAATTAGCTGAATTATCTAATGAATTAACTGTTACAAGAGAAAATAATATAAAGTTAAAGAAAGAGAATTTAACGGATGCACTTACAGGGCTTGGAAATGAAGCTTTATATGTAATTGTACGTGATGAATTAAACGAACGTATTAAAAATGGATTTAAAGATTATGCCATTTTAGTATGTGATGTAAATGGTATTAAAATTACAAATGATACATATGGTCATGAGTTTGGTTGTTATTTAATTGTATCAGCTGGCCATACTTTCCCTAAATATTTTAAGACGAGTCATATGTTCCATGTTGGTGGAGACGAGTTTATCATTATTGTAGAAGGGGAAGATTATAATAATTTAAGAGATATTTTAAAACGTATAAGAAATATGTTAGACTATCAATATATGGAACTTAAAGGGGTTAAATTAAGACTAAGTGTTGCGATTGGTTCTAGTTACTACAAAGATGGCGACATAGACTACAAGGGCGCTTTCAACAGAGCTGATAAAGATATGTATGAAAGAAAACAAGAAATCAAAACGAGAAATCATATTCCGGGTAGATAATTATGGTTGTATTAATAACTGGCGGTACTAGTGGTATTGGCAAAGAATTAGCGATAAATTATGGTTTACTCGGCTATGATTTAATTTTAGTTAGTAGAAAAGAAAATGATTTAGACGAGATTAAATCTAAAGTTAAAACCAAAGTTGATTTTATTTCTCTTGATTTGTCAATTGAAGAAGATGTATATCTTTTACTTGAACAAACTAAAAATATTGATATTGATATATTTATAAATAATGCAGGATTTGGAGATATTGGATATATAACAAAAACAAGCACAAAAAAACAATCTAATATGGTTAAATTGAATTGTTTGTCCTCTTTTATACTTGGAAAAGAGTTTATAAAAAGATTTATTTTAAAAGACAAAGGCCGAGTACTATTTGTATCGAGTGCCGCTTCGTTTGGAGTTTGTGCTTATATGGCAGAATACTATGCTACAAAAGCTTTTGTAACAAGTTTAGCACATGGATATTATAGGGAACTTAAGAACATGAAAAGCCATGTGAAAGTACACGTTTTATGTCCTGGTCCTGTTAAAACAAGATTTGAAGAAGCTAGTGGCGCAAAGTTTACTATTAGATCCTTAAGTGCAACAGTCGTCGCTAGATATACTATAAAATGCATGAACAAAAACAAATTTGAAATAGTTCCTGGCTTTACAATTAAATTAGGACATTTCTTTTCTCATTTTGTTCCTAAAAAGATGATATCTAAACTATTAAATAAGCAATCAGAAATGGAGTGATAATATGAAAAAAAGTATCAAAACATACGCATTTAAAAATGAAATAAAAATGTTTTTTAAACGTCCTTTTATAAATGTTCATAGGTATAAACATGAATCAAAGATTTCATATGCGAATGCGACTACGAACTTTTTTGATATTTATTACTCAAATGAAGAAAATAATAAAAATATTTTGATAATTGATATTCATGGTGGATTTTTTAAATATGGTAAAAATATAGATAATGTAAATGCCTATTATAATTTCTTAGACAATGGAATTGACGTATTATCAGTTGAATACACAAAAAAAGATGTGTTTCTACAAATTTATGAAATTAATAAAGCTCTTCAATTTATTAAAGAAAATAGTTTGTTATTTAATCATGAATATAAAAGTGTATATCTTTTAGGTAGTGATAGCACAAGTGTACTTTGCTTACTTCAAGAAATTAACAAACATTATAAATTAGATTTACCATACAAAAAATATAAAATAGATGGAATTATTTTATGTAATCCTATATTTAATTATAAAGTGTATTTACATAAAATAAAACTGATTAACTATTTTAAAGATTTATTTTCAAATTCTAACTCATATGATATTTTGTTAGATAAATTTGATTATACAAAGTATTTAGAATATATTGAGTGTCCGGTTTTATTATTAACATCTACTAGTGATATAATTAAAGAGGATACAAGTGATTTAAATCTTAAACTAAATGAACTAAATAAACAGGTTTATTATTTTAGAGTAGAAAATAAAACTAAAAATCACAACATGCAATTCATGTATCCATACCTTAAAGAATCAAAGATTTTAAATGAAAAAATAAATGAATTTATTTTAAATGGAGGAAAATTAAATGATTAAAATATACGGATCTAATATGTGTCATGATTGTGAAGAATTAAAAAAGAATTTAGATTTTTATGGCCTAGAATATGAATATGTAAATATTAATGAAAACCTTAAAAATTTAAAAGAATTTTTACATATTCGTGATAATTCAGATCTATTTATAAATGCAAAAACTAACGGACAAATTGGAATTCCTTTAATTAAAGAAGGTGATTTTTTAACATTAGACGCTAAGTCTTTTATTGAAAGTAAGGGCTATTACTATATTGATTCTACGTGCACAACTAAGACATGCACAATTGATGGTAAAGGTTGTTAATGTGAAAATATGTAAAATGGCTATTAAGTGGCCATTTTTTTAAAAATTATTGTATAATTTAATTAGAAAAAGAAAAGGAAAATTAATATGAAAGATTTTATTGTTAAAGAAGACTTTTTTAAGTATCTTAGTTTAGAAGATTCTAAAAAAGTACATGATTATTTTAAAGAACAAAAATATCTAAATAGCAAGGATATGCTTACAATTCGTTTTTTTATGTATTATATGAATGACGTTATTAAATTACCTTTAGAATTAGAAAAATATAGACAAAATATATTTAAATCTATTCTTGAGTTTAATTTAGAAGAAGAGGATTTTATGGCACGTAAAGCATTATACAAGAAAAAACCATTTGGTTTTAAATATGAAGACTAGTTTTGATTACTTAGATTATTTTATAGAATTAAATTATACTGATATTTCTGATTTGAAGAACATTATTGTTTATTTTAAATTTTATGAATGGGATAAAAAGTCTTTAAATACTAAATATCCTGTGTTAACTATTACAAAGCCTAAAATAGAGGAATATTTTGCGCCCTACGATAGACTTGAGTTTAAGGGAAATGCCGATATATTAATTAGAGATTTAAAAGAAATTTTTAAACTAGTAAGCCATAATTTTAATATAAACCCTAATTTTTATTTGCTTGGTTATTCCCTAGGTGGTTTATTTGTAACTTATGCAAGTTTATATCTTGATGTATGTGGTATAATCTCTTGTTCAGGCTCTTTATGGTACCCTGATTTTTATGAAGTATTAATAAAAAAGAGACCTAGGTGCAAATACGCGTATTTTTCAATCGGAGACAAAGAGACCAAAGGGAGAAACGGATTATTTAAAAATAATATTAATTTAACTCGTGATGTATCGGCCTACTTTGCTAAGTACGCAAAATCTTATTTTGTATTAAACGAAGGTAATCATTTTACTGATGTTGAGGCTCGTATGGAGAAGGGGATTAATACTATTTTAAGTTCGGAGGAATTATGAAAAGAAGTATTTTATTTATCTCATGTGGTATTTTAGCATTATCACTTGCGTCTTGTTCAATATTTGGAAATAAAGAATATGGATACACTATAACTCAAATTAACGGAACTGATTTTTACAAAAGAACTACTCGCTACGAGCTAGAAGCTGGTGAAAATACTTATAAAGAGATTACTTGTTATTATACAGGAAACGATATATGTTATGTAAATGTTCTTGATATGTTTAATGTATTTAAAGATAATTTATCAAGTGATCCTAATGTGTTTACTAATACATTATCGAGTGGTGTTGTAAAAATTAGTTTTAATGGTCAAAATAATAAAGAACAATATATAACACTTGATTCATCTACTAACGAAGTTTATGTTTCAAGTGCTAATTTCTATTCTTTCTATTTTGATGGTGAAGGTAAAACTACTGCTAGTGAATATGAAACAAATGATTATGCATATAATGACAAAGCACTTACATTTAATTTAGAAGATTATGGTCTTAAAAGTTACAGTATTGATAACACAGTTTTATTACCACTATCAATATTCCAATTAATATACACACAAGAAATAGGGTATAACTATTATTATGTAAATGGTGTAATTCACGGTACCTATATTGGAAACTATAATTATGCAGGTTCATCACTAAATGATTCGAATGATGATATTAGAGAGTTGAATTATAATTATTTACGTTTATTTTTAAACAAATATTACGGTTTATCTAACTATAAAGGATATAATGATTTAACAAACGTTGATACGTTGTTAGCTACTTACAAAGATAAGTTTTTCTCAAGTAAAAAAAGAGATAACGAAGAAGCGGTAAGTTATATTTTAGATTATGAATTAAATGACTTACACTCAGGAGTAATTAATGAGTCTATATATCATGGAAATTATAATATAAATGTTAGTACTCCAAGCAAGTTATTAAACATTAAAAATTCACTTTCACTTCTTGAAAAACAATACAAAACAAGCTTTTCTGCAAGTACATTAATTGATCCTAAATCACGAATTACACTTGGCAAAATTTATAATAATACAGCCTACTTAAAAATAGATGAATTCGTTTATGCGACTAAGGGAGAAAGTATAAAAAATAGTGATGTAAGTAATGATACATATACATTTATGTATGTAGCCTTAAATACTTTAAAACAATATCCATATATTAATAATGTGGTTATTGATTTAACACAAAATACAGGCGGCACAGTCATTTCAGGGCTTGAATTATTGTCATTTATGACAAATGATAAGATTGTTTGGTCTTTTGAATCATTAAACGGGGAATACGGATATCAAGAAGTAGTTGTCGATAATAATTTTGACGGTGACTTAACTGATCTTGATGCATTTACAAATTATAACTATTTTATTGAGATATCAGATGTATCATTTTCTTGTGCAAACTTAGTTCCGTTTATTGCAAAAGAGTATAAATTTGCGACTATTATCGGACAAACAAGTGCAGGCGGTATGGGTGTTGTAGATTACGCAGTTTTACCTGATGGCACTTATTTCCAATATTCTAGCGCAATTAAATTAAATTGTCATAAAAATCAAGAGAGCGGAAGAAGTTGTGAGGATGGTGTAGAGCCTGATATTACAATTCCTTACAATTCTCTTTATGATTATTTATATATTGATTCAATTATTAATAAATAATATTTGGTAGCAAGGTTTTGCTACCAATTTCTTTACTAGAAGAAAAATATATGCTAAAATCAAGCGATTTAAAGGAGAAGGGTTATGTTTTCGATAGGGCATATTTTATATCTTATAATTAGTACATTGATTATTGTAATTGCATTATTTAATACTTCTAAAATTAAAGATAAAAAGAAATTTAAGTTCTATTTAGGACTAATTTTATTCATAATTATGGTAATTAATAGAGCTGCACTTGCATATTACGGAAATATTTATACAAAATATAGCCCTCGTGTAACGGCTTTTATGATGTTTCCTAATTCTTGGTGTTCTGTTGCCTCTTTAACAATAAGCATATGTTTAATGCTTAATGTCAAACATAGATTGATTTGTTTTCCTATTTGGCTTGCGATATTTGGCGGAATTATGGCTTCAATTTTACCTACCTATTTAAATGAACAACCACATACAGAACTAGATACAATCACTAGCCTATTATTTCACTCTATTATGGTGTACTCAGCTTTCTTTTTATTAATAAGCAAAGAATATAAGCCTCAAAAATATGATTTTTTAGAATTTACGCTTGGAATGTTAATAATATCTTGTATTGGCATTATTCAAAAAATAGATTTGCATTATGAATATGCAATGCAAATAGATGAACCATTTTATAATTCAACTAAACTTTTATGTATCTTAACCTCTAATTGGATAATTATAATTGCTTGTTCATTGTTTATTATGCTTGTTCATTTAATTATCATTCACTTTGAATCAAAGTCTAAACTTGAATTTGATATTGAACAAGTAAAAACTAAAAAAATCTCTCAAACTAAAATTTAAATAATATTTTACAAAGGTTTGATTTTGTCTTATAATTGTAAAAGTATTTTTTGTGAGGATATTATGAAAAAATATTTATCTATATTTATCTCTAGCGTTTTGGCTGGATTTTGTATTACATTTGGTGCTACCGTATTCTTATTATGTGTAAAAGCCGGACAAGGCACTGAAATTGCAAGCCTTATGAAAGTAGTTGGTGCTTTCATGTTCTGCATTGGTTTGTTTACAATCATTCATTTTTCTTTCTGGTTATACACAGGAAAAGTTGGATATGTTCTAGATAATAAACCTATCTATTTAGTAAGCTTAATCATATGTTTTTTAGGAAACGCTTGTGGAAGCTTTATTATGAGTTCTTTAATATCATTAACTAATCAAGGACAAACTTTGTGTAATGTTGCTACACCAATAGTTGAAGCCAAATTGAGTTCAACTCCGTTATCTATATTCATTATGTCTTGCTTATGTGGCGTTATGATTTATCTAGCCGTAGAAGGACATAAAAAGTGTCCTTACACAATTGGTAAAGTTATATTTGCATTTATGCCTATTATACTTTTTATATTGTGTGGATTTGAGCACGTTGTAGCTAATGTTACATATTTTACATATGCATCTATATTTTCATGGAAAGCATTTTACTATTTTGTATTGATGTTTTTAGGAAATGCAGTTGGATCAATTGTATTTGATGCATTAATTAAAGCTGTTAAGTACTTAGAAAAAGAAAAAGAGGACAAAGAAGCTAATAAATAGCTTCTTTTATTTATTATGTTTTCATGTTTTAAAGATAAAGTTTTTTTTAAGAAGTTTTTAGTTATTGCACTTCCTGTTATGTTATCTGCTTTTGTTACATTTTTAGTATCATTTCTAGATAATATAATGGTTGGTCTTGTTTCAAATGAGGCTGTGAGTGGTGTCTATGCGGCTAACGAAGTTACTTTTGTATTTAATTTAGTAGTTTATGGAGTTTTAGAGGGATGTGGAATATTTATTCAACAATTCCATGGTAAATCAGACTTTATTAGTGAGAGAAAGTGTTTTATATTTAAAATTGTATTTTTACTAATATTTTTAATTATAGTAATACCATTACTTTACATATTAGGTCCTAAAGTTATTGAACTATATACAAAAAATGATTCAAATTTTGAACTTATTTATAACGAAGGTAAAAACTACTTATTTTTAATAATAATTTCTTATATTCCTTTTTCAATTGGCTACTTATACTCAACAACACTAAGAGAAATAGGTGAAACAAAGTATGCATTTTATTCATCCTTAGTTGCAATCCTAATAAATACATCATTTAATGCATTATTTATAATTGTATTTTCTTTAGGTACGAAGGGTGCTGCATATGCGACTATACTTGCGCGTGGATCTGAGATGTTATTTTTAATTTTCATTTCAAGATTTAAAAAATTTGAGTTTGCGAATATTAAATTTTCTGATTTTAAATTAGATTTTGTTTTAGGCCGTAAGATTTTAAAGAAAGGTTTCTTATTATTTATAAATGAAATTGGATATTCTTTAGGTACTATTTTACAAACACTTGCACTGTCTCAACGAGACGGTGTATTAAGTGCTATTTCAATATTGTCTAGTGTTACAAATATTATGACGATCTTAATTCAAGGTTTGTCAACTGCAATCGGGGTTATGGTTGGTCAAGATTTGGGTCAAAATGATTTTGATAAAGCTTGGGATGATAATAAAAAGCTAAATTTACTTGCATTTTATATGTCTATTTTTGTTTGTATCTTACTTCTTATTACATCTTCATTTATCCCATTAATGTTTAAAGAAGTAGATAATGTGCAAAAAGGAATTGCGACAAGGTTGATTATTGTATACGCTTTAATGCTTATTTTTAACTGTTGGTCAATTACTTGTTACTACACGCTTAAAGCTGGAGGTAAAACAATTCAAACACTAGTACTTGATACAGGATCTTTATTTATTTTATATGTTCCAATCTCTTTCTTTTTATCTTGTTTTACAAACTTAAATATAATTTATGTATATTTACTGATAAGATGTCTTGATATAGTTCGAACACTTATTGGTTTTATTCTTGTAAATAGGAAAAAATGGTTAGTTAATTTAACACTAAATAACGAAATATAATTTGAGAATGAGCGAAAATTGCTCATTCTTTTTTTATTTTTCCATTTTAATTGTCTAAATATTCATATTAATGTATAATTATTAGAAATTATGAGGTGGCTTTATGATTGAGTTAAGAAATGTTTCGAAATTTTATACAACTAACAATAATGTGTCGTTAGGTCTTAAAAATATAAATCTAAAGTTATATGAAAATGAGATAGTTGCAATCACCGGAGAATCGGGAAGTGGTAAATCAACGCTACTTAATGTAATAACTAAGATGGATACATTCGATGAAGGTGAAATTTATTATAATGGTGAGGAAACTAGCTATTTTGATATCAATGATATGGACTTATTTCGTAAAAATAAAGTTGGATTTATTTTTCAAAATTATAATATTATTGAATCATATACAGTTCTTGAAAATGTAATATTACCTCTTAAAATAATTGGTGTTCCGCTAAGTGTCGCAAAAGAAAAAGCGCTAGACGTACTAAAAAAAGTTGGACTTAGTAAAAGAATTAATAATAAAGGTAGCGAGTTATCAGGCGGTGAAAAACAGAGAACCGTAATAGCACGTGCACTTGTAACAGACTCGAAGATTTTAGCTTGCGATGAGCCAACAGGAAATCTTGATTATAAAAGCGGAAAAGATATTATTGATTTAATAAAAGAAGTCGCAAAAGATAAACTCGTATTAATTGTAACTCATAATTTCGATGAACTTAAAGATATTGCGACTAGAAAAATAACTGTATTTGATGGTGAAATTATAGAAGATATTTCATTAAAGGAAGTAAATAAAATTGAACAAAATGAGCCACTTAAACTAGACAATACTAAAATTCAATCTAAATCAATTTTTAACATTGCTTATTCAAATCTTCGCTCTACACCTAAAAAGACAATTTTTATGTCTTTAATTTTATTATTAATTTCAGTTGCCTTGCTTACATCTATTGTATTTGTAAAAGATAATTTGAAAGATTTAGAAACAGAGTCCCCTTTTACAACAAGATTTGATAAAGTTAATTACGTAATAAATGATGCGACGAGCTCTCTTAATTTAACAAGTTTAGATACAAAATATAAAATTGAATATGAACCAACTGAATTGACTAAAAAGTTTAGCATATATCAAGATGAAAAAATGAAAAAAAGTGCATTTACAACAGAGGCTATATATTGTGATCCGTTTAGTTTAGACGCCTACCCAGCTTTAGAGGGTAGAGTACCGGAAAATGATAGTGAAATTTTTGCAATTTTACCCAAAACCGAATCTAATTTAGCACAGAAGCTTTATAACAACGATCTATATCTAAGAGGAATATACGGATTTGAACACTATAAACTTGTTGGATATTGTTTAACAAAAGATGTAAAAAGTGGTGTTGTTTTGTGTGGCAACACTAAAGCTAAACAATTTTTGCGATACGGGCAAACTTATTCGTATATTACATTTGACAGCTCGGATACTAAATCTCAAAGTACTTTACTTAGAATTTATTCAAGCAACACAAACAAGATTGTACTACCGACAAGCTTTAAATCTTTAAAAATAAAATCAAGTTATATATATTATCAAGCATATAAATATTCTAAAGATTTTAGTATCGAAAAAAATAATTTAGAAATTGTTTATTCTAACACAACACTACAAGGAATATATTTAACCGATAATTTGATACTTGATAATGCGAATGAAGTACTTGTTTATGGGCGCGCAAAAGAAGTTTCAAAAGATGTTACAAAACTAGGATATACAAGTTTTAACGTAAAAAATTATTATACAAAAATCGACTTCACAAGTAATTTATACTTGTACTTATCTTTAGCTGGTGTATTCGGTTTAATTATTATTGTATATTTAATAACTTATGTAATTCTTAGAATATGTTATAAATCAAAAGATAGAGATTACAATATATTTAGAACGCTTGGCATAACTAAAAAAGATATGCAAAAAATAATTTTTATTGAACTTGAATCTTTAACTCTTGGAGTTGCACTTATATCATTTATTCTTGTAAAAATAATTACAAGTACTCTAAATAATCAATATTTTTTAATGTTTAAAAATTTAGGATTTACTATATTTTTAGTCTATTTTGTATTAATTATTTTACTATCGTATCTAATTATTAAAAGATTTAATAAGAATCTTTTTAAAAATAGTGTTAGCCATAATTTTAAAGGGAGGGAAAAATAATGATTAGAATAGAAAATTTAAATAAAGTTTATAAATCAAATAAACTAACAAGTATAAATAATACCTCTCTAGAATTACCTGATGTTGGCTTAATTACATTATTAGGCCCATCGGGAAGTGGTAAGACAACACTACTTAATGTAATAGGTGGACTAGACACGTTTGATAGTGGAAAAATTATCTATGATGATTTTAAAGTTGATAAATATTCTATCAAAAAAATTGATGAGTTTCGTAATAAAAACGTTTCTTATATCTTTCAAAACTATTATTTAATAAATGAATTAACAGTTACACAAAACTTAACAGTAGCACTAGAATTATCTAATATTTATGATAAAGATGAACAAAACAAACGTATAGAAGAAGCACTAAAAGCTGTAAACATGTATAAGTATCGAAAAAAACTTGTAGGTGCATTATCTGGTGGACAACAACAGCGTATTTCGATTGCGCGCGCACTAACAAAGAAAAATAAATTAATTATAGCCGACGAACCAACAGGAAACCTAGATAGTAAAAATACAATTGAAGTTATGAATATTTTACGTAAAATTTCAAAAACTTCTTTAGTATTACTAGTAACTCATAATAAAAATATAGCTGAATTTTACTCTGATAAAATTATAAGAATAAAAGATGGTACTATTCTTGAAACATATGAGCCTTGTAATGTTACATTAGACACAAAAGATAATAATATTTATTTAAAAGATTTAGAAAAAGACGAAATAAATAAAAATTATAATAT
>CAVFGN010000029.1:0-22911 GCA_963621965.1 Alistipes finegoldii
ATTTATCCACTTTTTTTAAAAAATGTAATAAAAAAATCAAAAAAACAAGCGAAAACTACAAGTTTTTATAAAAATTGCTTTACTTTTTTGCTTTATTTTACAAATCTGCTTTTTAATTTTACTTAGTAAAGATACATATATAGATTAATACAACAGATTGTTAAGTTTTAAGATTAATTATTAGACGATAAATTATAGAAATAAGTAATTGTTTGTAATACAAATCATTTAAATTTTAGATTTAACATATTTTGATCAATCTAAATAAATTAATTACAAAATTTAGTAATTGTAAAAGATTTTTTTTTGAATATGATAATATCAAATAAAGAAGTATTATTTTTTGTTATTTTTAGGAGGTTATTATGGAAAAAATTTCAAAAACATTTTTGTTACTGGTGTATCCATTCCTTATTAGTCTTTTTCTTTTTTGTTTTGTAAATGCATTTGTAAAAAAGTATTGTGAAGTACTTGAAATATTTACAACTATTTTAATGATTTTCTTTATAACATTATTTTTAATAGGTTTGACACTTAATATTGTATGGAATATAAGAAGTAGTAAAAAAGACTAAAATTTTGTTACAAAATAAAAATTAGCGTCAAGAGTATTATCTTTTGGCGCTTTTAATATATATTGATTTAAAACATTAAAGGAAAATAAATGCTCATTGCCCTTTTTTTGTCCCCCGGGTAATTTATAATTAAAATTTTACGAAAAAAATGAGTCAAAAAATAAATTTTGACTCAATTTAATTATTCAAGTTCAAGGGAACCATTTGCAAGATTATAATATAAACCTTTTTGTTTTAATAAAGTTTCGTGGTTACCACGTTCAATTATTTTACCTTTTTCAAGTACCATAATTGCATCAGAATTTCTAACAGTTGAAAGTCTATGTGCAATTACAAATACAGTTTTTCCTTCCATTAAATGGTCCATACCACTTTCTACAAGAGATTCGGTACGTGTATCAATTCTACTTGTAGCTTCATCTAAAATTAATATAGGACGTTTAGAAACAGCAGCTCGCGCAATCGATATAAGTTGTCTTTGACCTTCAGAAAGGTTTGCGCCATCAGAATATATCATAGTATCATATCCTTCTGGTAAACGTTTGATGAAGGAATGAGCATTTGCTAATTTAGCGGCCTCAATTACATCGTCTTTTGAAGCTTCAAGATTACCATATTTAATATTTTCATAAATAGTTCCTGTAAATAAATGCGTATCTTGTAGCACTATACCTAAAGCGCGTCTTAAAGAAGACTTTTTAATTGTAGTAATATCAATAGAATCAATTTCTATCTTGCCGCCTTCAAGCTCATAAAATCTATTTATTAGATTTGTTATGGTAGTTTTACCTGCGCCTGTTGAACCAACAAAGGCAATCTTTTCTCCTTTGTCTGCCCATAAATTTAAATCAGTTAAAATACGTTTTCCGCTGTGGTAAGAGAAGTCAACGTTATAAAATTTAACCTCACCTTTTAAAGGAATTAGTGCGTTATCTGTTTTCCATGAATAAGAATTATCTTCGTTTTTAACAAGAGTAGTTTCTCCCTCATCAATTTCTGAAACTTCATCGAGTAAATTAAATATACGCTCAGCACCAGCTAATCCATTTAATAACAAATTAGATTGTTGTGTGAATTGATTGATAGGTAAAGCTCCTTGACGAACAAAGACTAAGAATGAGGCAATACCGCCCACTGTAAGAGAAACGATTGGAATATATCCAAGCGCAATAAGACCGCCAAAGATTGCGACTATCGCGTAGTTTATATAGGACAATGATACAACCATTGGAACCATGGATGTAGAATATCTAACAGCTTTATAATTTGAGTTTCTAAGTTCATTATTACATTTTCTAAAAGCTTCAATATTTTTTTCTTCGTGGTTAAATACTTTAACAACTTTTTGTCCTGATATACTTTCCTCAACAAATCCATTTAGATTTGCAAGTACGTTACTAGATTTCTTGAAATATTGTTTACTTTTCTTAGATGCAAATACAATATATGTAAACATTATTGCATAGAATACTACGCATACAAGTGCTAGCAACCAGTTTATTACAAATATTAAAATAATTAATCCGACAATTTGAATAAAGTTAGATATAAGCATAGCAAATGCATTGTTAATAGCTTCACTTAATGAGTCCATATCATTAATGAAATTAGACATTATATCTCCGTGTGTTCTTGAATCAAAATAAGAAAGTGGTAATGTTTCAAGATGTGAGAATACATCGCGGCGTAATTCGTATATTACCTTTTGGGCAAATCTAGCCATGATTTGTGAGTAACCAAATGTTGATAAAACTCCAATTATGTAAATAGAAGCCTCAAGTATAATAGCTTTATAAAGTTCTTGATACATAGGATCTTTTGTGTATTTATCAATAATAGGTTTTAACATATATGTGCCGAGTAAGTTTGCAAGCCCTGATGTTGTTACTAGGACTGCGACTACTAGAAGTAAAAACTTATGTCTACCCATATATGTAAGTAAACGGCTCACTGTAGCTGTTAAGTTGTTTGGTCTTTTAGAGTTAGCCATTATTTATCACTTCCTAACTGAACATCACATAAATCTTTATATATCTTATTTTCTTTTCTTAAAGTTTCGTGTGTACCTATACCATTAATTTTACCATCTTCAAGAATTATGATTTGATCACAATCCATTACAGAAGTTACTCTTTGTCCGATTATGATATTAGTTGTATCTTTTAAACTTCTAATACCTTTTAAAATCTTACGTTCTGTTTCCATATCACAAGCACTTGTAGAATCATCAAATATCATAATTTTAGGCTTTTTTAAGAGTGCGCGGGCTATACAAAGTCTTTGCCTTTGCCCGCCTGATACATTAACTCCGCCTTGTCCTAAATCGTAATCAAGGCCACCTGGAAGTCTATCAATAAATTCATCTGAACAAGATATTTGAAGCGCATTATTTATTTCTTCATCACTTGCATTTTCGTCTCCCCAAAGTAAATTTTCTTTAACAGTTCCACTGAATAAAACGTTATTTTGTAAAACTATAGAAATAGAGTCACGAAGATTTTTTAGGTTATAATCTTTTACATCTAAATCATCAATTAAAACTCTTCCTTTTGAAACATCGTATAAGCGAAGTATTAAGGAAACGAGTGTTGATTTAGCACTACCTGTTCCGCCCATTATACCAATAGAAGAACCTTTAGGAAAATGCAAGTTGATGTCTTCTAGTACATATTCTTTACTTGATTCTTTATATTTAAATGATACATCTTCAAACTTAATATCCCCGTTTTGAACAAGTAAATGATTATTTTCAACTATGCTAGGTTTTATCTTTAGTAATTCATTTATACGGCTTGCGGATGCAAATGATCTATTCATTAACAAAAATACATTTGATATCATCATAATTGAGTTCATAACTTGTAAAACATATGATAAAAGTGCGGATAAAGAACCTACTTCAAGATCATTTTTGTGTACTGATACAGCGCCAAATGCAAGTAATAATGTTGTAACTGCATACATTGATAATTGGAAGAAAGGAGTATTTAAGACGGCAATTTTAAATGTAGATGATGTAATATCACGTACTTTTTCATTCGCCCTATCAAATTTCTCTTTTTCATATTCTTCTCTAACATAAGACTTAACTGTTCTTATTGAAATTACGTTTTCTCTTACTACTAAGTTAAGGTTATCAACATTTTCTTGAATAACTTTGTATTTAGGAGAAGTATATTTAATAATGAAGAACATAATTAAGGCAAGTACAGGTACAGCACATACAAATATCCAAGCTATTGAAGGCGCTAGCGCAAACGATAATCCTACACCCATTCCAAGCATGATAGGGGATCTAAAAAGTGGTCTAATAGAACCTAAGATGGTATTTTGCATGATTTGACAATCATTTGTCACACGTGTAATTAAGGATGTAGTTTCAAATTGGTCTAGATTTGCAAATGAATATGTTTGAATATGTTCATATAAATCTTGTCTTAAATTATAGGAATAATTACTTACAACACGTCCCATAAATATAGAGTATAAGTGACCAGTTATAAGCGAAATAATTGAACAACCAATTATTAAAAGTCCAGATATTAAGATTTGTCTCATATCTGATTTATTTACTCCTTCATTAATTATATCTTTCATAAAAAAAGGAATGATTAATTCAAATGAAGTTTCAACTATAATAAGAAGCGTTGTAATAATGAAATTCTTCTTATCTTTAAGTAAATACTTTAATATATCTTTTAAATCTCTCATATTAACCTCACAGAAAAAAATTATAAACTTTTCCTCAAGTTTTTTAAAGTAAAATGTCTTTTATATTTAATATTATATATATAAAATCAGGTATTCTCGGTGAAAAACAACAAATAGTTATTGACAAGAATATTCAAATACCTTATAATCTTTGTTGCATGGTTTCGTACGAAAGTGAGGCTATATTATGAAGAGAACATATCAACCAAACGAACATAAAAGAAAAGTAACTCATGGTTTCCGTGCCAGAATGTCTACAAAGAGCGGACGTAAAGTTGTTGCTGCTAGACGTCGTAAAGGCCGTTACCAATTAACTAAATAAGTTAAAATTTGAAAATACAAGAACTACCAGATCAAATTAATTTTTATTTTTAATAATTTAATCTGGTAGTTTTTATTTTTAGGAGATATTTATGAATAAACAATATCGCATTAAAAAAAGTAGTGAAATAGAGCTTGTACTAAAAAAAGGCAAGAAAGCTTATTCTAAATACTTTACAATTTATAGATTAGATAATAACGAAACCAGTCATTTTAGATTTGCGACAAGTGTAGGAAAAAAAGTTGGAAATGCGGTTACAAGAAATCTTGTAAAAAGACGTATTCGTGCTGCACTTGATAAGTTTGATCTTTCTTCTAAAAAAATGGATGTTTTCATCGTTGCTCGAAAAGAGGTAAATTCACTATCTTTCGATAGTTATTTAGAACAAATCAATTATTTATTGAAAAAATTACATATAATTTAAAGGAGACAAAATGAAACGTTATTTTGAAAGAAACTTAACAAAGATCATTCTTATAGGTTTTCTTATTGTTTGTGTTGTTTCACTAACTAGCTGTAGAACTAATGCATCTGACTGGTATAGTCGTCCTTATACTACTTGGGGTCAAGAATTTCATTTCTATAACAGCAAAAATCAATTCAGTTTCTGGCAAATGCTTTTAGGTTGGCCCGTATCTTTAATTTCTTATCCAATTGCTTGGCTAATGCATCTTATTGGTACTTGGTGTGGTAATTCATACGCTTGGGGTATTATATTCACTACCCTTATAGTGCGTACAATTGCTTGGCCAATTTATTCTCGTACTAACTCTATGTCTGTTAATATGACTATTATTCAACCTGAAATGCAAAGAATTCAACAAAAGTATGCTGGTCGTACTGATGCTGAATCTAGACAAAGAATGAGTCAAGAAATGATGAAATTATATAAGAAGTATCATATGAGTCCTCTTGGCTGCGTACTTCCTATGTTATTCCAATTCCCTTTATTCATGGCTATGTATGAATGTGTAAGAAGAATTAATACTCCTGTTACTTCTTTAAGCGCTAATGGTATTTTAGAGACTACTACACCTGGTGTTTTTGCATTGTCTAATACTAAAATGTTTGGATATTTTGAAATTAACACTTCTGTATTATCAAGTGGTTCTTATGATGTACCTCGTGCTACAGAAACAAAGGATATAGTATTTGGTATTGTTTTAGCCCTTTTATTTGCTGGTATTACTTTACTTAACCAATGGTTAGCTAAGCGTAAACCAAAGTGGCAAAAAGAACGTAAACAAGTTCAAACTGCAGAACAAGAACAACAAGCAAGAATGATGAATATGATGAACTATGTAATGGTAATCATGTTTGTATTCTTCTCTCTATCTTCAACAGCTCTTTCAATTTACTGGTTAATTGGTGGTATTTATCAAACATTCCAATCATTTGTTGGTAGAAAAATGAATGAACGTAAGTACTATAAGTTAAAAGAAAAAAATAATATAATTACTAATAAGTAGGTGGTAATATGCAAAAGAAATTCGAAATCGAAGCTTCAAACTATGATGAAGCAGTTATAAAGGCTGTAAGTCAATTACATGTAGCTAAAGATAAAATATTTGTAAATGAATTAGAAAATGGCAAATTTGAAGCCTTACTTGACATTTCTCTAGCTCTTGAAGCTAAGAAATATTTAGAAAGTATATTAGATAATATTGGTGTTGACTACAACATTGAAGTTAGAACTCTAAATGATGAACAAGAGTTATATGTCATGATAGATTCTAGCGAAAATCCTTTATTAATTGGTATTCAAGGTAGAACTCTTGATGCATTACAAACTCTTGTTAAGAACTTAATTGGTACATTCACTCATGATAAAATTGTTGTAACAGTCGATATTGGTGGTTACAAGGAAAGTCGTAAGAGAAAACTTGAATCTCTAGCTTGCAAAATAGCTCGCGAGGTAGCAGAAACTAAACAAGCTGTTAAGTTAAAACCTATGAGTGCTTATGAAAGATTAATCATTCATGAAAAATTAGCTAATTCTAAAGACGTTTTCACTGAAAGCGAAGGCGAAGGCGAAAATAGAGCTATTGTTGTTAAACCAAGAAATTAATTAAAAAAGAAGTCTTCTGGCTTCTTTTTCTTCTTTTAATGTTTCACGTGAAACATAGGTGATTTATGAAAAGTGTTAAGAAAATCTTTTTAATTTGCTTTATTTTAATATTAATTTTTATTTTTTCTACGACGACTTATGAAAATATTAGGTTTCACGTGAAACTTAATAATTTCTTAGAGAATCAAATATTACTTGAAACAAAAAGTGATGAAAATAATAAATATTATTATAAAACTAATTCTTCATACTATGATATTAACTATATGTACCCAGGATCATTTTGTGATATTTTAGTTACAACTGATTCTTCTATTGAAGTACCAGTTATTCATTCGTTACTAGATTTAACAGTCGGTGGACATGCAGGACTTTGTGGAATGTATTATGCGGATAAATATTATACAATTACAGATTATGATTCAATAGATACTGCGTATAACGAAACTGATAATAAAACTACAATTTATCCAAAAAATAGATGGAATGATTATGTTGAATTTCCTAGTTACTTTATATTACGTGTAAACTTAACAGTTGACGAAATGTATACTGTTTTTAACGAGGTTGTTTCTTCGCTAGGTGACCCTTATAATTTAACGTTTTTATTAGATACTAAGAATAAAAGTTATTGTTCGGATTTAATTTCTAAAGCATTTAGAAAAGTGAATATAAATTTAAATTATGATTACGGCGCAACAACAGTTATTGATTTACTTGAAAGCAAATACACAGAAATTGTTGGATACAAAACACGTAAAAATGGAATAAATTTTTTCTATACAAATTAATGTATTCTATAATCTTAATATGATATAATGATATAGCGAGGTGATATTTTGTCTTATGTTGCTTTATACAGAGCTTATAGACCACAAACTTTTGACGAAGTTTATGGACAAAAAGCTATAATTCAAACGTTAAGAAACGCAATAAAACTTAATAAAGTATCACATGCATACCTTTTTGCAGGACCTAGAGGTACAGGTAAAACTACATTAGCTAAAATTATGGCTAAAGCATTGTGTTGTGAAGACGGACCAAACGATAATTTTGATAATAATAGCCCAATATGTCAAGGTATCACAAAAGGGTCTATTTCTGATGTGGTTGAGATTGATGCTGCCAGCAACAACGGTGTTGATGACATTCGTAATTTGCGAGATAATGTTAAATTTCTACCGTCTACTTGTAGATATAAAATTTACATTATTGATGAAGCTCATATGTTAACTGATCAAGCTTGGAATGCACTTTTAAAAACACTTGAGGAGCCACCAGCTTACGTTATATTTATATTAGCTACAACTGAACCTCATACAATTCCAGCTACTATTTTATCTCGTTGTCAAAGATTTGATTTCCAGGGCCTTGAGACAAGTGAAATATCCGAACGTTTAAAAGAAGTATCTCTAAGCGAGAATATAAATATCACTGATGAAGCTATAGAAATAATTGCAGAACTTGCGGAAGGCGGTATGAGAGATGCCTTATCTTTACTTGACGCATCTATTTCTTATTCAGGAGATAAAGTTGATGCTAGTGATGTACTTGAGGTATCAGGTAATGTAAGTGATATTGATATTTTAAATATGATGAATGAAATATATAATAATAATGGCTCTCTTGCGTTAGATAATTTATCAAACGTTTTAAAACAAGGTAAAGAAATTTCAAAAGTAATAGCTGATTTCATCACTTTTTTAAGAAATGTATTACTATATAAGATAGGTAAAATTAAGAGTGATAAATCAATCTATAAAAATTCCTTGTATATTTCATTTTCAAAAAGTATTTCTACAAATTTAATCTATAGTTATTTAACACTATTAAATGATTGTTTAATTAATATTAAATACACAAACCAAAAGAAAGCTTTCTTAGAGGTTTGTATATTAAAGATGGCTGATAAAAATACTATAGATTTAGAAGCACTACTTAGCAGGATTGATAGGCTTGAAGAAGAAATTAAGAATGTTAGAAATGTTAGTCACAAGCCTAGTGGTCCAGTCTTCTCACCTGATTTAGAAGATAATATATATCCTGAAGTGATTAATAGAACTAATACAACAAGTGATTTTGATTATTCAAATTGTATTAGTTCGCTTGACTTAAACGAAGTTTTAAACAATGGTAATAAATTACTTAGAAATGAAGTTAGCAAGTTGTTAGCAGAAATAAAAAAAGATATACCACTTTTAAATAACGCTAATATTGTTTGTGTTTCAGATGAATCAATTATAGTTACTCTTCCTACTGAAGGCACATGTAATAGATTTATGAAAGATCCTAACTATTCTAATGTACTAAAACGTTTTAATGTAGATAATTATAATTTTAAGAATTTATATTTTATAAATACTTCTATGTGGGAGGAAGTATTTAAAGACTATATAGAAAAATTTAAAGCAGGGGATAAAAAACCTGTTTTAGATAATCACAACATAAAAATATTCAAATATATTGAAAAAAAGGTAGATAAGCCTTATGACCCACTTGAAGAATTTTTTGATAATTAAGGAGAAATAATATGAATCAAGCAGCAATGATGAAAATCAAAAAAATGCAAAAAGAAATGATGGAAAATCAAAAGAGAATTGAAGAGACTGTTTTTACAGGTACTTCTGCAGGAATTGCTACTGTACAAATGAAAGGTAATCACGAGGTAGTTGATGTTAAGATTGATGCGGATGCATTTGAATCTAAAGACGATGTAGATATGATCAACGATGCTGTTAAAGCAGCTATTAATGACTGCATTAAGCAAATCGATAAGGCTCAAGAAGAGGCTATGGGCGGATTTGCAAATATGGGCTTAGGAGGCCTATTCTAGTAAATGGATTATCCTAAACCTATAGAAGATTTAATAAATTCATTTATGTTATTACCTTCTGTTGGTAGAAAAACAGCAGAAAGATTTGCTTTATATGCCTTTTCTCATATGGATGAATCTCTATTACGTTCATTTGGTTCTAATTTGATAAATTTAAAATCAAATTTGTGTGAATGCCAAATTTGTCATAATCTTGGCACAGGTAGTGTTTGCCAAATTTGTGCTGATTCTCTGCGCGACCCTTCTTCTATCATGGTTGTTGAGAGTGTTAAAGATTTATATGTGCTTGAGAATGTGGGTACATATCGAGGTGTTTACCACATAATAGGGGGTCTAATTGACTTTTCAAAGGGCGTAGGCGCAAACGATTTGCATATCAAAGATTTATTAGATAGAGTTAAACAAAATAATGTAAAAGAGGTTATATTGGCTCTAAATACAACTCTTCAAGGAGAGACTACTGCAAGTTATATTAAAGCACTTCTTGAAGGGAATAACCTTAATGTTACACGCTTAGCTCATGGCATACCTCTTGGAGCTGACATATCATTTTCAGATGAAGTGACTATTAAGCAAGCATTTGAAGGAAGAACTAAATTCTAATGGAAATCAAATTCTATAGTTATGCTAAAAGCGGAGATAAGAACTATTATAAATCAGATTTAGTTATTGAAAATAATAATTATTTCTTCATAGATAGTTCTAATACCGATTGTAAGTTAGTATTAAACAAAGATGAGTCTATAAATCTTTTTAGAAGTGGCGAGATTGAACAAGAATTGTATTTTGAAAAAGGTAAAAAAACAAAATCTAAGTATAAAACTTCGGCTCTTTCAATGGAACTTGAGATTTACACAAAAGATATTGTAATTAACTCTACTTCTATTCAAATTGAGTACGACTCTTTTTATGATAATTTTTTAACTGATAGTTTTAAAATTGTTTTTCTAATTAAAAAATAAAAATTTATTAAATTAATCATACTTGAAAAAATGATAGCTATAAGGTAAAATATTTTAGATACTTTTAATGGAGGGTATTATTTATGAACAATTCATTGATTACTATTGCATACAATTTAGTAAGTGAAAGCGAAAAAGGTCTTGAAATTAACGAATTATTAAATAAAACATTAGAAACAGCTAATGTTGAAAAGACTGCTGAAGTACTTTCTAATTTATATATTGAAATTTGTACAAGTTCTAAATTTATCTATTTATCTGATGAAGATGGATGTCGTTGGGACTTAAAGATTAGACATAGTCTTGAAGATTATGATAAGGATGGTTACAAATTTGTTCAAACTGCTGATGACGAAAAGATTGATGATTTCACAGCTGTTGAAGAACATGAAGAAGTTGAAGCTGATGAGGCTGAAGAAACTTCAGATGAAACTCTTGAAGAAGAATCATTAGATGAAACTCAAGAAGAGGAAAATTACAATGATTCTGACAATTATTCCGATGATGACGATGATGACTACTTCCATGATGATGACGAAGAGAAATATCTTAACACAATGGATGAATACGAAGATCAATACGATAGATAATAAAGTGGCTTAGGCCACTTTTTCTTTTTAAAATGTCTAATTTTTATTTGACTTTTTGAATTATTGATGTTGAATATTCAATATTAACGTTTTTTCTTGTTTCATGCTAAAATATAAAAAAGGGGATAAGAATATGAAAAATAAAGAAAATATTAATGATAAACAAAAAAAAGTTAAACGAGTACGCCCTAGTATATTTAGTGTTTTTAGTGAACGTAGGAAACTAAAAAAAAGAAAAGCAAAGAAAAAAGTTGGATATAACAAAGATGATGAAGAATTTATGGATTTAGTTTCTGATACTTATCTTCAAAGAGAAATAGAAAAAGATTTATTTGAATAGATAATTTTATAACCAAATTGCATTTTTTTTATATTTCTGTATATTTCACATTCATTTCACAAAAAATAAATATATTAAATAAATTTATGTAATTATAACCTAAAAAATTTGGTAAAATTGTAATATAAATTGGAGATGATATTATGTTTAAAATTGCATATGTGGAAGATAATAAGGATTTTTCAAGCTTAGTTATTGAATATTTAAAAGCTGAAGGATATGAAATTGATCACTTTTTTACTGGTGAAGATGCGATTAAACATGCGAGTGAAAACTATGCATTATGGATTTTAGATATCATGTTACCAGGAACTTTAAGTGGATATGATCTCATAAAAAAAGTTCGCGAATACTCAAGCACTATGCCTGTTATTTTTGTTTCAAGCAGAGATGAGGATATTGATAGAGTTATGGGACTTGAACTTGGTGGAGACGATTATTTAGGTAAATCAAGTATTCGTGAACTTGTGCTAAAAGTTAAGAAATTACTTGATAGAGCTTATCCTAAGAAGGCTAATGTTAATAAGATTATTAACTATAATGAGTATCAAATTGATTTAGATAAACGTCAAGTAAGCCTAAACGGCGCCTTAGTTAATTTAACAGCTAAAGAGTATGATCTTCTTACTTTTTTACTTGAAAACAAAGGAAAAGCATTCTCCCGCGACCAAATTCTTGATTCTGTTTGGGGAGATACATATTTTGGAAGCGATAGAGTTGTTGATGATTTAATGCGTAGACTCAGATCTAAGATGGATAAACTTAACGTTGAAACAATTTATGGATTTGGATATCGTTTACTATGAAAAAAAGACATAAAATAACGACTCAACTAATCGAAGTATTTTTAATTGCAATTGTTATTTCTTTTGGCATGTTTTTAGGGCTTATTTACAATCAATTATCATCTATTAGTAGATCTATTGTACAAGCTCAATTAGAAAATTTAGTTGATTCTTATCAAAAAGAATGGTCTATTGGCGAAAAAATCGAACCAAATGTTAATAGTGAAACCTATTTTATTCAAGGTAAAATAACTGAAAATATAGATAGTGGTAAACCATCAAATACGCTTTTAATTATTAATTATTCGGAAAATATAGGAGATCAAATAGGTAGTTCGAATTCAATTGATACATTCGTTTCAATGCTTGAAATAAAACCTACTACTAGCAAACAAGTTAGCCAAAACATTAAAGTCATAAACGGCGAAAAGATGATTTGTGACTACGCGACAAGCCAAGTTACAGAAAATTCTTATTATTTTGTAGTCTTTATGACACCTGTGTCTGCTACTAACGAGACAAGAGAAATTATAATGCTTAAAATGTTAGCCTCTTTTACAGTAGCTTTTACAATTAGTGTATTAATTCTTATCGCTTGGTCAACAAACCACGTAAAACGTATTCAACTATTAGAACGACACATTTCAAACCTACCTAAAACTAATTATACTGAGGAATATTTAGATCAAGGTAATGATGAATTAAATAGTTTATCAAAGTCCGTTGAAAATATGCGTAAAGAAATATTAAACAATGAGAACACTAAACAAGAAATATTGCAAAATGTAAGCCATGATATTAAAACACCAATTGGCGTTATTAAATCCTATGCGGAAGCTATGCAAGATGGACTTTTCTTAGATAAGGGGCCTAGCGTCATAATTAATCAAGCAGACATTTTGTACACTAAAACTAAACAACTTATCACTTATAACAAATTATCTTATCTAGCGAGTGACAAAGAATTTGAAGATGTAAATATGAAGCGTGTTATTGAGTCTGTTGTATCTAACTTATCTTTAAAAAGAATTGATATTGAATTTAAACTAGATTTAGAAAATGTCATATTTAAAGGCTATAGTGATAACTATGTAGTTGTAATAGAAAATATCGTAGAAAACGCAATTAGATATGCAAAAACGCTTATTTCTATCACACTAAAAGAGGACTATATTAAGATATATAACGACGGAGAACCTATTGAGGAGAAATTTATAAACGAAGGCTTTAAACCTTATGAAAAAGGCTCAAATGGTCAATTTGGACTAGGTATGTCTATTGTATGCAAGACTCTTGACTACTTTGACTTTGAACTTGAAGCTGTAAACGAAGAAGTTGGCGTAAGCTTTATTATTAAAAAGAAAAACATTAAAAAAATTCAATAAGAATAGGCATTAAATATTGCAACAAATTTAAAAATATAATATAATTTAGGCAACCTATGAGAAAGAAAAGTAACTAGATTGAATACTTTTAGAGAGGCTATGGTTGGTGAAAATAGTCAGGATAAATTTAGTGAATCTACTTTTGAGGTAAACGTAATTCTACGAAACAGATATTAATTGAGAGCTGATATTTATATCAGAATTAAGGTGGCACCGCGATTTATTCGTCCTTAAGATTTTAAAAAGTCTTAGGGACTTTTTTATATATAGGAGTAAAAAATGTTAGATATTAAATTTATAAGAGAAAATCCTGAAATTGTAAAAGAAAATATTAAAAAGAAATTTCAAGATGAAAAATTACCTCTTGTTGATGAAGTAATTGCTTTAGATAAGAAAATTCGTGAAATCAAAACTGAGGTTGAAGGCTTAAAGGCTAACAAAAATAAAGCTAGTAGTGAAATTGGCAAATTAATGCGTGAAGGCAAAAAAGATGAAGCTAATAAGGTTAAAGAGTCTGTTAATGAATATGCACATAGAATTGACGAACTTGATCAAATGTTACCAGATTTAAATAAGTCTTTCTTAGAAAAAATGTATGTTATTCCAAATATTGTTGATTCTTCTGTTCCAGTTGGTAAAAACGATGAATTTAACGTTGAAAACGAGAAATTTGGTGAACCTGTTGTACCAGCTTATGAGATTCCTTTCCACGGAGACATTATGGAGCGTTTTTCAGGTCTTGATAAAGATGCTTCAGCTAGAACAAGTGGATATGGCTTTTACTATCTAATTGGAGATATTGCAATGTTACACTCAGCTATGCTTGCATATGCGCGTGACTTCATGGTTAAAGCAGGATTCACTTATTGTATTCCTCCATTCATGATTCATTCAGATGTAGTAAACGGCGTTATGTCTTTTGCGGAAATGGAAAACATGATGTATAAGATTGAGGGCGAAGATCTTTATCTAATTGGTACAAGTGAACACTCAATGATTGGTAGATTTAAGGGACAAATCTTAAAGGATACAACATTACCTTTAACACTTACTTCTTATTCTCCTTGTTTTAGAAAGGAAGTAGGAGCTCATGGTATTGAAGAAAGAGGCGTATATAGAGTACACCAATTTGAAAAAGAGGAAATGATTGTTGTATGTAAGCCTGAAGAATCAATGGAATGGTACAACAAATTATGGAAATTAACTGTTGATTACTTTAGAAGCCTTGATGTACCTGTAAGAACTCTTGAATGTTGTACAGGCGACTTAGCTGATTTAAAGGTTAAGTCATGCGACGTTGAAGCTTGGTCACCACGTCAAAAGAAATATTTTGAAGTTGGTTCATGTTCTACTCTAGGAGATGCACAAGCTAGAAGACTTGGTATTCGTTATAAAGATGAAGATGGTACTCATTTATGCCATACTTTAAACAATACAGTAGTAGCTTCTCCTCGTGGATTAATTGCATTAATTGAAAATAATTATAACGAAGACGGTACAATTAGTGTTCCAGAAGCTCTTCAACCATATATGTGTGGTAAGAAAGTTTTAAAGCCTACAAAATAGTTAAAATTTAGAGATTTAGTTTAAAACTAAGTCTTTTTTTAAAAAAGTTTAATTTAATAAAGATAAGATAAATTTATTAATCTTTTTAAAAAGATGTATTTTCTTGTTTTAAATTTTGATATTTTAAAAAATCACAAAAATGTTATAATTTGTTTGTCTTTTAGGTAGTGTAAAAAAGTTGATTTTACAACTTAATTATGTAATAATAATATTGCTCGTATGAGCAAACAAAAATAAATAAAAATTTTTTTCATTTGACATGTATTACTATTAACATTGTTATTCTCTCCCTAATTATTTTCTCGTTTGATGTAATACATGGAGATTTAGTCCTAAGTTTTACTTAGGGCTTTTTCTTTGACTTTAGCTTGTAAGTGATATATCATTTAATCAAGTGAGGTTACATATATGTTAAACAAAGAAGAATTTATTAACCATAGAAAAAAGATATTTTCATATCTTGATGATAAATCAATTTTAATTAGTTTTGCGCCTAAAGAGGGTGAAAACAAATATAATCCTGATAGAAATTTCTTCTATGCGACAGGAATAAATGAGAGCAGAGATATTTTAGTTATTACTAAATTTAACAATGAACAAAATGAATTTTTATTCATTAAACCTTATGACCCTATTGCTGAAAAGTGGGTTGGTAGAGGTTTAAATAAAGATGAAGCATTTGAAATAAGTGGTATTAAAAATATTTTATACATTAATGAGTTTGATTCATTTATTAAGAATTATTACCAAGACGGCGTTAATCTATATCTAGATTTATTTAGAAATGAAGATGATGATGTTTTAAGTTTTGTAGAAACTTATGCCAATCAGATTAAAGATAAATACCCATACATTAATATTAGACAAGGTAGAGATATCTTTAAGCATGCTAGAACCATTAAAAGTGAGAATGAAATTGATGAGATTAGAAAAGCAATACATATTACAAAACATGGTATTGAAGCTTTAATGACAAATTCGAAAAGCGGAATTTATGAGTATCAACTTGAAAGTTACTTTGATCAACAAATTAAATTTCACGGAGCTGATGGTTATTCTTTCGATACAATAGCCGCATCAGGAATAAATAGTTGTTGTCTACATTATAGTGATAACAATTCTATAATTCCGGATAACTCTTTAATTTTATTTGATTTAGGCGCCACAAATAATCACTACTGTGCTGATATTTCTCGTACTTTCCCTGTAAATGGTAAATTTAGTCCTAGACAAAAAGAAATCTATAATATTGTATTAAAAGGTCAAGAATTAATGTTTAAAACAATGAGACCTGGTATTACTACAAGAGAATGTAATCAAATTCTTGTTAAATATTATGAAGAGGAATTAAAACGTATCGGTTTAATTACTAAACCTGAAGAAGTTTCTAAGTACTATTTTCATGGTGTAAGCCATCATTTAGGATTAGATTGCCATGACTTATGCGACTACACACCACTTGCATCTGGCGCTGTAATCTCAAATGAACCTGGACTATATATTCCTGAAGAACAAATTGGTATTCGTATTGAAGACGATGTATTAATTACTGATAATGGTTGTGAGTGTTTATCTAAAGAAATTTTAAAAACTGTAGACGATATCGAAGAGTTTATGAAGAAAAATAATATAAACGTTAAATAAAATGATTAGACTGTTGGGATATTTATTTCAATAGTCTTTATTATTTTCTTAAAGACTAATTTTTAAAATAAACTTGTAGGAAGTTATTTGTTGTTGTATAATCAAAAAGGGCACGCTCCCTAATTTATTTTTTATTGCATTAATATGCAAAAAAAAAACGAATAAGGGGTACATTTCAATGAAAAATACTAAATTTATATTTGTAACTGGTGGTGTTGTATCTTCTCTTGGTAAAGGCATTGTAGCTTCATCAGTAGGCAGATTATTAAAACAACGTGGATTAAAAGTTTTTATGCAAAAGTTTGATCCATATATTAATGTTGACCCAGGTACTATGTCGCCTTATCAACATGGTGAAGTTTTTGTAACCGATGATGGTGCTGAAACTGATCTAGACTTAGGACATTACGAAAGATTTATTGATGAAAATCTTTCTCAAGAATCTAACATTACAACAGGACGTGTTTATTCTTCTGTTATTTCTAAAGAACGTAAGGGTGAATATTTAGGAGCTACTGTACAAGTAATTCCTCATATTACTAATGAAATAAAAGATAAGTTAGTTCAAGCAGCACGTGTTAGTGACGCAGATATCGTTATAACTGAAATTGGTGGAACTGTTGGTGATATTGAATCTACTCCTTTCTTAGAGGCTATTAGACAAGCTAGAAGAGACTTCGGCTATGAAAATACATTATATATTCATACAACATTAGTGCCTTATTTACATGCGGCCGGAGAAATAAAGACAAAACCTACACAACACTCTGTTAAGGAATTAAGAGGTATTGGTATTCAACCTGATATCATTGTTTTGCGTAGTGAGGTTAGTTTAACTGAAGAACAAAAAAATAAAATTTCTATCTTTTGTGATGTTAAGAGTGAAGCTGTTGTTGAATCTGTAGATTGTCCAATATTATACGAAATTGTTAACAAACTTCATGATCAACATATCGATGATACAATTTTAAATCATTTCCGTATCACAGCGCCACAAGCTGACTTAACTCGTTGGAATAGCTTTATCGAAGATGTTAAAACATTAAAAGGCAATATTAACGTTGCTTTAGTTGGAAAATACGTAGAATTACAAGATGCTTATATTTCTGTAAATGAAGCGCTAAAAGCTGCAGGATATAATGCACATACTCACGTTACAATCAATGCTATTCAAGCCGAGGATTTAACTAAAGAAAATGTTGGTGAGATTTTTAAGGAAAATGATGCCTTACTTGTACCAGGAGGATTTGGATCTCGAGGTACTGAAGGTATGATTTTAGCTATAAATTATGCTAGAAAGCACAATATTCCATTCCTTGGAATTTGTCTTGGTATGCAACTAACATGTATCGAATACGCAAGAAATGAGTTTGGTTTAGAAAATGCAAATTCAAGTGAATTAGATCCTGAAACAAGTGATAGAATTATCGATTACTTACCTGATCAATATCAAGGAATTAATCTTGGTGGTACACTTCGTTTAGGTTTATTTGATTGTTCACTTAAAGAAAATAGTAAAGTAAGATCGCTATATAATAGTGAAATAATTAAAGAACGTCATAGACATAGATATGAATTTAATAACAAATATAAATATATTTTAGAGTCAAAAGATTTAATCGCAAGTGGTATAAACCCTCAAACTGGTTTAGTTGAAATTGTTGAGCTTAAGAATCATCCATACTTTGTAGCTTGTCAATTCCATCCTGAATTTAAATCTAGACCTTATAGAGCTCATCCTTTATTTGTAGGATTAATTGAAGCTGCTATAAAAAGTAAAAAATAGGAGTAAATATGAAAATTGTTTTAATTAATGAAAATTCTCAGGCTAGTAAAAATGAACTAGTATTTAACACATTAAAATCCGTATGTGAACCTCTAGGACATGAGGTTTACAACCTTGGTATGTTTAACAATGAAGATGCATCTTTAACTTATGTTCAAAATGGTATTTTAACAGCATTATTAATCAATAGTGGTGCTTGTGACTTTGTTGTAACAGGTTGTGGTACAGGCAGTGGAGCTATGTTAGCTTGCAATGCATTCCCTGGTGTAAATTGTGGTTTAATTGTAGATCCATCTGATGCTTATATGTTTGCACAAATTAACGATGGTAATGCGGCTTCTTTTCCATTTGCAAAAGGATTTGGTTGGGGAGCAGAATTAAATTTAAAATATTGTTTCGAACAATTGTTTAAGGGTGAAAAAGGCCAAGGCTATCCTGCTGAAAGAAGAGAACCTGAACAAAGAAATAAAAAGATTCTTGATGAAGTTAAGACTAAGACATTCAAACCTCTTTCTACTTCTCTTTTAGAACTTGATAGAGATTTAGTTTTAGGCGCAATCAATAGACCTTCATTTATTAAATACTTTAATGAAAATGCACATGATGCAGATTTAATTAAGGTAGTTAATGAACTTTTAAAATAAATCGAATGAAGATATTAGTTATGAATTTAATTAATATCTTTTTTTTATCAAAAATTGGTTAAATTTTTTAAAAATTATTTATGTTTATCTTTAATATTGTTACTAAAATTGATTTCATTTAGAAAACTTAACCAAATTCATTGATTTTCTATTTATAAAATTATCTATTAATTAATAGTTGAAAAAAATAGGAGTATATATGGAAGCCAAAAGAAAAATACATAGCCAAATGAAAGAATGGTATATATAACTTTATTACTTTAATAAATATATGAAAAAAATGAATTGATTTTTTCAATTCATTTTTACTATTATTCTTCGATTTTTTCTCTTATACCAAATATAGGATCAATTTCCTCTTCAGGATCAAAGTTATCAATTAAATCTAATTCGATTGCTACATCATATAATATATCATTAATAGATCTATAATCTTGTGGGAATAATTTATATACTAAATCGTTTAAAATTCCAAAGTAGATATCATCAATATCTTTTCCGTCTTCCGCAAACTCTAAAACATCATCATATAGTTTCGATAATTCTTCTTTACCTTCATCAGTGTAATTGTCTAGTGTTTCATATTCCTTAACAAAATCATCAATGTGAAGAAGTAAATTGATTGTGCGGCTTGCATTATCAAATGCTTCTAAATTATTTCTATAATCTTTTTTATAAAGTGTTTCAATAGTATCAATTTGACGTGATAAGTATTCAAATGCAACGTCAAAAATATTTAACAGGTCGTCGTTTAGTTCGTCGTTAGAAAGAGCCGAAATATATTCACAAATAGCTAAAACATGAGTAAATCTAGAAATGATTTTACTCTTTTTTTCAAGCAAATCTTCTATTAATTCTATATGTTCGTCTTTATAACTTCTATAGTCATCAAAATTATTCATAAACACCTCTACACATAAGGCTCCTTATTTAAAATAAAGAGCCTTTTTAATAATTACTATTTAATTAGTTACGAGTCTTCATTTGTGGGAATAGAAGAACATCTCTAATAGAATCTGCTTCGGTTAAGAAGATGCAAAGTCTATCGATACCGATACCAATACCACCACAAGGAGCCATACCATATTCAAGTGCATCTAAGAAGTCTTGGTCCATACCATTAGCTTCGTCGTTACCTTTATCTTTTTCAGCTAATTGTTCAAGGAAACGTTCCTTTTGATCAATTGGGTCATTTAACTCTGTATATGCATTTGAGAATTCATGTCCACCAATATATAATTCAAAACGTTCAACAAAACGTGGATCCTTAGGATCTTTCTTAGTTAGAGGAGAGATTTCAATAGGGTGTCCCATTAAGAATGTTGGTTGAACTAAATCTTCTTCACAATATTGTTCGAAGAATGCATTAATAATATGACCTACTTCAAAATGAGCTTCTACAGGAACATTATGCTCTTTTGCGATAGCTTTAGCTTCTTCTAAAGTATAGTGATTATTTTTGAAATCAACACCTGTCTTTTCCTTAATTAAATCGCACATAGATACTTTTCTAAATGGTTTAGAAATATCAATTTGTTCTCCTTCAGGATTGAATGGATTTCTAAATTGTAATTTACCAATTACTTTACTTGCACAATGTCTAATTACACCTTCGTTTAATTCCATCATGCTTTCTAGATTACCAAATGCTTGGTAAAGTTCAACTGTTGTAAATTCTGGGTTATGAGTTCTATCCATACCTTCATTTCTGAAGATTCTACCGATTTCATAAACTCTTTCTAAACCACCAACGATAAGGCGCTTTAAGTGTAATTCAGTCGCAATTCTTAAATAGAAGTCTGCGTCTAGTGCGTTATGATGTGTAATAAATGGTCTAGCACTAGCTCCACCTTGAATATTTTGTAATACTGGAGTTTCAACTTCAATGAATCCTAAATTATCGAAATATTCTTGCATAGCACGAATAATACGAGGACGAAGAATTGCAATACGCTTTGAATCTTGGTTCATAATAAGATCAAGATATCTACGTCTATATCTTTCCTCAGTATCAGTTAAACCATGGAATTTTTCAGGTAATGGTTTTAAAGCTTTAACTAGGTGTGTGTACTTTGTAGCACGAATTGTAAGTTCACCTGTTTGTGTCTTCATCATTGTACCTTCTACACCAACGATATCACCAATATCAGCTAGTTTGAATAAGTCGTACATTTCTTCGCCAACTACATCTTTTCTGATGTATACTTGCATAAATCCTGATCTGTCTTGAATAGAGAAGAAAGAAGCTTTTCCCATCTTTCTAATAAACATGATACGACCGGCAATGTTTCCATATTTAGGATCTTTTTCTAATTCTTCTTCAGAAAGAGAAGAATATTTATTTTTTAAATCTTCGGCGTGATCTGTTACATCATATCTTTGACCAAATGGGTCAATACCTAATTCTACATATTTAGCTAACTTTTCACGTCTTATTTGTTCTTGTTGTGTTAATTGATCTGCCATAATTCCTCCGTGAATTAAATATCATAATTGCGTCGTTTAAAATTATACAATAAATTAAATAAAATATAAAGAGTTTTATATTTTGTTAGTAATCAATTACAAAGAAAAAAACCAGGATTTTTGCATCCTAGTTAGTTTTAAAATTATATTTTATGCTTTGTTTTCAGAGCCTAAAACAAATTGCACTTTGTGTTTAACAATATCATGTACGGCTTGTCTTGCGTCTGTTAGATATTGACGTGGATCGAAATGATCAGGATGTTCATCTAAGTGTTTACGAACCATTGCTGTACAAGCTAGACGAACGTCTGAGTCGATGTTAATTTTACATACTGCCATTTGACTAGCACGCTTTAATAAATCTTCAGGTACACCAATTGCATCAGGCATGTGTCCACCATGTTCGTTTACCATTTTAACGTATTCAGGCATTACAGAAGAAGCACCGTGTAATACGATAGGGAAGCCTGGTAAGCGACGAGAAACTTCTTCAAGAATATCAAAACGAAGTTCAGGCTTTGTACCGGCTTTGAACTTATAAGCACCATGACTTGTACCGATTGCGATTGCAAGTGAATCAACGCCAGTTCTCTTTACAAAATCTTCAACCATGTTAGGGTCAGTATAAGAATGTGTTTCGCTTTCTACATCCTCTTCAACCCCTGCAAGTACACCAAGTTCGCCTTCAACTGTAATGTATCTAGGGTTTGATGGGTGAGCATTTATGTCGTGCGCATATTCAACTACTTTTTTAGTTAAGGCGACATTTTCTTCATAACTTAAAGAAGAACCATCAATCATAACTGATGAAAAACCTTGGTCGATACAATCTTTACATGTTTCAAATGTATCACCATGGTCTAAGTGAAGTGCAATAGGAATATTTGAGTCTTCACAAGCAGCCTCTACCATCTTTTTTAAATATATAGGTTTTGCATATTTTCTAGCACCACGCGAAACTTGAAGAATTACTGGTGAGTGTAATTCGTCACATGCATCAACAATTCCTTGAATTTGTTCCATATTATTGATATTAAAAGCACCGATTGCATATCTGCCTTCGTAAGCTTTTTTAAACATTTCCCTTGTATCTACTAATTCCATAATTTCCTCCTAGAATAATAAATATACTATAATTATTATACTTCTATATGTTAGTTTTTTCAAACAAGAATAGTAAAAAGAAAAAGCCAGAAGGTTATTCTTCTGACTTTTTAACAACTTCACTTACAAG
>CAVFGN010000030.1:0-22728 GCA_963621965.1 Alistipes finegoldii
CTATTTTAGACTACATATCTCTCATTTCTAATGCACAGAATTTATCATTAATAAGTGCAGTCTAATTAGCAATTGCATTAGTTATAGAACTAGTACCCAAATCAACTTTAGAACCTAATTGGTTAGTTTGCTCTAAAGTAGCTAATCTAGATTCATATCCCTGATTAGTTATAAGTAGTTTATTGTCACAACAACATTGGGCCATTTGTGCAGCTATTGCCTGATTTCCACTCTAAATTGCATTAATTACTTGTTGCCCTGACATTCCTACTTGATTACTTACATTAGATATATTACCGTTTACCGTATTAATGGCTCCTTGTACAGCATTAATATCACAATTAAGGGTAGTAGCTAACTGAGAGATAGCAGTACCATTACCATTAATAGCTTGTAACAATAAATCTCTCCCATAATCATTATTTATCTGGTTAGATAATCCGTTAGTTCCTCTATTTCCCCAACCGTTTCCTCCCCATCCCATGAGAAAGAATAAAAATATAACCCATATAAACCAACCCCCTTCTCCTCCAAAGGAAGAATTATTTTTAGAGGCAAGCAAAACATTAGGATCTATTCCTTTTTGCTGTAATAAAGGTGCTAACATAGAGAGCATACTATTATTAGACTCTGGAAACATAAATACTTTACTTTCTGACATAATATTACGGATTTAAGAGTTAATAAAAATTAAGTTATGTACTATACTAGTATCTTGTACATAACAATAATAAACTTAAACCCATATAAAGCAAAAAAGTTGATAGTTTAGATATTTACTAACTATCAACTTTTTATAGGTATTATAATAGTATTTATTGTTTAATTATTGATATATAGACTCTATGCTTCTATTTAATGCTTTTGCTTCAGTCATAGCTAATCTATATACGTAAGATGTTTCTGTATAGTAGTGAGCTTGTTTTCTTAAATGCCTTATTTCTTGTGGGCTTCTACATAGTATAGTTGCAATAGTAGTTATACTAAATCCAGCTTGCAACATCTGCTGTACTATCATACATCTTGTCATTACCAAATTTTCTACTCTAGATTTTCCTAAAATATCTTCTCTAGTAATACTAGGAGTTCCATCTGGATTAGTCATAGCACAACATTTTATAACATTGTCTAGTATTTCCCAAATAGCCTGCTCCTTTTTATTCATAGCTTTAAAATTAGTGTCCTTGGCTATAAAAAATTTAGGGTTATTAATAAGGGATCTTTTAGTTTCTTTATAATCTAATCAACGTCACAAAAAACAACTTGTCGGCTATCTCAATTTCCATCGCTCTGATTATAATTCGGTTAATACTCTGACTTTATAGGATCGGATCTGATCTGTACTGATTACATTGCCATTATACGTACGCACATACCAAGCGTAGTAATTATACTTCGAGACGGTTCGTTTGTATGTATACTGATCAGAGGTCCAATAATAATCACTTGTGTCAATTGTAGATCCACCTATTAAAGTAAGCAAGGTGTTAATGGCTGTCATGTTCTCATAGATGGTATACATCTCACCAGCTGCACCCAAGTAACCCGTCTTGCCTCGTTTGGAAGTTGTGTTCGCACAGACATACGCTGCACATCCGCTTGCGTTACATTTCGTATTTGTCAACATCGTAGCGGTGTTGCTCTTGCCGTTGTAATCCGCCTTGGCATCATCTGCTGTTTCCTTGTTTATATCCGTTAGGTTGACGCTTGACTCACTTGCCCATTTCGCAGAAACATCGGCATTAGGTAACACGACAAACTTACAAGCAGCAAGGATAACCGCCACGCCGTTGGCATTGGCATTGTTCGCCGTATCCCATGTGTCGCTTGTGTAATACTTGCCGTCAATGTCTTGGATATAAATACCCATATTGACGGAAACCTCAAGGGTAACCTCTCTGCTTTTCGATTCAGCCGTATAACTCTGCGCTTCAGGAGTAGTGTATACTACACCGCCTCCACTCACGCCGATGACATATGTAGTCCCGAAAGGAATCAATGCCGTGATAGCCGTACCGCTCCAAGTGTAGGCTGTTCCGTTGATGGTAATGGTTAAGCCGCTTCCATCTATTGATGTAGCATTCGTTACCAACAATGAGACGGATACCGACTCAGCCTGATATTCAAACGTAATAGACCGCTCGCTATTTGTGCCCGAGGTGAACGTTACCGCATCAGGGGTTTTGTAGTTCTCAATATCACCTACAACCGACAACGTGCAGCTTTTATTGCACGGAACAACGATTATTACCGATGATCCGCTTACGCTGTACGTATGGTCTTCCGAATCGTACACCATATGAACCACCGCTCCGCTATAACTTATGTCGGCATCTTGGTTGTTCGTCAGGCTGACCGTTACGACCTCTCCGTTGGCCAAGTCTATAACGCTGCTCAGATCGCCCAAGCCCAAGTCCACCCAACCACCATTCTTGCGGACGTACTCTTTTCCGTCTGTCGGTGCTTCTTCAACAAGAGAAGTCTTGTCGTGTATCTTCGCCAAGTCGGCCGCTACTTCTGCTCCCGTATAAGGTAAATCATAATAGGTTGCCATCTTACTCCGTTGTCGATTGTTCTACACTCTCAGACGATTTCTCAGCCTCTTTTACAGCCTTTGCTGCTGCCTCCGCTTCCGCTTTCAACGTGGCTGCTTCTTCGTCTGTTATCTCTTTCCAATTGTCGGGCGAATCGTTCACAGCAAGGTATAGCTTCTTACTGAATACCCTCTCTTGCAATGTCACATCTGCCGCTTGCGTCAGGGTCTTGCCCTCTTCCGCTTCAATGATTTGTACACTATATTCCGTCTGTTTCATAAGCTATTATGATAAAGTAAATCCTTTTGCCGTTATCTGTGCAATCTCCGTATCTGTCAGTAATGCCATTGTTGTCGATGATAATGTAATCGTACAAGCCGACATGTCCGCCGTGGCTCTGTCGTAGCTATAGGTAATAAGCGAATCAATAAGCGATTGGCGTGCTCCAGATGATAATGGAACCGTTGCGCTCTCTACACCCCAGTTCGATGCTCCCGAGAAATCCCATGATGTCATGCTGCTCTTGCCAACGTTCTTGATTAAGAGGTAGCGAAGTGCACTACACCTATCAAATACAGAACCTGAATTGATAACAGATGATACATCCAAACTCAGCTTTTTTAATGAGGTGCATAAACTGAACATATAGCCTATATTCGTGACATTCGGAGATTTTAAACTAACCTCAATTAAATTGGTACAGTACTGAAACATTTCATACATATTAGTCGCATTTGGCATACTGATATTACCTACCTCAGTTAATGAAGTACAGCCGCTGAACATACATTCTGCATCGGTTATATTAGACGTATTCAATCTACTGATGTCAGTTAATGAAGTACATTTGTAGAACATATAACCTGCATTGGTTATATTAGACGTATTCAATCCACTGATGTCAGTTAATGAAGTACAGCAGTAAAACATAGAACGCGCATTGGTTATCCCTTTGATATTAAGGTTCCTGACAGTTGTTAGATTCGATTGGCCTCTGAATACATTGGCGCAACTTGTACTATCAACAAATTCTACATGATCTACAGATGTTATACTTCCTATTGACTCCTTAAATATAACCGCTCCATTCATATTCTTGAATCTCATGTAAGAAAACCTACTAATGGATGTCGGTTTATAAAATATAGCTTCATTATTGCCTCCATCAAATTCAATATATAATGCTTCTTTGATCATATCCGCATAAGCACTTAACACACCCCCGACGTTCTCCACATCCGCATCTATCAAAGCCTTTTTGATAAGCAGCTTGCTTGTTACAATCTCCTTCAGCTTGCCGCAAAGGTCATCGCCCGTCTCATCTCCTTTAATGGCATCCAATGCCGTGCCGAGTTGGTCGACAGAGGACTCCGCCCATTCGCCGTTGCTCTGGGCATAGGCCACACCGTCAGAGGGTGCATCTTCGACAATGGAATCTTTATCGTTGACCTTCGCCAAATCCGAAGCCACCTCCGCACCCGTATAGGGTAAACCATAATACTCGCTCATTTCAATACCGTTAAGATTAGACCATCCGTACACCTGAATGGCAACGAAGCCGAATCGGCCAATATTCTAGTATATGTAGGCCAAATCTGATTATTGTTAAGATATATTGAAACTACCTAAATACTGCCTACTTTAATATTTTTAGGTTCTAAATCTTTAAATAATAACATATTATAAACTAGTTAAATTTTTATATTCTTCTACTGATGTATACTATACCAAAGTACCTCTGAAGGCAAGACGGGAACCGTGGTACTTGCTCGTGTTCGAAGAGTCGTTATTCGCACTCACACAAGCGATCCCGCTAGAAAAGAGCGACCCGTAGCTCGAACGAGCAACCACACGGTTGGAATTGCTTGATTGATAGTAATCGTCACAATAGCCTTCCGTGTTGTTACCGTCTACAGCGGTAGGTATCATATCCAAATTTTCACCTATTAGCACTTTGGAAATATAATAAGAGGACGAACCGCCCGTACCCGCTTGGCGTACCGTCCCGTCATCTTCCGTCACTTTCCAAACTCTTGCATCAACCACCACGTTATCTATCCATTCATATTTGTTGCCCCACCAATTCTCCAAACCGAGGAAATTGATGGAACCGCTATCTCCGTTGCCACCAGCTACCGTATCCTCCATGCCGAGCGCATTCGTGCCGCCTGTTTGCTTCGTATTTGAACTGGTTCCCGCACCGCATATTGCCTGACTGTTCGTATTTCCGTATAGGGCATAAAACAGAAACGCAATCATGCAATGGTGCTTCCATTTCACAAGCGTATAGCCCGTACCCCTCGCTCTCGCATACGTCTTGAAGTTCGCTTGCGATACACTCCCCGTACTTGCCACACCACTTCGGCTGTACAACTTCGAGCTGCTGTTATACGCCTCGTAAGCACCTATCAGGTCGTTGCCGTCCCACGTTTTCCACGTGTCGTCTGGTTTCGACTGTGCAAAGCCGATTTGCCATACATCGGTGCTTGTCTCTGTTGCCTTGTAGTAAAAGGTCGGCAGTTTGACAAACACATCGCCCTCATCCCCAGTAAGTATTGCTGTAGTCCCATCAAAATATTTAGTACTATCTGTATCTAACAATTGACAATATGATACAGTATTTTCAGCAGTATATTTGCCGAGTACACGATGTGTATTACTACGAATCCATTGTATAGCAGTTCCATTTATATTACCCATAATCATAGATGCAGGGTCTGTAGTAGTCTGGTTTATAGTAATATAACTAATTAGTTGAGTAGGCCAAACTTTGGTTTCCCCAGTATACACCGCACTAACGTTAGTATTTCCTAATTTAACATCTTTTATTTCAGTATTACCTAATGCTATCATTCTGTTATAATATAAAGGGTTGATGAATCTTTAGTTTCTAATGCATCGTACTAAGTTTGAGTTAAGGTTACGATTGGGGTATGTGATATATAATTTCCATTATCTGCTAGTACTTTTGTACCATCCCCGCTTCCTTTTAAAGTAATCTAAGTTTGATTTAAATTAGTTCCCGCTGTAATACCTATGTTGCCGTTTGAGGCTTCTAACCATATTAATCTTGCATCTGAAGTTATAGTGCCATCTGATTTTATAGTAATAACTTCATACTGAGGTATTAACCCCATTATAGAATATACAGTATAGAAAGTATATGTAGAGTTCTCTACTTGACCTGATAAATCAGTAAATATATATGCGCCATCAGACACTCCTAAATCAAATGCAGTGTTCGAACTAGTTACATTAGCTTGCAATATTGCTAACTATTCAGTAGTTAAAGTTGTAAGACTGTTAACCTTAATATTGTTTATAATTTCGAATACGGCAGTATTCTTTCCAACTGCCTGATATGTGCCATTATCAGATAAGAATTTGGTACCATCTCCATTATTTACCAATGCCATATTTGTGGCTGTATTGTTATTTGGATTAAAGTACGTCAATGTTGGACCATTTTCACTATACGAAACACCAGATAAATACGGACTTTGTGTAACCGCACCAGTACTATCAATAACTATAGCAATTAAGTATTGACTTATACCAGGATTAGCTATATCTAAATAGAAAAGGTACTCATTGCTATCAGTGTAGTGCACACCCCACACACCACGTATTGGATACGAATCAGATAATCCTACATCAAAAGACATTAACTAATCAGTAGATGTAACGTATTGTGACAACGTATTTAATTGATCTGTAGTAAGTGTAGAACCAGCATTTATAAGAATATCATATACAGTAGTATCTTTACCAGTCTTGACTTCTTTATATACACCATCATCAGCTAAATACTTCGTACCATCACCTGTAGTTAATATGTTATTAAGCTTGGTTTTATCAGCTGCTGACATTACTCCTGCTGTCGAAGTGGTTGCAGCATTCAAAGTAAGCGTATCAGTTGAAGTAGTTTCTGCATTAGGGTTGGCTACATTGTTTGAAACTGTAACATTGTCTGTGCCAAACGTGTACTCTTGAGAAGTTACAAAGTTTTTATTTATGTTCGTTTTAATCTTTGCTATACCACTATCCAAACTCGATGTCTTCGTGTTCAGATTACTAATACTAAGTTTGAGCGTATCAATATCACCAGTGATACCTGACAAATCAACTGTCTCACTAAGCTTATCCCACTCGGGTGTAGTAGATGTAGCTACATAATTAGCACCTGTGTCTTCTACATTATAAACATCACCAATTGCTACATTAGTTGTTGGTAATGCACTATACGATGCTACAGAACCTTTAACTCGATATACCGATGTTAATGCACTGGTAATCTTATTGTCTACTTGTTCTGAAGTAATAATGGTAGGTTTATTACTTAAATCATTATAACTACCTGATGTGGCTACTGTAGCAAAAGTAGGCTTGCCTGTAACAGAATCCCAAGTAGGTGCACCTGTTTGTACAGTTACGTACTGACCTGCATCATTAAGGAATTTAGTCCCATCTCCACCATAGGTTAATTTTATGGTTTCATATACTGAAAGGTCATCATTCATGGCTGCGAGATAGACTCCTTTTTTATCACTAGTTGTATAAACTTGACTGTAAAAGTACTCCCTTGTGCAAGATCGATCTGATAATATTTTAACTGAAACTGAACCACAAGGGTGTCCACCTATAATTGCTGGAGCTGTTATAAAAAGCATTCCTAAAGATTTTTCTATATAAAAATAAGTGCCCCCTTTATAGAAATCGACTAGTTTATTAAACGTTACGTAACAACCTTCAAGAGCTATTTTAGCTATTTCAGCAACTGCATTATATTGTTCTTCAGTAACAGTAGAATCAGATTCGTATATAATTGGATATAATAAATCAAAAAGGGACTAGTCTTCAATAGTTACATATTCACCTTTATCATTTAGAAATTTAGTACCATCACCTGTAGTTACTAAATCAGCTTTACTACTTAATGCAGTTGTAACTGTTTTGTTTTGAATTGCATTAGTACTTGTATCCGATAAATAGTCATCAATTACAACACTATTAATTCTATCATTTATATTATTTAATGCTTGAGCAGTAACTAACTCATTATCCTCTACAGTTTGGGTCAATTCTGTTACCTACTCTTTTAAGGCATCAAACTAATTTAATCTTTTTTTATCTTCTGCTGATAAAAATCCTTTTTCTGTTTCAGAGGCTTCATTAAAAGTAATAGTAATAGTACTACTATCACTCATGGTTAATGTTAATACTCCATCACTGATAGCCCATGAATCTATATATTTAGTATATACAACATCATTTGCAATTATCTCGTGGGTATCTGTAGTGAAGTATACACCTCCCTCATGCTCTGTTTTATTATACTTAGATTTTAGTCCTCTATAATGTGGTATAGATAAATAATCCATAAAATAATTTTATTAAACAGTAAATACTAATTTATCTGGATAACCAGTCTTGTAATCATAGGCTTCTACTTCTTCTACAGTAGTTAATGCTTCCACATTGGCTAGATGCTCAGCAGTTTTATTATAACAAGCTATGGCATATAATTCCAAAGAATTTAACATCTGTAATGCAACATCACAGTTTAAAGTAATAGATTTATTATTAAACCATAAAGTAGTAGTTTCTTTACCAGCTGATTTTTCAGAATTAATAGAATTAACCAGACCTACTCGTGTTGCTTTATCTAACCACAATTCTTCTCCATTAATAGTGAAAGAATTTACAGTTGTAAACTAATCATACGCTTTAATTTGCTCTTTAAGAATTACTTTTGAAAAATTTAATTCACTTGAATCCTTATAAAGATTTTTACGCATAGTTTCATTATCTATTTCTATTGCATATACTGTATATTCTGTATATTCTTTAGTGAGCTCTTGCTTTTCTGCATCATTAGGGTAAAAAACATCTACAGTTTTTTGCTCTAAAGTATAATAGAAAAATATACGATATTTATCACTATATACCTCATATTTAGGAGGTATATAGGTCCATTTTGTAGTTATTATATTCATATTTCTTATTATTCTTTAATAGGTAATATCGGTCTAGCCGCAATTACTGACATACTTTGATTTATACTTCTATAATAAGCGATACTTCCTCCTTCCATAGTACCATCTCCATATACATGCCCAATAGTCTTCAATGTTTGCCACCCAGAAGACACCTATTGACAGCCGTGTAAATTTGTAAAGTAATATATGCCAGTATTATGATCCATTGAATTATATATCTAATTCTGATAATATCCAACATATGGTATATACAAATATAAATTACTACCATTCTAATAAAAATACCCTCCTTGTGTATTAGAAGAATAATTTGTTAATCCCATATAAATATAAGTATTCCCGACTTTAAATCCAGAGGGACATGGATCATAGACTGTTTTTACAGTAGTTTTTTCTGACTCTCCATAATCAGTAGCTGAGGCATCCCATAGATTACAACCTTCTTTATAACTCCAAAATAGCAGAGACTAATTAGTGAAAAGGGTAGTAGGATTTGTTATAGATTGATTCAGATATTGCGTTCTATAAAATATCGAATCATAAGAGCTAACTCCATAATTAGTAGCAGGCTTTTCTTTATAATACTGCCGCATAAAAGGAGTAGGACGGCCAAACTAATAATACATACAGAACCTGTTTCTTACACCACTTGGATATTCTATAAAAGTTCCCAAACATTCTGATAAAGCTTGATAAGAAGTACCTCCTGTAGAAGTAATAGGGTAAGTTGTTAAATCTTCAGGATATAACCAAATATGCCAACTCCAAACTATATTATCATAAGGGTCTTTTACAGAAATAACTCCATTAGCACCTGACGCTGGAGCACTTGCGACTGTAAAGCATAAAAATCCATCCTTAATAGTTATATCTGTAAATACACCATCCACATCAGCAACAGATAATTGCGCCGAAGTTACTATAGTATCATTAAGAATATAAGGTTGAGTAATAACATTATTAAAAGCATTGACAAAATCTGAGGCGTTAGAAGTTGCTCCAGAGGCCTTGGTATAAGCTGCTGAATTTACAGCTCCATTTTTAATAGCATTACCATAAATTAGAGGTAATTTATAATCACCTGCTTCTTTAATCACGTAACAATTAGCAGTAGATCTAGAAGATAGTGTAGCACCATAAATATCCCTTAATGATAAATCAATATAATCTTTAGTTACAGGTGTAGAGGAATCTGCCCATACAGCTTTACCATCCTACATTGTTAATACCTATCCATCGGTACCATCCTAAGATACTCCATCCCATTTAGTACTATTAGGAATAATAAGATTATTAGTAGAAGTCCCTTTTACAACTTTTAAATAATCTCCATCTATTTCTACAGTATTAACTACTTCAGTCTTATTTGCCTTAGTAGAATCTAAATTATCTGTAGTAGTTTTAACTTGTGTATTAATCTCTCCCTAAGTCATTACTGTTCCATCTGACTTTTGGAAATTCGCATCCTTTACAGCGGCTGCGATCGTCGCAGGATAACAATATTCTCCTCCCGATTTGACTTTTTTAATTTTCATAGATTAAAATGTAATATTCTATAAAAAGAATGTGAATAATTCAGATAATTCATCTTTATAATCATCTCTAATAGAATCTGGTAATTCTAGTTTACTTATCTCCGAAACTCTAACTGAAAAAGCTTGTAAAGCTTCTTTTATTCTTTCAGGCTCATATTTAGCAACAAATTCACAAATATCTTTAGCACATAAAGCTTGATATATTCTATGTTTAATTATTCCAGCTGTATGACATAAGCTTTGTGAATCTTGTATGTAATTATATCCAATATAAGAGGTTGTTACTATAGTTTTAGCAAAGAATAATACATAATAACAACTCTAGGTGTCTTCTATATATCTTCTATCACTATATTCGGCTTTATCCCATATAGATTTAGCTACTAATTTAGAATTTAAATATACATTAAGTAATTGTTTGCTTTCATTAGTATTTTCTATTAAATTTTCTCTAGTAAATACTTTTTCAGATTCTTCATAGGCTAATTTTACTATACTATTAGATTCAATAATATTTAAGCCAGAGGACACTACGGCTGCATTGTATTTTTTAGCTATATTATATAAAGTTTCTATATAATCACTTTCTAAATAATCATCCCCGTCTAGAAAAGTTGTATACTCTCCTTTAGCTTCCTGCGTACCTATTCTTCTAGACATTCCTGCTCCTAGATTTACTTCATTATTAATTATTCTAATTCTAGAATCCTTAAAAGATTTAATAACTTCTAAAGTATTATCAGTAGAGCAATCGTTTATTATTAATATTTCTAAATCAGAATAACTCTAGCTTAAGCAACTTTGAATTGCTTTAGCTAGAGTATTTTCTTTATTATAAGCTGTGATAATTATAGTTATCATTATTCACTTGTTACTACACAGGTCCCGATAGTATAATATTTAATTCCAAACTAAAAATTAGTAAAATCTATATCTTCAATATAGAAAGTTGAATCAGTATTTGTTACGGTACTTGGAAATGTAAATTTTAATTTTGTATCGCTTGTGTTAAAAACGGGTTTAGGAAAGGTACATTGGTTATATTCTATATCACCTGCAAATATCCAACACACGCTCCTGTGCCAACCGAAAAAGTCATACAAAAATGTGAAGAACCTTTAGCATCTTTTAGTTTTTCAGCATAGTCACTAAATAAGGTATGTAACAAAATCATCATCTTTTATTAATTCTACTGTACTTCCTGCTGATGTTGGTACATATAATACTTTACTCATCCCAGATAATATTACTATATTAGGAGTATTTATAGTTTGACCAATTGCGTCAGCTTGAGTTTTATATAATTTTAAGTATTTCATGTAAATAAATCATCATAATCAGTTGTGTCAGAAATAGCTTCCATTGTCACACTTCCAGATTCAATTTTAGTTTCTAATTCAGAAATAGCCTTAGAAGTGGTTTCTGCATTATCAGAAACTGTCTTACTTAAATTAGTTATCTATGTATTAATAGAAGATATTTCAGAATTTGTATCTGTAGGTAGATTTGATATTTTAGTAATATCAGTATCGGCCACTAATGATTTACCATCTTCTTTATCTACTTTATTTGTAAGTTCTGTTTCAAGAGTTTCTAACTTAGCCTTGTCAGCAGCTGACATCAAACCTTTTGCAGTAGTTGTCGCTTCATTGAATGTTATTACTACATTCTCACCAGAACTCATTGCTAATGTTAAAACACCATCTGCTATACTCCAAGATTTTATAGAATCTCCATAGCTAATTTCGTTAGCTATTATTTCATGGGTATCAGTCGTGAAGTATATACCATTCTTATGTGTTTCAGCATTATAATTACTTTTCAAACCTCTATAATGAGGAATAGTTAATCCTTTCATTCTACGTTAATCCATTTTAATGTGCAATACAGGTATCCATTTTCGTCTAACTCCATCATATTTCCTTTATTAGGGGATAGTTTATATTCACGTATAATTGATTTTAATGAAATATAATCATTATAAGTAGTAACTATATCATTAATAAAGTACTTATAATTCATAATTAGATAAGGACTTCCTACTACTAGCGGGTTAGTAAAAGGATTATAGCTTTCACCATCTACATTTCTTGGTGGATACATCTAATATGTATCTTCACTAAATTCCTCTACAAATATAGTTTTATTTAATGTATCACCTACAGTAAATTCACCTAATTTATCATCTTCAGTTTGAGTTCTACCATATACTATAACTTTATCAGAAGTTCTAACAAACTAAAGATTAGAGCCAAGACCATCTTTATAAACATAAAGCATCTTGTCTTCAGAGCTTAGATTTAAATCTGCACTAATCTCATTTGTTTTAGAAATAGTTATATTTATTGATTTAGTATTTTTACCTACATAAACATCTACTAAATCCTATAAACTTACATAAACTTTGTCTCCTGAAGTTAAAGTTAATATGAGAATCTACTAACCTTCTGTTATAGTTATTCCATGTAATGCTGCTTCAGCAACATCTTCAGCATCTGCTATTTTATTAACAGCAAATCTTAAATAATTTTCAACATCTAAGTTTATAGTAGACAATATATCTCCGAAACCATTCTTCAATAGTAATTCTTTAGAATTATCAGTGGATTCACCCCATTCTAATTTTATGGCAGCCTTACTAACCTAAGAATTTACATATTCTTTTATGTTTACAATTCCATCTAAAGCAGTTTTTAGAGTTTTTAATTCTGTATACTACTCTTTAGACATCATACCATTAGTTGTTTCACTTACTGGACCAAGAGTTAAAAGTCTAATATCACTTTCATCCCCTCTCTTATAAGCAAGAGTCATAGTGTCTGGATCATAGACAAGAGATACTATAGGAGCATCGCCTGGCTCTATATTTACACCATAACGTCTGGAACCTAAATAAATATATGGAATATCCGATATAAAATATAAAGTACCTTGATCTTTTTTAGATATTCCCATATACTCTGCTAGAGTAAGATTCTCAAATTTAATATTATAACCAGTAGTTCCTAATGGAATTTTAGCAGAAAGCCCATCACTTTCTTTAGAAAGTATTACTCCAGAATCAGAATCAGATAAATTTAATGAAGTATAAAGACCATCATTTGAAGTTTTAAGCTTTACTACAGATAAAGTATTATTACCTGCATCTATTTTAAGATTAGAACTTATTACCCCAGTACTTCCTACTTCATTTATGATTGTATTGGTTTCACCACCTGATATTACTAAATTTAATTCATCTAAGCTAACTAATAATTCATCTCCATTACTTAAAGTAATAGCCAATACTTTAGAACCTACAGGAAATTTAAATCCATTATCAACATCCTCTTGAGTAGCTTTTCTACCAACAAAAGATGTAACATGTACTTCTTTTGGCATTTTTACTACTGTAATTATAGAACCATCTATAGACTACCCAGTTAATCTAGTCATAGTTGGGTCTAAAGGATCGTCATCAAATAATAGACTAGTTATACCTCCTTTAGTAGATTTTTGTATTAATTTAGTTAAAGCTTGTTCAGTGAGCAGTACATCCTCTTGTGGAGTTTCAGACGCTTCATTTTCTATACGTCTGCCTCCGAAATTGAGCCAGAGGTAATCCAACTGGCTCATTCCTTGAGGTCTTTTTATATCAGTAATCATTCAACGTCAATCCATGTATTATTATAAGGAAGTTGCGCTAATGGAACTTTACCATTTGTATCAAGAGTAGCCACACCGTCAGCAACTCCCATTTCATCACGTTTAACCTGTGCATCATTAGTAACATTACCTAATTCAATTTGTTCTTTTGTTACTTCGTGCGGGTTTTCTTTATTATTAATATGAGTTGTAATATTATCAATTGCAGCTTTATCAGTAGCAGTGATAATACCAGCCGTAGTAGTCGTAGCTACTGGAATAGTGGTAGATACACTTGTAGGAGTATTTCCAAATTGATCTCCAGTATATTGCTCAAACTTAAAAGTTACAGAATTTTCAGCAGCTTTAAATGTATCATCTTGATTAATATGCGTTAATGTAGTAGCTTTAATTGCAGTAACATAATCAGTAGTTTCTTTACCTTTATTACCTGCATATGCCGTAGAATCAGTTTCTCCTAAAGCAAGGGATGAGCTAATTTCAATATACTAAGTACCTGACCATCTATAAGTAAGATTATCATCAAGTGTTACATAGATTTTACCTGTTTCGCCGCTTGTAGGCAATTGACTAAATGAGGCATATTCTAGCACATCATCTACATAAGATGGAAGCTGGGCTGCAGGAACAAAACCATTATCATCAAGAGTTGCAACACCTTTTGCAACACCCATTTCTGTACGCTTTACCTGAGCGTCATTGGTTACATTACCTAATTCTACTTGTTCTTTTGTTACTTTATGAGGGTTAGACTCATCTGCTTTGTGGTTATTAATATCAGTTTGAGCTTTTTCAATTGCAGCTGTTAAAGTATCGAAACTATCAATAAATGCATTCAATTTCTTCTTGTCTGCTGCAGACATCATACCTTTGGCGTTTTCAGAAGCCTCATCAAATGTGATTTTAACTGCATCATCATTAGACAACGTAAGTGTTAAGACACCATCTGTAACATCCCAAGATTTAAATGAAACTGGTGTACCATAACTAGCACCGTTAGCAAAAATTTCATGAGTATCGGTAGTAAAATATATACCATCACTATGGGTAGTTTCGTTGTATTTTTCTTTTAAACCTCTATAATGAGGAATTGACAAATATTCCATATAAAATTAAAATTAATTAATTATTTACTTCAATCCAATCGTCTGTAGGTAACTATGACAAAGGAACTATGCCATCTACTAAATCAGCCTTACTTGCAAGTAGGTTCGTTACTTCTACTTTAGTTATATATGTAGATAGGTCAATTTTAGCTATCTATTCCTGTATTCTATCAAGAACCCAACTAGTAGAAGGTATATTTAATGAGGAATCTGTATCTTCTGGAGCAGTTGTAAGTTTAGGAGTTCCTGTAAATGTAGGAGAATCAATATTGGCTTTAGTGGCTATTGTTGTTTCTAATGTAGAAATTTTGTCATTTATTTCTGTAATGGAATCAGAAACTATTTTGGTTAAATCAATATCAGTAGTTACAGTCTAAGTTGTAGTTTCAAATATAAATCGCAAAGTAGAATCATTTATTAATTCTACGGATTTTAAAAACTAATCTTTAGGAATATTAATATCACCAATACTTGAACCATTTACATTAATAGTGTATTGTAAATCAGAAACTTTTGTAAGTGTAACTGAATCTATTTTATCACCTAATTTAGTTGTTAAAGCTTCTTCAGCACTTTTAGCCCTACTTATTTCAGCAGTAAGATCAGAAGCCTCAGCTTTTGTAGCTAAAGCAGTATCAATTCCTGTAATACTTACCCCATTCTCAGTAATCTATAAATAATTTTCACTACTTTCATTTTTAAGTATTGAAAATTTAGTGCCTGTAAGCTATAGACCATTGCCCGCAGAATAAGTTGTTAATTCTGGAAGTTTAACAGATGTAGTTTTATCACCTTCATCAGTGGTAAATGTAAATACTAAACTGTTGGTAGCTTCATCATACTCAATAGATTTTAATAACTATCCTTGAGGAATATTGATTTCTCCAGAAGCTTGTTTATCTACATATAAAGTATATTGAAAATCACTAGTTTCGCTCTTGGTAATAGTTACTTCTCCTACTTTAGTATCAATAGCAGCAGATAAGGCTTCTTCTTTAGCTTTAGCTCTTGTAACTTCATCAGTAATAGCTTTTGATAAAGCAGCCTCCTCGGTTTTAGCTCGATTGACTTCAGTAGTTACAGAAGTTTCTATTTCGTTTTCCTTAGCTGTAGCTCGTTCAGTTTCAGTAGAGATAGCCTTAGATAATTCTCCTTCTTTAGCGGTTGCCCTAGTAGCCTCGTTACTTATCTTAGTATCTAAATTAGTTATAGCTTCTTCTGAGCCTGTTTGCTGTTGAGTAATAGTATCTAACTTAGTTTCAATACTACTAATATTATTGTTAATAGTAGTAACATCACCTTCTACATTGGTAATATCCTCTTTTATATTAGTAATATCATTTTGTATAGTAGTAATACTATTTTGTAGAGTCTATTCAGCAGTAGTAGCTCTTTCTTTTTCAGCTATAATAGCATTATTAAGTTCAGTATCTTTAGCTTTTAAATCAGTAATATCAGTTTTAATAGCTTCTTCAGCAGCAGTGGCTCGAGTAGTTTCAGCAGTTACAGAATCAGAAATATTCTGTTCAGCTTCTTGTGCTCTAGTTGTTTCTGCATTTATCAGCTCTTTATTACTGTTTATATTATCTGTATTAGTTTGTACTGAAGTTTTTAATGTTTCTATAGATTCTTTTATAGTGGTATCCGAATCTTTTAGATTCTAAATATCTTCTTTAATAGCATTTTCAATTCCAGTAGCTCGAGATGTTTCATTGGTAATCTGTGATTGTAAATCAGCATCTTTAAGTTTAAGCTCAGCAATTGAATTATTAGTTGCAGTACTTAAATTGGTTATAGTAGTTGCTAATTCAGTTTCTTTTGTAGTAGCTCTATTAATTTCTTCATCTAATTTAGCTTCTAACTTAGAAACATCTGCTCCTTGACCATTTTCTAATTCTTCAATTACAGTACTTAAAACTTTATCTTTATATTTAATACTGTCCGTAGTACCATCTACTGATAGGGTATTATTAACTTTCTTTAAAATGTTATTTTCGTTATCTGAGATTCTTACATCTGCTGATAATTTATAAATACCATCAATAGTTTCTTTCTCTAATTCTACAACTTTAGTTGGATAGGAGTTTTCAACATCCCATTCTTTAACAATAGAGCCTATAGGAATAGTAACAGTACTTCGTTTTCCATTTTCTAATACAAACTTGATTACTATGGATTCAGTTTCTGAATCATAATATGCAGATTCTACAATAGAAGATAATTCAAGAACGTGCTGTGATACAACTCGATCATTTACATATAGTGATAATACACCTTCACTATAAGTAGATTTTACATTAAGATAGAGTCCATCGGTTCTCTTTTCAAGATCATTTCCAAGTACATTAGAAAGATTTAAGTTAGCTCCAATAACATATCCTTCAAGTTCTTTTCTAACATTTAAGTCTACAACATCCTTATTAGAAATAGATACTGTGATTCCTTTAATAGCTTCATATATTTTAGAATCAAGTACCTTAAGAGCATTCATTATAGATGTAGCATCTTTAAGATAATATGTTTCTTGATCGGCATTGTAAGAACCATCACCACTTAAACCTACTCCAATTTGTGTATTGTCTAATTCAGATTGTAGATTTCTATCAGTTGATTCAGTATCAGCTTTTAAAATTCTAACAAAATCTTCAATAGTTCTTAAAGTACGAAAATCTTGAGTAGGAATTGGTGTTCCTAAGATTTCTGCTTGCAGATCTAATAATACATTTCGGAGTTTCTATGTATCATTATAACCTTCCAAAAAAGCTTTAAGCTCTGGTAAGGTATTTATCTAGTTAGAATCCGAATCAGTTGTATTTAAAAATTTATTTAAAGCATTTGCTGCTTCAGTTAAAGATTTATAAGGTAAAGTTTGTAAATAAGCAATTACATCATCACTTTGAGTACCTGCTACAGCCTCTACCTCTTTTCTTATAGAATTATCAGAATCAGATAGTTCAGAATTAATATCGTCTACCTTCTTGATAAGATCTGTAATAGCTACAGATAAATCCAAGAGACTATTTAATTCTTCTGGAACATTAGTAGGGTCATTAGTTCCCCATATTGTAGTTTCACTATCTTTTCTGTTTTTAATTTCATCTTCAAGTTTTTTAGAAACTTCATCAAGCTAATCATTAATATTATCTATATCAATATTCTCAATAAGCTTTACAAATTCTAATTCATCATTAGTCTATTTCTTGGAAACCCAATATAATGCCTGATTTCCATCTCCGCCATTCTCAACTACTTTCAGTAAGCCTTTATGTAGAGTTGTAGCATTGATTGGGTCTTCATAAAATTCTTTTAAAGCAGCTTCAGTAGGGAATATGTAATTTGCCTCCATTGGGTAATTACCAGTCCTTATAAAGCTACCCATCATTTCACTATACTGACTCATTTATTATTTAAAATTAAAGGTTACTTCCTAGTTAAGAGTAGCTAAAGCCTCTTTATAAATATATATCTTAAATATAATATCAGATTCCATCCCTGGAACTGTTAAAGGAATTTGGTTGATTACATTAAATGCATCTACACCAAAGCTCTAAGATTTAGTTACCATAGAATCCAGATCAGGGTAAGAAGCAGGTAAAACTACGTAAGGATGACGTAAAGCAGCATCTGTAAAAGAATATTTAAATGTGAAAGATTTCAAATCACCTCCGTAATTTATAAATCTATTCTGAGTTCCATCAATATCTTCTTCACAAGATTGAATTAAATAATCCATCGTAATAGTGTTTCCTGTCTTCCATTTAGGTAATAATCCTACAAATACAGGAACATAGCATTTAACAGTAGCGGTTTCTTCATGAACTGACCCATTAGTGTAAGTTACTTTAAATACTATTTCAGCATCTTCGGTAAGAGGTTCACTGTTTACAGTAATACAACCTTCTTCAAAATCACTTCCTGTAAATGTATATATAATTTTACCATTCTAATACACTTGCGCAACTTGAACTAATCCAGTAGAACCATGAATACATAAAGTAATAGGACAAGTCTTAGTAATAACTACATATTCAGGAACATCTAACGTAATACCTTTACCATAAAAGATTGCATCACACACTTCTTGTAAAGTCATAGATGCTGGCATTGGAGTATTATCTTCTACATGTCCTACAGTAGATTCTACAGGACCTGAAGTAATCCAAACACATTCTTTATCCGATATTTGGGATTCTAAAGATTCTTTTACAGTAGCTATTTCAGTTTGTACCTATTGTAATGTAGTTAAATGTTCTGGTTCTACAGCATCCACACCCGCTTGAGGATTTCTAAATGGAATAGAACCATCTTGTTTTACATAATGTTCCTGTCGGATAGATTCAAATCTATCATCTACAGTTTCCATGTATTCATTAATAGATTCCTCAACAGCTTCCTATACCCATTTATTAATAAAAGCGTCTATTTGACTTCTAGAGTAAGTTTGAGTTTTATCATAAACATTAGCTATCTTAGCATAAGAAGCTAAACGCTGATTTAGAATAGTTAGGAATCCATGAGGATCAACATCTACTAGATGTGCGTATAAGGTTTTATCAACATATCTCTTTGTTGCTAAATGACTATCAATAGTAGGATCAACTCCTATCTATGCAATAGTAAATGGAGTACTACCATCTTTCTTTAAGAATGTTTTCAACATAGTATCTACATCCTGCTTAGTATAAAGCTATGATTTTGTAAACACATCAGCGGATTTAACATACTTTTCTAAAATGGTTTGTACTTCTGGTAGTATCTAGTGAGGATCATCTGAACCTACTAATTTAGTATGTTCATTTAATAGTTTACTCACAAATTTCTTCGTAGTTAAATGACTATCCGAAATAGGCTCAACTCCTGCTTGTGGAGCCGTAAATGGAGTACTTCCATCTACTTTAGCCATGTCCGCAATCATTTCTTTTACAGTATCAAGAGTTCCGTGTGGGTCATCTATACTAAGATGTTTATTGATAGCAGTTGTTACAGTAGTAGCAATATTAGTATCAGTTTCATCTTTAGTATATACTGCATTTTTAGGATATACATTCAGATTTTCCCTAACTACAGATTTTTCTGCTTCATTATCATATTCTGAAAGATAATTATCTTTCTCTAGATATTGAATAGTTTCATCTATAATTGTAGGAGTATCATCTGTATTCTAACATCCTGGAGTTAAGATTGAGTTATCTGCCATTTGTTATTTAAATAATACTATAAAGCAGTTAAAGATAATTTATCATCTATTTCTTGATCTTTAATTAAGTCTATAAAAGAAATTTCCTCTAATATAAACTCATAATCCTATCTATGACCTCTCATTATTTGACACAGTAATTGAAAGTATTCATCAGATACTTTTTTCTTTAGTTTATTTAGAGCATCCACAGCCACCTCCTTTGCTAGAAGAGTCAGTAGATGAACACAAGCCATTGCAGCCATTAATTATCTCAATAATACGTTCAACTTCTGCAAGTTGTTCACATTCTGTAAGATATTTAATAACATTGATAGCCATCCATACAAGATCTCTTTTATATATTAATTCACTATCTATCTTATTCTTATTCCAACAAGAAGAAAAACCTCTGTCATCTAAGATTTGTTTGCACAAATTTATGTAACATTTTCTTAAAAAACAAATAGATATAAAATCTTCTGAGGTTTTAGATATTGTTGTATTAGTAGGATTTATTTCTAACACTTCCTGTAAAGCTACTTCTTGTACAGTTCCATTTATATATTTATATATAGTGTTATTATCAACATAATAAACTATATTATATAAACCTAATGCAGAACCTGTAGTTTTACTTAATTCATTATTAAACCAATTTGCAGAAGGTAAAACTAAATGAATTAAACTAAACCACCCATCCGATTCTACTTGTAATGTAGAATCTTCTACAGTTGAATGATCTGTATATGTTGGGTTTAAATAAGATGTTTCAGTAGTTTTATTTAATTGCAATACATCAATAGAAACTGTGTCGGAAAATTTAAATTTACCTTTAACAGTATCAACCGTACTTTCAGGTAAATAAGTACTATTGTCTTTTACAGTAACTTTACAACTATCACATGCATTACAAGTAACTATATTTATTTTTAAGTCCATTAGCTAAGTTGTCTGAGTTTATCATTATAAGGATTACCATCTGTTAGCTAAGCTATTTCTACCTCAGTCCTTCTCTTTTGTTCCTCTACAGTAGCTTGCTTGTAAGTACGTTCAGTATTAGCTTTATACATTTCTATAGTATAAGTTTGTTCAAGCTATTTCTGATCTAACTGCAATTTAGTTTGATTAAGTTTTTCAATTTGCTACTGAGCGGCTTGTAACTACTTCTATGCTTCTTGAAGTTGCTACTGCAATTGCTAATTTTGTTGATTTAACTATTGTAACTAGTTATTTTCTTCTTTAGCTTGCTTCATAGCTTGTTTAATCTTATATTTAAGATCAGGAACGCTTTTACTAGTCATAGCTTCTATAATAATATCTGGAGGAAGACCACCAGATTTAACAAACTCAGGAATTAATTGTTTAATCTACTCCTGGTCTTTAATTACATCAGTACTAGTAATAATTCGTATATCGTGGTCTGTAATTGTAAAATATTCTGGAAGTGCAGTAAATACTTTTTGATATTTATCTCCTAATATTATTGTTCCAGTAAGACCATTCTTATAAACTACTTTAGCTAAGTTTAAACAATCTAATAATAATTCATTTACCACTAAATCCATCTAATGATAATATTGCTTAGTAACTATAAATGAATTATTCTATCCTATTTTTATATTAGTTACAGCATCTCGCTATTCAATACCATTAAGTCTTTCTCTAAAAACACCTGTAATAGAAGATACAGTCTATTCAATTGAATCAATTGCAATCTAAATTGCTTGAATTGCTTGAGCTTTTACTGTATTATCAAATCCATTAAAGATAGTATTTAATGGAGCTGTTCCATTGGCTGCCCTACCTTCTTGAGCAGAATCAAGTATTCCTAACCCCTACTTCTTTAGAGCTTGCCACTTAGTTAATCTTTCTGGTAAATTAACACCTAATTCAGCAGGAATCAAAGTTAAATCAATCCAATCCCCGATAGTGCCTGAATTAGCTATTAAATTATCCCGATAGAATAAAAGGAGATCATACTACAATGTCTTCGATATAGGTCGTTACTCTATATCCGTGTTATTAACACTGCTCTGATTTTCATCAGAAGTTGAGACTATATCATATATTAAATTTTCTTTTATTGTTGGTAATAATTCGTTAGTAAAAGTTTCTGTAAATGTATTATATTCCCAACGTTTAGGTACATAATAATTAAAAATTTAATATCCCCGCACTTCGAATCACTTGATTCTACATAATAGTCGTTGAACCACTTAACTGGCTGCTGATTGTCCTCGTCTTAACGTTAGGAGTTTCCAGCAATTCACGGGGTTTAAACAGGACTAGTATATCAATCCTGTAAATGTGCGCAAGAAAGAACCATAGAATAAGGTTTTACTCCTCTATTAAGAAAATAAATGCCATTAACTGATAAAGTACACTATGTAGGATTAGATTGAGATCGAATTACTTCTTCATCTTTTCCTGTAAGTATGTAAATTTCATCTCCGATACGAATTGTTTTATATCTTTGCATTACAAAGTCTTTATCAGTCTCTAACCATTCTACTTCATAAACAGGTATCAATTCATTTCTTAATCCTTCTTGTATTGTAGGATACCCAGGAGTTACTTCATATCCTGCCTAAAGACCATCAGTATTAGGTATTCCATTTGTTTCTCCCATTCGTACATAATACATGGCATTTTCGTACATATCTTCCCATTTCTCATCGAGTAACTTTCTGTCTTTTTGAGACATTTCTTTCCCGTACTCATTGAGAATCT
>CAVFGN010000031.1:0-22721 GCA_963621965.1 Alistipes finegoldii
TTCTACTTGATTCGATTCATCATATTCAAACATAGTAATATCACCTCAAATATAATATAATTTATGTTGCCAAAAACGGCAAGATAAATTGTTATATTTGCAACATAATGTTTTTGGTTTTTTATTGAGAATTTTTCAATTTTTTATAAAATTGGTAATCGTGTTATTATTCACAATATCATTCTAGTAATATTATTTTACTAAGCCTTAAAAATTAAATTAGCAAATAAAAAATAGCAGTATTTCTACTGCTATTTCTTCTTTCTATTACGAGCAACATCCATTTGTGCCCTTACAACGAAGTGATCAGGTACATAATATATTCCAATTATATGACTGCCTCTCATTTTTGTTCCATTTGGTATACCTAAGTATAAAGGAGACGAACTTTAATTACGCTAACCTTTTAGACATCCTATTGGAATAATCAAAACCCCATCTTCTCTTTTATAGCCGTATTGACTTCCAGTAATAACAATTTTTAAATCAGGCAATCGCAAAGGACACTGAGTTTCTTTTTTATTATGCTCAATTATCAAACGTTCAATTTCACATAAGTGTTTTGCACCTTCATCTATTTCTTTTGTTCCCAATTTAAATTCTATAATTGCATATCTACCATCTTTTAAATGTAATACAGCATCAGCTTCTAAACCGTATCTATCATGATAATAAGAAATATTACCATCCATTTTAGCTGAATATATTTTTAAATCACGTATGCATAACGATTCAAATAAAAAGCCTAATGTTTTAAAGTCGCAATTAAAATATTCAGGTGTAATACCTAGTGCTGCTACAGCAATAGATGGATCTATTAAATTTCTTTTATTGCTAGCACGTATTGCTTCCTTAGAACGAATAGATGGACACCACGCCTCTATATCTTCAATAATATATAATTTTTCTAAAGCGTTTATGTATTGATAATAAGTTACCTTTGAAATTTCAGTTGTAGAATTTACATCTGCAATAATTGTTTTCGTCTCGGCTAATGTGCAAATATTCCTTGAATAAGATCTTAATATTTTTTTAGCTGTACTGGGATTTCTATTTGTGTGATCGATACTTGAAATATCACTGTTACATATTTGATAAAATAAGTCATTAGCGATTTCTAGTTGTGCTTCTTTTGTTTTGTTAAATATTGCTCTTGGCCATCCGCCTCTACAAATAGCGAATATTAATTGATCAATGGTTAACTTAGATTCAACGAAAAAATCTAAATTTTTCTTATCAAATAATTCAATCAGTGATATTTCACCAGAAGATTCCTCACTTTCATAAAGACTCATTGGATACATTTTTAATGTTGATATTCTACTTGTTCCAGTATGTGGTGTTTCAATATCTTTAGAAGAAGAACCGGTTAAAATATAGAGACCTGTTTCATTTAAATCATCTACAGATTTTCTTATTGCACCCCAAATCTTAGGTGCATCCTGCCATTCATCAAAAAGTCTTGGCTTTTCACCGATTAATAATTTAGAAGGTACATTTTCAGCAACGGATAAATATTTTTCTCTATTATCTTCGTCTTGAAATTCAATAACGCTTTTTGCGATTTGTCTTGCTGTTGTTGTTTTTCCACAACCTTTGGGTCCAACAATCAATGTAGCTCCAAACGCTTCCATTTTAAGTTTTAATAAATCATCAGCAATTCTTTTTTTATATTCTTTCATTATTATCACCTTAATCATATTTTACCAATAAAATTGTGGTAATTCAATACTTACTTTACACATTTGTGATGTTTTACTGAACACATTTGTGGTATTTTGCTGAACACATTTGTGAAGTCTCAACATAATATTGACTACTGCACTTCATTTTTCTTGTTTATATTTTCACACTCGTGTTCATAAAAGCTTCTTTCGTTCAAATAGGAGATCCTTAGGAAAAGCAAATAATGAGACCAACTCAATCGGTCAGACAGCATTTGCCCAATTTGATATTTATTGTATAAAACGTCTTATCATTTTATATTAACTTTAATAAAAAACTCTACAGTATTATTTTGATAATTCAATAGATAAATTCTTAATTATATATTCACCATAGTTTGCCTTTTCATTACTATTTTGTCCTTCTTCAACTACTCATTTATCAATGTTCCAATAAGTTTGAAACATAATTGTATTCATATTTCTTACAACTAACTTTTTTAGAATTTTCAAAAATTGCTTTGATATCTTTAATTAAATTAATATTATAAATTTTCAAAGTAAAGAAAAATAGTGGCTTTCACCACTATTTGTTCTTCTTTCTATTACGGGCAACATCCATTTGTGCCCTAACAACGAAGTGTCCAGGTACATAATATATTCCAATTATGTGACTGGTGTTCGTCTCCTTACCTTTAGGTGGACCTGATGGAGTCGAACTTTATTTTAAAATTTTCCAATAACCCGTTTTATTTGATCCAATTCTTTCAATTATTTTCTTTTCTTGTAAATTCTTAAATATTCTAGAAACAGTACGCTTAGAAACTTGTAATTTTTCAGTCATAATATCTAATGTAGTTTTTGGATCTAACAATAATATCTCTAGCGTTTTAACTTCTAAGTTTGATAAATTTTCATTTATATTGCCATTTATATTGCCATTTATATTGCCATGATTCAACATTACACTCTCATTAAACGGTATGATAACATTTATGTAATTTTCACCAATATCGTATGCTTTAGTTCCGTAGGCGTCTATAACTTTCAAAGTTCCATGTCCAGTTTGTTCAGTTATTTCTAAATCTTGAAAAATTCTCATTAATCCTCTATTTCTGGGAACGCTGATTCCATTAAATAACTGTTCTTTCGTTTGACCATGTGGCAAACCACCATGAGATATAATTTCTAAACGATTAGAGTAAAAGCTAACCAAAGGTTCTGCAATATTCCAGTCATTATGCACAAAAGCATTAACCAATGCTTCATTAACAGCATCAAAATCAAAAAGGTATGTATCTTTTCTTGGTCTAATTGTGGTATCAGTCATACATATATTTTCTGATAATAGTCTATTTCTCATATTATAAAATGCTGTAATTATTGAATTTCTTCCATAATCAGTTCTTTCCGAAACAAATGACTTATTTTCACCCTTAAATTTTACAAAAATCATCGGAATCATATTATTATCCGAAAGCAATTCGGCAAGTTGGTTATATTTATTCTTATCATTGCGAAGGTGATAATTTTGTTCAAATGATTTTGAATTAATATGAAAACCTTTATTAATTAAAGAAATTTGAAGGGTGTTAAAAGTAATGTCCCCATACCCAGATTCTATTTGTAACATATAATCATTTGATGATGCAAATCTCTTCTTGTATCGTAAATTGATTTCCTCAACAGGTAATTCTCTACATGAAGTCCCGATTCTAATAAGACATCCTGCCTGAGAATAACCGTATTTCTTTATGCAATATAAATCATGTGTTCCTTTTAGTACTTCAATTTTTAATATAGTTTTACCTTCTCTAAAAATTATTGATCCTTGAATTAAATCAATCGGAATCGGTTCTATCTGTGTCATGGTAATATCTGCTAAATTTCTCATTGATTCATCAATGTTAATAATTCCACAGACTGATTTATCATCATTTACTCCAACATATATAGTTCCACCATTTGTATTTAGAAAAGCAACTATCTCTTTTAAAATTGTGTCATTTTTAAAAGTTGATTTTAATTCTACTTGATTCGATTCATCATATTCAAACATAGTAATATCACCTCAAATATAAGTATAATTTATGTTGCCAAAAATGGCAAGATAAATTATTATATTTGCAACATAATGTTTTTGGTTTTTTATTGACAATTTTTCAATTTTTTATAAAATTGGTAATCGTGTTACTATTCACAATATCATTCTAGTAATATTATTTTACTACGACTTAAAAATCAAATTAGCAAATAAAAAATAGCAGTATTTCTACTGCTACTTCTTCTTTTTATTACGGGTAACATACATTTGTGCCCTTACAACGAAGTGACCAGGTACATAATATATTCCAATTATGTGACTGGTGTTCGTCTCCTTACCTTTTGGTGGAGATGCAGGTAGGCAATGCAAAAAATTCATTTTTACTCATACCATTTTAAAGTCGTTCATATTGTTTTACTTAAAAGGCTTAGCATATATAAAAAATGCTTACTTTTTTATAGTTGTTCGCATCGTTTCAAAAATAATATGCCAAAATTCTACCACGTAAAAAAAGAAAAAGGACTATTACAAGTCCTTACGCATTGCTAAATAATATTTTAATGCTTTACCTTCTGGTGCATCTTCATCTTCTAAAAATAAACAAGCCATTTTTACATAAGATGCTAAGTCATTATTCAAAAATCTTGAATAATCAGAATACATCATATTTAGCACATAAAAGAAATCATATTCATTTAAACTGATATTATAATCTCTTCTTATTTTGCTTGCTTCTTCTAATGAATATTTACCACCTTTGTTTCCGTTTGAATCTTTAAGTTCACTTACAGCCTTTAAAGCTAGTCCTTTACTAAAATGAAAGCCATAAACATTTTTATGAAGATCGATTAATAATGTTTCATAGACTTGAGGCATTGTGATATTTAACTCACACATCAAATCACAAACAAAATTCATTAAATCTTCTTTTGTTGCATCATTTAAAATGTCTTTTAACATAAAATAAACTCCTTTTTGCTTAAATAAGCATTTAAATTTTATCCTTGAATAGTAAGTGATGCATTTGTTAATGTAATAGCTACACCTGTATTTATTAAACTTATTGTAGGCTTTCCTTCCATACAAAGCACTCTAAACACGCCATCAACGTTTAACGTATAAACTGTATCAGTTGTAGTTGTTAAGCTTGAAACTGCGGCAGGTATTAAAACCGAGTCTTTGTATATTCCGATTCCTACTTCTCCTGCTGTTGGTACGCTAAATGTAAGAGTTCCGTTTACTTTGTAATATCCATCTTTTAAAACTTTAATTCCTGAACCATTAAGCTCATAAATCGGACACTTTCTTCTATTAATAAGTAACGGAATAGACTCGTTTTGTGCTATAGTTCCTCCTGTATTAATTGCATATATTATGCTCATGTCTCACTTTCCTTTCTTTAAATGTTACCATAGCCACATCCACAGAACGGATTTGCTCCGCTTGAGTATGTAGTTTGGTTTGGATATCTAATTACACCTGCAACTGCATTCTGTAATTGTAATTGATTAACTTGGCTTTGTAATGCTTCAATTTTATTTTGACTTAATGCATCTAAAATCTTTTGAGTTTGAGCAGTAGTAGTTGCATTAATTGAAGCCGTGTTTATAGCACCATTATAATTTACACTATCTATTGCTCGTAATGTGTTGCAGCAACAACTTTGCATATTTGCAAATCCTGCATTTACTTGAGCTTGTAAGTCTCTAATTTCAGACAAATTATTATATTGTCCATCTTTTAATGCTGCTACTGTATCATAAGCAGTTCTTTGAATATCAGATCTAATTGCGTTATTTTCATCTTGTAATTGATTAAATGCTGAAGTATAAACTACATCGCTTTGTCTTGCATAATCTTGAGGCATTTGACCTCTTCCACCAAATAGGCCATTGCCACCCCACATAAGTGCTAAAATTGCAAATAGCCAAATACCAGAACCACCACCAAAGCCAAATCCGTCAGAGTACCCTCTATCAGCTAAATTATAAGTTGGTTGTATTCCTGTTGTTCCTTCCATTATTTAGTTCTCCTTTCTTTTTTAAATATTTATAATAATCACTTAACTAGTATAGTGTTATTACCTCTAAAATTTCGTTTTAAGCTCGTTTATAAAGGCTTGTGGATTAATTCCCCTAGAACTGCACAAAGCCTCAAATAAGGCCCTATAATCGCCATTTGTAGCCATTGCTTTAAACATTGGATTATTTCCTATAATTTGATTTAGCATTTGATTTGCATTATTAGGATTTTGACATAAATTATATAATTCTTTTAATTGATTATTTTGGTTATCATTATTTCTTATCGGATTCATTTCTATCAACTCCCTCTAATGCCTCCAAACGGCTCACAATTGCCTCTAAATCGCTTTTTAACGCATAACCTTGATTATTGCTTTGGTTTTGTAAAACCTCTTTAAATTCGAAGATTCTAATACTTGCTTGTCCTAGTCCATTTGAAGTCTTTAAATAAAAAATTGGTTGATCAGAATCCATAAGTAAAATCGTTTGATTTGGATTCATTAAATATGCTTTTGCTCCTTCTATACCATTTACATAAGCATATTGATTATTATAATTTTGTCTTGGTTGATATGGATTGTTATATTCAAACATTATTGTTCCTCCTAATTGCTTATATTGTAGATTTAAATAAAAGAAAAAATAATGCCAATTAATGGTGAATTTATGTGCATTTTGCATAAAAAAAGAAGCACGATTTCTCGTGCTTAATTACTTACTTATATATTTTAGATGCAGTTTCTTTTAATTTCATACTGATTTTAGGAATGTTATTTCTTACAGTCTTTCTATCAATAAATAGCTTGTTTGATATTTCTTCTTCACTTAATAAATCTAACCAATAATATTTTGCAAGTTTTCTATCTCGTTCGGTCAAATGGCTTTCGTTTATAATATGATCTATTTGTGATTTGGTAAAATCATCACAATCTAAATATAAAGAACCTAGTAAATATTTTTTGTAAAATTCAATAAAGTTTAAATTCTCTGAAGCATATCTTATTTCATGTAACTTATCGATTATAATTTCGCCTACAATGTTCCGAGCCGATTCTTCTTTAGTAGGATATTCTTTTATAATCCATTCAGTAGTCTTTTCAAACTCCAGTCTAAATTTCTCTTTTAAATCCAATTCAAATCTCCTTATTTCATTACTTATATTTTTGATTATATACTATTTAATTTGACTATGCTATACTTTAATAGTCAGGTAAACTGAATAAATTTTTAGAGCAGGAGCAAAAGATGATAAATTATAGTTCACAGGAGACTATGAACTGACACATTGAAGGAGGCTCCTAGTGGAGTACTTGATTATCTTATTTTTGATTATTTGGTTAATCAAAGGTGATAATCACAATAATGATGACAAAGACTAGTTATCATTAATATTCATTGTGTTTTGTTCTTGTTTCCTAAAAATGAGAAAAGGCAGGGAGTGCAATCCTTGCCTTTTCGTTTTTCATTGTATTTTGTTCTACAATAATAATATAATCTTTTTTTATTTTTTTGTAAATAGTGAATCCATATTATTTATTATCCATAACCATTTTAACAGCCTCTTTAATTGCAGTTTGCTTAACTTCTTCAATTTCTTTTTTGTGCTTTTCACGTTCAAGTTCTAACATTTTATTAGCGCTCACTCGTTCTTCAACTCTTACTTTGTCTAGCACTTGTTCAACATTCTCTTTTGGAACTTGCGTATTCTTCCATTCGTAATATTTTTCTAATACTTCAGTTTTGTCTACTAGAGCTTTAGTTATTTCATTATCGTAAATTATATCAGCTTGTTGTAAAGCAGTAGCTATACGCACAATGATCATTACAATAGTTAATGCAACTGACGAAACCCAAGAAACCCAAGAACCATCACCAACTGTAAAAACACCAATTGAAAGTAGAGCTGTTGTTATCATATAGTAAATAACTTTATTCATTGTCGATTTAGTAAATGCTTTATTATAGTTATCTCTGAACTTCTTTTCTACAGGAACTGATTTTTCAATATTATTAAAATCCGAATAATAAACTGCGTTATATTTTATGTTTATTGAATCAATTTTTTCTTCTAGATATTCATCACTTATAAATTTAGATAAATACGTTATATGCTTGTTACATTCCTGTTCTATTTTTTCTTGTTTAACTAGGTTCTTTCTAAATCTATCTTTTTTATGTTGCCACTTAAGGATTTTTTTACCAATGAAAGCACGCCAAGCTTCTTTTTTAGTTTCTCTATTATAAACCTTCAAATAATCTTCAAGGTCTAAACCTTTATTATCATTTAATTTTTTATATTTTTCACGTGCTTCAACTACAACAGGTCTTGTACTTGTTTTTGGATAAATCGCATTTATTGTGCCTCTATAAATTAAGATAATGGCCGCAAGTGTACATAAACTAGATACATAAAACCAACCATCTTTAAAACAACTAAAATCAAATTTAAATGCAACTAAATTAATACCTATGCTGGCAATTACTGAGGCAATAATTTCTAGTATTGCCATTATTTGTTTAGGTCTAGCAAACTTCAAAGCCGCATTAATAGCTTTTTGAGTTGCCTTATTTACATCCTGTAATCTATCATCTACTTTATTAAATCCATCAGCCATTATTTAACTCCTTAATTTATAATTTTTGCATTTTCTTCATAACTTCACTTTGATGTGCCGCTTCATCCCATATAGCTAGTTCATGTCTTACATATTCAGTGAATAAGTACTGAATCATTATAGCTACACAATAAGAAGCCATACACCACGAAATTACAAATACTCCTACTTCTACATTTTCTTTAATAACTCTTAATACAACAATAACAATAACTGGAACTATTATTTTTCCAACTCCTGTTAATGTATATTTTAATTTTCGCTCGTTTAAAGTTGCTTCTGGCAGTCTTTTCACTTGATCAATGAAATAATTAATTGTCGTGAATGCAACAATAATTACTACAATTAATCCTGATGCAGTTAATTTCCAACCTTCTACTCGTTTAAATAAACCATACTTAACTCCTACAATAACAATAGGAATAACCATTGAAAACATAAGTTGTAAAAGGTCGAGTATTAACTCAACCCATTTACACTTTTTCTTGCTCCAAGAAGATATATTTTTAAACAACATAAGGAACAACCTCCTTATTCTGCTTTTATTTCTTCTTTTGACTCTTCTTGAGGTGTTTCCTCTTCCGTAGTCTTATTTAAATTCATAGCAGCTTCTAAAGCTTTAGCAATTTCTTGCGCTTTTCTTGTAGCTTCATCTACTTTTTCACTATTTAATGCTTGATAATAATTCTTTACGCTAGTTTCAACATCATCCATTTTTGAATTTACAATGTTTGTAATTTCACTTAATTGTATTGCTAGTTCTTTAATATTACCATTTGTAACTTCATTTGCGCTTTCAAGTAATTTCGCTTCACTTGCTTGTTTAATCTTAACTTTAACTAAATAAATTAAAGCCATTAAAATTGTAAAAGCAGTAAAACCAATAGTACCAATTAATAAATTTTTAACTTCGTCAATATTGCCTTGTTTTGCTGCTTCAATTATTTTATCGATGTCTTCTTCGGTAATATTAAATATTTTAGAATCTTCGTTTGATTCACTTGGTGTTGTGCTTTCTTTGCTTTCTTCAGCACTTGTCTCTTTGCTTGATTCAGTAGTGCTGTTTGACTCGGTTCTACTAGTTTCAGTTGTAGTACTATTTTCGCTTGATTCACTTCTCTCGCTACTAGGAACACTCGATTCGCTTTCTGTTGTTGACTCGCTTGTTTCCACTGTAGATTCACCACTGACTTCATCAGCAAACACTAATGTTTTAGTTGCAAATAATACAAATAAACATATGCATAATGTTGATGAAATCATAATTAACAATTTTTTCATTAAACATCCCTCCTATTTAAGATTGTTTAAAGTTTCTATATCAGTTTCAACAATTGATAATTTCTCATTGATCAATTGTACTGAATTTGTAAGTAATTCATTTATTTGTGTTTGTTTATCTAATTGCGGTTTAAGATTTTCTTTAGCTTCTTTTAATTCATTTTCTAATGATTCTACACTTTCTTTAAGTGCTAAATATTCATCATAAAACTCCTTTAAAGTTGTTGTTTTACCTTGTTCGAAAGTTAGTTTAATACTTTCAAGTGGTAAATATTCAACGTGCTTAATCGCAGGATTTAGTAAGCAAGCAACTCCATATTTTTTGTTCATACGACATCCTCCATTGATATATGATTTTTTAACTTACTAGATTGGACTAACCGTGTCTGTAATTGTTCCTAAGGTTACTGTTTTATACTTGTTTGTTATAGCACTTGAATCTACTATTGTATAAAAAACACAAACGCTATTGTCGCCATCATAAGAGTACCAGTTAGTTGCTCTATACGTGCGTTTTGATGTTTGAAAATCTATTCTAATAACATCCCCATTTTTTAAAATTTTATTAACACCATCTTGAGTGCTTATAGGTGACTTATCAGAAGTTATCGCAATTATTTTCAATATATAAGTTACAATTGTAAGACCAGTATTAGTATAGGTACTAGTTATGTTATGATAATACAATTTAGATGTTGTGGAAGTGCCAGCCCCTGTGGCACTTATTACGTTGTTATTTATTTCAATCCCCTCCCCAGCTGTTAATACGTTTTGTTTTGTGGCTTCAATTGTGGCAGCAACTTCATCAGAATATTTTTTAGCATTAGTCAAAACAGTCTCATCTTGACTAGTTGCATAACTTTTTGCACTTGACAAAACAGTCTCATCTTGACTAGTTGCATAACTTTTTGCACTTGACAAAACAGTCTCATCTTGACTAGTTGCATAACTTTTTGCACTTGACAAAACAGTCTCATCTTGACTAGTTGCATAACTTTTTGCACTTGACAAAACAGTCTCATCTTGACTAGTTGCATAACTTTTTGCACTTGACAAAACAGTCTCATCTTTTGATTTGATTTTACTCCAAAGAGTTACCACTCCTGCGTTATCTAAATATTTAGCCATATTTCCTCCTTATATTAAAATGTTATTAAGGTCAACCTCAGATATAGCTTGAACATCACTTTCAGTAAGTACTTCATCATTGTTTATAGACATAGTGCCATAAAGTTTTAAATTTAAATTATTTTGAGATGTTCCTACAAGCACATCACTTGTACCAATTTCTATGGTTTTACTTCCAACTATCATTTTAATTCCATTAGAACAAGTTAAATTTATATATTTTGCTAATGCTGATGCACTTTCTCCTGGTGTCATATAAGAGCCGATATACACAGCATCAGAAGCAGCTAAACTTGCATAAGAATCTAATACACTTAAATAGCCCTTAATAGCCGTTGAACTGACATCCTTAACGGATACAACAAAGCTACTAGCAGTTGTGGCTATATCCATTGCTGTGCTAGAATCCGATAGATTAGCATTAACTCCTGCATTTGCTTTTGTAATTGCATCTTTAAGAGTACTATAATCTAATGCATTGCCGCTAGAATCTACAATTTTAAACGCTTTATTAGCTACACCATTTGTAAATAAAGTTTGTAATGCAGCAATTGCAGTTGCATTAGCTTTACCACTAGCGCCTGAATAAGCAGTACTTGCAGTTTCACCTAATGATAAAGTCTCTGATATTACTGTGTATTGAGTGCCTGAAAAACGATAGATCTTATTTGTATCTAACGCTACATAAATCTTTCCTATTTCACCTGTTGCAGGAAATGAAGAAGCATTCGAATACTCTAATACATCATCAACGTATGAAGGTAATTGAGAACTTGGAACTTTACCATTTGCATCAAGAGTCGCAACGCCATTAACAACCGCCTTTTGACTATTCTTTATATAAGTACTGCTGATTAAATTTCCATCTGCATCGTTACTTGCTTTAGTAGCATGTTCGGCTTCCTTTACAATAACAGTACTATCTTTAAGACTACTTTTTAAACTTGATACGGCATCATCTGCATAAGTTTTAGCAGAATTTAAAGTATCAGTATCTTGCTCCTTTGTTTTGCTCCAAAGATATTTTACACCTTCAGTATCTAAATATTTTTTCGCCATTTTTATCCTCCTATTTTAGCATTTCATTTAATTCATCGTCAGTTATTCTATCCATTGTTATTTGATCTTTATAACTAGCAAGAACACTTCTCATATTGTCAAATTCTGCAACCATTGATTTCGTTACTTCTTCAGCACTTCCATCAGATTAAGTAATATCATAATCTCCAGCGCTTGCAGTTTGAACCATTTTAAAATTAAAAGACCCCACAACTTGCTTTTTAATAATTGTCGGGGTTTCTTTTCCATCAGTTGTAACTACTGTAACTGTTGCAGTAGCTACTCCTGTAACAAGTAAATCGCTTGTTCCAAATTTATATTGATAACACTGTGCATAGCCTTCTTCGCTATAAATACTACTATATGACAATTGTTCAGGGAGTAAAGCACCGATTTTTCTACCATTTGGAAGTAGCAAACTAATTATAGGATACGATGCGCTTCCAAAATAATTACGAAAATATATAAATATAGAAGCCGAGTTTTTAGAGCCTTGATAAATTGCCAAATCATGATCTACTTTTTCAAAAGCGGTTATATCTTCATTTATGTAAACTTTCACTTTTTAACCTCCTATTGTGTAAATTTAATTACAAATATTAATCTTTCACGTGGGTCTTTATAAACCAAATGACTGCCCAGAGGAGCATTCTTGCCATATGTTCCATGTGTTGTATCATTCGTTTTAGGATAGTGTGGTAAACTTGCAAAAAAGTCAATTCGTGAATCTACTATATTTGAAACCGAATCATAGGACAAGTTAGGGTCTAAGAAATAAAAACGATAAGTTTCTCTATAGTTATTCTCATCGGCATACTTTACTGGAGTATTTGCATAATATCCACTTTGTTCGGATTTCACTAATCTAGTACCAATTGAATAATTATCCTCAGCTTCCACAATTCCATATTTATATTTACCATTGGTTAAACAAATTAGCGGCTTTGCAACTATATCTTCATCATCATTTTCTCTACAAATTAACAAATAAGGATTTGCGTATGAAGATATTGACCTAGCAGTTTCAAAATAAACATAACGATCTATTATTCCTGTTTGAGGAAGATTTGTCGCTTCATATTGTGTTGCTCTTGATACTGCTTGTGCTACTAATTGTTTATTATCTGAGCAAATATAAGTTATTGTATCTAGTACTTGGTCATTATAAATTCTATAATTTAATGTTTTAGATATAACATATCCATATTGAGTATTAGAACCTAAAGGAACATTACATCTACAAGTTATAGTTCTTACTTCTAATCCTAATAGATTTACACTCTTTTCCATTTGCGGCATTAATTGATTAAAATCAATACTTGATGCACCATTGTTAAATGATCTAGAACTTATATTATTAGGCATTGTATCTTTCTCAACACGAGCAAATAAAGGTGCTAAAGGATAATAAGTTACTCTAAACACTACAGGAAGAGCGCTACCATTTCCTGACGCTGTCTTTGCAAAGTGACCGTTATTATCAACAATCATTGAAGTCATAAAAGATGTAACTTTTCCATAAATCAAAGACATCCAAAATGTATCGTTTGCTCTTTGATTAAAACCTCCTATGATATTTGTGCCATGTTCATAATATAAATATTTTGGTTGCGTTTTAGCTTCTAATAAATCGTATTGTTCTTTGTTTAATAAATAATCAGTTATATCTACGCTATTATCTCCAGTTCTAGTAAACTCTAGATTTGGCGTAGTTTCTTCAGTCTTTGCTTCGTTATAAGTTGCATACTTTCCACCGACAACAACCTGACTATATCCTATTGCTCCTATAACAAATCCTGCTTGCTTTGAATAACCTTTATTAGGTATTGAATTATTGTAAAATGAATCAGCTACTACAGTTCCTAGTATTTGTTCCATAACGGAATGCAAGGTAGTGACATTCATAACATTACTATTATCATTAATAGTTTTAATGTTATCGTCTGTTAATTCACAATTATAGGTTACGAACCAATCATTCGTTGCAATTAATAAGTTTTTACCTACAATTTCAAGTTTTGTTACAGTATCAATTTTAGTAGGTAGTACTAAACAAGCATTGTCTGCTGTAATAACATCATCAACTCCAGTAGCTGCTAAAAGAACAGTTGAAGGAGATGTTGAACCACTTGCTTCTGATAATTCAGTTTCAATTTCACTACAATACTCATCAACATTTTGAGTTATCGTTACGCTCTCAATATTATTAAGTGTTGTTGACTCCCCTACTAGGTTTAAATCATCATAAGTTAATATGTAACTTTCACCATCATATTCAAGTCTTGGAATACAATTCTCATTTGCCATAATTTCTTTAAGAGCATCAAACATTGTTGTTCCTGGTCCAAATGAATACTCACGTTCTAATGTAAACCTAGAGTTCATTGAACCATCTAATGTATAAAGAAAGTTGTATTTTTGAGCCATTAAATTATAAATTATTCTTATGCGATCATAGTCTGTATTATAATTACTTTTACCTTGAATGATGCTAAAAGCTTTAGAACCTAATATGTAAGTTTCTAATCTCTTAGTCAATTCGTATAAAGTCACTTTATGAATATAAGCTTCATGAGTTGTTGTAATAACCTTTTGGCATTCACTTGATGCATAATAATAGTTATTTGTATAATTGCCTTCAATTGAACATAATGTAAATGGTTCTATTGTTGACATTAATACATCAACTGCAGGTTTTGGAGCAATTTGAATATTTGGATTGTTACCACTTTTATATTCATAAACTATAGAAAAAGAAGCACTATCTAATACTTCATCTAATCTTTGAGTTATTGAAATTGGTGATTCAACATAACTTGTTACATCATAACCACCAATTGTGATTTTAGAGTTGCTTCCGATAATTATTGCGCTCATTAATGCCTCCTTGAAGTTAATATTGATTTTGCATCAGTATAACCATTTCTTGATCTACTTATATTTAGTGATATTTGTTCTTGCTTTTTGCGGAACTCTTCTTCAAGTATTGTTTGAGTAGTACTAAATGCAACACTTGTTAAAGCCGCAATTGGATGTGAATACAAAGCAACCCCTAATCCTGCGCCTTGCATTAGATTTGAAATTGAATTTTGCATTTGACTATTTCCTGTATATCTTCCAACATTTGAAAGCGCCATTGAACCTGCTTGCTTAGCTGATGATACTAAATAAGCAATACTTGTTGCTGTTGGAAAGTTAAGAGAATTTGAAACTACTTGAAATTTTGAATCTAGATTTTCTTTTTGTACAAGTCTTTGTTGAACATTAGTCATACCACTTGAAGTCATTCCATGAGAATTGCTAGAATCAGTAACTACTACTTTAATTTCTCCAGCATTTGCCATAAAGCCACCTTCTATCTATATTCAGTTAAACTAACTGTAACTTGACCGAATGTACCTTTTTGAAGACTTATCGAAAAGTTTGTAATACTTACATTTGAAGTTCTATCAATTACAGGATCACATTCAACTCCAGTTTCATAATATGGAAACTTTATTGTTAAATCGATATTATTTTCACTTAAAGCATTGTGATATTGAAATAATAAATTACTTGCAGCATTCCCAATAACTGGCATGTAAATAATTGTATAAGTTCTAATCTTAGTACAACCAACCGCAAGAGGAATATTAGAATCACTTGTTATGTGACTATCTCTTTGATATGATGCACTTTCGACATATTGAACAACACCTTGAAGAATATTACCATTTATCTTGATTAATACGTCATCACTAAACATTGCATTGTCAAATAAATTAAGTGAGAATTGTAATACATAAGTAGAGAACTTAACACCAGATACTTTTTTAACATAGTTTATAGGTTGAAGTGTAGAGAAGTAAATCTTATAAATGTGACCATCGTTTAAGTCCATTGATAAAGACTGCCATTCATCCATATAGTTACGCATACGAGTAATGAACTCTTGTTCTTCACTTAATACAACACTAAATTCTACAAACATGTCAAAGTTTTCAAGTTTAGCAGTTGTATCATAGCTTCTATCAGTACTATTTATTCTTAAAACTCCACGTGTTTCGTTTCTTTCTTCGCCTTCTAATTCTTCATCATTTGCAAAGTTAACTTTATATCCTGTATTACTTTCTATGTGTTCACATATTTTATCAAATATAGTCATAATAATTCTCCTTTAATCTATTTTATAGCCAAATTTATCAGTAACATTTCCTAATGAACTCGCCCATTTCTTAACGCCTCGTTCAACAAAGCCTTTATTTACATACTCATTTCTTGTCCCTCTAGGTAAACCTTCGTTTACGAATCTTACGTATTGGCTTGGGCTTCTTTTGCCACGAGCCATATTACCACTAGAAGAATTAGCACCAACAATAACCATCATTTCATTTTGCCTTACATAAGCAATTTGAATTGATGATTTTAAAGCACCAGTATCGACAGGTGTAACATTTTGAATAGCAGCTACAAGCTTTAAGGCTTCAAGCTCATTTATAAATTTACTCAAGCGATACCACCATACCACTTCGAACATTGTCTAAATCAATTCTTTTAGTTAAAACTAAATTGTTATAGTCATTGCTTATTTCAGACACTATATAAGTTTTACCAAGAACTAGGACTTTATCATCAATTGAAATACTAGCATTTCCATCTATTGCAATTACAAGCTTTGATTTATCTAAACTAACGCTTGATAGGCTAGTCCTGTAAGCTTGTTCTTTATCAATTGTTCGGTACTTAAAAGATTCGTTTGTTGTTAGGTTCTCGCCTCTTACAAGAGATTTACCATTTACATGAACTGTATTAAATCCCATATAATAAGCCTCCTAGCAAATACCTAAATATCGAATAGGCATATTTTCAAGTTCTACTCGAACAACATCAGATAAAGCATTTTGATTTGATTTAAGTTTTGCAACGTCAATTTGTCCTGAATCATCACAAACGGATAATATATTACCATTTTCAAGTACATAGACTGCTTGTTCAAGTTGCATGAATTCTATTTGTTCCTGGAAGTATTCATCATTACAAATTAAAATAGCTTTTTCTCTATCTTTAGTAAGATCTAAAATCTTAGTATAAATAATTGATGCGACCTCTTCTAAAAAATGTGTTTTAGTAAGTTCTATGTCTCCAGTTTGGTCTAATCGTAATGAAGAATTTAAACTATAACCTTTTTCTTGTAGCAAATCATCTTCTGTAATATAAACTTTATATGGTTTAGTCATAAAGACCTCCTTGATTAATTTTAATAAGTATAAAAGGTGGATTCCTCCACCTTAAATACTACTAAGCTTTAGTTGTTAAAACGTAAATACCATCTTTTCTATCTTCCATAACGATTAAGTCATGAACTAATCTTCTATTGATTAAGATACCATCGAAGTCTTCAGGATTTTCAATAACCTTTGTTACAGAGTGCTTAGTACCACAAATAATAGCTTTTGGATTTACTAAGATGAATTGAGTGCTTGCTGGCATTCTATTTGCAGGAACAACTACAATCTTTGTATTACCATCTAAATATTCAACTTTACGAGTGATGTTTACTTCACCATTTGTAATTGGTCTTAATACACGAGTTGAGTCTTTAATTGCATTGTAGTAATCAGTTGAACAATACATAATTGTTCCTTCAATAGGGAACTCGGCATCAATTAAAGCTTTACATGCTTGGTCATATAACTTTAATGCTGTATCTCCTGTTGCTGCAACAGCTGCGACAACATTTGCAGTAGCTGCGCCTGCTTTTAATTGAGCAAGTCTATACTTATCAACTGTAGGAACATCCTTTTGTCTAACATTGTTATTAATATAAGCAATACCAGTTGTACCTGAATCTTGTAAGTCTAGTTCATCAATTGCGTTTTGGTAACCTTTATCTTGTGATACTGTTACTTCTCTACGCACTAATGTAGCTGCTTCTCTTGTGTATCCTGTTGCAGGATTATAATCTGGCATTTCTGCAGTAGACTTTGGAAATACTGGATAAGACATAGTTTTAGCACCAATGAAGTGAACCATTGGAGTTTCTAGATCACTAGTTAAAGAAGCTGCTCTAAATACAGAAAATAAATTTGATTCATCTTTAACATAGTTAGTAATTTTTGCGATTGAATTTGAAATTGTTGTAGCCATCTTTTATCCTCCTATATAAGCTATAAATTTCTTAAAGCTAAAGTTTCAGCACTTACATTTGAATCACTATCAGTAGGACTTACATTCTTATGATTTGAAGTATCATTAAATAAGTAAGCTTGTTCTTTTTTAATTGCATCAAGTTGCTCACTCAAGCCTTGCCAAGACTTACTCTCTTCATTCCATGTAAGTTTAGTTTCATCAATGAAGCCTTTAATTGCTCTAGCATCTTTTACATTAGATGATTTTATAAGTTCGTTTAATGCATTGTCTTTTACTTGTTTTTCTTGTGCTAGCTTTGTTTCTTCGATTTGTTTTGTCAATTGTGCATTTGTTTCTTTTATAGAGTCATAATCTTTAAAACCATCTAATTTTTGACTTAATTCTAACTTCTCAGCCTTAATAGCTTCAAAATCAGCTTTAAGCTTGTTTACTTCTTTGCCATACTCTGAATAAATTTGATTAATGATATCATCCTTATTCTCGACATTTTGTAGTAAACTTTCTAATAATTTTTTATCCATACGTTTTCTCCTTCTTTAGTCCTTTTTAGGAGTTTTGACACCTCCGTGTAGGATCTATGTTAAAATAATTATTTTTATTTCTTTTAGGTTGTAATAAATCTCAACCAAGTATAAAAGGGCTCTTTAAAGCCCTTATTATATTTATTAAGTTTGAACACTGGCCACCAAACGCACACATTTGCGTTTTGTCGCATTCTTTGGCTTTTATTGATTAATTTTCAAGTCTAATAAATAAACGCCTATAAACGAAATTATTAATCTTCAAATTTCTTTAATGAATTTAAGTGTTTTAACGATAAATTATAAATTTCATTTAATAGATCATCATTAAATAAATCTGGATTTAATGTGTATAATTCACCAAGAAATGAACTCAATAATTCTTCATCAAATCTTTTAGCTGCAAATTCATGTAAAACCTGTTTATATAAATTGTATTGTTCTTTTCTTTCAATAAGACTTTTCTTTCTTTCAAAAAGCTCATCAATTTGTTTTACTAATTCATCCATATATTCCTCCTTTAATCTCTTTCAATAGCATTAATTACAAATTTGAGTAATACGCTAAATGCACAAAATGCGATAGCAAATATTGTAAGTACAATAAGCAAAGCTGCAGTTGCTTTAAGCATATACCAAATTATTATTATAAAGTTTAAATTTAAAAACCACTCCATTCGCCTTAATTCCTTTCAAATTTGCTTCGTGTTGCGTTTCTTTATCTTTCTTGATTAATTTATCGTATTTACAAAAGAAACGCTTGTGTGCGCTTATTTTAACGTGTATTACACCACTTTCTAAATTCTATCTCAAGTCCATATTGCTTAACGAACTCACGATATAACTTAATTTGTTCTTGTTCTTCCTGCGTTTGCTTGGTTTGGTTTTCTAATTCAGCTTTTATCTCTTGCCATTCGTAATAGGTGTTTTTAGACCCACAAGCAAACTTATCTTTTTCTTTTGCTATATTTTTATTAATATATTCAGTCAGTTTTTCTTTTGCTTTATTCATTTTTACCATATCCATTTTTCTAGTCTTTTTAATCTTTCAATGAACTCTTCAAAACCTATCGTATTAATAGAGTAAGCATAACAGCCAACCACAATAGCAATAGCAATTAAAATCATAAGGATTATAATTAGTACTTCTACTTTATCCATAAGTCTCCTCAAGTATCAAAAAAAGGACTTTTTCAGTTCTTTATGTGTTTAAAAAGTAGGATTAATTAATTCCAATTCAGCAAATTTCTCAAAACCACCGCAAGATTTAATATAACTTCTTGCAATTGAAACAATATCTTTATAAGGTTTTCCATCAATTGTTTTATCACCAATTGCGCAGTATATTTCAACAGGATGACCTTCAACTTGTGCTTTCAAGAACGCATAAATATTAACGGATACATCGGCTTTAGATAAATCTTTACCATGTAATCCACCACCAGTTACAGCACCGCCCATATCAGAGCCAAGTTTACGATTTGTAGCACCTGTGTCAACATTTGTTCCACCTGTCCATTCTCCTAATGGATTAATAATTGCATTAGGATATGCAAACTTTAAAACATCATTTCTAACATTACTTTGACATATGATTAGTTCATCTTTATTAATAATATATTTGCCATCAAAAGGGACTTTTGAGTAAATATCATGTGCAATTTTACTTAATTTTAACTCTTCATAAGTTTGAGGCACACCTTTAAAGATTCCGTTATCACCACACTTGATTTCACCTTCTTGGTTTTCTGATAGATGTAAATCTTGTGCGACTTCTAAATAGTCAACATCATCAATTCCAGCTATTCTTAAAACTGCATCTTCAACATCTTTAAGTTTTAACTTAACTGAAGTTTCAGCTATAATGTGACACTTGCCATGGCCAATTAAAACCTCAACTGCAATTTTAGGATTCTCTTCTACATTATATGCAAGATCAACTAATGCTCCTGCAATTCTATCTGCTACCTTATCAGGATGGCTTGGATTTACTTTTTCAAACATAATTATTCTCCTTCGTTACTTACATTAAAATCTTCAATTTGATTAAGTGGTGTCTTTATTCCATTACGTAATAAAAAGCAGTTATCACAACTGCCTTTAAATCTAATATAACGCTTAACTATAACATCAGCGTATTTTTCATCTAATTCCATAAGCATTGCTTTACGCTCGGCTTGTTCTGATGCAATAAGTGTTGAACCAGAGCCACCAAAAAGGTCAAGCACACGCTCACCTTTCTTGCTTGAATTCTTGATAGCTCTTCCGACTAATTCAAGAGGTTTCATTGTTGGATGCAAGTCTGCAACACGTGGCTTATCATACTCCCACACTGTGTCTTGCGTTCTATCATCAACAAAATAATGAGCTGCTCCTTCTTTCCAACCATAAAGTATAGGTTCATGTCTCCAGTGATAATCTTGTCTACCTAGTACTAATGAATTTTTAACCCACACTAAACATTCAGCTAATTTAAATCCTGCATTTTTAAATTCAGTTCTAAAATTTATACCTTCCGTATCAGCGTGGCATACATAGATTGAGCCTCCATCTTTGACATGTTTGGCCATATTTGAATACGCTTTAAATAAAAACTCTTTGAATTCTTCGTCAGATTGTTTATCGTTTTGAATTTTCATTGTTTCTCCGTTTTCATCAACATGGCCACCTTCATAATCAACATTATATGGTGGATCAGTAAATATCATATCAGCAACATCATCACCGCATAGCTTATCGACATCTTCTTCGTTTGTTGAATCACCACACATTAATTTATGGTCTCCAAGTAAATATATGTCACCTTTTTGAGAATATGGAGTTATTACATTTACATCTTCTTCAATGAAATCATTATCACTTACTTCAGGTTCAATTTGGCTTTCAAGTTCACTGAAGTCATAATTCGATAGATCCATTTCAATGTTTTTTAGTTCTTCGTCAAGCTTTGAGAAGTCCCATTCAGCGTATTCAGCAGTCTTGTTATCAACAAGCCTAAAAGCCTTGATTTGGTCTTCAGTTAAATCATCAGCTATGATGCATGGAACAACCTCAATGCCTAACTTCTCGGCTGCTTTCTTTCTTGTATGTCCACAAACTATTACATTGTTCTTATCAACAATAATTGGATTCTTAAATCCAAATTCTTTTATACTTTCAGCAACCTTATCAACTGCAGCATCATTATTTCTTGGATTATTTTCATAATCTTTAAGGTCACTAGTCTTTAATTCTATTATTTTAACCATTTAATTTCCTTTCTTTGCATTAAAAAAAGAGCCTTTAAGCTCTTTGATTTATTTATTCTTCATTCATCTTAAGTGATATTTCCAAATACTTCTTTTTTTCTTCTTCATTCAAATCATCAAATTCAGGAAATTCTCCACCGAAAGCTTCTTTCAATTCTTCTAGAACTTTTAAGTTATCTTCATTCATTCGAATCATCTTCCTTCCTTAAAATTTTGAATTTAATATTACACTCTTTACAAAAGTTTTCAAATAACTTTAATTTTTCATATCCTTTACTTGTATTATACGAATTATTTTCATTCATTTCAACTAATTTATTAATTAATCCTTTTTCCTTGTAGTCTATATCTAAATAATAAATTGATCCTTTGTTTCCTACAATTAAACATTTATGAGAATTTTTAAATCTATTTGCAGCTATGTCAGCTATACTAGGTAAATTATCTCCTCTATGATTATGAATAGTCAGAATATTGGCTTCTTGATGTTCACTAACATAATTCATCATTTTATCAGTTCTATTTACTTGTTGAGGTTTGCCATCACCACTATAAAAACAATGAGATAAATTATTTAAATCTACCATATAAAAACCTTCTTTTTCTCTAGAGGCTTTATTATTAAATATTCTTTTTATACCTTTATAAACCTGTTTAGTTTGCCGATTACTAAAATTTAATTGCTTAAGCTTGTCTTGATATTCTTTGGACCTATAATCTACACTAACTTCGACATAACTTGGAATCTCATCAAATTCATTTTCTTTTCTTGTATTACTATTATTTTGAATATTTGATTTAATTATCTCTTTGTCATCTGCTGTTTTTTCAATACTAACATTGGTTTTTTGTAGTCTTTTATTGATGCTTTTCATTGCACCACGTTCAACAATACCTATAGATGTTCTCCAATCATTCCTTACTCTATTGTGTTTCTTGCAAAACGCATCATATTTATAAATGATAAAATAATTATGCAGGAAAATTATAGTATTAAAATGTAGTTTTT
>CAVFGN010000032.1:0-22007 GCA_963621965.1 Alistipes finegoldii
TATAAAGCTAATACAGATAGAACTTATAAAGAAGCTACTGTTGAGGAACAAAAGAGAAGAACATAGGTAGAAATAGCTCAACTTACAGATAGTAATCCTTATAACGATAAAATTAGGCAAGTTGAATAATGGATTTAAAAATAAAAATAATTACATGTAATGCCTGTGATAACTGTAAAGTTACAGTACAAGATAATAGCACATATTTGCCTGAAGACAGTACTGGAGTAGTAAAAGGAAAATTTAAATTTTCGGAAACAATTTCAATTGATGTGTTACAATTAAATAAAACATCAGAAATAGTCTATATTAATCCAACCTATACAGATCATTCTACAGTTAAGGAGGCTACGCTGCAGGTAGATTCTGATGGTTGGTTTAGTTTAGTTCATCTAGTTCTTCCTTCTGTTGAATGGTTTAATAAAGAGAAAGCTAAGATTGAAGGTTCTGCTCTTGGTTTATATGATATTGTATACTTTACAGATGGAGATATAGTTTATAAATACATTAATTAGAGTATCCAACAAGTAGATATATCTGAAATACTAGAAATAAATCCTGTTAATACTACTATTTCTAAAACTTCAGAAGACTTTGTTTCTATTTGTTTTTTACGAAAATGTTATATAAATTTGTGCAAACAAATTCTGGATAACAGAGGATTTTCCTCTTGCTGGAACAAAAATAAGATAGATAGTGAATTAATATATAAGAGAGATTTAGTTTGGATGGCAATCAACGTCATAAAATATCTCACAGAATGTGAACAACTTGCAGAAGTTGAACGTATAGTTGAGATAATTAATGGATGTAATGGATTATGTACATCTTCTAACTCTTCTAATAAAGCTAGTGGTTGTGGATGCTCTAAATGAACTGAAGAAAAAAGTATCGGAGGAGTTTTATCAATTACTATGTAAAGTAAAGAAGGGCTACCATCCAGATTACGAATTTATATTAGAAGAAATTTCTTTTATAGATTTAATTAACAATAAAGAATTAGATGATAAATTATCTTTAACTGCTTTATAGTATTACTTGAATAACAAATGGCAGATAGTACAATCTTAACTCCAGGATGTTAGGTTACTGAAGATACTCCGTCTATTATTGATGAAACTGTACAATATTTAGAGAAGGATAATTATCTTTCTGAATATGAAAACGAGGCAGAGAAATCGGTAGTAAGGGAGAATCTTAATGTGTACCCAAAGAATGCAGTATATACTAAAGATGAAACAGATAGCAACATTGCTACGACTGTAACAACAGCTATGAATAAACATCTTAGTGTAGAAGATCCTCACGGAACTTTAAATACTGTTAAAGAGATGATTGTAGATATGGCTAAGACAGATGGAAGTACACCATTTACATCTCCTCAATCTGGAGTTGAGCCTATCTCTGATAGTCATTTAACAACTAAGAAATTCGTTACTAAGTTATTAAATGAACACACTAGATTAGTAGGGTCAGATGACCCACATCAAATATTACCAGAAGTACAAACGATACTTGAAAAGTATGTCAAATCCTCTGATATATTTACTAAATCTTAGCTATACACAAAGCAAGATGTAGATAACTTACTAACTTCTTTTTTGAAGAAAGACGGAACAACCCCATTTACAATAGCTTAGATAGGAGTTGACCCAACCATAGACAGTCATTTGGCTACTAAACGATATGTGGATAAGACTCTCTACGCTCACTTGGTAGATGTTGATCCTCATGGATTCTTAACAATTCTAAATTAGCGCTTAGCTTCTTATGCTAAGATAGTAAATGTTTACGATAAGACTCAAACATATTCTAGAACTCAAATAGATGCATTTATAAACAAATGGGTTCAGGAAGCAGTAGAGGCATCTATAGCCGAGTATATGGAAACTGTTGATGCTAAATTTGAGTCCATTCGTCAAGATCATTATGTAAAATAGGATGGATCTGTTCCATTCAAAAATCCACAAGCTGGTGTAAATGCCACAGAACCAGAGCATCTTGTAACTCTTCAATAGATAGATGACAAAACATCTGAGTTAAAAGAAAACTTAGAAGCTCAAATTAAAGATAAAGAATCTCTGTGGATTACTTCTGGACCTGTTGAAACTACAGTTGGGTTTATAGAGGATAATACACCAATGCCCGCCACTATGACTTTATAGGAAGTATGTGATGCTATATTTTATGGTAATGGTATCTCAATGGATGTTCCAGAATATGTAGTAATTACTAAAACATGCCCTATCACATTATGTATCCATGGTTCTACTGCATTGATTCAAGTAGCACAATTATTTTAGAATGATAAAGTAATTTATACATTTACAGGAGACGACTTTAAGGATGGATGCATTACTGTGGATAGTGAACCCCTTTTAGAAGATGCAGAATTTAAGTTTAAGGTAACTTATACTAATGGTTCTGTACATGAACAAACAGCTACAGTGAAATGTTATATGCCAGTATTTGTAGGCTTACTTCCAAAGTGGAAAACAGGTAGTACTATTACTATGGATTACTTAATTCAATTATGTGAAGAAGATACGGATGGAACACAAGATAGGTTTATTAATTATGGAGGTGATCTTAAATCATTTACATTTAAATATGTATTTACGGATGCATCATTGCGTCATCCATTTATTGTATTGCCTGAATCATATCCTAACTTAGAAACTATGGTAACAAAATCACAAAGCTTTGGGGTAGATGCATTTAATGTAATTAATAATATTCCATTAAAAGTTCCAGGAGTAGAAAAAGACATCATATTTAAGATATATATTTATAAGGAAGCTTTAGCTACTCTTAACTAGGAAGTAACATTTAATTTTGAAACTGAATGAGCTAGTATAGTGAAATGATGGGTAGCTTTATAAGGACTGGTAATTATCCAATAGAGGCTAATTATATATTCCCTACAGAGGCTGCTTTAAAAGAGTTTTATGCTGACCCAATTAATGCAACTACTCTTCATAAAGGACTATTGAAAATAGTTGAAAATGGAGGTGATGGAAAGCAAGCATTATATTGGGTTGTAAAAAAGCAAACGAATGATGAGCTTGAGTTCGTTAAGCTTATAGAAAATATAGATATAGATACAATTACTGAATAGCTAGAATCTTTATCTGAAAAACTCGCAGAAGAGATCAAAAACAGAAAAGAAAGTGAAACTGCTATCTGGGGAACAAATGATCCTACAAATGTTCCAGAAGATTTAAATAGTATTCTTGATCTTTCTGTTGCAATAACCGACCTTACAAAAACAGTAAATGACATTCATAATGAACTAATTGATGCTGACAAATCTATTAAGAATGAAGTTAAGGCATTAGCTGGAACAGAGCAAGATGACGTGGTAGAATACTTAAAGACTCTTCCATATAAGTCTTTAACAGAAGCTGCAACAGCTCTAAATAAATTCTTAAATACAACTGATTCTGAATCAACCCAAATAAATACTCTTCCAGAACTTAAATTCTTCTTAGAAGGTTATACGGATACTTAGAAACTACATAATGTTTTACTTGATCTAAAAGGTGAAATCTCAGGTACTCCGCTACCTTCAAAGTAGTTTGAAACATTACGTGCGATTGAGGATTTTGTAAGAGTAATGAGGACTGACTTAGAAAGTACAGATAAAAATCTTCAATCAGAATTGGATAATACTCAAATTGGAGTTGGACTCAGTGGTGATGGTTCTTACAATGCAGACCAAGAAACATACTATTTGAAAGATGCTACATCCATAATGAATGCTCTCAAAACATTAGATTCTCTAATGTACGAGGCTTTAAAAGGAATTACCATTACGGCTAGTAACGAGGATGTGGTTGACCTAAATGTCCGAAAAGAACTTGAAGGGTATGTTATAGGTGCTAAGTTAAATCTTTCCAACGTAATTGGCAATGACCTTATAAAGAAGGATGATGGATTGTACTTTAATGTGAAGTCTACCTATAATAATGGAACTCTTTCTTTGTATGTAAATGACAAATTAGTTGCTTAGCATATTCTTGGATTTTCTTCTATTGTAGAATCTGCATACTATGATTCCTCTAATGAATCTATAGTAATTGTATTTAAGCTTCTCAGTGGGGAAAAACAAACAATTACAATTCCTGTAGGAACTCTAATTAGGGAACTCGAAGTTGATAATTCACAACCTGAAAAAGTTGTAGAGTTAGTAAGAGAAACTGTAATTGATGGTCCTGATAAATTATCTGCTGATGTTCGCATTTATACAGATAAACACAATATTCTTAAAAAGGTGGGAAATGCTTTATCAGTAGATGGAACTTCAGATAGTATTACTCATAATGATAAGACTTTAAGTTCCGTTATTGAAGAGATAAAAACTACAGTTTCTGATAACAACTCCACTCTTACCTCTAAAATAGAAGCGGAAGTTTCGCGTGCTAAACAGGAAGAATCTACTATTAAGGATACTGTTGAAACTTTAAAAGACTCAACTGCTGAAAATATTGCTGATCTTAAACTTAGAGATACTGAACTTCAGAACTCTATTACCTCAGAAACAAATAGAGCTACGGAAGCAGAGAATACTTTAAAAACACAAGTTCAAGATTTAAAGAATGAGGATTCGGAAATTAAAGAATCTATAGAAAAAGTAAAAGTCTCTGTACAAAATAATACTACAGAAATTACTTTCACTAAAAATCTTGTAAACCTGGAAACAGAAAGAGCTCAAAATGCAGAAAAATCTATAACTGACGATTTAAACTCTGAAATTTCTAGATCTACTACTAAGGATTCTGAACTTGCCGATGCAATATCTAAAGAGACTAGTAGGGCAACAGAATAGGAGAAGATCCTAACCACAGCTATAGACACAAAAGTTGGGACAGTAACCATAAAGAAAAGTGAAACAAGTGACCTTCAATATATTTTATATGTTGATGGCAAAGTTTCTGGAGAAATTAATATTCCTTCTGATAAATACATAAAGTCAGTTTTATTAGAAAATAATTCTATTCTAAGATTTACTTTTGTAGATTCTGAGGGAGCTACTGTCACTGACATTGATTTATCTAATATCGTTAATGATAAATTAACAGAATTAGCAACCAAGATAGATAAGAAAGCAGATATTGATTCTCCTATTCTTACTGGAGTTCCTCAAGTTGAAACATCTCCAGATGCTACTGACGCTTCTCAACGAATCCCATCTACTAATTGGGTTCAGGATAGACTTTTGGAAGTATATGCTAAAATATCATAGATAGATACAAGTACATACATTACTAAAGCTGAAGTTGATAAATTACTTGCAACTAAAGCAGATTTAGTTGATGGTATAGTGCCATTAAAACAACTTCCTGTAAATAATTGGATAGACGTAGAATGAGTACAGACATAAAAAGACCTCAAGGAATGAGCCAGTTGGATTACCTCTGGCTCAACTTTGGAGGTAGACGTATAGAAAATCAAGCGTCTGCAACTCCACAAGAAGATGTATTACTTACAGAAAAAGCATTGACAGAACTAATACAGAAATCTACAAAAGGTGGCATAACTAGTCTATTATTTGATGATGATCCATTAGACCCAACTATGACTCGTTTAACAGGTCAAACATTAGATGGTTCTATTATTACTGTAGTTAAAATGCCTAAAGAAGTACATGTTACTTCTTTTGTAGGAAGAAAAGTTACTTAGGCAGATGTAGATAACGGTTTTAACTTTCCAGTAGGTTCAAAAGTATTAGCAATTACATTAAGCAATGGAGAAGAATTACTCGTTAGTTTAGATGAATTAAACTTGGTAATATCTGGGGGAGAAACCAATACAATTATTAATGAAATTGGAGATACTGGAGTAATAAGTTCTAATCTTAAGATAGATAGTGGTAACAACACTTTATCTGTAGTAAAGCTTAAAACCTCTAATAATGGTTTATATACTTCTTTGGATTTATCTGACAAGGTCTCTGGAATTACTCTAACAAAAGAATCTGACGGTCTCCTTGCACAAATTCCTCTGGGGACTACAGGTTACGATATTAAGTTTCAAAACCTTACTCTAGCAGAATATATGAATATTCCTACTAAGGATCCAGGAACTTTGTATTTTATTACTGATGTTCCTTATATATATTTAGGATCTAGGCGCTATGGAGTAAATATAGAATCAGGAGATGCTCCTATAGTATCACTTGTATATGATCCGGATACTATGACACTTGCTTATAAAAAGTCTGATGAAAGTGATATTAGAATTATTGCTCTTGGACCTGCCAGTGCTACAACTAATGGAATGATGTCTAAGGAGCAATATTCTGATTTAAAAAGTCTTAAAACAGCTCTAGATGACATTATAAGCATAAAGGATTACGTAGGATCTTAGGTTAGTAAAGCTGCCATCAAATTGGAATGGGGAGAAACAGTGGGAACTGTAAGAAAACTTTTACTCAAAAATGGATTTAATGATATATTATCTACTGTAGAAGTTGCCACTGAGAACTATCTAAGTTTTGCAGTAAATAAAGTAGCTAGTGCAAGTGATGTAGAAGCCGCTGCTGAATAGGGGGTTATCATATCAGAGGGATAGCAAATACTTATTCTTACTTTAACTTCTGGAGATAAAGTATATGTTAGCTTGTAGGATTTAGTCGATGTTTATACAGGAAAAAATACTGCCTCAATTAATGTAACTATTTCTAAAACAAATGAAGTAAGTGCTGATCTGAATATTAGTTCAGAAGATAAGATGCTTTATATTTATAAAGATGGTTTAAGTTCTAATTTACAAATAGTTAGAAAACCAGGTAAAGCAATCATATATGGTAAAACTCAAACTGAGGCTGATAAACTTGGAGAGTTTATAATTGGAGATCCTTTTACTAAAAGTGTCTTTGTTAAAAGCTTCTCTACTGATACCTATAAAGAATATCCTCCTAGAAAAGTTGATGGGGAAGACTATGATTAGCTTACTAATCCATTAGTTATAGGAGAACCCTATCTAATTATGTGCTTCAGCGTAGACACAGGAGATGCCTCTACTAGCTTTGCATATAATGACTATGTATCCTTATAGCCAATGATTAATAGTTTTACATTATCCCCAGAGAAAGGGAATATGCTAGAAAGAGATGAAAATGGATATTTATATTGTTCACTAAAATGGATTGACGTATAATGGAATACCTATCTATACCTCATTACAGAGGTCTTAAAGAAAAATATAATGAGCAATCACATGGTGATGGTATTTTCTTCACTACTGATACTCATGAAATTATAGCTAATAGTGCATCTTATGGAGATAAGATCTCTAGTTGGACTATAGAGAATGGCTTATTAACTCTTACTTTACTTTCTGGAGAAACTGTAGAAATTGATTTTCCTGAAGCTACAGAAATTTCAAAAGGAATGATGTCTAAAGAAGATAAGAAGAATTTAGATAATATAATGTCTAATGGTGTTGAAAAATTAGCAAACCCCAGAACTATATGGGGACAAGTATTTGATGGTACATCAAATGTTAGTGGTGATATTACACTTGATGGTAATATTGTAACACCTGGTGACGCCTAGCTAGTTGACCTTGGTCTCCCAAGTGGCACATTGTGGATGGACAGGAATGTTGGCGCAAGTTGTCCAGAGGATGCAGGTTTATATTTTGCTTGGGGGGAAACAACTGGTTATACCGCTGATGAAGTTGGTAAAACAAAGCAGTTCGGTTGGAATGACTATAAGTTTGGCACAAGTAGCAGTCTGACTAAATATAATTCAACGGATGGTCTAACTACCTTGGAAACGTCTGATGATGCAGTGTTGCAGAATGTGCATAAGTACAGTATGCCTACTAAGGAACAGCTGCAGGAGTTAATTGATGGAACGACTTCCACTTGGACAACACAGAATGGTGTAAATGGTAGGTTGTTTACTTCAAAGACTAATGACAATTCAATCTTTGTTCCTGCTGCTGGTTACGGATACAATGGTTCGATGCTCAATGTTGGTTCTGGCGGTTACTTATGGAGCAGTTCTTTGTATGAAGACGGTACTTACGATGCTTGGCTCTTGCTCTTCAATAGTGGCAATGTTGGTCTCAGCCACCTCAGTCGTTGCTTCGGTGTATCTGTCAGGGGTGTAGCAACGCCAGCAGAAGGTTCCTCCAAAATCATCACCCTCCCCTCATCTAGCGGTACATTAGCATTAGACAATGTAGTTACTACAACTTCTAATGGTTTAATGAGTTCTAGTGATAAGAGTAAATTGGATGGTATTGAAAGTACATATTTACCTTTAGCTGGAGGTACTCTTACTGGCAACCTTACTTTAAGCACAGGAAATAAAATCATTATTAATGGTAAAACATCTGATGATGTTTTACTTGGAGATGGTTCTACCACTTCTTTAAATTCTATACAAAAACAAATAACTACAAATAAAGAATCTATAGATGAAATTAACAATAAACTTACTTGGGTAATACTAGGATAATGAGTGAAACAGTAAAATTTTATAATGGATCAAAGAAGAATTATGACTCCTCTACAATGCAAGGAGGAGTCTACTTCTCCAAAGATAGCAAGGAGATTCTTCTAAATGGGGAAAGTTACGGTAATGCAGTTCCTGCCGATGAGGAAGATATTACTGCTGCTAGTGGCAGTCTAAAATTAAAAGATAGAGAAGTTGATGCTGCTAATTTTCAATCTAGAGGTTACAAAATATTAAGGAAAAATATAGTAGATGGTAAAAATATCCTTACTCAAGATATGATTAATCAGCCTAATACTAAATATATCATTCAATATGATTATGATTTAAATAATTAGATAATCAAAATTCCTACTAACTGTACCCTTGACTTTTAGGGGGGGTGAACTAACAAATGGTCGAATTTTCAGCGACAATCAAACTACAGTATTGAGCGGGGATTTACCATACATAGACGTTAATCATAACGAGGAAATATATTTCGGAAGATTTTGGAATAAATATCACAAAGAATTAACTTATAAATTGGAACCTATAAATAGATCTATTCCTCTTACTGCTTGTACAAATAGTATAGATTAGTTTATTTGTAATAGAAGAAGTGGAATAACTGAATATGAAATATGGATTAGTCCTATTTGGGATGAAAACTTAAAAGTTTATAGCCTTAACGAAACTACGATGAATTTAGCTATAACTCTTCGTGATACTTATAATTGGAGTCCAAAACATATCAGGCTTTAGAATGACTGCCCGAAGAAAGCTTCATGGGATAAAGGAATTGTAGATAGTTCAACAGAATAGTATGCTGATTAGTATTATGCTATATGTACGCAAATGATAGACTGGCAAGTATAGAATTTTCCTTTATGTAAACGTATATTCATTGATAATGAAGATCCTGGTTGCTATAACAATGAAGTTTGGTGGAATACATATAAACAAGTTTTTCAATATGCCAATAACAATAATTTAGAAGCAGGGGTGACTAACTATAATTCAGTTTTTTATGACACTTTAATACCTATTTATGGACCTAAAGATTATGTAAATCACGAAAATATGGATGTGTTTGGATGTAATATATCCTGCTATAGGTGGTGATGCAAATATTTTAAAACCCGCATCTGCATTAATTTTTGATGATACCAATGAGCGAATGTATATAAAAGCTATAACAGAATGGTTATATAACATTATTCAACGTAGGGGTTTCAAATCTGTTTATATAACAGAAAGTGGAATTTCTTTTAGTTCTTATACTCCCGGCTATAATGTAGACGGAACTATTGGTGGTTGGGATGCAAGCAATGCCGGTGGAGTATATCTTTTATAGAAATGGAGAGATATACTTAGTAGATATTCTAGTATCATTTCTAATTGGAATGTGTGGGCCATCGGTCTTAAGTGGTATTAGGATAAAAACAGTGAATTTACTATTAGCAATTGTAACAAAGTGTATAATATTTTACTTAATTTTTAAATATGGCTATAAATTCTGAATTACATTTAGACGGGTATCATGATGGATTGAATTATTCTGTAAAAAGATACAGTATTTAGATTCCTTCTTTATCAGACATTGAAGGAGTTGACACTAAATATATAAAAGTATGTGATATAAAAAGTACCTCATTTTTTATAGATTTTTATCAAGGTTTAATAAATAGACCTCCTTAGTATACTCAAGAAAAACTAATGCGTATTTATTTTAACTAGGCTAAATTTGATGATAATAAATAGTATGTTACTCTTTCTTTAAGGGATGTTAATTTAGATACAAGTTTTGAGTATATTTGGGATAGTGATAAGTAGATATTTTCTATATATGGAAAATGTGGATCCCATGCATCTGGCACAAATATAGAAATATATTTCTCAAATAACTATGGGAGGAATATGCAACATTATGTTGATGCCATTGATTATACTAATTTAGATTACAATGAACTTAATAAATATATAGTAGATTCTTCAGAAATAGAATTTTTACCAAAATTATATAATTATAATTCTCCTACTATTTTTATACCAGTAGTTACTAATGCAGATACTAAAGAAAACACCAAGCAGGTTAATGGTTACTTTGAAAGTTACGATTATTGGTAGCCAGGAGATGTAAGAATTGTTAATCAAGATAAAATCAACGCATCTTTAAATATTTTTAAAGTAGGCAATTAGTATGATATTCATTATAGTAAATTAATTGATGGTAGTAATGTTATGGATAGCTGGTGGGAGACTTACGCCATCAAACTTTACAAAGCAGTATCCCCAAATATTCCATTTATAGGTAACGACGAGACATTTAATTCTATCAAGAATAAGGTTTATCCTGGATTTGAATATTATAACACTACCTTACAAGAAGATTATATAAAGCTCTCTGATAATAAATTCTATAGTAAGCGTACAAAATTATAGTATGGTGTAAAAGAATAGGGCACTACTTTAGAAAGACCTACTTCTACACAAATATATATTGGATTTAGATATTTTGATACTAGCTTAAATAAACCAATTTGGTGGACTGGAGAAAAATGGATAAATTCACAAGGAATTGATGCAGATTCAGCAGAGTGGGCAACCATAAAATAATACTAATATATTATGACAGAAATTAAACAACAATTTATTCAAGTAAAAACAAAGTCCAATTTTGAGACTAGACTCAATGCTGGAGATGTTAAAGACACTTCAATAGCTTTTATTGAGGACTCAGATCAAATTTGGACCAAGGGAAAGTATTATTCAGCTGTCCCTAAAGAAGGTCATGAAAAGCAGATATTGGCATGGAAGGCTAGTGGAGAAGCTAAATGGGAAGACTTAGCAAATATGTTTACTGGTCTTGAAGAAGTACTAGCCTATGGTGTACAATTTGATTCTACCGTAGCTGACCCGCATCTTACTCGTATTGGCAATATGTCTCTTCACAAGTCACTTCCAATTCAATCTCAATTGAAGGGTTGTATTGCACAAGATACGAAAGTGATGTATTGGCTTAATGAATCTGACTGGAGATTTAGAAAAGAAGCAGTTACACAAGATGTAACATTAACTGTATCTGATGATACTTATACTCTTACAGCTGATGTCTTCGGAACCCTTCAATACGACAAGCAATGGGTTAAGATTGATTCAGTAGCTTGCCAAATTAGCAGTATTGATACTACTAATAAAGTAGCTACACTTATAGCTAATGATGATTTAAAAGCATTATCTCTTGAGAGTGGTACTAAATCAATAGAACTAGGTGCAGTTTTGAATGGTTATGATGGTACTGTAAGAGTATACTGTCCAGCCTTCTATATCAAATCTGTAACAGAGGGTACTGTATCAAAAGTATGGTTATCTACTGTTAAGATTGATGACACCTATACATATCAACCAGAAATCTTAGTTGATGCATATAGAAGTACAGTTCTGAACGCAGTTCCAGAGAACATGGGATACCTTAGTACTCTTGCTGTAAATAGTGCTATTTCTGTAGTAAACACTAATGCATACTGTAGAGGTGGTGGTAACAGAAGTGCTAATGATCAATATTTAGCAACTGATCCATTTAGAACTGACCTAGGTAAGCCTAGAACTAGTATTCCTAGAGCTACTATGAGAACATATTCTAAGAATGCTAACTCATATATGTTGAGTTATGACCAGTATAAGAATATATTCTATTGGCTCTATGTTGTAGAGTATGCTAACTTCAACTCTCAAGAGACTTACAATGCAACTCTTACAGATGAGGGTTATCGTTAGGGAGGTCTAGGAAATGGTATTACTAATATGGGTTACTGGGGTGAGTATAACGGAGCCTATCCGCTGACTCCTTGTGGTTATGGTAATACTCTTGGTAATAAAACAGGTGTATTGGATTTGATTATTCCAGAATTTACTTACGGTACTGATAGTACAGTAAGAGTATCGCAAACTTTATCAATGCCTAGATGGAGAGGATTTGATAATCCATTCGGAGACATTTGGACTAATCTTGATGGTATAGTTATTGATACTCCTCTAGCAGGAAAATCAGATCCTAGCATTCAACCAACTTGCTATATAATAACAGATCCCGATAATTATACAGATAGTTTATCTGGAATAGAAGAAAAGGCGGACAGATCTTATAAACAATCCCATAATGAAGGGTATATAAAAGAATGGCATTTAGGAAGTTCTGCAGATATTGTTCCTAAAGCTGTAGGAGGAAATACTACTCAATATATGTGTGATTATTATTGGGTTAATTATGATGATACTCCTGAAACGCTCTTCGTGGGCGGTGATGCTGCTGACGGTGCGACTGCGGGTCTCGGTGGTTTCGGTTCGCATTACGTCGTCGGTTCTTCGGATGCGGCTATCGGTTTCCGCTCGGTTTCCGCTTTCTTGGTGGTTGGTGTCTAAGATAAAATAATAGTAGGAGGAGAATAATACCTCCTACTATTTTAAAGATATAGGTTATTACTTTTGAATTACCTAAATTGGTCTGGTTTGAAACTGAAATACTGATATTAAAAAATAAACACTCATCGTAGGCAGTAATGCTAATAACAGTGCGAATGCAGGTCTCAGTAATTTCAATTCGAATAACGACGTCAGTAATTCGAATACGAATATCAGTTTCCACTCAGTTTCCACTTTCATGGTGGTTGGTGTCTTAAATTATTATAGAGCTTTAGATGAGAAAAGCAATTATAACAAAGTAATGACCTTGCCTCTTGGCAAAAGATTTCGAAATTTTTAAAACAAAGCATGTTAGTAATATAAATGAACACTTGCTAATAAAAATAATTTAATGAAAAGGATAAATAATATATATTCAGAAATATGTAATATTGATAACATCCTAGATGCAGATAATAAAGCCAGAAAATGTAAAAGAAATAGTTATGGTGTAAGAAAGCATGATGAAAATAGAGATTAGGATAATATCACTCTATCTGAAACACTCAAAACTCAGAATTATCATACTTCAAAGTATACAACATATACTATATACGAGCCTAAAGAAAGACTAATATTTAGGTTGCCTTATTACCCGGATAGAATAACTCATCATGCAATAATGAATGTAATGGAGCCTATCTGGACTAAATTATTTACTAGAGATACATATTCATGTATCAAAGGTAGAGGTATTCATACTTTAGTTTAGAAGCTATAGAAGGATTTAAGAAAAGATTCAGTTGGTACAACTTATTGTCTCAAACTTGATATTAGGAAATTTTACCCAAGTATTGATCATGATATTCTTAAGTCTATTATAAGAAAGAAAATAAAGGATAAGTAGGTATTACAACTTCTGGATGAAATTATAGACTCTGCTCCTGGAGTACCAATAGGAAATTATTTATCACAATACTTTGCAAATTTATATTTAACTTACTTTGATCATTGGGTAAAGGAAGTTCTAAAAGTAAAGTATTATTATAGATATGCAGATGATATAGTTCTACTATCTGATAGTAAAGAAAAACTAAGAACTTGGTTTTAGAATATAAACCAATACCTAATTAGTAAATTAAAGTTATAGGTAAAGCCTAACTATTAGATATATCCTGTGGAATCAAGAGGTATTGATTTCGTTGGGTATGTATGCTATCATAAATACACGAAAATAAGAAAGAGCATTAAATTAAAAATCTGGAAATTAGTTAATGCTTATAAAAACAAGAAAATAGATAAAGATACTTTTAAAGCAAGTATGACATCCTATGCAGGGTGGTTAAAATACTGTAATTCAAAGAACCTTCTAAAAAAGATAGAACAGGAAACTAATCTTAGATATTCGGGTTGGAAAGGTGTAGAAAGCAGTTTAAGAAACTTCAAAGGAAAACATATTTATGTAGTAAATGTTGATTCTCATAAAAAATATTTCAAAGTACAATTTATACATAATGGTGTTCCTTATGAAGTAAAAAGTACCAGTGGTCGCTTATATCAATTCTTATCATTCCTACCAAAGTATCCCATTTTAATTAAAATTATATAATGTTTACAGCGACAAAAATTGAATCTACCATTGAACCTAAAAGATTTGAATCATTGAACAATGGTGTTTGGTATTATAATTATGACATAGTAAGTAAGACTGTAGAAACTACTTCTATGGAAGGAGAAACAGTAGAAGAAACTAAGTACTACTATGTTCAAGTACGAATTTCAGGAGAGCCAACACTATCAAAATGTTATGAAGCAATCCTTAAAGCATATAAAGATGAGAATAACACAAGTCTATATGATTCTCTTTTGACTGAGGGAACAAATGATCAAATAGAAGATATTAATTATAATGTAAAAGTAGATTTTAACATGGCTCCAGAAAAATCCCCCTTGGAGAAAGCTAAGGAGGAAGTAACTAGGGCTATTGAACAATATGATACTTCTGATAATGTTAATTCTTTCTCATTAAATGGAGTTAAAGTATGGCTTCCTAAAGAGACTAGAGTAGGTCTTATGAACTCTACAACTATTGAAAAGAATAGTGGTAAAGAAGAATCAACTATGTGGTTTAATGGTATTTGTATTACCGTAAATTGTGACGCAGCAATTCAAATGCTGAGTTCTTTGGAACTATATGCATTAGCTTGCTATAATAAAACAGCTGAACACAAATTAGCAGTTAGTCAATTAACTGAGGTATCTGAAGTGAAAGCATACGATTATACGGTCGGTTATCCAGATAAACTATCATTTACAATCTAATGTCTGTTTTTGCATTATCCTGTTTAATACTATCAATTATTATATATACTGGATATACATCTTATATTAGAATCAAGTATAAGCCAGATTGTATTTCATAGAGTTACTATCTGCTAAAAAATGGGAATATTTTTACTGTATGTATTTTATCTATTGCATTTCTTACCTTCCCTGCGTGGGTGGAAATCAGCCCTATATGCTTTTAGTTCCTTCCTTTCTTATCAGTAGTAGCCCTAATGCTAGTTGGATTATGCCCAAGATACCTTGGGCAAGATAGGATTCCACATATAGCAGGAGCTAGTGTAACTTGCATATTGTCTATAGTTTGGAATATAGTTTCTGGAACCTTACTGATTCCAGCAATACTATTGATAGTGTTAATACTATTATTTGCACTCAATATTAGAGATAAGTTATTCTGGACAGAATGTTTAGCATTCTTAAATATTTATTCTTCTATAATTATTAAAGTGAGCCTGGTCTTATGACCAGGTTTTTCTTGTTTATACATGAATATCCGAAATGAAAATTTTTCAATTATTTTTAACATTTGTTAACACTATTTAATTTGGGTTCCTCTAAATAAATTGTAATTTTGATTGTTACAAAATTGTAGTAGTTTAGTTACGAAGCGCTTCAAGTTAAAACCAGATCATTCTAGATCTCAGATTTTATATTATAACAATCTTCTAAATATAATTTTATGTCTGACAGTAAAGTTTTTATGTTCCCAGAGAATGGAACAAACAACAACGGACTAGTATCAATGTTAGCCCCATTGCTTCAGCAAAGGGGAGTAGATCCTAATGTATTGCTCGCTATGAAAAATAACTCTGGCTTCGGAGGAGAAGGTGGATGGTTCATGTGGGTAATATTTCTATTTTTCCTCATGGGTTGGGGCGGAAATGGATGGAATGGCTTCGGAAATCGTGGAACCGATGGATTAGCCAATTAGATTAATAATGATTATGGTAGAGATTTATTACTTCAAGCTATAAATGGTAATGGTACTGCTATTTCTCAGCTAGCTACTACCCTTAACTGTGATGTTAATGCTATTCAAACAGCAATAAATTCAGTAAACAATAGTGTAGCTAATGTAAGTAACCAAGTTGGAATGTCTGGTTAGTAGGTAATTAATGCTATTCAAAGTGGCAATCAAGCTATTGCAGCACAAATGGCACAATGTTGCTGTGACAATAAGTTACTTGTAACCAACCAAGGATATGAAAATAGAATTGCGACGTTGGAACAAACTAACCAACTAGGTTCTAAAGTAGATAATGGGACTAGTCAAATAACCAATGCTATTGCAAATCAGACTGCCCTTATTAATGATAGATTCTGTGCATTGGAATTACGTGATATGCAAGCTAAGATTGATGCTTTGCAAGAAGAAAAGAGTACTCTTCAAAGTCATATTAGTAATGCTAATCAAACTAGTCAAATTTAGAGTTATATAGCAAGTGTAGTTAATCCTATTGCTTAGGAAGTAAATGCAATTAAAGCAGCTCAGCCTGCTACAGTTACATTACCATACAGCTGTGCTACAGCAGTTCCAACGTCTTTGGCTTATCAGTATAGTAATGCTGCACAAGGATTATGGTATTAAGAAAGGAGGTATTTATGATAATTAATAGATATTTAAGTAATCCAAGTGGTATACCTAGGTTTGAATCAAACTCTGTAAGTGTGAATACATCTAATGTAGTATTCTCTTTTACTGATGCTGGCACCTATTTCAATGATAACTTTTGTGGTTTAGTTCTAATTAAAGTAAATTAGAGTATCCCAAGTGGCACTACCGACACACTTCCTATATTAATTAATACTATCGCTTTAACTACTTATGGAGGAGAAGCAGTGACAGTTTCAGAATTTAAGGGAATAGGTATTTACTTAGGTTACTATGATGGGAAAACTAAATCTTTACAAATAATACTTTAATATGTTTTCAGCGTTGAGACAAGGAACAATATTATATATTTTAGAGAAGGGTGAAAATCCTACTTTAAAAATAGGATAGGTGATAAGTGTGACGCAACCCAGCTATAGTAGTAATTTTTTGATGAATACACCAACTATAGACATTAACGTAAAAGTTGGAGAGTAGAATATGGATTTTAAAAACGTTCCATCTTCCCAATCTGTTGTAAATTACAATAATACAGTTATAACAGAAACTAAAGAATTGATGTCAAATGAGGTTGATAACATGTTATAGAGTAGTAAGAGTATTGTGGATAGTGTTGCTTATCATAATAATGTAATTGCTTCTTGTGAAAATATTCTTAAAGAACTTAATCCTAGATTTGCCAAAGAAAAAGAACGAGATGAAGACATAAATAACCTTAAGAATAAAATGGGAGGTATAGAATCTAAAATGGATAAAATACTTACCTTACTCTCTAAGGAAGGAACTAAATAATGTTATTGCCATGAATGGATTTATTGAAATTAAGGAAGATTCTTATGAAGATACAATTGAGCATCTTCATAGAATAAAACTACTTGCGTGTAAGCTTATAAAGATGCTTTCTGAACATTCAGAGATTTACGATAAAGAGGATGATTACGAGGATGAGGGAACCGATATGAGATATAATTATTCTGGCAGATCTTCTCGTAAATCAAGAGGTAGATATAATTACTAATAACTAAGATGGACGATGACAGATAGTTTGTTATCGTCCATTTTTATTTTATGATATATGACAGAAGACTTTACTGAATATGATATTAAGCCTGAGAGCTTTACTAACTATCTAAGATACTATGGTCCCCACTTCAATAAAAAGTTATGTGAATTTGCTTGCAAATAGTTATCGAAAAGAGAATATTCTAAGGAAAAGTTAGATGTACTTTTGCAATCCCATAATGTCGAAGTACCTAATGCTAAATTATACGATACTGTATATATTGCTAACTGGTGTAAAAGTGTACTTTATGGATCTAGTATAGCAGACGAAAAGCATCTTGTGCTTTTTATAAAAGATATTTTTGATAAAGAAGCTAATCTTGTATTTAATAGATGGTATGCAGATATGGCTAAGTAGGGAATCCCTATAGAATGGGAAGATATGATTTAAATAAATGCCTAATATCCATTTTGTTTGGATGTTAGGCATTTATTGTTTATATTAGCACTGAATAATAATAATTGAAATTATGGAAATTTTACTAAAACGAATTGCAAAAAAGAACTTATATACTATTGGAAAACTTTATATTGATGGTGTATATTTTTGTGATACAATAGAAGATAAAGATAGAGGACTTTCTTAGTCTATGCTTTTAGAAGAAATAAAGAAAATAAAAGTTCCTAATGAAACTGCAATTCCCACAGGGACATATAATGTGACATTAAATGTTGTAAGTCCAAAGTTCAAAGACAGAGCCTGGGCTAAACCTTATGGAGGTAAGGTTCCTAGAATTTTAAATGTTCCTGGTTTTGAGGGTGTACTTATACATCCAGGAACAGATTAGAATAGTACATCTGGATGTGTTATTTTAGGAAAGAATAAGATTGTAGGTAAAGTTATTGAATCTCAAGCTACCTTTAAAATATTTATGGCAAAGATAGCAGGGCAAAAAAATATTACTCTTACTATTAAATAAGTATGTCTTTAAATCTTTTTGGAAGTGGATATGATACAGTAGGCTCATCCAACTCTAATTTTCTTATTAAAACTAAAGGTAAAGTAAAAATACAATGGGGATCTAAATATATAGACCTTATAAAGGATGGCAAAATAAATGTTGACTCGAAATTTATCTTTAAAGAAACGGAAGTTGGAGTAAAGGATGGAATTTACGTTATAGGAGACGGAGATGATGCTAAAGTAGTTATATCCATAGGTGGTTCTTAGATAGACTTAAAAGGAGAAATAGGCACTACTTATGTTTCCTTCTTAGGGGAGTAGGAAACCACTTCAGAGTAGAAGTATACTGCTTTACAAAATATAGGATTTATATATAAAGATTTATCTGCTGTATAGACTAATGGATTACAAAATGGAGTAGTTTACATTGAATCCAATCAAAAATTATACATAGTATAGGATGGATAGTTGACTGAATTTACAGTAGATTTCCCCAACCCATTTACTAATTAGTTTATAATTGCTAAAACAGATAGTAGTAAAGGAGCTTTAGTTATTAAAGGGTAGGGATTAGAAAACGCATTAATGTTTGATTCTTTATCTATCTATTCTTCTGGTTTAGATAATTATATAGATTCTACTGGTTAGGTATTTATTAGAATCGGTGAGGCTGAAAAAGTTATTATTGGAGACTCTCAAACTATCTTTTCTAATACTGTAGTTTCTTAGAAATTTGAATCTAAGTCTGCTTCTGCTGATTCTGGATTTAGATTATATATTGATACAGATGGCTCTACTTTAGAAGTGGATAATTTGATTGTTAGAAATAACTCTAAAACAGATTATTCAGGAAATTTTATACATCCTAAATATTGGTATAAAGAGAATAATATAATTTCAAGTGTTTCGTAGATTGCCAATCCTGATGACCCTGAACAAATTGGCTTTGCAATAACCTTAATTTATACTAATAAATTTAAAGTTAATGACTCATTATATGTGTATGTTCCAGTAACTAAATCAGAGAAACTTGGAGCAGAGCTAATATTACTTCCAGTAAAAGTAGAAACGCTAAATACAGAAGAAGAAAATATTATATATGTATCTTTATAGCAAGATAAAATGAGTGAAGAAGACTATCAAAAACTGTCTTCTTTATCTAAAGTAACTGAGTCCTTAAAGTATTAGACTGTATTTTTAGCAGGTTCAGAAGAAGAAATTCCTATTCTACGGCATGACTCAGAAAGTATTGATTTACTTAAATCTACTTCATTTGATGACGAATAGGATATTACTAAGGTTTCTACAAGAATTGGAAATATTTAGGAATTAGGTTTAAAAGGAAAAGAATCTGGTGAAGAAGTAGCAATTGAAGGTACTGGTGTATACTCAGATAATGGATGTTTTTTAAAGGCTTAGTATACATCTAATTATGACCTACCTAAGAATGATTCTTCCACTAAATTTGCCTCCACTGAATGGATTAATAATTTAATTCCAAAAGGTTCCATAATAATGTTTAATGGCACTGCATCTGAAATTCCAGAGGGTTGGCATATTTGTGATGGATCTGAAGGTACTCCGAACTTAATAGGAAAGTTTATTAAAGCCGATACTTCGTCAGGAACGGAAGGGGGAAATTCTGAAATTGAAATTCTTGAAGAAAATATGCCTAAACATACTCACACTTTTACTGAATCTACAATAAAGACATCTGAGGCAGGGGCACATACTCACACCTTCCAAGGAAAGTACGGATAGTCTGATAATGTTAAGGATAAAGATGCTATTGTAACTGGGGATGAAACAGACTTGATTACAACATCTTCTTCAGGAGCACATACTCACACTATAGATATGAGTAGTGCTTAGTTAAGTTATCAAGGTGAAGGAAAACCTATTAAATGGGAACCTTCTTATTATTCACTTATTTATATTATGAAAATAAAATAAAACATTTTTTAACGAAAAAATAATATTATATTTACAAGTAAATTAAATTTTTGAATTATGGAAATAGGAACTAATGATGACATTGATTTCATCGACGAATTAGACGATGAACAGCAATCTAATGAGCAAAAGCAGGATCCAGAGCCTGACAATCATCAAGAATCTGAAAAGCAGGAGCCAGTGGGTCCAGACAATACAGATACTTCAGATTCGACTGAAGAAAAAGAGAGCGATTTTCTTACCTCTCTTCTAAAATCTAGAGGAATTGAAGATAAATCTAAGATCAAGTTTGCAACAGAAGAAGGTGATGTAGAAGAGGTAGATTGGGATAGTCTAAGCAATGAAGACAAACTTAACATTCTTAGTTCTTCTGAAAGCACCCCTGAAAACGGCTTAGATGAGTCCGAAATTCAACTCATAAATGCTATTAGAAATAGCGGCATGAGTCCATCTGAATATTTGCAATATGTGGGAAATGGAGAAGTTCAACGCTACATTCAAAACTCCCAACAACCACAATATGAAATTGACTCATATTCAGACGATGAGTTATTCCTTATGGATTTTATGAGCAGAATGGGAGAAGTAACAGAAGATGAAGCAACCGAAGCTTTAGAAAGGGCTAAAGCTAATGAAGGTTTGTTTAAGAAGCAAATAGAAGCTATTCGTAATGAATATAAGCAAGCGGAACAGGAGAATCAAATGCAAGCACAACTTGAGCAGGAGTAGATTGCTCAACAACAATATGATTAGTTTTCTGATTAGATAGTAGATGAAATCAACAATCTTAGAGAAATCCAAGGATTTGAGTTGAACATGGAGAATAATGATATGCAGGAGCTTTATGACTTCATTACAGGTCAAGATGCTGCTGGAAATAATTATTTAGCTAAAGCTCTTTCAGATCCTCGTATTTTGGTTAAGACTGCTTGGTTAACTCTAAATGGTGATCAAATGATCAACGATATTACAAGTTATTTCTAGAAAGAAATAGCAAGTGTTCGTAAGGAAAGTTATAAAAAAGGAGTTTCTGATACTCAAAAGAAGATGGAGAAAACTGATAAAGTTGTATTTAAGGATACACATACTAAGCCATCGAAGGAAGTATTTGACGACCTTGATGACCTTTAATTTTTAAATTAATCTTTATATTTTAGTAATATGTTAGTTGCAAATTTTACAAGCAGAATCCCTACAATGGGTTAGACAAAAACATACGAGGACTGGTCTAAGTACCTCGGAAGTAAACCTCATCGTATCGGTGTAGTTGCCCGTATGT
>CAVFGN010000033.1:0-21977 GCA_963621965.1 Alistipes finegoldii
AATCAGATAATTTAGATAGAGATATTTATACTTTAAGAGGAGACAAAATTATTTTAGAAAAAGAAATTTTTGATTAGTTATTAAGTTTTTAAATAAACTATTCATTAAATGGTGTTATAATAATTTAGTGAGGATTTTATGAGAATAAGAGGATTAATTTATAGTTTTGATATTGATAAACAAACAATCACAATTAAATATAAAAAAAGATTAGAATCCTTTTATTTTCAAAGAGGTTTATTTAAAAATTTTAAATCTTTTTTAACTAATGGCGAAATAATCGATTTATTTTGTTACGATGAGAAAATTCTTAAAAACAAACAATATGTTTATCAAGTAATGTATATCAATGAATTAACATTAATTACAAGAAATACTAAGAAAGTATTTTATGATAAACATTTAATTAAAAAATCAATTAAAGAATTCTTTGAAGGATTAAATTATAGATTATTTATCGATACCGAAATGACAATGCCAGGATATAAGAACGATAAGTTTTTAGCTGAACTTATACAAGCAGGTTTCTTTGTCGTTGATAAAAATAATAATATTATCGAAGAATATAATTTTCATATTAGACCTAGTATTGCAAAATATATCAATAAACGAACTAAAGAATTTTTGCATTTAAGTAAAGATATAAAAAAAGAAGAAGTATCATATTATAAATTCTATAATAAGTTTAAATCAGTTATCAATAAATATAGACCTGCTATTATTACATTTGGAAAAAACGACCAATTATATTTAGAATCAAGTTTTAAAGTTAATGCACTACCTGAAATTCCAAATTTGCGTTTTGTAAACCTAGCTCATATTATTAAAAATTATTATAATTTACAATTTGACCCAGGTTTATTTAGTTTGTATGAAAAATTTTATAATGTAGAAAGATATCAAACACATGATGCATTAGATGATGCATTAGTGCTTAAGGATGTATATGATGCCTTTTTAAAAGACATAAAGGGGGAAAATGATGAAAGTAAATAATGAAAAAGTAAAATGGAAAAATTTAAACAAAAGTGAAAAGTTTAAAATTATTTTATTTTTGTTTATTAGGCTTATTGTCATCGGTTTAATAGTAGCTTCAATCTTTGAGTTGATTTTTGCACAAGACAACGACGCTCAATCTAAAGCTGAAGTTAGAAGTAGAACTGCATTTATTTTAGTGAACTCTGTTTTGACTCTAGGCGCAACCATCTTGCCATCAATTATCGAACGACAGCTAAAAGTTGAAATTCCTTCTTTGATGGAAATTATATTTATTGTCTTCACATTCCTAGCGTTAATTCTTGGCGAAATTGCAAACTTCTACGCTAAGTTTGAGTGGTGGGATGATATGTTACATGGATCTAGTGGTATATTAATTACCTCACTTGGATTCATTGTCCTTAATACATTAAATAAATCTGATAAGGTTTCAAGTAAAATGAATCCATTATTCGTATGTATTTTTGCTTTTTGTTTCTCTGTTTGCATTGGTGCTATATGGGAAATCATAGAGTGGACAATAGATGGTATAGCAGGAACTAATATGCAAAGATTTTCAGATAACGATACCCGTGTATTATTTGAAGGAAGAGATGCATTACGCGATACTATGGGCGATATTATTCTTGAGACTTGTACAAGTTTAATTGTTGCGATTATCGGCTACATAGATTTAAGATGTAGAAAACAATTTGTACCAAATCTTGTACTTGCATCAAAACTAGAAGAACCTAAAGTAAAAGAAATTGAAGAATCTCAAAACGAAATTTCTAAAGATGAAAGTAAAATAGAATAAAAAAGGCTGAATGAAGATAAATTCATTCGGCTTTTTGTATAGATTAATGCATTAAATTAATAACTAGTTATTTTCTTGAATCAATTTGTTGATGAATACACCAACTCCACTTTCGTTATTAGACAAAGTAACGTCATTTGCGACTTCTTTAACGGACTCGCGTGCATTCTCCATTGCGACACCTTTATATGCTGATTCAATCATAGAAATATCGTTTTCCTCATCCCCAAACGCACAAGTTTCGTCGATTGAAAGATTATAATAGTCTTTTAAAAATAGTAATCCTTTTCCTTTTGAAACATTCTTGTCTTGAAATTCTAGGAAAATCTTAGAACTTCTAGAGATTCCAAGATCCAAAAACTTAGGATTGAGATTTTTTCTTGCAAAATCTAGCGAATCAGAATCACAAACCATCATGGCTTTGATAAATTTATCGTTATCATCTATTTCTAAAGGATTTATAACTTTAGCTTCTATATGATTAATACGTTCTTCAACATTTGTATATTCGTTCTTCTTTGCAGTATATAGTGTTCCGTCTTCTGCAAAAAAGTGGAAGAATACATTTAAACGAATTGATTCTTGATATAAATCTTTTACTAAAGAACCAGGGATAGTTGTAGAGTACAAGACCTGTTTACTTTTATTAAGTCTTACTACTCCACCGTTATAACAAATAGTCGCATCTGTGTCTTTATTTAAGCCTAGTTCTTCAATTAAAGGTAAAACTCCGTTTAGCGGTCTTCCAGTCGCAAGTACAAAATGATAACCTAAATTTATAAAACGTTTAATTGCTTCTTTGTTAATATCAGTAATTTTTTTATCGTCGGTAAGTAGTGTACCGTCAATATCACAACAAATAAGTTTAATCATAAAAAACTCCTTTAAAAAAGCAGGTAAAACCTGCTTAATTGTTTAAATCTTAATTATTTTAAATTTTTAATTAATAAAGATACAAATGCGAAGATTACAACCGCAACCATTGAAAGAATAAGAATCCAACAAATAACTTTACCAGTTGTTGAATAAGCTGGGTTTTTGTATTTTTTCTTTAATTCAGCTTTTTGAGCCTTTTTAAATTCTTTAGCTTCTTTTTTTTTCTTTTCTTCGTCGCGCTTAGCTTTAGCTTCGTCATATAATTCTTTTTTTGATTTTTCTTTTACTTCATCCATAAAATCACCTATAAGTTAATATATATGGTATAATTATAATATAAAAACTAATAAAATAAAAGGGGGATTTTAACCGTGGAAGAAAACAAGGAAAAAGTAATATTTCATATTGATATGAATATGTTCTTTTGTTCGCTTGCGGTTATAAAGCATCCGTCATTAAAATCTAAAGCATTCGCGTGTGCTCCTTCAAATACTACAAAAGGAGTAATTTCAAGTGCATCTTATAAAGCTCGTGAAAAAGGCATAAGAAGCGGGATGAGTTTAGTTGAAGCTTTTAGAATAATGCCTGATTTAATATGTGTTGAGCCGGATTTCAAAATGATACATGAATATCACAATCATTTTATTTCTCTTGTTAAAGATTATACTAAAGTAATAGAAGTAGCTTCAGTTGATGAAGTATATGCAGATATGACTGGATTATGTAAAACAAGAGATAAAATAGAAGTTGCGAAAGAAATTCAAAGAAGACTTGTAAAAGAGTATCATCTCCCTTGTTCGGTGGGGATTGCGCCCACACTATTTTTAGCCAAAATGGCAAGTGATATGAAAAAGCCTTTAGGCCTTGTTTTGCTTGATAAAGATAATTCAATTGATATGTTAAAAGATTTACCTGTAAGTGATATATTTGGTATAGGCAAAAAGACATACCCTACTTTAATAGATAATGGGATAGTAAAAATTAGCGATTTTATTGATAATCAAAACAAAGAAAAAATTATATCTTTACTTGGCAAGAGAACATATGATTATGTAATATTATCATTGAATGGTAAAACTTCAAACTTAGTTGAACCTCACAGATATGACAAAAGTGAATCGATGTCTAGATCAGTTACTTTTGATGTATATTTAGAAACAATAGAAGAACTAGACAGAGAACTTAAGCGCCTAGTAGCCGAAGTAGTGCTTAAAATGGAAAAACATAAATATATAGCTAAAGGTGTTACTGTAATTTTGCGAGATACAAACTTTAAGACTAATTCATATAGTAAAATGATTAAATATACAAGTGATTATAATACTCTATATGAAGAGGCTTATGAAGTACTAGAAAAGAATTATAAAGGTGCAAAAATTCGTTTGCTTGGTTTTGGGGTTTATGGCTTAAAGGACAAATATACAAACGATAAAGAAGAGTATAATCTTTTCACATATGAAAAATTTATAAATAAAGAAGAGAAAATAAAGAAAACACTAGATGAACTTCAAAAAAAGTTTGGTAAAGATTCTATTAGAAAAGGCATAAAAAAGCCCTAAATTTTCTTTAGAGCTTCGTATACTTTATTTAATAATTCTTCAGGTGTTGAGGCTGCACTTGTTAGGTTTACTAATTCAACATAGGTGAAATCTATTTCTTCTAAGTCTTTTACACTTTCAACAAGAATTGCTTTAGTATGGCCAAGTGTTTCTGATACTTCACATAATTTTTTAGAATTACTTGATAATTTATCTCCCACAACTAATGTTAAATCAGCTTTATTATTGATTAGGGCTTCTTGTCTTTTAGTAGTCGCATTACATATTTTATTATCTATAATTGCCTCAGTTAATACATTTTTAATATGATCATAAATGTTACTTATTTCAAATAAAGATAAAGTAGTTTGATTTGTGACATATACTTTTTTATCTTTTAAAGAAGAAAGGTCTAAAGATTCACTATACAAGTGAATGCGAGGATCTATTTCAAGAACAGCTTCACATTCTGGGTGCTTAGATGCGCCAATATAGATAACTTCGTAGTTTTTTGCTAAATAATCTTTTATTTTATTTTGAATAAATAAAACGTTTGGGCAACTTGCATCAATTATATTTAAATTTTTATCTAGTGCTTTTTTACGCACTTTATCTGAAACTCCGTGGGCGGAAAATATAACGGTGCCACACGTGATATCATCTAACATATCAAATCTTGTTCTGCCATTTGACTCGATTGTGATAGCGCCTAAATCTTCAAGCTTTTTTGTTACATACTTATTGTGAATAATATTGCCTAAAAGGTATATAGGTCTTTTAACGTTTGAGTCATTTAGCGCATTAATAACTTTATCAATCGCCTTATTCACACCACCACAATATCCGTGTGGATTTAATATATTTATAATCATAAAATCACCGATTTGATTATAAATCAAACTAGGCTGCTTTTAAATAAAAATTGCAAAAAAATAAAATAAATGTTATTATTACATGTATGTTTGGAGGACAACATGAAATTTTTAGATTTAGAGGTTAAAGAATACATTTATAAAGCATTAACAGACCTAAAGTTTAGGGATTTTAGTGCTGTTCAACGTGAAGTCTTTGATTCACTTAACAAGGGTAAAAACTTGCTTGTTAAATCAAAAACTGGTAGTGGTAAAACACATGCTTTCTTGATTCCAATTTTTAATGATTTAGAAGAGGATAATAAAACTGTTCAAGCAGTAATTGTAGCACCTACAAGTGAACTTGTAAGCCAAATTTATAAAGTTGCGCAACATATTGCCTCATTTTCAAATAAGGAGATAAAGATTAAAGCGTATAGTGGTGGTAAGGATAGAAATAGAGAAATCGAAGAACTAAATAGTGCCCAACCACAAATAGTTATTTCTACTCCTGGTAAACTTAAAGACTTAGCAGTAGATGAAAATGTGCTTAAAATCTATACAGCTAAATATTATGTAATAGATGAAGTAGATATGGTTATGTCTTCAGGATATGAAGAAGAGATTGATTCAATTACTTCTATTTTGCCGTCCGCAAAAAAAATGTTTTTCTCAGCAACATTGAGTGAAGCTATTACACCATTTTTAAAGAAATATTTATCAAATCCAATTTTTATTGATATAAAAGATGATTCAAGCTTAAATATCTCTCACATTTGGATACCTTTAAAATATAAAGATAAACAAGTTATGTTTGATAATTTAATTAACATTATTAATCCTTATATTTGCGTAATATTTGTTAATAAAAAAGCTGATGTATTTGCCTTATATTCGCACCTTAAAGAACTTGATAAATCTGTATGCATGATTTCAGGTGAGATGTCAATTCGTGAGAGAAAACATACTCTTAAAGAGATTAATGATTTAAAGTATCAATATGTAGTCGCAAGTGATGTAGCCAGCCGTGGTATTGATATTGATGGTGTGAGTCATGTAATTAACTATGATTTACCACAAGATTTTGAATTCTATTTACATAGAAGCGGAAGAACTGGTAGAATGAATTATTCAGGTACTGTTTATTCATTCTATAAGGATTTCGATAATGAATATCTAGATTTTTTAAATAAACATGGTATAGAACCTGTTTATAAAGATATTAAAAATGGAGAGTTAGTTGACTTTAAAGGTAGAAATACTCGTGTTAAACGTGTGAAACCTTTAAACGAAGTAGAGCGTAGTGCTAGAAAACATATCGCAAAAGATGATAAAGTAACTCCTGGTTATAAAAAGAAACGCGAAAGAAAAATAGAAAAGTTAACAAATCAAATGTATAGAACAAAAAATTACAAAGCTCGTTATCAAGCAATTCGCGCTAGAAAAGAGGGAAAATAATGGCTGATTATATTATTATTACTGATGTTACTTGTGATTTACCACCTGATTTAATTGAAGATAACAATTTAGTTGTTATGCCTATGAAATATAGTGTAGGAGAAAAAACTTTTACTAATTATGCAGATTTTAGAGAACAAAGTATTATCGAGTTCTACGACGAAATGTTAAATGGTGCTTCTACACACACTGTTCAATTAAACAGTGAAGATTACATTAGCACTTATAAGAAGTATCTAGAAGAAGGATATGATATTTTAGGTGTAATATTTTCATCAGGTTTGTCAGGCTCGTATAACTCTTGTAGATTAGCTTTAAGTGATCTTAAGACAATGTATCCAGATCGAAATATTGAAATAGTTGATACACTAGCTGCCTCAACAGGAGAAGGCTTAATTGCATTGCATGCGGCTAGAAACAAGCAAAATGGTATGAGTCTTGTTGATAACAAAAATGATCTTGAAGAATTTAAACTTCATATGTCGCACTGGTTCACTGTTTCAGATTTAGAGTATTTACGTCGTGGTGGAAGAGTATCGAATGCGGCCGCATTCGTCGGTAAAGCCTTAAATATAAAGCCAGTTCTTCATGTAGATGACGAAGGACACTTGATTCCTAAGTTCAAAAAGATAGGAAGAAAAGCTTCTATTCGTGAGATTGCGCGTCAATACGAAAAAACAGTTGATAAGGAATATCCTACTATTTGTATAACTCATGCAAATTGTCTAGATGATGCAAAAGAACTAAAAGATTTAGTTCTTAAAGTAAGTAATCCTAAAGAAATTATTATCTCAAATATCGGAACAGTTATAGGTTCTCACTCAGGTCCTGGTACACTTGCATTATTTTTTAAATCAACTCATAGATAATCTTAGACATATTGAATTTAATTCAATGTGTCTTTTTTAAAAAAATTAACGAAAAGTAATATAAATATGTTAAAATAATTTGTAGGTACTAATTATGGATTTATATATAACTCGTCAAGCTTTAAGCGGCAATGTTTTAGCCCGCGTTAAAGACAAAGATAACAATTTAATATATGAAAATAAAAATATGGAACTTGAAGAGGTTATTGAACTAGATGAATCGAATAGCGAGGAATTAACACTTGAAATTACATTTACTTCAAAACTTATTTCTAGTAAAAAAGAAAGATTTAAATATTGTTTAAATGTTTTTGCCTATCATATTTTCCCATTAATTTATAGAGATAATGAACTTTATAGCTATAAAGCTAAATTATATGTAACTAAAAGTTATTATATAAATAGATTAACAGACGATTGTAGTCTTGAGTTTGAACCATATCAAGAAAATAGAATTATATATGATTCAGGCGAATTGCTTCAAACGAGAGAAGAAGTTAAATATAAATATAAGTATTTATCAAAAATAGCACTTGTAATGGATATTTTATTTTATATCTTAATACTTGGGGTTGCTATTGCATGTAATTATTTTTGGATAAAGGAAATTAAGTAATATGGAAGATAATAAAGAAATAGTAGGTCATGATGTAATATCGTTTTTACCATATCCCGATGATACAAGTGACTTTAATTTAATGGTTAAAATAAATTTTTATAAATATAATACATTACCTGACTCAATACTAATAGTTGCTAAGTTAGTCGGATTATATAATACAAATATCGATAAGTCCGAATTATTTGATAAGACATTTGAAACTAAGAAAGTCTTAAACAGAAAAGGCTTAGAATATGATGATTTCTTTAATAAGAATTATGAAAATAAAGAAATTATTGATGATATATTAAAGAGTTTAGGCAATGTGTTTAATGATAATATTTCTCTACTAAGTAATTTAATCTTAACTGCCGCACAAAAGATAGTTTCTGAATAATATGAAGACTAGAGAAAATTTATTACTTGAAAAATACTACGATGTAGATGAGGAAAAGCGCTCTGTTTCTATTTCTTTGAAATATGATACAGCTTCGTCCTTAATTGACGAATCATTAGACGGAAATGAATATTTAATTAATACTGAAGTAATCGACACAATTAATAAACATTTAAAAAATATACCTGCAATTTATAAAACTGATGTAAACATTAAAATTAACGATTTCAATGGCGTTAATAAGGAACAGTTTTTAGATGCATTTAATGATGTAATTGAATTAAATCACTATGCATTAGAACGTGAAAACAAACGAAAATGGATAGTAACATCTATTTTAGTTGTTGTTGGTATTATTATTTTATTCTTTAATGTAATTGCGAAGGCTAATAGCTGGTATGGGTCTAATGAGACTTCTAATAATATTGCAAGTGAAGTATTTGATATTTGTGCTTGGGTATTTATTTGGGAAGCGGTTACGGTAATGTTTTTAACACCAACAGAACTTAGTTTTAATTCTAATAAGTTTAAAATACGTGTAAGATCTATAACATTTTTTGACAAAGAAAATGAGCTAATCGGTGTGCTTAAGTTCGACTTAAATAACTTAAAGTGGGATTCTATTAAAAGAATCGATGTATTTAGTCATAGATTATTTTTAATCGGCGGCGCAATGCTTATCGGAGTCGGCTTTTGCGGAATTATAAAAAATATTGCCCTAATTCCTGAAACATATAAAACTTTCTCAGAAGAATCAAATAAAGTGCTTGTTGTTGTAGCACTAGTTATAGTATATGCAATATCATTTTTAACAAATTTATTTGAAATAATTTGTGGTATATCGACTCTCTCTAATTACGCCGGACGTGGACCGTTTAAGAATAAAGCTAAATATTTCAATTATATTTTAGTTTGTTTGATTTTATTTTCTCTTGTTACAACTTCATTAAATCAAGCTGATTTTAGGGATAAATTAGTTACATATCTTATATATTTTATATTCCTAGCTGGATTTGTATTAGAGCGTATTATAAATTTCATAAAAAAACGTGATTTACTTAGTCACGATATAAATGATTAAATTCGACTATGAGGCATCTAGAAGCTTCATAGTTTTTTAGTTTTGCCTTATTGTTGATTGTTCTATGTGCTAAAATAATAGTGTTCATAAAAATAAAAAAAGTTAAATACATTATATTTGTAATATTGAGGTTTTAATTGATATATAATATATAATGAATATTTAAAAAGGAGAGAATATGAGAAAAATTTTTATTAAAGATAATACCTTGTTTATAAAAAAAGAATTATTTGCTTTAACGAGTAAGATTAAAATAACGAAAAACGAAAAAGAATTTGGCATCTTTGAAGAATTTAATAATGAAATCGAATTAAACATCGAAATAAACGATATAATAAAAATTTATTTATACGTTAATGCTGATTGGTATTATTATGGATATTTAATGATGAATCCAAACAAAAATATAACAATAAGTAAAATAGAATCTATATTAAGAAAAAGAAACAAAAAAATTGAGGAAATATTAAATTATGGAAATTAAAATTGAAGAGTTAAGAAATCTAAGTGATCTAGAATTTGAAGCGCTACTTGATGTGATTGGTTTAAATAATTTAAAAGAGATGTTACAAATAGTATCAAAAACATTACCTGTAAACTCTAAATATTATAACGGAAAAGGTAAAAAGGGAATTTTTTGGCGTGGGTTTAGAGACAATTGTATGCCTGATAACAAAATAAGACAATTTTATACTGAAGAAGTACATAAAAATAAATCTAATTTAGAATGTGGACTTTTTATAGATTTTTTAAACAAGGAATTTGGAAGTGATTCTGATTTTATTAATAAAGGCATATATAAAGAAAAAAGTGATGTATATGCATTATTTTCTAAACTTTTAAATTTAGAATATGACCAAAATTATGTAGAAAATTTAGATAAACTAACAAAAACAATTGATACACAAAAAAGTAAATATGAAGAAACTACTAAAAATTTAACAAAAAAAGTAGAAGAATTAAGTGAAAAACTTGATAGACAAAAGAAAGACTACGAAATACAAATAAAAGAATTAAATGATAAAATAGAGGCAAGTAATAATAAGTTAAATAATTATAAACAAAATATATTAAATAAGGTACTTGATGAAGCTAAAGAAATTGATGTTAATTTATTAAATAATGTGTTTTTAAGAAATCCAAACGAAGTAAAAGAATACTTAAGTAAAAGACTTCAAAACAATATAGTGTTATTTAAAAATGATCAAATTGACGATTTGAAAAAAGAATTAACTCTAGAATACATTATTTTAAATTTATTAGGAGAGTAACATGAAGAAAAACGATATAAAAAGTAAATTAGAATATGCAAAAAAACATTTAATTCTAGCTAAACTATCTGATTGTTTTGTTAATAATACTATCGTTCAATTAGAGTTTAAAGCATTAAATGATGAACCTTTGCTTATTTCAACTTTAAATCAGGTTGATGATGTTTTTGAGTACAATTCAAGGTCTAATTTATATTATGTTAAAAGTGGGTATTTAGAGCCATTCACTAAAAAAAATTACGGCTCATTTAGCGAATATACTTATGACGAAGAGATATCTATTATTGAGGAATATTTAGCTAATACAGTTGTTGTAATTGAACCTTTTTACAATTATAACGAGAATAAAGGATTATATTTTAAGAATGGTATTATTAAAGATATAATTTTTACAACAAACAACGACTCATATTTAGAAATTCCAAAAATTGATGACTTAGACTTTGATAATTTTGCACATAATGAACCGTTTTTCGTGCCAAACATTGTTAAAGGTATAGACTTAGAACCTGAATATTTGTGTTTCGGCCAAACTATATTTAAAACTGAATTGAAATTTGTTAGTGATACAGAATTGAGATCGTATTCGCCTATAAATCAAATAAATGTTGATTTACTAGAATTAGATAAATTAGGGGCTATATATAACAGTGAGGACTCAATATTTATTAAGAAATCTGAATTCTTTAAGTCTATTGAAAGAAATAAAGATAAGATGGTATCTTCTGCTAATATTGACACAATTTTAGATGATTTTTACTTGTATACAAAAGAAAATAATTTATGTTATAAGAAAGAAGATATATATAATTTCTATACTTCCCTATGTGCATCTCAACTCGTTATTTTAGCAGGTATGTCTGGTATAGGTAAAACTAGACTCCCATTAACGTTCGCTTCATATTTTAATATTAACGAGAAAAACGAGACATTTTTATTTGTTCCGATAACACCCTCTTATTTAGAACCAAGTGATGTGTTAGGCTTTTTAAATCCAAATACAAACAATTATGTACCAAGCCAAACAGGCATAGTTGAGTTTCTAGTACACGCTTCAAAAAATAAAGATAAGATGCATATGATTGTATTTGATGAGATGAACTTATCGCAAATAGAATATTGGTTCTCACCTTTCTTATCTCTTTTAGAATGTGATACAAATTCAAGAAAACTTGTTTTGTATTCAAAAAATGCAGTTTGTGTTAATAACAAAGCTTATCCTTCAAGCATTGAAATTGGAAACAATGTATTGTTCGTTGGTACTATTAATGTAGATGAAACAACAAAAAATATTTCTGATAGACTTAAGGATAGATCGTTTATCATTAACTTATCTCAAGATTCATTTTTAAACTATCAAGAAGAACAAAAAACACAAGATGTGAATCGTGAAAAATTATATTTACCAGATTTTTACACCTTGGTGCCTCACTTAGATCAAACATTTAATTACATTCAAAATCTTGATTCACGTGTTTTAGAATTTTTAGATGAAATTCATAATTTTATTAATTCAAGTGACTTAAGAAAAGGTATTTCTTTCAGAACAGTAAAAATTATAGCATGCTACATGCATTTTAAACCAAGTGGGATGTCTGATAAGCGTGCTTTAGATTTGGCTTTTAAACAAACAGTTATGCAAAAAATTAATGGATCAAGCGAGTTCTTAGACGATGTGATTATGAATCATGATAATTCTTTAATTACAATTCTTGATAAATATAGTGATATTAGTGACTTTGAAAATACAAGATTTGAAATTCAAAATAAAATTAAAGAATTAAGAAAGTATGGATATGTGCGCTAAGGTTAAATTTGAAATTGATTCTTTAACTGTTCAAACCTATACAAAGCATGGTAAACAAAATACTTATACTTACAAAATTCATGAATTAGAGAATATAACCTTCTCATTTAATGAGTTTGATACAATTGAAATTAGACTAGATGGTAGTCAATATGAGGTTAAAATCGATTGCGCTTCATATTACGTGAATAATGAACTTAAAAAGACAAGTGATTTAGTGCTACAACTTCAAAGTGGATTAACTTATACTATATCAAAAAATGGTGATTTTGATATTGGCTATAATCCAGGCGAGTATTTTATTTATATTAAAAATAAAAGTAATCATGAATTTAAAATTCCGTTTGACGTCAAATCGACTTTTGATAAGGATATCAATATAGCAAATGTTTATAAAGGAATTGAAAAATATATTGAAGGTAGTAGCTTAGATTTTTCAAAAAAATCATTTATAAAACAAAATGCTAATAATCAATTTGTATTACTGAATATTTTAACTATTTATTATAAAGAATTCGAATCTAGATGTAAAAATCTAGTGAATAGTTTTGAGACAAAATTAGAGTCTGAAGTTCTAAAGGATAAGTATCAAAGAAAAGAAAATTTAACATCTATTCGAAAAAGTATACTTTCAAGTCAAAATTATTCTGTTAAAAAGGTATTAGTTGAAAATGGGAATCCCTATCTAAAACGTTGCCTGATGCTTATAAAAAATCAAATAAAGATGATTGATGTTTCTTTTGAGACTAAAATAAAAAATATAAGTAATGATATTAATACAAAGATAACTAGTTTAAATAATTTAAAAATAAGTTTAGATTTAAATAGTCTAGATAAGCTAAAAAAAGAAAATAACATTAAGTCTCTTGAAAAAGATATTAAAAGTTTAGAAAATAATTTAGATTCATATAATGAGTGGTTTAATGCCTATAATAGTTTTTTAAATACTATTAATAGAGTCTTAAATTTAGATGTTTATAGAAAAACAAATGTTTGTGAAATATTTGATTATTATAATATTTCAAATAATCCTGATTTATCTTTTATCAAAGAATTAACAAGTTTGATTTTATTTAAGCCATCAAAGTTAAAATTAGAAAAAAATATTTATTATAGTCAAAAGAAGTCTAGTATCGTATTTGAAATTTATGGTTTAATTATAATTTATGAAACATTAATATCTTTAGGTTATCAAACAAATGACTTAAATTTTAGCGGAGAACTTTTAGCAGATTCTGAGTTTATATTTGAAAAAGAAAATAAGAGAGTTGTTGTTAAATATGACCATTATGCAGCTTATTATAAAGATGCTAAGGCAGGAGAAATTGTAAGTGTAAATTCAAACCATAATAAACCAGACTATAGTCTAGTTTTCTTTGAAAATGATGAGGTTAAAGATATAGTAATAGTTGAAATGAAATATAGAAATTTATTTAATCTATTATCCGAAGAAACTCTTGATACATCTCTTGATTATACGATTAATGATTATTATCAGCTTGCATACATAGATTCTTTATATGTATTTCCTAAAAGAATAGTGCGCGATGTAGTATTAATTTATCCGACACACAAAAATCAAAAGTTTAAGAGAGGTTTTTCTCATATATTAGGATTTAACCCTAATGAGAAGGTTACTAGTAACGTTAATTTTGACATATTAAAAAATATTTTAGACAAATAGTTTATCATCATTACTATGTTGTTTTTAAGCATAATTTAGTATTATTAAATATATAAATAGTGATAAATATCTTATGAAAATAAAAAAAGGTAAATTTTAATAGGTAATTACGATTAATTTATATAAAAACAAGGAGGCAATTATGAAAAAAACATACATGTGTATAGATTTAAAATCATTTTATGCCTCTGTTGAGTGTGTATATAGAGGCTTAGACCCTTTAGCTACTAACTTAGTTGTAGCTGATATAAGTCGAACTGAAAAAACAATTTGTTTAGCCGTTACCCCAGCTCTTAAAGAATATAAGATACCATCTCGTGCTAGACTTTTTGAAGTGGTTGAAGCAGTTAAGAAAATAAACGAAGATAGATTGAAAAAAAACAATTATGAGCCGTTTAAAGGAAAATCATATGATAAATATGAACTTATGATTCATAAAGATTTAGCTCTTGATTATATTATTGCGACTCCGCAAATGGCTAAATATATAGAGATATCAAGTGACGTTTATAAGATTTTTTTAAAATATTTTGCATCTGAAGATATACATGTTTACTCTATTGATGAATCTTTTATAGACGTTACAAGTTATCTTAATTTATACAAAAAAAGTGCTGAAGAGCTTGCGCGAGACATTGTAAAAGAGATTTTGTCTTTAACTGGTGTTACTGCAACTTGTGGTATAGGTGACAATATGTATTTAGCTAAGATTGCAATGGATATTGTAGCAAAACATGAAGAACCTGACAAAAATGGATGTCGTATTGCATATTTAAACGAAGATCTGTATAAACAAAAGCTTTGGGGACATAAACCTATTACTGATTTTTGGCGAATTGGTAACGGAATAGCTAGAAGGTTGCTTATGCACGGAGTGCAAACTATGGGCGAACTAGCTAGACTTTCTATTAAAGACGAGGATGTTCTTTATAAAGAATTTGGTATTAATGCAGAAATCTTAATAGACCATGCCTGGGGTATTGAACCGGTTAGTATAAAAGACGTAAAACAATATAAACCGTGTGCAAAATCTACAACTGTGGGTCAAGTATTGCATGAACCTTATGATTATAAAAGAGGACGTATTGTAATTAAAGAAATGGCTGAAGAATTAGCTACAAAACTATTTGAAAAAAATATTTATACAAAAAATATCGCAATTTCTTTGGGGTACGATATTTCTTCTACATTAAGATATGACGGAGAATTAGACGTCGATTATTTAGGTAGAGCTGTACCTAAAGGCGTGCATATGGGACTTAAGTTTGAAAATTACACAAACTCTGCTATTATTTTTGTTAAAGCAGTTACTCTTTTGTATGATTATATAATGGATAGAGCTATTAAAATAAGACGTATAAATGTTTTTGCGAGTGATACTAAAACTAAAGCTGAGTTAGATAACAAAATTAAAGTTGTTGAATTAGACATATTTACAGACCTTGAAAAACAAATGGAAATAGACGATTTAGTTTCTAAACTTGAAAATAAAGAAGACAATGTAAGAAGGGCAATTCTTAGCCTTAAAAACAAATACGGCAAGAATGCAGTTGTAAAGGCATCAGACTTAGTAGACGGTGCAACCCAAATTGAGCGTAATAGTCAGATAGGAGGACACAAGGCGTAATGGGTGAATATGATGATATTATAAACATGAAACGTCCTACCTCTAAAAGACTAAAGATGGATATTATTCAGCGAGCAAATATTTTTAATCCTTTTGCGGCACTTGAGGGGTATGCAGCGGCTATTAATGAATCGGGGAGAATCGTTGAACAAAAAGAAGAATTAACTGAAGATCAAATTGTCAATTTGAATAATAAATTAAATTATATAAGTGATAAGAAAAACGTTGAGGCAACCGTTATATATTTTTTAAAAGATAAATATAAAGAAGGCGGAGAATATAAAACAATTAAAGGTATAATTACTAAATTTAATTTAAATGATGCCTTTATAATTATCGAAGGCGAAAAGATTAAATTTGATGATTTAGTTGAGATAATTCTTGAAAAGTAAAGATTTTATAATATATTTTGCGTTTTGTGTGGTATACTATTTGGGTTATAAATTTCTACGTTTAATTAAATACTAATCTTTTATATAAAAGATTCTCTTAGTATAATAATTTAGAAAAGGATTTTAAAATGATATATTTTGATTATAGTGCTAATTATCCTGTAAAGCGTGAAGTACTTGAATATATGGCTTCTACTGAGATACTTTATATAGGAAACGCAAACTCGGTTCATGGTTTAGGTATTAGCTCACACGAAAAATTAAATATTATCGATAGTCATATTAAAGAGATGCTTAAACTTAGCGAGAATCAAGAGATAGTCTACACCTCAAGTGCTACAGAATCTAACAACTTAGCTATAAAAGGTATTGCAAAGTCTTATAGCGGATTTGGAAAACATATTCTAGTTTCTCCTTACGAGCACACTAGTGTAAACGGCGCCTTAGCTACGCTTAAAGACCAAGGATATGATATTGAATTTTTAAAATTAGATGATAAAGGACATATTGATTTTAATTCTTTAGAGTCATCAATTAGAAATGACACTATATTAGTTATTACAATCTTTGTTGAATCTGAGACAGGCTTAATAAATGATGTAAATAAGATAAGTGAAATTTGTAAAGCACACCCACATTGTCATCACTTAGTAGATGTTACGCAAGGTATTACTAAAGAGAATATTGATTTATCAAGTTTAGAACTTGTTTCTTTTACACCACATAAATTCGGTGGTTTAACAGGGACTGGGGTACTAATTAAAAATAAATCTACAATTTTAACACCTTTAATTAATGGTGGAAAATCTAATACAATTTATAGGGCAGGCTCTATCCCGCTTGGGCTTATTGCAAGTATAGAAAAAGCTATTGAACTATCTTTAAAGACAAAAGATGAGTCAAATGAGCATGTTTTTAAGCTTCATAACCATTTGGTATCAGAACTGAAAAAGATAAAAAATGTACAAATTAATTTGGAAGAATCAAATTACATTTTAAATATTTCAATTAAAGGTTTGAAAGCAAGCTATGTATGTGATTATTTAAACAATGCAGGAATTTGTGTATCACAAAAGAGCGCTTGTTCAATTTCAAATACACCTTCTAAAACAATAATGGCGCTTTTTAGTGATAAGGCTCGCGCATTATCAAGCTTCAGAATATCTTTGTCAGATATGACTACATTTGACGAAGTTGATACTTTAATTGATAACATTAGGAGAATTAAATGAAAAGAGAATTAACAAGAAAACAAATCATTGAACGCTCAATTATAACTACCTATCGTCCTAAACTTTGGGCACCTTTTATTAGTGCAATTAAAGAATATGAACTAATTAAAAAAGGTGATACGATTTGTTGTTGTATCTCAGGCGGAAAAGATTCGATGTTGATGGCTAAATTATTTATGGAACTTGAAAGACATTCTGATTTTGAATTTCATGTTAAATATTTAGTAATGAACCCTGGATATAACGAGATTAATCTTCAAAAAATAAAAAATAATCTCGAAATACTTGGAATTGATGCGGTGATTGAAAATACTGATATTTTTGAAATTGCGAATAATACCGATAAGAGCCCTTGTTATTTATGTGCTCGAATGCGTAGAGGTGCATTATATAAGTTAGCTCAAAATATGGGATGTAATAAAATTGCACTAGGGCATCATAAAGATGATGCAATGGAAACATTCATGATGTCTATTTTGAATAATGGATCTGTGCAAACAATGTTACCAAAACTTCACTCACAAAATTATGGCGGTATGGAAGTTATTAGACCGATGTATCAAATAAGAGAAAAAGATATTATCGCTTGGAAAAATCAAAATAACCTTGAATTTATTCAATGTGCATGTAGGTTTACTGAAAATTGCGCTATTTGTGATAATGGCGGTGGTGGTTCTAAGAGACTTGAAGCTAAATATTTAATTCATAATTTAGAAAAAGAAAATCCAATAATTGCTAAAAATATATTTAAAGCAATGTCTAATATAAAGTTGGATATGATGCTTGGATATAAACTTAAAGGAGTATATCACTCATTTTTAGATGATTACGATAAAACTGAATCAATTGATGAAGACTAGTTATTGCTAGTCTTTTTTCATGAATTTTTCACAAAATAGTTGAATAGTTATTCAATTTAATATATAATTCTAGTGTATGTTAGAAAAGACTAACAAAAAATGATATAAGGAGGTTTATTATGCCACTTATCATTGCACCGCTAAACAAACCATTGCGTGTTGTTAAAATATTAGCAGATGAGAAAACTAAGAAACATTTAGAATCTTTAGGTATCACAATTAATAGTGAACTTGAGGTGATTTCAAATAGTTCTAGTATTGTTCTTCGTGTTAAAGAAGGAAGGCTAGCTATTGATTCTACGCTTGCGACTAAAATTGTAGTTGCTTAAAGAAGGAGGATTTATGACACTAAATTTAGATGTTTTCACTATCGGTCAATCAGGCGTGATTGTCAAAGTTAATGGTGAAGGAAGAGTCAGAAGAAGACTATTCGACATGGGTGTTACACCAGGAGCCGAGGTAACACTTAAGAAAAAAGCTCCGCTTGGTGACCCACTTGAGGTTACTATTAGAGGTTACGAACTAACCCTTAGAAAAGACGAAGCAGAACTTGTAACTTGCGAAGTCGAGGAGGCAAAATAATGAAGAAATTTGCACTTGCTGGTAACCCTAACTGTGGTAAAACCACATTATTTAATGCACTAACAGGATCTACAGCACATGTAGGTAACTGGCCTGGTGTAACAGTTGATAAAAAAGAAGGACATTATAAGAAGTTAAATGAAGATGCATATGTAATCGATTTACCTGGTATTTATTCTTTATCTCCTTATACTCCTGAAGAAGTAATTTCTCGTAATTACATTCTTGAAGAGAATCCTGATTGTGTAATCAATATCGTTGATGCTACTAACCTTGAGCGTAACTTATATTTAACTACTCAATTACTTGAAATGGATGTTCCTGTAGTTATCGCACTAAACATGATGGATGTTCTTGAAAAGAAAGGCGACAAAGTTGATGCGAAAGCTTTAAGTGAAAAAGCAGGAGTTCCTGTTGTTTGCATTTCAGCTGTTAAAGAAGAAGGTATTGATGAATTAATGAAAGTTGCCTATAACGAATCACTTAAGAAACGTGTAGGCAAAACAGTTCTAGAAGATACTGCACTTACTCATTTAATTAAAGATGTTAAAGCTGCATTTACCGGACTTGAAGTTAAGCATCCATTATTCCATGCACTTAAATTAATCGAAAATGATGAAATAGAAACTAAAGATCATGAAGATTTAGTTAAAATTGTTAATGAATTTAAGAAAAATTATCATGATGATACATTTGGGGATGACTTAGAAGCTGTTGTAGCTGATAGTAGATATAAATATATTTCTAAAAATTTCTCTACAACTAAAACTCAAAATACAGTTAATGAGGAAAAACTTACAAAGTCAGATAAAGCTGATAAGATTTTAACAAATAGATGGTTAGGTATTCCTATTTTCATCTTAATCTTATTCTTAATGTTCCATTTAACATTCTCTGAAAACTTCCTATATTTAGGAAAGTTATTTGAGGATAAGGAACCATTTGCTGCCGGTACAATGTTTGAAGGCTTATTCTACACAGATGCAGGTATTAACTCTCCTGGTGTAATCTTACAAACATTCTTAACATCAATTACAGATAAGATTACTGAATTATGCCAAACTGGCTTAGATAATGCAGGCTCACCTGCTTGGCTTGGCGGATTTATTTGTGATGGTATACTTGCTGGTATATTCAGTGTATTATCATTCGTTCCACAAATTCTATTATTATTTGCATTCTTCTCTATTCTAGAAGATTCAGGATACATGGCTCGTGTTGCATTCATCCTAGATAGAATTTTTAGAAAGTTCGGTTTATCTGGTCGTGCATTCATGCCTATGATCATGGGATTTGGATGTTCAGTGCCAGCTATGATTAACACTCGTACATTATCTGATGATAATGAACGTTTAGCTACAATTAGAGTTATTCCATTCTTCTCATGTGGAGCTAAACTTCCTATTTTAACTGCTATTGCAGGTGGTATTGTATCTTATTTTGGTGTTGGTAATGCTGATTTAATTACTCTTGGTATGTACTTACTTGGTATGGTAACAGCTATTTTAGCTGTACTTATCATGCGTAATACTACAATGCGTGGAAAAGTTCCTCCATTCATTATGGAATTACCTGCTTACCACAGACCTGGTTTAAAACCACTTGGTTTACACGTATGGGATAAAGGTAAACACTTCATTAAGAAGGCATTTACAATTATCTTAGCTTCTACAATAATTATTTGGTTCTTACAATCATTCACTTGGTCATGGCAATATATTGAACAAGTTGATATTCAATCTATTCTTGATGAATTAGCTTCAACTGATAAGTGGTCAGCTCTTGTAAAGTTAACAGATGATGCGGTTGTAATTAACTCTGAAACAGGATTTGTTGATGGTTTGGATGAAGTATTAAATGCACAATTCTTTAAAGAAGCTTATGCTATGTATGATGAAATTGTTAGTGCTAAGGGTTATTTATCAACTGAAGATTCAATTTTAGCTGGTATTGGCCAATTATTCCAACCATTATTTACTCCACTTGGATTTGGTTCTCAAATTGGAAGAAGTGCTGGATGGGTATTTGTGGTAGCTGCTGTTACTGGTTTAATTGCAAAAGAAAACGTTATCGCAACATTTGCAGTATTGGCTTCTACAGTAGGTCCTACAATTTTAGCTAATGCGGATGCAAACAACATTGCACAAGTATTCCAACAAGTATATGAGGCTTCAATTGACTCAGAAGAAGGTATTTCTGCTGCTAGCCAAATGATTACAGCTACTGGTATTACTATTCCTGGTTTAATTGCATTCATTGCATTTAACATGACTACTATTCCATGCTTTGCTGCTGTATCAACTGCAAAGAGTGAATCTCCATATGGTAAGTTTGCTTCAACAATTATCTTCTGGATTATTTGCTCATACATCGTATCTTGTATCGTTTACTTAGTTGGTTCTTGGTGGTGGACAATCTTCATCGTTCTAGTACTTGCAGTTTGTGTTGGTTTTGGCATTCACTATATTAACAAGTATCTTGATAATAAGAAGGTAGTTGAGGCTTAATGAGCCCTATTGAAATTGTTGTAATTATTCTTGCAGTAAGTTTTGTTTGTTTAATATTTGGTCGTCGTATTTATAGACTTGCTACTCATAAGCCTGTAGATACTTGCGAGGAATGTCATAACAGAATGAAATTAGCTGTTAAAAGAATGAAAAAAGAACAAGCTAAAAAAAAAATTAGAACAAAAGAAACTTAAAAATGGTTGTTCGACAAATTAAATATTTAGGTCTTAACCTTAAGGTTAGGGCCTTTTTTAATTTATTAAGAATTTTAAATTCAGTTCAATCTTAGGAGGTAACTAATAAGTTTATTTTTATGATTCCAGTATTTAAAGTAGTATCCCTATCATAGTCTAATTCTTCATAATCGCATTCTAAGCTACGAACTTTATAATCCTAAATCAGTTGTGACCTCTGTTTTAAGAAACAAGTGCCAAGACTACTGGGTTCAAACTAGTGCTAGAGAAGCTGTTACTGATTATATGAATTATGATTCAGGTGAGCTTAAAGATTTAATAACTAAAATGATAAGTGGTTTAGAAGTAGAAGTTAATG
>CAVFGN010000034.1:0-21671 GCA_963621965.1 Alistipes finegoldii
ATATTATTAAATTTTATACTAATCCCTTAATTGGGAGTAGTTACAATAATATAAAATATTTTTGAATAAACCGAAAGTTTTAAATAATATTCATAGTGTTTTTAATTTAGTTTACCGTAGGGACACAATCTAAAACATCCAGCTTTACCATAAAGAGATCTTCTCTTTTTATCAGTATCTTTAATAACTGAAGGAACTCCTAAGTATGCATCAAAGTACTTTACAAGAGTAAGACTGGTTTCTATATTAGGATTGTCATATCCGCAATGTAAATGTCCTCCTGCCGAACGTAAATTAGTTTTAGTTCCTTCAGGTTTTTCATTTGCAGATTGAGTATAAACATTATAATCAATTGAACAGCCAAATTCTTTAGCTTGTTCTGATTGTAATTCTGAATTGGGTACTATTCTAGATGCTGCACACTTAATTTCTAAAACTGGATTTATATTCTTTACAAAAGAATTAATATACTCCTGCATAAAAACTATATTATTAATAAAGTCTTTCTTATTACTAACAGGAGGTATATTAAACTCTGCAAGAATATTATCAATTTCAAGTCCAAAACCCTCTGGCATATCTTCTGCTCTATAGGGTTTTCCTTTTTCTCCAGGAATTAATCCTACAGCTGAAATCACTTTTTTACTTAACCTATTAATTATAAATAATTCAGGATCTGCACCAATAGTTATATTATTTAATTTCATCTACGAGTTCATTTAAAAGATTACTAATCATTTGTGCTACAGGGGAATCAGGAATCATTTCTGGATGTCCTTGTACAGCCAGACAAGTAGGTAAATTATCTTTATGATAAAGTACTATTTCAGGTTCCCTTCCTCTAACTTCTTTTGAATTTATTTGATCACCTTTATAAATATAACTTTCTACTCCATAAGATGTATATAGTAATTCATAATCTTTATGTTCAACTAAATTAAAAGGATATTGCATTTGATGGTGGGTGGAAGTTATTTGATATACATATTCACCATTAGTTATGCCATGAGTATGCCTTATAGCATGAGCTGAGACATGTTGTATAAGTTTTCCCCCATTCATACAGCATACAAATTGTGACCCACGACAGCAGCCATATACAATTTGGGTTTTAGGATTGATTCTTTTAAATATTTCCCATTCTTCCTTATCTCTCCTAGGATTACAGAAAGTAGTTGAATATTTTTTACATCCATATAAGGAAGGAGTTACATCTTCACCCCCAGTAAATACAACTAATTGAGCATCTTCTAAATTATCTACTATTTCTACATCTTTAATGAAATTAACATAATAGTTATTTCCACCTACAACATAAATCTTCATTTTCTTTTTAATGTTTTTAAATATATTTTTATATATACAGGTTTACGGAATTGTTCATATATATAATTATCTTCCCAGTATTCTATATCTTCTACACACTTATCTTGAACTTTTCTTTGAATAGGTACATAATCATAGCGTAATATTTCATATAATTCGTTCAATCTTTGTACTTTAGTTAATTGTGTTCTAATCTGATTTTTTTGTAGTCTACAATTAATACCAGTCTGAATAATTGAATGTAATCCATTATTTTTCCTGAAACCAGTTAAAGTAATATTAAATAAATTTACTATAGAAGTATATTTAAATCTAGGTTCTTTCTTTAACTTATAAGCATCAAGTAATAATACATTAAAAGGATATTCATATGTATATCTTAACCAAGTAAGTAGATATTTATGAAAAAGTATAGGACAATCCTTATTTAAAATTAAAGTTACCTTAAATGCGGGAATCCCATTTACTTTAATACTATTGATTTTAAAATCAAATTGATAAATATCTATAGCTTGTTGTAAGTGTTTAGAAAGTTGTTTTTTAGATAATAAACAATAATTAGAATAATGAGTAGCTCGTAAATAATCTAGACTCTTATAAATTATAATTTCATACTGTTCATCAATAGTATGTGTAAGTTTACTTAATTTCCCAAAAGCTACATTAAAACATATACTTTTTGATAACTCTATATTAAAAAATCCTTTACAAGAGTATTCTACTTTAAAATCTAAATAACTAAATTCTTTCATTAGAATAATTTTTCAATCAACACAGGGGCTGTAATACTAGAAGTTTTTGCAAAATCAAATGCATTACGTCTATATGAAGTTTCAAGAATGTATAAATCATTATTTTTAGTAGTCATAATATGAACTCCTGGAACTACATCATATAAACGCATACCTTCACAAACTAGACAGGTGTAATAACAATTGTTTTCTTCTGCATAAGCTACTACATCTTCAAAAGATTCTGTATTCACGGGATTCTTTGTAAACAAAATAGATTTAACCATAATGATAAATTTTAAAAGTTTATAAAATAAAAGCTAGTGATTTTCACTAGCTTATAGAAGCAGTAGTAGGAATCGAACCTACTTAAAATCCCCAGATACTGCTTTTCAGAATACTTTATTGCTATTAACCTTTTAATTCCATAAATTAATGTTTAATAATATCTTGCTGTAAGTATTCTTATTATTAACAATCAAAAACGCAACAATAGTCAGATTAACCTTCACACATCAATTTTAACTTTTCTATATATTTGTCATCTGTAGCATAGTTAATTCTTTTTAGAAAAGCATAATAATCACCTCCTTTATATCTAGAAGATATACGATTAGAATAGTCCTCTACACATTCAGTCCAATGTGAATACTTTCTGTAAGAATTTTTCTTTCTTAATCCAAATATATTTTGATGAGTTCTAACTAAATCAGATTTAAAATTACCTGATTCAAGTTTTGCTTGAGCAATTACTATATCCACGTGAGGTATGTTATGTTTAATTAATTCAGCTCTTAAATTCTTTTCATTTAAAACTTTCTTAGGTGCTGGTTTAACTACTTTAGATTCTATTGAGTCTGCAATAACCTCATATACTTGTATATCCTTATTAGTACTTTTTGAACGAGGTACTGCAAGACCAATTAATACTCCAATTAATACATAACATAATCTATTTGTAATTTCTTTCTCTGGTATCATTTCTTTTTAGATTTTATAATTCTAACTTTATTCAATAAAGTTTGATTCATTGCTGTTTCAAATAATTCTTTTGCATTCTTAGGAGCTTCAGGTTTATTACCTCCAAATATAAAAGATATTATACTTGGATCATAACCACTAAGATAAAAGAAATTTGGAGCATCTGCATAGTCTTCAAATTTTACTTTATTCTTATTTCCATAATAATCATTAGGAATATCCCAAAGAATAATTTTAAATGAATTAACAAACTCTTTACTAAATCCAGCTTCCGATAGTCTTGTTAAAGCTGTTTTAAAATTAGTTTCATCATTTTCAACAATTCTTGTAAATTCACTGTCACTCAAGAGAATAATACCTTTTGGAAAGTCTGATTCAGGAACTCCTTTATCTTTTAACTTGATAAATAAATCAATTACTGATTGTATGTTAGTTCTACCATAGGCTTCACTATTATCATTCAAGTATTTATCAGAAGGTGTTTCACCTTTCCATTGTCTTAATACACAAGTATTTGAAAATTCTGCAAAAGTATTAGAAAATATACCTTTAAGAAAATATGAAAAGTATAAAGCTACAGATTTAGCAATACAATTAGAAGATACCTTACAACCTAAAGCTTGACCCAACATTGAACCTGATGTATCTCTTACTACCAAGAATGGGGATTCTATAGTAGTATTTCCCACAAGTTGCATAAATTGAGCATTAGCAGTTAACTTTTTATAAGTTGGAATTACTTTATTTGATTCTAAAGGCGCAAATAATTCAAATACAAATCCAGTAAATTTAGCGGTTGGTTTGGATTCTATCCATTTTAAATATTTGTCATCAAGATTATGATTTTCTATAAATTTAGAACCAACTAATAGAGCTAATGCTCTGCCTGCAATTGAATCAAAATTAATAATCTCATAAAGCTGCTTAGATATATTCTGTTGCCAAATATGAGCTTTACCATTAGATTTTAATTTTCTATATTCTTTAAAGGCATTAGCTTTATCTAAACCAACAAATAATCTATGAGCTAACCATCTACCAATTAAAGTATTTGCTTGAGCTTCTAAAGTATTACAATTTTTATTATTCTTAATTGTAGGTAAATATTTACGTACTAAATGAGTAGTATCTGGGTTTATTAATCCAGAAGATATAACCATGAACAAGAAATTCCAATTAAGTTTTCGTTTATCCCATCCATGATATTGTAGATCAAGAGATAACATTTTAATAATGTCCTTCCAAGAGCCTGCCGCTATAAATAAATCAATGTTAGCTTTAAATGTTAAAGGATGGTTTAATGCAACCCATAACATTCTTATAATACCTTCATTACGAAGGCCAGCTCCTTTTTGAATATCTAATTCAATGCTTTTATTTTTAATTGATATTTTAGATTTACGAGTAATAAGTCTAAAATACAATACTAATTTAATACATTGAGTAGGATTGATACTCCATAAAAGAGCCATATCTTGAGCTACTTCATTATAAGAACGAGGTTCTTTATAGTGAGATGCAGAAGCAAAATTATCTACAAAAGGATCACCAGTTGTTGAATACTTTTTTGCTCCTTCACAAGATACAATTTCAGAAGATGTTTTTAAACCTTGTTTTACAAATTGATTCTCACCTATAAGAGAATCTACCTTCTTATTAAATTCCATATTTAAAATTATTGATAAGTTGTATCGTTATATATTACTTTCTTGAGAGTTATTTTAGTAGGTTTATCATAAGATATGATTTGGTTTTGAATCACTATCAATACTTAGTAAGTATTAATAGTAAAGTAAATAGAAGCTTTTTCATGCATCTTTGTATTCTTTCAAAATCCCTTCCACGTAATTAACTACTCTTTCATATTCTTTGCCACTTAACTCGCTATCCTTATAAGCCTTAGCTATTAATTCTTTGCCTGTACCATAAAAGCAGCCAGCATACCACATATTGTTGGAGCGAGTCCAGGTGAAAAACCTACCACTCGACCACCAATTTTTAAAAACAATGTAATCTTGCGTGGATTTTATTTTAGCATTATAACTGACTTCAGCATTACCACTGACTTTAGCATCGCCATAGACTTCAGCATTGTCACTAACCCCCGCATTACCAAAGACCCACGCAGTACCACCGACTTTAGCATCACCAAAGACTTTAGCATTGCCATAAACCCATGCATTGTCATGTTGCGATAAATTGTTTTCTCTCTCAATCCAACCGCCTATGTCTCCTTTTTTAACATCAGCGAAATCTTTTAATGCTTCAATTCTGTAAAGAGTAACGCCGTTATACTTTAATGTTTCTTCTGTTAATTTATACTTTTCCATAACTTTAATTTATTGATTTAGCATATAATTTTTACAATTATTTCAGTAATTCTTGCTGAGTACTCTTCAAAAGAAATTTCTTTAAGATTTAAATTATAAAAATCTTTTCTTTTAAAGACTTTCTTAATTGCCATTTCAGGACTTACCTGAGAAACTAGGAGATAATTTTCTAAATCTTCTAATACTTTAAAATAAGTATTGTCTACTTGATAATATCTTTTCATATCTATAAATGTTGTTTAAATTTAGTACCTCGAGCGGGACTCGAACCCGCACGTTCCGTACGGAACATTTGATTTTAAGTCAAATTTGGCTACCTATTACAACATCGAGGCAATTAAATTAACTTTACATTGTCATAAAGTTAAAAAATTGGTTTAAGTTGATACCCTCAACTAGTTTTCCTTCTTAAAGGTTCTGGATATAATATTCGAGATGTTTACTCTATCTTTTTAAATTGGGCATAAGTGTGATTAAGAATAATTGGTTTATTATTTTGCCAATTAAGTTCAGGAGTTCCATCCTCTTTTAAGATTTGAATTTTACAAAAAGAACATCGTTTTTCAACAATAATTCCTTCTTTTCCTAAATCATTGTTATGAGTACTTGTTATAATAACATGATCTCCTTCATTATAAAGATTTCTAAGCTTCATTACCAAGTATGATTAGGGTCACACAATACAAAATATTTATAATAATCAAATACATCATTACCTAATGTTACAGTATGTCCATTAATCTTTTCAATTTTAGCATCAGGCATATATGGTTTATAATTATAACTTCTATATGTATTATAAGTAATATCCCATAGAACTTGATAACGATATTTAATATCTCCTTTCATATCTCCAGTTAGATTGCATTTAGGAATCTTACAGAGAAGATAAGGCTCATCCCAAGACAACCAGAGCATATATTCATGATAAATTAATCTTGCATAGTAAAAATCATTATCTTCATATAATGAAATTTCCCATTTTTGGCTAACTCCTACAGGCCAACCAGTAGGCCCTATTTCAACATCGAATCCTGTCTTTTCTTCTCTGATTACTAATTTAGCGTCAGGCACAGAAATATCATGATCCAAATCTGTTATTGATTCTAATAAATTCTTATTATCAAATACTCTATTCGAGTATCTGTACCAGAATATACCTCCAATAACTAAAACAATTAGAAAAATAATTAGATATACCATATTTTTAATATTTAAAATTAATCTTTATAAAACATGGGAGTTCTCAGCTTTATTCTCAAACTACTGAGAATACTCCCATGTGTAACCCTTTATTAAGGCAAAGGCACCTTTTGATGTTTTACTTGTTGAAAATACATCATAAAAGTCACTAATTTATGGATGATTAGTAACCTGAGAATGTTGGGTTACAAAAATTAAAAACATAACCCTTTGTTTTATCAATATATAATAAGCTATCCTTTTTATATGTGCACTGGTTTATATAAGGATATAAAGGTAAATCTACCCTAGGACTCGTAGATTTACAGTTTAAAATCTATCCAGCACCAACTGGAACTCATTTACTTATTCATTATATTGATTATATACTTCTAGAAATGGCTTATCTAGAAGTTCTTTTTCTTTTGCAAAGTTCAATAAATTTCGCATTTCTACCGTATTATACCTAACGGCTTTAACGTTGAAACCTAATATATCACTAGCTTTACAAGCTGCTTGCATAGCCTCTCCGATTGTTTGATATTGAGATGCATCTTCTGGATTAGAAACTGTAAGAATTTCACTACTCAACATCTTAATAAAAATCTTTTGATTTAATTGTAGTATATACATATCTTTTTAATTTATTTGTAGTGGTCCCACTTGGGCTTGAACCAAGGACTCCCTGATTATGAGTCAGGTGCTCTAACCAACTGAGCTATAGGACCAAAAATTAAAGGCAATCTCTTAATAGAGATTGTCTTTTTTTTAATTTGCTTTATTCTACACAAAAAGTAGTATCTACATGATTGATAGAATCAGATACAATTACATTCAAGGTATCTTCCGATGTAGAATTAGTTGTTGTAGAAGGATGATCTGTACAACAGAGCATTCCTATAAAAAATGCAATCAGTAAAATTAATTTACTCATACTTCTAAGTTTTAATTAATAATCAATTATTTCATCTTTATAATAGGAAATCCAATAATCTGCTATTATATCTTCGTAAACTTCTTCCATATTATTTAAATTTTAAAAACAAGTAGAACTACTTTCACAAGCAATTCTACTTAAAAATGAATCCAAAAAATTATTATCACTTTAAATGAATATAATCAATTTTTCTAACAACTTCAAAACCATTGTCATTTAAAAGTTTTATAGCCTCTCGAATATCATCACGTTTAAGAGTATCAACTCTTTGTTTTTTATTATACCAATTATTATAATACTGTTTCCATCTTTCTGTATACTCATTATATATTAAATCGAGTTTACTTATATGGATTGGTTTAGAATTATAAAAATAATATAAATCCCCTTCAATACGTTGGATATTCAGAATCTTACGAAATACATCCCAAAATAATATATTAGACGGCAACCCTATTTTTTTAAAACCACTTCTAATAATATCACTTGTAAAAGGAGTATTCCTTAATTGAGAACATAGTATATTTAAATCGGCTATGTACTCTTTAGAATCAAATTTTTTAATAGTTGCCATAAATACCCTCGTGAATGTTTTTCATATGTGCTATTACTCCCTCAACATAATTTACAGGTTTTCCATAATATATAGAAAATAAATCATATCCATGAAAATTACGAGGGCAAATATCACAAATCTGACCATTTTTATCTGATTTCACTTCAAGATAAAATGGCAAACTTAGTAATTTTACTTTTTGTTTTCTTCCAATCTTTGTTTTTTTGTTTGTTGTAAATACTAATCTTGTATTCATGCTAATTTACCTCCCTAGTAAGGATTTAATTAAATTCTAGGATTAATTACAGTCTTTGACTGTCAGTCAGTATACTTTTTAAGGCAAGCTACTATTATTCACTTAAAAATATACGAAAACTATAGTTGTAGAACGAAAATTGAGCCTCTTGTTGGATTCGAACCAACGACCCCGAAATTACAAATATCGTGCTCTGGCCAACTGAGCTAAAGAGGCTTTGTAAATCAACCATTTAACTTCTTTGTAAATATACTTATATTTCTTTCAAAGACGATGTTAATATAATGCAAAAGTTTATAAATACTATTACAGTCAGTAGGCAATTACTGCATGTTTACAATACAGAGACACTTTTTCGGAAAATTCTTTTAGCGTCATTTTATAGTTTGCGGTAACTGTAAACGGGTCCAAATTGTCATCTTCATAACATGCTGCAGCCCATTTCGCTTTGACTTGATCTTTTGGATTTGAACATATTCTAAAATCATTGACAATTGTATCTGTTGTAATTATCAGATTACAATCCTCACTTGGTGTAACTGGAGTACACGAAAAACAAAATCCAATAAATAATAATATCAATATCTGTTTCATTTTGAATGTTTTATAAGGATTCCTCCTTCTTTTCTAAACCAATTAAACGGATTTAAACGGGATATGAGCGTCTTTTGAGAAGCATCAGAAATGGAAGTTACTCCATAAGATTTCTTTCCTCCTTGTAAAGAAATAAAATCGTCATCATGTATTTTACCATGAATATTATGATTTACTCTCCAACTATCTGAATTGGGATTCCAATAAAGAACACCTGTATGAGTTCCTGGAGTTTTAGTTCCTCTATTGTAGAAATCAATCATGTGTGGAGAGGTAGTGTAATACATATTAACTACATAAATATGATCCTTATCAAGAGATTTTGAATCAAAATCTTTTCTTACTGCATCTGATGCTTTATTATGAATAGCCCGAATATTTCTGATACTATCGTTATGTGTTATTCCTAAGTCAGCTTTACGACGATTAAATCCAGATTCATCGTATCCGTTAAAAATTTCTTTAAACTATCCATTGATTGCAGGAGCGTCTCCACAAGAGTTTATTCCATTGTGCATGAGTGTGGCATTAACGTATGCAGCACATTCTTTTGTGGGATTTCCTCTTCTGTCGGTAGGAGTCCTCCCTTTCTTAGTTATTTTTGCAGGCATTATTTTGTTTGTTTTTAGTTAAAAAAATATGTTTCTGGAAGAGGTGGTCATGTGTAAGTATGATTGCCTCTTTTATTGTTTTATATTATTTTTCTTTCTATTCTTAAATATAAATACTTGTAATAGATGAAACAATACGATTGAGAAGAACAGGTAACAATATATGTAAATGTTACATTCTTCGTAAGTTATGTGCATATTCTTTGCTATTCGAGTAATGTCATCTACACATTGTTGAAATGGGTCCATAACTTCTCCGTAATGAGCCCAAAACGATTCTGCAATACTTATATATAACAAAAACAGTGCTGAATTAATAGAAAATCGTACTCTTCCAAAGAAGGTTCGTATATTTCCTTTTAATATAGACACTAATGCACATAAAATACAAATTATCGGGCAAGCATAAATACAAATATATACGCTTATTTCCTTATAAGTCAAACCGAATGCCAGTCCGATTACGTACAAGCATCCACATAAAAGGTAAAATATACTATTCATCTTTTTATTCTTTGTATTATAAAGTTTATTACTGTGGTACTTATAAAAAAGACACCAAATAAAAATATAAACATTAATTCATGAAAAATAGCCCCAGGAGGGCATTCTGGTGCTCCTATATATTCCTTACCAATATCGAGCATTTGATCTATTAATTCAAACATTGTTTTATTAATCTACTTTCATTCCTATTCGAACTTTTTTCATTCCAGGCAAATCATTGCTTGAAATTTTCTTAAATCCATAATCCCATTCATCATAATCTCTAGCGTCTGTTCCCTAAGGGTCGCTAGCTATTATGGTATGGCCTCCGTGAGCCGCCCAAGGATCTCCTCCATCTTTTATTTCCCATATATACTACTGCCCATTGTCAGTTTTTCTTGTTGGTTTATGGGTTTTTATATATTGTCGGATATAATCCTTTTCAGCTTTCAGCATTTCTGGATCAGAATACCCGTAAGTGCGTTCACCACTTTTAGTATCATATCCATTGGCTTTTGTCCATGAATTATACTTCTGAGGTTGACCTCCGTGTAAAAGATTCTAATCTATACGAGCATGCACACTTTTTTGTCGGCGTTCCATACTGCCAACAAGATTTCCGTATTTGGGTTCTTCTTCGTTCATAATAGCCCAAAGCTCTTTTGCACGCTCTTTGTTTTCAGGCTTGCTTAAATCCAAATCGGCAAATTCTATTAAAGCTTGTCCTGCTTTATCAGTTCCTCTGATACCTCGAAAAAGCTTGACAGCTGTACCATAGAGTTTTCCTGCTTTTTCTGCTTTTTCTGGAGCATCGATTCCTATTGCATTAAGAATTGAAGTTATTTTCTCTCCTGCTTTTTCCGAAACTTTAGAATTGTCATAACCATACTAAAACATATTATTCAATGTTTTAATAACAGGTTTAGCCGTCGCTCTTTCAACTCTAGCAAGAAAAGATTTATCTTCTTTTCCTTTATATTTGTCATGAAGCATTTTCTTATTCACAGCATCTAAAGTTGCTTTACCCCATACTCCGTCAACAGCCTAATCGTGAGTTAATCTTTTATCAAAATAGCCTTGATTAAAGAGTTCCTCCTATATCCCAACTATATCCGAAGGTATACCGTATCTTTTAACAGACTTGTGAGTCAGCTACTATGTTCTATTATTACGAGCCGCTTTAGCAGCAAGATTCTTCGACTCTACAAGTGCATTATTTATAATTTCCCGCACTTCATTACTTGGTCTAAGCCAGTCTTCAAATATTCCCATAATGTTTAATTTTTAAATTTATACTACAAATATACCCTCTAAAATTTCATTTACAAAACTATGAAATGCACATTGTATGAAATGTGGAGGTTGTTGTATAAAATGGAGGATTCGAACCAACGACCTTCACTTTACAAAAGTGTTGCTCTTACCAACTGAGCTAAAGAGGCGTACCATCTTTTATGAAAGCTAGAAATTATTTATTATAAATAATTCTCTTATCAAGAAAATGAGTTTCTGGAAGAGGCGGCCATGTGGAAGCATGATTACCTCTTTTCCAATGCTTTAGTAATGATATTCAAATATTCGGGATTATACGATCTATTGTTCGTAGTTTGAATACCTTCGAAGTTATATTTGTTTTTCCCTACTAAAGTTTTTGTCCCATCGGAACCATAAATATACCAATTACCATCTTCGTCTTGCTATCTGCCAGCCCATCGTTTATTGGTGATAGCATCTTTCCAATATTTAGGTTTTCCTGTATTTTTATCTAATTCAAGTATTAATTCGGGCATAATGATTTATTTTATTTGTGTTCATATATATAATACATATCTCTGACAGAATCATAATGTATTTTATGATATTCTCCCGCATAATAGAATGGAACAGTTGTATCTATAACACTTCTTATGCTTTCTTCTTTTGCATCAAGATTATATTCAGAATTATTCTTTATACAATCTTCGTTCATATCTACACAACTTATAAGCATAGAAAAGAACATGAAATACATTATCTTTTTCATCTTACTTAAATATTTTAATTTTTCATTTTACTTTATGTTTTAATAAAAAATCATCCATTCCAAGAAATTTAGATGCATTAAAATTGCTATTCATCTATACTTTTGCCTAACATCTTACAAAATAAAGCATATATCCCAAACCCAATGAGTAAGATTGGGGAGAATAAAATCATCGCGTAAAAAGCTAATAGCATTAAAAAACTATCTTTTGTAAAGACATTAGTATCTGCTTTGCCTCCATAACGATGAAGACTGCCCGCCAAGGAACCCCCTATGGATGCCATCCAACCCATCATTGCAAAGCATAAACATATTACACAATACGAGATTATTAAAATTTTAATTGTCATGATTCCAACATCCTATTAAAATAATATCAAATCTTCAGGCTTAATATTTAAACCAATTAGTTCGAGTTATAACAGGCGTTCCTGCACTGTCAACTATCTTTAATACTTCATACATACCCATAGCTTTTAGCTTTTCTTTCAACTTCTTTAATGTACTTGTATTTGTACTTTCATTTTTTCCAGAAAGCCATTTACGAGTATAGTCTTTAGGCTTAAATTTCCAAATATCGGAGTTTCGAAAAACTTTATCGCCTCCTAATGTAATTCCTTCTTCAATCTAATGCCCTCCTACATCTGGTAAGTATTCCGTATATAAACGGTCTCCTGCTTTCTCGAATGTTCCAACAATATCGTCAGCTGCAGTGTTTCCAGTTATTTTCACTATTTTAGCTGGAACAACTGTTGCATCTCTATCCTATAATTCAAATATAGGAATATCCTTTTTAGGATAGTTTCTCTTAATATATGAATCGAAGACACCAAAATCTTTAGAATCTACATTTTTGAGATTAAAGATCGGATCAGGCGTCTTACCATAGAGAAAAGTATCAATTAAATCAAATTGTCCTTTTTCAAGCTACGGGTAATATGGTATTCGACTACTATCGAACTGAGGATTTGCAACAAAACCACCATAAGTTTGTATCTTCCCATCCTTTATAGGTGCAAATGAATTATAAAATCCCCTTTTACCTAATTTTATATTTGTAAGAAAATATAAAAGCTATGCCCCAAGACGTTTTTTACCTCCTTCTTTACCTTTTAACTCTTGCTTAAAAGTTTTCCATCCTATTGGCATTGGATTTTGCTCAGAACTGGTTCTCAATCCTAATTCAACAAACCTTTTCTTTGGAGTTGACATGTAAGGATTTGTCCATGGGGTAAAACGCTTAATCTACGGCATCCAATATCCTACGATATTTTTCATCTAAGAAGCTGTTTTAGCTGCTCCATTAGGTAGAAGAATCTTCTTTATAAGAGGTGCCGCAATTTCTTGAACAAGTTTATTATACGCCATAATTGTTTTATTTTTAAATTTATACTACAAATATACCCTCTAAAATTGCATTTACAAAACTGTGAGATGCACATTGTATGAAATAGAGGGTTTATTGTATGAAATTATTGGATTTGTATTAATTATTAGATTTTAATGTGGTTAATAGTAAAAGATTTAAGGTAACAAGTAGAATATAAATACTGTAAAAGTGTACAAGGAGTAGGATTCGAACCTACATAAAACCCATACGATTTACAAATAGAGTGTGTCACTCTCTATTTTGCTTTACCAATTAAGCTATCCTTGTTGACTACTACTCTTTGCGTTGTCAATAGGAGGTTTGTATTATTGATTACTATTGTGTGAGTCACGTGGCTTCTTTTATACCTCCTTATTATTTTGTAAAGAGTAGTTATTAGGATTATTTATGTATTTTATATAAATATATTTTGGATAATACCCAAGTACACATAAAGTAACTGGGCAAATCCAAATATCGTGAGTAAAGCCTTCCAACCCATGTACATTGTAGAAACTTCCGCCAAATAAACTGCTTGCAGTCTGCTTACACTCAAAGTATCCCTCATGCTGCTCACGTTTATTACGAGGTAGAACGTCTACTGTGACATAGTTATTATCTTCACAAAGAAAGTCTAGCAATTTATTGCTACCTGCTACCATCGCCAAATTGTAACGATCACCTGGCCATGGCATATCAATATACCATAGATTATCTTCTGGCACAAAAACAAAACTTAAGCGATATACTTTCTTGTGTAAACTAAATATTCCTTTTAAAAAATATGGAATTGTTTTAAATGCTTTATAAATATTATTCATTGATGGTAATACAATCAATAAATTCTGTTAAATACGTTATTCTTTTAAGATAGGGATAAGATTCACTTTCTTTTAGATCTTTCCTAAGCACTTCTTCTATTAGAGAGGGATCATTCCCTGTTTCTTGTGCATATTTAGCTTTTAATATTTCAATCTTTTGATTTATTTCTACTAGTAACTTTTCTAGGTATGAGTTTTGACTTTCCACCATTTCTAAATTTTAATAAACCTATATTCGGAATCTCTACCTTTGTATAAAATGCTGGAGATCTCTATAACATCCAATTGTATAAAGATGGATTATTCTTAAATTTAGCTATTTTTGTATTTTCCTCCTAAATTAATCTTGGAAGTGGGAAATTAGTGCCTTGTAATTCATTAATATCCTTAACATACTTTGCTAATTTATCTACATATTCCTATGTCCAAACTGGTTTTTCTCCAGTTAGTTTTGTAGGAACTGTATTTAGCTAAACCATAACTGGCTCTCCATCAATTGTAACAAATTTAGCTTTACCCTATTTCGCCCATCTTTTACCTAAAGAAAGAAATAATGGAGCACTATCGTGACTTAATCCATTATTAAAATTTTGTGCATCAGCACCTATTCTTGCTACAACTCCATGATCTGCCTCATTAAACATTTTCAATGCTTCTTGAAGACCATTTTCAATTTTCTTTTCAGAAGTACCGTCATTCCAATGTAAATGAAGAATATCTTTTAATTTATTCAATTTTACACTTTTAGGAGCATTCTCTAATGTATATACTGCTTTCTAAAAAGCAGGTGCAAAAATTCTTTTAGCAATTGTTGCGTATCCGCTCATATCAATTTAATTTTAAAAATTATACTTTCTGCAAATATAAGTATTTTTTTTTTGAATTAAATACTCTCATACTCACATTTTAATTCCATATAAAATTGTTTAGCTAAGTCGAGATATTCTGTTAAAAACTGTGAACATTCTTGTTTGGATTCAATATTGCCTTCAAATTCTATGTTAAGTACTTCCTCACAAAAGCGGACAGCTGATTTTTGCTTGGGAGTGGAGGAACAAGGAATAATTGTCCAATCGTAACGCTGACAGTATTGAAGAAAGCAAGAAGCTTCCTTGTAAGTAAAGAAGCTTCTTACTAATTTATTTGTATGATCAATAACCATATAATTCATACTCTTTTACTTTTAAACGAGAATCATAATAATAGGTATATACAGCTGTAAAGAGTAAATCTTTATATGTAGAAAGAATTATCTCATAACTATTTGAATCTTTATCCATTTCCCAATCAGCTATAGATTGTTCTGGAAGTCCTTCTTCTATGATAAATATTTCAGAAGGTTGCATAGTTGCAATTTGAGAAGTTCTAAATATATTATTGGGTTCTAAATCTTTATGATAAAATTTATCTGCATATAATCTCTTATGAATATCCATACATTCAGCAAGAGTATCTATATTTTTAATTTTATCTATATAATATTTAGAAATCCTTGTTATATTTTTTACATGCTCAAAATCACATCTATTTTCAAAGATTTCTTTTTTATGAAATAATCTATTAAAGAAATTGTTCTGTCTCATTTTTTTTTAATGAATTTTTACTTTAATAATTCTAGTTTTATTGAATGGATTTCTATTAAGTTTCTTTAAGATTTTCTTTTCCAAGTCTTTCTTATAAAAACCTTCTTTTAAAGTTAGAAATTCCATTTGAACAGTTTGTGATAAACCTGTATCATCTGTAATAGTTACCATCAGTTTAACATCTGAGGTGATAAAAGTTATTTCTTCCATCAATCATCCTCCTCTTTAGGTGCAACTAACCAACCTAGAAAACATATAAGAACCCATGGAAAGAGTGCAGCTATTCCCATTGGTATAAGTATAATCACAAATAATACAAATAGTATATCTTTTAATGATGTATTCATATCTCTTCTATTGTAATAACTGGTGGAACACTAGGTAACTTTGGAGCTTTAAATGGCTCTAAATAAGTATAAAAATCAAGTAAGGCATTTTCTTGCATCACTTGTCTTTCTATCCAATAAGTATGTTGAGGATTTCTAGTAGCTTTTCTTCTACCCCAGATAGTTGCCTTTCTTTCTTGATTGAATACTTTATCATTAATTGTATTACCTTTTTCATCAGTATGACAAACAAGATAAAAATATTGCGGATTAGAAATTTCTATAGGTGTAGAAGGAGATTTAACATCAATTATTGATGGGTAATAATTCTTATAAAATTCAATAGTACCCTTTACAAGCATTGGACATCTCTGTACTGTAATTACCTTATGAAGTGCTGCGGCTAAATTTATTGCATAGTCTTCGGGATTTTGTACAGAGATAGTTACATTATAATGAGAATCCTTATCTTTATAGGATATTATATAATAATATTGTGTATTCATAATTCATATTGTAAATCTGATTCTACTTCTAATTCTACTTCAAGTAATTCTATAAGTTTCTCCATATCCACTTTATTGTAAACAGGATCAATTTTAGCATATACTATCAAAATATCATTTGCATAAGGATATAGCTCACATGGGACAATGCGATCTGTATCTATTATACATTTAGGATACGCATGAAGTACACGCTCATAGTCTACAATTACACTTCTTCCTTTATAAGAGAAGTGAGCATTTGCAAGAGAGTTATCACTAAAATAACCGTTATTTTCGTATGTTTTCATTTTTTTGTATACGCTTAACCTATACAACATTAGGTTTTTAAGTTTGTTTTTTTTTGAGCAGTTTATACACTTACTCAGGTGTTGAACTTGCTATTAAGCTAGAATTTAAAAACAACAGTATCCGTGAGTTTTCCATCTACTGATTCAAAATTCACGTTAGCTCCTGCTGCAAATTCAGGCTTAAATACCTCTATTGCTCTTGTAAGAGAAATTGGGTACAGTGTTTCTGCATACATAATTGTATCTTTGATAACATTATGATTGTTATCCCAATACAGTACATATGCTACACTTGGTGCAAACTCGATGTCGAAATGCATAGTTGTATACGATTCACCTTATACTATCGCGAGGTTTTTAATTGTTAAGACTTTCTCCTTTATTGGAGAAAGTTTCGTCCCATCTCGTCAGTTAACATTTTATAGTCTCTGGGCTGACTTGTAAGCTCACTACCGTTGATTTCGGGTTGAGCTATTTTAAAATAATTTCATAAGGTGTGTTTTCTTCACCTTCAAAGATTCGGAAAGCATAGTTTCCAAGATGTACAACCAGGTAAGTAGTTATATCATCTAGCCACTTTCCATATGTTACCATGTATGGAAAGATTTCACGAGGTTTCCCTCCAATTATCACATATACGTGATAATCAGATGGAATCCTAGTACCTTTAACAATTTTTTCAAAATCAGTCATTGATATATTTAATTACACCAAATGTCCAAACAATGGTTATAATTGCAAAAAATGCAAATCCTAACCAATTTTTATAATACAGAGTTGCACCTGTTTCTAAAATACTGCATACCCAAATGGTATACATTAGAAATTTTCCTATCTTATTCATATCTCCAAAATTCAGGGGTAAATAATTCAGTTCGTTTTCCCAGATATGAATAGTCTATTTCCACATTTGGAAGATAGTTATCTGTATCTGTGAGAGCGTCAAAGAATAATTTAATTATATGTTCTGGAATATTTCCTGAAAACATAATTGAACATTCTTTTAAAGGGTCAATAAAAACCCTTTCGAAATTATATCCTGAATAAGATATTAACAAGATCGCATCATGCAACTTTGCATTCTTAACTTGTGCTAAATCTCTAATAATCATTCTTTTTTATAAGTCTAACCTATATGACTCCTGGGCTTTAAGTTTGTTTTGAGCAGTTTTAGACTATTCTATCTTTTTTTGTCTTTGTATTCCTATAATCATAAGATAAGAATTTTAAGATAGTATAGTGGGTCCGAGAAACGGGACGGAGTTGCCAAAACCCTCTTTGCGCTCGCTCGAACCCGTGATTTTTGACTCTATAGCAAGGTCCATCCTTAGATTTCAGGATTTCCTTGCTATAAAGCCAACCGCAAACGCAAATGGTCTTAAGCTTTACCATTTGTATTTGCGCCATTCTCTACACTCGTGTCATCTGCTTTTTCAGCATTGTTAAAGTGAGAGAGTTCCTCTTCAGATGCACTGCCTACCAAGTCATACTTGTAGATGTGCGTCTTATATGGGTTTTCTGTAGTTCCAAAAGGAAATACAAAAATAGCCTGGTCCGCAACAACTTTTACCTTTTGACCTGCAAATTGCTGCATTGCTTCAGCAATTGAGGCTTTGCTACGATACAATTCTGTAGCAGATCCTGATGTTTGTACAGTTGCTGTTGTAGAGTCTTCCCACATACTCCCGTCTTCATTAACCTGCACACGTGTTTTGGTGAAATTTGTTGGGTAAAACTTCATGATCAAATATTGATCACCACGTTTTACTAAAACAAAACAATATTGTGCAAAGTTTTTTGTTCCAGCAATTGCTTGCTTCCAAGCAACGATCTCTTTGTTGAAGATAATTATATCTCCAGCTTGGAATACATTACTGATGGAGCGTACTGCTCCACTGAATCCTGCCAACATGGTTTCTCCATTTGCACGTGCACGTGCTTCTTCAATTCTCAATTCCATAATCTAAAAATTTTTTGATTTTATCTTTTATACATTCTCAGTATGTACTTACTGGAGAGATTTATTTTATGACGTTCTCTCATTCGTCCCGTAAGGGTAGGCGTTATACACTTGGCTTGGTTTACTTTTGGCTATTTGCGAAACATTGGCGAGCTCGAATCGAAAGATTCGCGCGCGCAATAGTATTTTCCTTAATAGTATAGTATTCTATTTTATAATCTATCTTTAAAAGGGAGATTAAATCAATTAATTTATATTCAGATTTATGAGTTAGTATAGTTTATCTTTAAGAGAGAGTATTATAATTAACCTTTAGAAGAAAGTTTTAAAAAAGTATTAAAATTATTTTGATATTTAAAATTAAAATATATTTTTCAAAGAAAAGAAAATAAACAAAAGAAAAGAAAGGGAATTGCGTTTTCTGTGGGTAAAAAATTTTTTAGGTTATCTTTGTCTACGATTTTTAGATTTTTGGCTATTAAAATAAAACTATCCTTTTTTTACTTTTAAAAATAAATCAAATAATCGATTAATTATGTAATATTTAAATGAAGAAGAAAGGACTAAAGATAAAAGGAAAAGAGCTTAATTGCATTTAAATATTATGTAATTAATCGATTTTTGTTTATTTTTGAAAGTAAAAAAAAATCCCCTTATTCCCAATCCGAAGACTGAAAATAAGGGGATTTAATATTGGTCTACTCCTGATTATTGAAATAATCAGCGAGTGTCCAACAATCAATAGAGCAATCCACTCCATAAAAAACTATAGAGTGGATTAAATTTTTCAGCTCCTCTGTTAGAGGAACTTCTACTTCCTCTAACAGAATCTTTACAATGCCTTCACGATAGGCATCGTAGCTTTCCCACGTGCGGAAAGGTGCGTGGGAAATAGAATCCTTGAGGCGCCACACCTCTTTTTCAATGTGGCGCAACTTTGTTGAATATGTTATTCTCATATCTCTTTATTTTTAATATTGACTTCCGCCTAATTTAAACTCTTGGAAGTTAAATAGAGTTAGCACGTTGATGTCGTACAACGTGCAAAACGCCCCCTCTTTATTGCAGGTCGAAGGAGAGGGACTCTCCTATATATTGTGACCCATCACGAGCCACAAACGTTCCTTTGTCCCTACGTACAAGGATTTTCTTGTCAGCAACGACTTCATCTCTGAAGCCATTGAGGAGGTCTATCGCACCCTCGCCTCTATGAGAGGCAAGGTATTTAACCCACAACGGGGTTAGTGTGCCCTGAGGCTCTTGAATAGAGCCGTCGGGCAACATTTTTCCCTTTATAAGGGAAGACGCGAACAAAAACTCGAAGCATGCCCCGAGTTCTTCATAATTCCCCTTGAGGGTCTCATAGAACTCCTTAGGGGTCTTATCCCCTATCTTCTCCTCACCCTCCTTTGTAAGAAGGGTCGTAAACCACCCTGGGCAGGGTCTAGCCCCCTTCTTTGGGGTTCCGTCAGCCCCTGCCAAAGTGGCAGTTGCGCCACCCAGCAGTGCAAATTTAACCCCATTCTGGAACGGCGACGATGTAATAGCAGTGTTGTTTTCTGAAAAGATAAACTGCATAAGGCAACATTAATTTAATAGGGACAACATTATCCCCGAGGTAGGTTCTTTCCTTACAGAACCCGAAACCGTATCTTGCTTTCTTTGAAAGCAAGCGAAAGTCATCCTGTAGTTTAACGTCCGACAGGCTGCGGGACAGGAAACACCCTTACTGTTCTTCGGGGTGTACGGTTTGCTAAACCGATTCGAGAATATATTTATAATATTCTCTATGTTATTTTAGACGTTTTACAGTATTGGCTTGGTTTTCCATTGCGTAGCCCAGGGGGGCTGAACGCAGTGGTGTACTCTCATTTATACAATACACCTTAATTTATACAATACACCTTAATTTATACAATACACCTTAATTTATACAATATGTACTCTCATTTATATAATAATTTTCAAACCCTATAGGAGGGGGGGGGATTTTATGAACTTTAAAATTTTATATTAGCTAGGTAAGTCCTATGCAAAACACAAGAATTTAAGATTTTTAGATGATATAGTAGATGCTATTGTAGGACCTCGTCCTGGGCATATATCTATATAGAAAGGTAAGATTATATCGACTCCAGAATATAATGCTGGAAGTGATTTAAGATCAGAATCAAATTTAGTAGCTAAAAAGATTTAGTAGAATTATGAGCATGCTATGCATAAAAGAAGAGATTATACATATAAAGGATTAGAAACTTAGTTAGCAAATGACGGGATGGTAGGGATAAAAGCAGCTGATAATAATAGTATACTTTTACAAGCAGGAACTGACTTAAATGATGCCTAGATTATATTTCACCCAACACATTTTGCGCCTGAAACTATGAGGCAAGGTGCAGCACTTATTGATGCTGTAGGACATTCTTCACAACCCACGCTATTTACAGTAACTAATGATTTAACAGGGATGTTAGAAAAATCAGGGTTTAGGGTAATAGGCTAGATTCCTCAAAGGTTTGGAGACTAGATAGTAATGAAAGATATTTTAGTTAATGACGCAGTAACTCCTAAAGTTATAGATAATTATGCACGTAATGCATCAGATTGGGGTTAGCCTCCAGCAGGAGTACTAACATAGTTAAAGGAAGCTCTCTTAAGTCTTCCTGAGAGACGTGTATAGTTAAAACCTAAACAATTTGAGCCTAAGTAGAATAGGTATCCTCTTTCTGAACTTTTGAAAAAATCCCGTTAAGTATAGTTATGTAAGTATAGTAAGTATAGTTAGTTGGTAGCTGGTGCATCA
>CAVFGN010000035.1:0-20502 GCA_963621965.1 Alistipes finegoldii
TATTCTAGCACTAATTAGTGTAAAAATAAATATTAGTTTTAATTCGTCTTTGATTTTTAGTTTTCATCTTGGCTGCGAAATTTGCAAGTTCTTGCAAAAAAAGTAGGTGAAATTGTGGTTATTAATAGAGAAACATATTTAAATGAATTGATAGTAAGAAAAAATAACGGACTAATTAAGGTTATAACAGGATTAAGACGATCAGGTAAATCATATCTTCTTAATACATTATTTAAAGATTATTTATTAAAAGAAAATGAAAACACAATAGAGATAATATCTTTTGCATTTGATAATATGGAAAATATAATGAAATTAGATAAATATTTGCCTAATGAGAAAACATTATTTTTAGATTCTAGAAACAATTATAAAGTTAATTCAAAAAAATTCATACTATACATAAACGATATTACAAAAGAAGCTAAAAACTATTATCTTCTTTTAGACGAAATACAACTTTTAGACAATTTCGTTATGACATTAAATAGTTTTATTGCACATGAAAATTTTGATGTTTATGTTACTGGTAGTAACTCAAAAATGTTATCAAATGATGTAATAACGGAATTTAGAGGTAGAGGAGACCAGATTCATTTATATCCTTTATCATTTAAAGAATATTTTGCGGCTCAAAATAAGCCTTTTGATGAAGCCTATTTAGACTATCAATATTTTGGTGGAATGCCGTATATTATGCATATTAACGATGAAACTAGAAAAGAACAATATTTAAAGAGGTTATTTGAAGAAACTTATATAAAAGATATAACTGATAGAAATCAAATTAAAAATACAGATTCATTTGAAAAACTTATGAGTATTCTAGCTAGTTCTATAGGTTCTTTCACTAATCCTACAAATATTGAAAAAACATTTAAAAGTAAGGAAAACATTTCATATTCTCATGAGTCAATTAAAAAACATATAGATTTTCTAAAAAATTCATTTTTAATAAGTGAAGCAAAACGTTATGATATAAAAGGAAGAAAATATATAGGCGCAAATTCAAAATATTATTTTACGGATATCGGTTTACGAAACGCCTTAATAAACTTCAGACAATCAGAGCCAACACATATTATGGAGAATATAATCTACAACGAACTAATTATAAGAGGATATAGCGTTGATGTTGGCGTAGTTGAAACAAACGTAGTTAACGAAAACAATAATTATGTTACAAAACAACTAGAAACTGATTTTGTTTGTAATAAAATAAACGAAAGAATCTATATTCAGTCTGCTTACAGTATGGAATCGTTAGATGAATTAACTCAAGAAAAAAAATCATTAATTAATATTAAAGATAATTTCAAAAAGATAATTATCGTTAAAGATTCAATAAAACCATACGTTACTGAAGAAGGAATAGAGATAATCAGTTTAAAAGATTGGTTACTAAATTAAAAAGTACTAGAAAAAACGATTTAAGAAAAATTCTTAAATCGTATTTCTTATTTACCTATGAACTTTAATAAACGTTCGTTTTGACACTCATTAAAGATATAATCAGGCGTACCCATTTCTTGAATTATGCCATCAGCCATGAATACGACTTTAGTTGCAACCTCACGCGCAAAGTTCATCTCATGTGTTACAACTATTGTTGTCATACCACTAGTCGCAACATCTTTCATAACTTGAAGAACGCCTTGAACCATCTCTGGGTCAAGTGCACTTGTAGGTTCATCAAATAAGATAATATCAGGAGACATAGATAAACTTCTTGCGATCGCAACACGTTGTTTTTGACCTCCTGAAATCTCTGAAATCTTATAGTTCATTCTATCAGACATACCTACAAGATTTAAGAAATTCTTAGCTGTTTCAACAGCTAACTCTCTTTTTCTTTTAAGTACTTTTGTTTGTCCTATAACACAATTTTCAAGTACGTTTTTATTATTAAATAAGTCAAAATGTTGGAAAACCATTGACATATGTTTTCTCAAATTGTTTTGATCAACATTCTTATCAAGGGTATTAATTCCTTTAAAATAAATTTCGCCACTTGTTGGTTCTTCAAGTAAGTTTAAAGTTCTAAGGAATGTTGATTTACCACTACCAGAAGGGCCAATGATAACAACACATTCACCTCTTGAAACATCTAAACTAACATCCTTTAAAACTCCGTTAGAACCATAATCTTTTCTTAAGTGTTTAATAGATAAAATAGGGTCAGAAAATTCAGTATGATCAAATTTTAATTTTTTAGCCATTATAGATTTTCTCCTCTTTTTCTAAAGAAATTAATTTTTAAACTTTTACCTTCAAGTTTACGACTAATACATTTTAAAATTAATGTAGTACATAAAGTAAGTATTAAATATATAGCCGCAACAATTAAGTAAGCCGCAAGAATTTTATAAGATTTTCCAGCTACATTCTTAGTGTAATAGAACAATTCAGTTACACCTACAACATTTAACACTGACGAATCTTTAATATTTACAATCCATTCATTACCAATTGTAGGAATCGCATTTTTTAATGCTTGAGGAAGTTCAATATGGAATAAAATTTGAAAACTATTCATACCAAGACTCTTAGCGCCCTCAGTTTGATCAACACCAACACCATTTAAGCCTGATTGAACAATTTCAGACATATAAGCGGCAGTATTTAGTGTTAATACAATTAAACCGCCAAAAAACCAACCATTAAATACTTGATTACTATTTAAAGTCATTGAGAAGTTAATTCCAATACCTAAACAAAAATATTGGAAAATCATCGCTTGAACCATCATTGGTGTACCGCGAATGATAACAGAGTAGGCAACACAAAAATATTTAACTATTCTCTTCCAAATTTTATTAAATAAATTATCCTTAGGATTTAATACAATTCTTTTGCCGAATGCTAAAAATACACCTAGCGTTAAACCAAGAATTGTACCTAAAATTGAAAGAAGTATTGTAGAAATGATACCTACACCAAACCATCCTAAATATTCACTTTTTGATAATAAACTTGAAATATCGCTAAATGTAGATAAAATCATTATTCGCCACTTCTTTCTACAGCATTAGCCATATCAGCATTTCTATCACTTTGTGAATAATTAGCTAATACACTATTTAATTTATCTTTTAATTCTGTATTACCTTTTTTAATACCAATTGAAACACCGAGTTCAGCTAATTGTTCTTCTCCTAAAACTGATTGATTAATTCTTACAATACCTAAATTTGAGTTAGCTTTAACTATAGCCTGGGCAACCGGGAATTCAGCAGTCATTGCAAATGCAGCACCACTTGAAACTTGTACAGAAGCTGTTGCGAATGTATCAACTGGAGTTAAATGTGTACAACTATAATTTGAAACAAGTGTATCAATTACACTGTTTGTAACTGTTTCGATTTGGGAAATAACACCCTGACCACTTAGAAGTGTTCCTAAAGTTGTTGAATCAAGTGTAGTTGAAGCATATGTATCAGCTACAGACTTTTGTGTAACAAGTACAAGTTCTGATCTATAGTATTCATTAGTAAAATCAATACTTTCTCTTCTTTCATCAGTGTCAGTCATACCTGCAATAATACAGTTAATTTGGCCTGCATTTAATTGAGGAATTAAATTATCCCATTCAAGTTTAACAATCTTTACATCCATGCCAAGTTCTTTACTAGCTCTTTTAGCAAATGCAATATCATATCCGTCCGCAAAGGAATTAGCCTCGTTTGAAATTGATAAAGTATTATCAGTAGCAGTGCTTGTTGTCCAGTTAAATGGTGCATAGTTGCATTCAAGACCAATAACTAAAGTATCATTAGATACATCACTTGAACAACTTGTAATACCAGCTAAACCAATAGTTCCACATGCAACTAAACCTAAAGTTTTTAATACATTTTTTCTCATTTATATCCTCCAATCTATTTATCACTAAGAGGAAAAGGAGCAGCAAAGCTACTCCTTGAATTAAAAATGTAAAGTTATTTTAAAAAGGGACGAATAAATTCGCCCCGAAAATTAAAAACAAAAATACGTTTTCAATCACGGTAGCTCAACACTAAAATTAGTGACAGTCAAACATATCTTATACGTTTGCCCAGGTATTTCTTTAAAGACTTTCGAAATCCTTCGGCATCTATACCCTTTCGTTATTACTTACGTTTGTCCTAAACAGTAATAATTACTATTTTATAAATGCGCCTCTACATTGTGATAAATATTTAATTTAAATGTATTGTATAAAAATACTGACTTTATTCTACAATAATTGTTATATATTGTAAATAGGTATTTTAAAATTTATAATTGAGAACTATTACTTTAATACGCCTGCATATTTAATGCAGTCTTCTTTAGCATAAAGGGTTGATGTAAGATATTCTACTTTAGAAGCATTATTTTCATTATAAAATAAGCTACTGTTAGTATCAAAAATTGTACCATATAGATTCGTATTAAAACAAGCTTGCTTCTACTATTTACTGTATCCTTGAATGTACTTTATATTAGTCATCTTAATATGAATAAATACGGAGCCAAAAACCTTAATAGAACTATTACCGTATTTTGACGATGTTTGTAATTCGTAAGAATTTTGTCCACCCTTAAAATAACTGTTTTCGATAAATGCATAACGGTTCAAGAATAGAAATCGATTAGCCACTTGTAGTACAATAGTAGTTATTATACATATGCATATTTGTTTGTCGAAGAAGAGGCAACCGGCTTTGACAAGTATCATAGAAATTATGGTGGAATGCAATGCTAGTTGAGTGGTGAGAGTCGCTACCACCAATTAACCTGTTTTATGATTTTTATAATAATGATAATTTGACAATGTGATATAATCATTCATCTTAAAATCGGTTGCGCCGTCACCTTCATACTTAGCTTGTTCATTACATACATCAAAGTTTTTACGTCCTTCATTAAAAGTATTATTGTGAAACAAGCAAATTGCCAGTGATTTAGAATGATCAATTTTAGTCTTTCAAGCACCAGATTTGAATCACGAATATACCATCTTGTCTTTTATATCCATATTCAGCCCCTGTAATAATCATTTTTAAATCAGGTAATCTTAAAAGACATTGTATTTCGTTTTTATTATGCTCATTAATAAATCTTTCAATCTCACATAAACGTTTAGCACCTAAACCAACTTCATTTTTGCCTAATTTAAATTCAATTAATGCGTACCTCCCATCATCTAAATGTAAAACACCATCAGCCTCGAGGCCGTTTTTGTCATGATAATAAGACATTATTCCGTTTTGACTTTGAGAATAGACTTTTAAATCTCGAATACAAAGTAAATCAAATTAGAAACCTAGTGTTTTAAAATCCTTATAAAAATACGATGGTGACAGTCCTAATGCAGCGACAACTATAAAAGGATCCACCAAGTTTTCCTTTTTTTTACTTCTTATATTTGATTTGCTTCTTATCGAAGGGCGCCATGCATCAATATCTTCTATAATATATAATTTTTTTAAAGCACTTATATATTCGTAAAATGTGGGTTCTGAAACATTATAATTGCTCATTACATCAGAATATATTGTTTTCGTTTCTGCTAGTGCATATATTTCTTGCATAAGATTGTAATATTGTGCGTGCCAAATTTAGATTTCTTTTCACATTATCTACATGCGATATATCAGTTTCATACGTTTGTTTATACAAATCTTTTGATATTATTTGTTGAAGTTCAACATCTTTAAACAAAAGACATCTTAGCCATCCGCCTATACATATAGCATCAATCAATTTATCAATTGTTAAATTTGATTTGCATCCGACAAAATTATCCGGATTATCAAATAAATCTTTTAAACTAATTTCTCCATTAGAAAGTCCCATTTCATACAAGCTCATAGGGTTCTTTCTTACAGAAAATATTCTTAAAGTTCAAGTATGCGGAGTATCTGCTTTGGCTGAACTTGAACCTATCAAATATTATCAACAATTCTTTTTCTATACATTTTTATCACCGATTTAATTCTATTACATTTAAGCAATTTGTGAAATTTCATTTAAGTGATTTGCGGTAAATAGTGAGTTCATCAATAATTTTATTTTTATATTCATTTATATTTCTAACCTTAAACAAATTGTACAACAATTAAAAAAGTTAGATTTAAGATATTTTAAAAACTTTTTTTGATCTAGCTACAATGCCTTATTTTGGTCTTAAGAATATGTAATTCCTTACGCGATATAGTAAAATACTGATAACAAAACAATTCTTAAATTGTCATCTAGTGCGTATATAATCTCCTATTTTGGGTCTAAATTTATGAACGCAACCTCAGGTGACAATTTTATCAGCATTTTTAACAAAAATCGAGCACCTAATTAAATAGATGCTCGAACTTTATTTTTCTTATTCTCGTATAATTTTTGATCGGCTCTCTCAATAGTTTTTAAGAAATCCTCGTTTTCTTCGCGAACTGCAAAACCTGATGATATACCAATCTTATAATCATTATTGACTTGATTAATCTTTTTTGTCGCTTCGTCTATTTTTAAAAGTATAGCATTTATATCGTTTTGCCTAAAATCCTTACAAATGATAATAAATTCATCTCCACCAAATCTAGCTAAAAAAGCATTTGAATCTTTAATAGAGTCTTTTAAAATCTTTGATGTCGCAATAAGAGCTTTGTCTCCTTCTAAGTGGCCATATGTATCATTAATATGTTTAAAATTATCTAAATCAAACATTAATACGCAAATATTACTAGAATTTTTTACATTATAATAAACATAACGATTAAGTTCATTTCTATTATATAAACCAGTCAATCCATCTGTAGAAATTTTAATAGAAAGAGAATAAATTAAAATAACAATAATCGCAAAAGTAGTACCAAAACATAGAATTGGTATGTTTTCATATATTATTTGAAGAAGAGCAAATATTACAAGGCTCATAGGATACCATGCATAAAAAAGTGCTCCTTTTTTATTGATTAAAGCTTTATGACTAATAATTCTCAAGCTTCCAAATATTGCGACAAATACCATATACAAAAATGGTATAAAAGTTATAATAAATGTTTGATACAATTTTCCCTCATATGAAACAAGCCCTAGTACAATAACTAGAATTAAATTTAAATTTGCAGGGATTGATAATATACATAATTTCTTCTTATCATCTATATAATCAGCTCTAACATATATTGAAATATACATGAACCATAAATAGGAGGCAACTGTTACAAGTAAATATTTAAAAATTCGAATAATTTTTAGATAAGAAAAGCTTAAATCTAAAACTTTATAAAAGAGGATTGCCCAACAAGCATCGAAGAAAAAATACAAGATGTGTGTAATAAGTATATATGAAAATATTTTTTCTCTTTTGGTTAAATTTTTGTTTTTAATAAAACATATAAATGCAATTAAAAATACAAATAAGCATATTAAATTAGAATACATATAAAATACAGGTATTGCATTTGTTTCTATCCATTCAAAGTTCATATATCAAATCACCTTCTTTTCTATAAATTTTTTAATCTTTTAAATTCTTTTGAAATGACCCTATTTTTTTCTTTTCTTAAATTTTTATCGATTAACAAATCATTGCTCACAACTTTATCAAAATAGTTATTCATTTCTTGTTTATTATAATTAATAACCTCTAAGAATTTATCTAATTCTATAATTTCAATATTTGGATAATCTTTTATAACATCTAAATTATCACCTGTTGAAACATACATTGTAGAATTATTCAAAATGGAATATGTACCACCATTAATTTTGATTAAATAAGCAATATATAGCATTTCTCTAAAATGAGATTTTGTATATTCTTTTGAAACATTAATTCTTTTATTTTTAAGTAAAGAAGTCACGCTTTCCTCTTTATTTATATTTAAAACAAAAGTTTTAAAATAATCTTTATTTTTTGAGTGATCTCCTATAGTGTTTGCAAGAATGTGAAAATCTTCAAAAAGTACCAATTCATTCTTTCTTACAAAGCCTTTAATTCCTTTGTATTTTTTTATTAAACTAGATTTTGTTAGATTTGTTTTCAAATATAATGATTTAAAACACTCGTATAAAATATAGGCATCGTTTAGAGAGGTATGCAGTTCACCTTGTTTATTCTTAACGCCTAAAATTGTTCTTTCATTTTCAAGAGATACGTATTGTTTTGATCTAGTATAATTTTTATAGATTTCTGCAAAATCGTAGAAAACAAAATCAATACTACCTAAACCATAACGTTTTACACTATCAATTAAGTAAGAAGCGTCGTTTTTTGCAACTTGTCCTATAACTAGATTATTTTTATTGCTAAGTAATTCTTTAATAGTCTCATAATATTTAGGAAACTCTTTTTCTTTAAGTAAATCTTCCTTCTTATAATCAATAACTTCTTTTAAAATTTTATCATCGAATTTAACAGGATTAATTAGGATGTCTTCTTTCTTTAATGCATTCAAATTTGAATCCGTTAAAACATAACCAAATGAACAAATACGCTTTTCTTCGTGCGAGCATACTGCACATTCAATATCAAAAAACAAAAAATTCATAATATCACTAACTATATTTTATAATAAAATTTTTAAAAATAAAAGGTGCCTCTGAATTTAAGGTTTAAGAAAAACAAAAAGGGGCAGTAAACATATTCAAGTAAAGAAAAAAATGGTGATTACTCACCATCTTAGAATTTTAAATTAAATTATTCAGCCATACCAGCAGTAATGATTGCCATCTTGTAAACTTCATCAGCGTTGCAACCACGAGATAAGTCGTTGATTGGTGCGTTTAAGCCTTGAAGAATTGGACCATATGCTTCATATCCGCCAAGTCTTTGTGCGATCTTATAGCCAATGTTACCAGCTTCAATTAAAGGGAAAATGAATGTATTAGCTTGACCAGCAACCTTTGAATCAGGACACTTAGTCTTTGCAACTACAGGACTTACAGCCGCATCAAATTGGAATTCACCATCGATAACTAAAGATGGATCCTTTTCTCTAGCCGCAATAACTGCATCATGAGATAATTGAACAGTACCGCCTTTTCCTGAACCATATGTAGAGAATGATAATACTGCAACCTTTGGATCAATACCAAAATACTTAGCTGTCTTAGCTGTTTCTACTGCTACTTCAGCTAACTTATCGCTAGCTTTAACTAAAACTTGGCCAGTAGTCTTATCAACTGTATCTTCATAAGAGATGTTAATAGCACAGTCTCCCATAGCTAACTTTTCTTCAACTCCGTCTTTTTCACGAACTAGAATAAAGCAACTTGAAACAAGGTTAGCACCCTTCTTAGTCTTTACTAATTGTAAAGCTGGACGAACTGTATCAGCAGTTGAGTAAGTAGCTCCACCTAGAAGTGAGTCAGCTTTACCCATTTTAACTAACATTGTACCAAAGTAATTAGACTTCTTTAATAAGGCAGCACATTCTTCACTTGTCATCTTACCTTTTCTAAGTTCAACCATAGTAGCTACCATTTCATCAAATCCTTCATAGTTAAGTGGATCTAAGATAGTAGCACGACTTACATCATGACCACCATTTTTAGCAGCAGTTAAAACTTCTTCTTTATTACCACAAAGAATTACATCCATTAAATCTTCATTTAAAAGACGTTCTGCAGCACTTAAAATTCTTTCATCAGTACCTTCAGTTAATACAATAGTTTTTCTTTTAGCTTTTAAATTAGCTAATAGGTTATCAAACATACCCATTTTATATTCCTCCAAAAAGTTTAACTTAAGTTAAACACCTTTATAATTTTACATTATAATAACAATTATTTCAAGAAATCACACTTTAAAATTCACTTATTTATCATTTTCATTTATTAAGATTCACTCTTAAGCTTTCTATTCATTAGTTCAAATCCAATTTTCTTAATGTCTCCGTTATTAAATAAAACTTCATACAAAGAATTGGTTATCGGCATAGATATATCATTATCTTTTGAAATTTGGTGAATTTCTTTAATTGTATTCAAACCTTCAACAACACCACTAGCTTTAGAAATAGTACCTGATGTGTAAGCATAACCATATGAATAATTTCTTGATTCAAATGAATTACAAGTAAGCATTATATCTCCTATTCCGGCAAGACCATAAAGAGTTTGTGTATCACCTTTAAAGAATGAGATAATATTTTTCATTTCTGATAATCCTCTAGTTATTAAAGCGTTTTTTGTGTTGCTACCCATTTTAGCGCCGTCAACCATACCACAAATTATCGCAAATACGTTCTTTATTGCTCCGCAAACCTCTACGCCTAAAACATCAGTTGAAGTATACACTCTAAAGTAATTATTAGAAAATTTCTTTTGAAGTTCGAATGCTACTTCTAAATCACGCGATGCAATTACTACAGCTGTATTCTTCTTTTCAATTACTTCTTCTGAAAAAGAAGGTCCTGATAAAACAGCTAATTTTAAATTTGGATTAACCCGAGTAAACAATTCAGACATTGTTTTATTGTTATATAGGCCTTTAGAAGTAAAAACATATTTTTTGTCACCGTATTTATCTAAATGTGGTCTTAAAGTTTCATATACAGCTACAACTGGTAAAGAAATAATAATAGTATCCGAATATTCTAAAGCCTCTGTCAAATTATTTGTAGCTTTAATTAAATTTGATAATTTATAATCGCCTAAATAAGAGGAATGATTATTTTGATTAATATCATTTACTTTATTCTCATCCCTTGCATAAACTAAAACTTCAATATTGTTTGTCGCAAGAACACTAGCTAAAGCTAAGCCCCAATGTCCGGCTCCTAAAACAGTAGTTTTTTCCATAAATAAACCTCTTTTTATTATAATTTTAGCACTAAAAAGCAAAAAGAAAACTAATTATTTCTAATTAGTCTTCTTTTTTTGGATTTAAAACTAAAGGAATACCATATGTAGATTCGTAACATTCTTTCCACCTTAGTTCATTTTCTTTTTTAAGGTACTTAATTTGTTCTTTTAATGTCAAACCTTCTTTTGGAAATATTGGTTTAAGTACATTTACTTTCATATCGAATAATTTAGTTCCGTTTTTATCAGTTCTACCATTTTCCTTAAATGTAACAAATGAAGGAATTACAGGTACATTATTTTTAGCCGCAAAATGGAAAGCTCCTATTTCTAAAGGACGAGGCTTTTTATAGCACCACCACTCGCTACGTTCTGGGTAAAATAATACAAAGTTGTCTCCACTAAGTAATGTATTTACACTCTTAATAAAATTAGACATTCCTTCCCTATCGTCACTCATAGGCATCATACGACAACTTCTCATAATATCGCCTAAAATACCTTTCATATTGTTAAAAGGTGCCGCTGTTATATAGAATTTTTTACCTCTAAATGTTTTACGCATCAAAACACAGTCAAGCTTATTAATATGATTACATGTACATACAGCTCTTTTTATACCTTTAATATTTTCTTTACCCTCTACAGAATACCCCATAGCTTTAAGTTCTCTAGGCTCATATAAGCGAACAATAAAGTTATAAATAAAAAAATATTTAATACGCAATTTTAACGGTTTTTTTATATAAGGGTAGTTTGGTCCTACAGGTTCACAAATATCGTAGTTAATAGGATCTACATGTTCATTATATTTACCTTCACTATCTAGAATAGCCATTCTTTCCAAAGTTTCAGGACTTACTGTGATTAAACTATCACATAATTCTCGAATTTTTCTTAGCCACATATTTACATTCCTTTTAAAATTTCATTATATTTTTCATAAATATCGTCAAATGCATGAATTTTATAGACTTTATGAATTCTTTCAATATCGCTTTGTTTAATATTAACAACGCGTCCTTTAGACCATAATATAGTCTTACAAAAATGTTTTAGTACACATTTTTTGTTATATCCATGTTGAAAATTATATTTATCAGATATATATTTTTTCTTTTTTGCAAATTTATTTAATACTGTTTGATCAGGAAAAGCATACTTTGTTCGTGCTAATTCTGTTATACATTTACCAAATAAATCAGTTTCTCTAATACGTTTTAAATTTAAATATAAAACGCCTGAGTTTATATATTTAGGGTTAATAAATACTCTTCCTAAATAATCTCTTGCTCCCGCATATTCGTAAGCATCAATATCTATTTTAAATAATTCGTCTAAAGAGTTATTAACCATAACATCAGTATCTATATATAAGACTTTATCTTCTTCAATAATCTTATCACTTAAAAGTCTAAGTAAAGCGTAAGGAGTATAAGAGTTAAGCGCATTAGCACATATTCCAAGTACTTCGTTATAAGTACTTGTACAATCAATAGATACAAATTTAGATTCACTGTTTTTTTCTTTTAATACTTTTTCTAAAATGGTTCTATGTTCTTCACTTAAACAAATATATTTTTCATTAATTTCGTGTAAATCCATAGTTAAAAAATATACACAAATAGGAGAATCATTATGTTTTACATATGATAACATTGTCAATAAAACATTTTTATAAACTGAATCGTTACCACATATTAAAATGTTATTCATTACTCTTCTCCTTTTTTACATATTGATATTTATAAATAGCGTTACTTTTTTCGCTTAATTCAACCATTTTTTGATATATTCTATTTCTCAAATCTTGTTCACAAGCTTTTCCTTTTAAACTTTGATTAGGATAAAAAGGTCCTTCAATATAAGTAACCATCTTAGGCTTTTTTCTAAACTTTGTTTTTTGATAAGTATTCACAAAACAAAACGCTGGTACATTAAATTTAATTGAATATTTAAAACTTGTGCTTTTAAAATCTCTTATTTTTGTATAATAAGGCCAAATATGAGCTTCAGGATAAACAACAATAGGTTGTCCATTAGAAACTCTGTATTTAAGTGCTTCTTCGAATGGTCTTAAAGCACTAAGGCTTGTAGGAGTTGGAATAGCGCCTAACATACACATAATATTTTTAAAACCTTTAGTCGCAATATTATCAGGGCTTACGACAAAAAATGGTTTACGTGGAAACAAAAAACATGGTGGAAGTAATCCATCTCCTGGGATTTGAGTATGATTACCATAAATTATATATTTTCCTTTAAAATCTTTAAGTTTTTCTTTACCAACAGTTTTTTGTCTGTAGACAAAAATTTTAGATAAATAAGCTATTGGAAAAACAATAATTCTATGGACAATAACCTCAAAAAATTTATAAATAATCGATTTATTTACAAATTTAAAGTCACTATTCACTTCAATTTTTCTCTTACTAATTCCAGCAAAATCATCATTTAGCTCGTCAGTATAGTAGAATGTTTTTGTTTTCATATAATACACCCATTTTCATATTATATTATAAGTAACATAAAATGTAAAGTTGACTATACATTTTTAACTTTCAAAAAAATAAGCACATCTTAGTGCTTACTTTCGCCTGTTATTTTGATTTCATCAGTTAATTTCATTGTTGGTTTATCAACATTTCCGTTCATGATGTCGCTTAGTGGTGTATAACCAAAGTCTCTGAAGAACGATTCTTGGAAGTCTTTTAAAGAATCAGTCATAATAGCATCTCTAATACGAGACATTAAAGTCTTTAAGAAATGTAAATTATGAATTGTAAGAAGTCTTGCGCCCAACATTTCTTCAGCCTTTATCAAGTGGTTAATATAACTCTTTGTAAAATGTGTACATGTATAACACTCACATTTTTCTTCAAGAGGTGTGAAATCACGCTTATAAATTTCACCTTTAATTCTAATTTTGCCTTTAAATGACAAAGCTGTTCCGTGACGTGCAATACGAGTAGGGTCTACACAATCAAACATATCAATACCATTCATAGCACCAACTACTAAATCATCAGGACTTCCTACACCCATTAAATAATGAGGCTTATTTTCTGGAAGAATTGGAGCTAAAAAATTAAGCATATCATACATTTCTTTTTTAGATTCACCAACTGCCAAACCACCAACTGCATATCCTGGAAAATCTAATTTTTCTAGTTCTCTCAAACAGTGTTCTCTTAAATCTGTGAATGGTCCACCTTGGATAATTCCAAATAAAGCTTGAGTATCTTTATTTTTATGCGCATCCATTCCTCTTTTAGCCCATCTTAGTGTTCTTTCTACCGAATTCTTCATATACTCATACGATGCATGAAAAGGAGGACATTCATCAAAAGACATCATGATATCAGCGCCTAAATTATTTTGAATTTCCATAGATTTTTCAGGAGATAAAAATAGAGGAGCCCCTGATTTATGATGACGGAAATTTACGCCTTCTTCTGTTATTTTTCTTATTTTAGCCAGAGAAAACACTTGGAATCCACCACTATCTGTAAGAAGTGCTTTATCCCAGTTCATGAAGCCTCTTATGCCACCTGCATCGTGCACAATATCGTCCCCTGGTTGAAGCCATAAGTGGTATGTATTTCCTAAAATCAAGCCATCACTTACCGCATCTATTTCTTCAGGAGATAAACTTTTAACTGTAGCTTTAGTTCCTACAGGCATAAAAATAGGTGTTTTGAAATCGCCATGTGGTGTATGAAGTATTCCCACGCGTGCATTCGTATATTTATCTTTATGTATTAATTCAAACCAAACTGGATTCATTATTTTCTCCTTTCTAAATAAATAGGTTTAGTAATTTTATACTCATTATTATTTTCATTTTCCTTATTAAGGACAAAATAATGTTTTTTTATAAAATTAGTCTTAAAAAGATCTGATTTATCTATATCTATAGTAATTTTTAGATAAAATTCCTTATTTATAAAATTTTCTAATAGATTGTCAAATTCATTATCTATTGCATTATACACACAATCATCAAGTGCCTTGATATACAGTTTACCTAATTTATACTCATTCATTTGGCTAATTCTATCAAGCACAATATATCCTACTATGTTGTTATCTAGAATTATGCTATAAGCTAAAGCGTACTTATCTAATGAGCCAAATGAGTTATTAAACTCTGATAGAAGATCACTATTTATTTCTAACTTATCTATACTTAACATATTAAGCTCTTCTAATGGTCTTAATTCTTTGATCACTCTTAGGCTTATCGTAGGCATCGCACTTTACATTTGCAATTTCATCTAATGTGTCGAACCCATCAACTAACACACCAAAAGATGCATACATTCCGTTTAAGTGAGCACATTCACTGTGACAAATAAAGAATTGGCTTGATGCGCTATCAGGATCGTTTGTACGAGCCATTGAGATAACACCACGGTCATGAGCTAATAAGTTCTTAACGTGATTACTTGCAAATTCTCCTTTAATAGGAGTATCTGATCCACCAATACCATTTCCAAGTGGGTCTCCACCTTGAATCATAAAGTCTTTAATAACACGGTGGAAAATTAATCCATCGTAAAATTTAGAATCAACTAAGTTTAAGAAATTTTCAACAGTTACAGGTGCTGTTGATGGAAATAATTCTAGAGTCATAGTTTTTCCGTTTTCCATAGTAATAATAACCCTAGGATTAATTTCATTTAAATATTCGCTATAATTTTTCCAATATGACATAATTTTCTCCTTAAATTAATAAATAAACATTGCATCGCCAAAACTAAAGAATCTGTATTTATTTTCTACAGCTTCCTTATAAGCGTTAAGAATATATTCTCTTGAAGCTAGGCTTGAGACAAGCATTACTAGTGTTGATTTTGGCAAATGGAAGTTAGTAATTAAAGCATTAACAGCTTTCCACTTATATCCTGGATAAATAAATATATCAGTGTAACCAAAACACTCTTTATAACCGTTATTGTACGCACTTTCAAGAACACGTGTAGAAGTTGTGCCAACAGAAATTATTCTTCTCTTTTCAGTAAGTGCTTTATTTAATTTATCTGCACTTTCTTGACTAATTTCATAGTATTCGCTATGCATTTTATGCTTAGTAATGTCTTCTTCATTAACAGGTCTAAAAGTACCAAGGCCAACATGAAGTGTTACATAAACAAGTTCTACGCCTTTTTCTTCAAGTCTTTTTAATAAGTCTTTTGTAAAGTGAAGACCTGCTGTAGGAGCTGCTGCACTACCTGGGTTTTTAGCATAAACTGTTTGATACATGTTAGGATCATCTAAATGTTCGTGAATATAAGGAGGAAGAGGAGTTTCTCCTAGTTTGTCTAAAACTTCAAGAAAAATTCCTTCATAACACATCTTAAAATGTCTAATTCCTTCTTCTCTTTCCTCTACGCAAACAGCACTAAGAAGCCCATCTCCAAATACAACACGAGTTCCAACTTTTACACGGCGTGCTGGCTTAACTAAGGTTTGCCAAATGTCAGACCCTAAATCTTTTAACATCAAAAGTTCAATATGTGCATTAGTTTCTTCTTTAAGACCAAAAAGACGTGCTGGAATAACTTTAGAGTCATTCATTACAAGTACATCACCTTTATTTAACATATCAAAAATATCATAAAAATGTTTGTGATTTGTTTCTCCTGTTTCTTTATTTAAACAAAGCAACCTGCACTCTTCTCTATTAGTTAGTGGTGTTTGCGCAATTAATTCTTCAGGTAAATTGTAATCAAAATCTTCTAAACTTATCATAGTTTATCCTTTCTTTCTATATGTAGGTGATCATAAGCCTTATCTGTAACAACTCTTCCTCTAAGTGTACGATTTATAAACCCTTCTTGTAACAAATATGGTTCATATACATCCTCAATAGTTTCTTTAACTTCACCAATTGTAGCCGCAATAGTTTCAAGCCCTACTGGTCCACCTTTGAATTGATTTATTATAGCACTTAAATATTTAATGTCAATTGTATCGAGCCCAAGCGCATCTATATTAAGTTTGTCAAGAGCTTCTTTGCACAAACTTTGTGTAATCTCGCCATTTGATAAAATATATGCAAAATCTCTGATACGACGAAGCAATCTATTTGCAATTCTAGGTGTACCTCTACTTCTTTTAGCCAAATCAAGTAGTGCTAAATCATCAATTTTAACTTTATAAACCTCACTCGATCTTTTAATTATGGCTTTAAGTTCAGAGACATTATAATAATTTAAACGTTCGACTATACCAAATCTATCACGAAGTGGAGCTGATAAATCTCCGTAGCGAGTGGTTGCACCCACAAGTGTAAAAGGAGGCAAATCAAGTCTTATAGTTTTTGCTTGAGATTCTTTACCAATAATTAAGTCAATATAGAAATCTTCCATAGCACTATATAAAATCTCTTCAACAATCTTAGGAACTCTATGTATTTCGTCTATAAAGAGTACGTCCCCTTCTTCAAGAGTTGTAAGAACACAAGCTAAGTCTCCACTTTTCTCGATAGTAGGCCCCGATATAGTCTTTATATTTACGCCTAGTTCATTTGCAATAATTTGTGCAAGTGTTGTTTTGCCAAGTCCTGGAGGGCCATATAAAAGCACATGGTCTAACGACTCATTTCGAATTTTTGCAGCCTTTATATAAATTTCTAATTTTTCTTTAACAGTACTTTGTCCTACATAATCACTTAATTTAAAAGGCCTAAGAGTCGGCTCTAGGTCTTCTTTTTCAATTACATCATCATTTAAAATTGTATCCATTGTCAAAACATCCTTTCAAATAATTATAGAAATGTTTAAACAACTTTACTTATTTAATTTTTTTAGTGCTTCTTTAATAATTAAAGAATCATTTTGTGTTAAATCTATATCTTTAAGTACTCTAATAATATCTTTTTTGTTATAACCAAGTGATTCAAGAGCATCAATAACCTCATTATCTTTCGTATAGGAGTTGTTACTATCAACTTCAAGTTTACCAGCCAAATCAAGTATTATTTGTTGACTTGCTTTAAGTCCTATACCAGGAAACTTCTTCAAAAATGTTACGTCTTTAACATTGATCGCACTAACTATTTCATCTACATTTGCATATGCAACGATAGACATAGCACTTTTAGGGCCTATTCCTGAGACAGAGATTAATGATAAGAATAAATCTTTTTGTTTACTAGATTCAAATCCGTATAAAGCATTACTATCTTCTCTAACCAAGTGATAAGTATAAATTGTTTTTTCCACGTCACTTACACTATAAGAAAATGGGTTACCTACAATAATCTCATATCCAATATTATTATTTTCTAAAACAATGTATTTTGGCTTAATTTCACTTATTTTGCCTTTAATATATGCGTACATAAAAATACTCCTTATTATATCATTTATTACATTAATATTAAAGCCTATAAGTGTAAACTTTACTTACTTTTATTTTAATTATATAATATAATAAAGATTTTTTTGTATTTTTAGAAAGGAGTATTATTATGAACTATAGTGAAATTTTAGCTTCATTAGGCTTACTTGTTGAAGAATATTCTTCAAACACCAACCTTAAAGAAATATTTGACGAACCATTCATTAAATCATTTGAAGAGTCATATAATAAAGCCCAATTAAAGACTAACGAGTTAGTTCAAGCTACGCATAACTATTTAGATAATAATACGAATTTAATAATAACATACAATAGAGATATTAATAAACTTGAAAACGAATATATCAACAATGTTTCTATATTACAAGATAAATATGAAGACAAGAAAAATTCTTATTTAAAACAAATAAAAAACTCTAATAATAAATACTCTAAATTATGTAATGATATTCAAGTTTTTGTTCTAAAAAAAAATAATATCACGCAAAATTCAAAATTAAGTAGAGAAATTGAATTTGATAACAAGAATGATATTATTAAATCTAAAGAAAAACCTAATTTAGACAAATATAATTATTATATTGGTATCTTTAATAATACTGCCAATCTAAAATATAATAAATTTCACTCTTCTCTTTCTAAATCTCAATACGATTTAGTTGATTCTTCAAAAAATTATCAAAAACATCTTGAAGAAATAGATCATGACATAAATATTAAAATTGAAAATTATAAAAGTAGCATTATTGATGAAGAGAAAAATTTAAACGACGAAATTAAGCAAATAGAAACAGCACTTAATAAAAAAATAAGTGAAATTCAGTTAATGTACAATACAATTATTAAACAAAATAACGAACAATATAAGGTTGAAGTTAATTCTAACAATGTAGATATTGAAAGAATTGAAGAATTATATAAAAAAGATGTACAAAACATCAACCTTCAAGCTCGAAAAAAACTTGTTGAAGTAGATAAAAAATATAATGCGAAAGAACATGAATTAAAACAAAAATTGCAGGATAAGAAATATCTAAATCGTGTTAAAACTTCTTTAAATAATAGTAAAATTGAACAGACTAAAGAATTATTAAAAAATAAGAATTTTTCTCATAGCGATAAAGTTAGTCTAAAAAGTAAGTATAAATTCGAGTTACATAAGTATCAATTCGAACAAAGAACAAGAGAAAAAGAAATTGAAAACTTAGAACAAGAACTAGAGAACCTTTCTAACGAAATAAAGAAAGAGAAAAAAGAAATTGAAGCATGGCGTCAATATAATATAAATTTAAAAAATATAGATAAAGATGTCAAAATCAAGCCTCTTGAAGAATCAATTGCATCTAAAACAAGAGAAAAAAATCTATTTGATAGCATTCAAAGAAACAACCAAGCTAAAGAAATTAATAATGAGAAAAGAAATGTTAATATCTTAATTTTGAGAAAGAAAAAAGACTACGATTCTTATTATGCAAAAGTTCAAATTGAAATTAATAAATTACAAATTGAACATTTGAAAAATATTAAAAATAAAGAAGTCAGTACTTCTACCGAAAATGAGATTATTAAATTTAATCAAAATTATGATTTGATTTCAGAAAAATACTTTTTTAACCAAAGTCTTTATAATATTGAAAAAAATAAATATGTATTAGAATATAACAATGTACTTATTAATTACTACCTTAAAAAAAATGCCTTAGAAAAAAACGAAAGCGATGTAGTGGATAATATCGAACTTGAAAGATATTCAAAAATTGCAAAAGAAACTATTGATTTCAACAATAATTCTGCTGCATTTTACGAAAATATATTAAAAAATTTCATTGACACATCAGAAATTCATTTAAAAAATGATGTTGCATCAATCGATATAGAAAAAAACGATAAAATTGCTAATTACAAGTACAATTTACAATATAATCGTTCTAGATATGATCTCCAATTGCTAAAGAATCATATCAATTATTTTGATTACTTAACTAAAACGTTCTTGCCTATATTTTTAGTTCAACTAAATAAAGCAATTCAAACTACAGAAGATTCACTAGATTCTTGTAGCATCTACTTTTCTTCCATTTGTAACCTTATTGTTAAGTTTATAAAAGAATTCTTTAATATCGAAGAAAGAATTTTAAATGACCACATTAAACTTGATGCAGAAATTAAATATTCTTCTATTTATACAAATGCAAACTATGAATATCATCAAAAATTAAATGCATACAATTCGCAAATAGATAATTATAATAATACTAATAATAACTATAAAAAAACTATCAACGAATTCTACAGACGTATTAACGAATTAAACTATCAACAAAACAAATTATTAAGTAATTCTAACGAAAGCTACATTCGTAA
>CAVFGN010000036.1:0-20367 GCA_963621965.1 Alistipes finegoldii
AAAAAATTGATATAAACTATATACCTAAAATTTTAGGTTTTAGTGATATATATATCATTTTATGTTTGACTTAATTATACAACTAATAAAGGTATTTTTAAATTCTTTTTTTTAAAATTATTATCTTAAACTTTTTTAAATATCAGTTTCATTTATGAATATTCATTTTAAACCGATTAATTACAAGTAAGTTCAAATTAGCAAACTAGTCATAGTTTTTTATCTAATTTATAACAAATTAAAATTATTTAATGATAGAAATACTAACATTCATAGACCCTTGTTATTAATTCATTCCTTTAAATTATTATTAAATATATCGTTAGTCGTGTGATGTATTTAAATTAAATATGAATATTTGTCCACAATAGATTAATCATTAGAATAAAATATAATGTATTCTTTATAATCACCAAAAACTAAAAAGGTTCTAAAGATTTTACTCCATAGAAACTATATAACCAATATTTTATTTAACTTCGTATCCTGCTTTTGTAATAGCTTCTTTTAATGCATCAAGTGAAACACTATTGTTGTAAGTTACAACAACTTCTTTGTTTTCTAGTGATGCTACTGCGTTTACAACGTTTTCTACGCTCTTGCAAGCCTCTTCAACATGGGCTTTGCAGTGATTACACATCATACCTTCTACATTTAATTTAACTTCCATTTTATTATCCTCCGTTTTATTGTTTGTTTTATTATTACTTTCAATTCTTATTGGTTTAAAGAAATTTATAGTAAGTGAACTAAGTACTACTGATACACTTGATATACTCATTGCGATTGAACCAATCATAGGTGTCATTTTAAAACTACCATCAGTTATATAATACATAAATCCTGTAGATAAAACTACACATATTAAATTATAAAAGAATGCCCAAAATAATCCAAGTTTAATTGTAAATAATACTCTTTTGCTAAGTCTAATTGAATTATATACATCCATTAAGTCATTTCTAAGTAATACTATATCTGCTGAATCTATCGCAACATCTGATCCTGCTCCTATTGCAATACCTAAATCAGCACCCGCAAGAGCCGGACTATCATTTACACCGTCTCCTACCATTGCGACAAGTCCATATGTTTTTCTCTTTAGTTCATTTATAATTTCAAGTTTTTCTTCGGGTAATACTTCAGCGTATACATTATCAACATTTACTTCACGTGCAATCTTATTTGCAGTATTCTTATTATCCCCTGTAAGCATCACTACATTAATACCTGATTTTTTTAGTTTATCAATAGCGACCACTGAAGTTTCTTTTATTTCGTCCTTAAGCGCTATGAAGCCTTCAATTTTATCATTTTTTGAGATTGCAAGTGGGGTTTTACCCTCAAGCGCTAAAGCATCGAATGTTTTCGTGATTTCAGTCGTGTCTATACCCATATTTTTCATCATCTTTAGGTTTCCAACACAATAGGTATTATTATCAATAACACCTTTTATGCCTTCACCCTTAATAAACTCAAAATTAGATACTTCTTTTATTCGTGCATTTTGTTCCTCAGCATAACTTATAATAGCGCTAGCTAAAGGGTGCTCTGAACAATTTTCAAGTGAATATAAATAATTAATCAGATTTTTATCTTCAGCCTTGAAATCAGTTACTTTAGGTGCACCATTTGTAATGGTTCCGGTTTTATCAAATACTACTGTTTTTATCTTATGCGCTTCTTCTAATATTTCTGCATTTTTAATTAAAATTTGATTACTTGCGCCCTTACCAGTCCCAACCATTATTGCGACTGGAGTTGCAAGGCCTAATGCACAGGGACAAGCAATTACAAGGACAGTGATTGCAAAATTTAAACTTAATTCTAATTTGTGACTATATATTAAATTAATTATAAATGTAAGAATAGCTACAATTATAATAGTTGGGACAAAATAATAAGAAATCTTATCAGCTAGTTTAGATATTGGCGCTTTTGAGTTTGATGCCTCGTCTACAAGTTTTATAATATTAGCTATCGAAGTATCGTCCCCTACTTTTGTAGCCTTAATCTTTATATATCCACTTTTAACTATACAAGAAGAGTAAACTTGTGCATCACGCTCTTTAAGAACAGGCATAGACTCTCCTGTAATATTTGCTTCGTCAATAGAAGCACTACCTGATATGACAACCCCGTCAACCGGAATCTTATCCCCATTTTTAGCTATTATTATATCCCCTACTTTAACATTTTTTGCGTCTTTTATAATCTCTATCTCGCCTTCTAAAACGCGAGCTTCAGTCGGGGATAATGTAACTAAATGTTCAATAGCTTTAGTTGTTTTTTTCTTACTTAGACTTTCTAGATACTTTCCAAGGGAAACTAAAGTTAATATCATAGCGGCAGCTTCAAAGTATAAATACATATGATATTCAGTATGTCCTAGAGATATCATAAACAAAGAATAAATACCATAAATTATAGCAATAGTTGCGCCTAAAGCTATTAGAGTGTCCATATTAGGACTTCTTTTAATTAAACGTTTAAAACCATTTATAAAATAATCTTTATAGATAAATACAATAGGAATAACTAGAATAAATTGAATTAATGAAAATCCCATTGGATTTGTGTGCATGTTGAATGCACTAGGCGCATACCATCCCCACATCATATGTCCCATAGAGAAATACATTAAAACAAGCATATCAACGATTGCAAAAATTAATTTTTGTAATCTATAATCTTTTTCCGCACTCGTTGTTTCTATCGTTTTATCTTTAGAAATTGCCATGTACCCGGCATCACGCACAGCTTTAATAATATCTTTATCACTTAGTTTAGTTTCATCACACTCTAGTTCTAAAGTGTTTTTAAGTAAATTAACATTAACGTTTGTAGCCCCGTCTAATTTATCTACTGCATTAAATACATGAGCATGACATGATGCACATGTCATGCCTTTTATATCAAACTTCTTTTTCATCATTGGAACCTCTTAAATAAGTCAATAATTTCATCTAAAGACTCTAAATTATCATTTTTGATATTTTCTACAACACATGTATGTAAGTGTTCATCAAGTATTGTATTTGCAAGAGATTTTATAGATTTGTCTACCGCAGATAATTGAATTAACACATCATCACAATATCTATCTTCTTCAATCATATTCATAATACCGTTTAACTGTCCTATTAGGCGTTTCATACGATTAATTATTTTTTTCTTAGACTCACTTTCACGTGGTTTTAATTTATATCTTTCTTCTTCGTCTATCACTTTATATTTACCACTAGTTTCAATATCATCCTTGATATTTTTAACGTCGCTCTCATCGCAACTTAAAACAACTTCTTTATTCTCTAAATCAATATTTAAATCTTCTACCGAATCAAATTTATTTATGATAGTCTCAATTGTCTTTTTGCAATTTTGACACTTCATTCCGTCAATATAAAATTTATATATCATAAATACCTCCTACCAGTATATATAATATACCCCACCTAGGTATACTGTCAAGTGAAAAGAATTTGAATTCAATTACTTTATTAGTTTAATTTAAAATACGTAAATCTTAATAAAGAAAAAAATCTATTATCAAACATTTAATATTAACTAGTAACATTAAATATAATAGACTTATTATATGCGTATTATAACTATTTTTAAATAATTCTGAATGAGTGCCAAGTCTATATAACATAAGTACTGTTTGATTATTTTTTACTTCATAAATTAATAACCAATTTGGTTCAATATGACATTCACGAGTACCTTTATAATTTCTAGATAAATCGTGGTCTTTATATTTTGCAGCAAGAGACTTTCCGTTAACCAATTAATTAATAATTGCATAATATTTATCCAAATTTTTATTTTGCCTTTAAGCTAATATTAAATCTTTTTTAAATTGAATAGTGAATGTAACATCAAATTTTATCTTCTAATGCAGCTTTTAGTTCATCCATTGAAGAATATTTTTTAGCATTAAGATCTTCTAAAATTTTTTCTTTTCCTTAATTGCAGTTTCAGTAACATGATTTAGCACATCTAATTTTAAATCGAAAGGAATACCATGTTCACGTATAGTTGTTCTTAAAAATAAATTAATAGCGGTTGACATGTTTAACCCTAATTCTTTAAAAATTTCATCTGATTGTTCTTTTACAGTTTTATCAATTTTAATGTTTAAGTTTGTTGTCATAACTAAACATCCGTCCATCTAAATTATATCATTTACATTTAAGATATCAACACATTGTCATTATATCTTTATAATGCATTCATAGTTGTAAACTAAATATGATAAATTTGCACTTTTCCAAAAAAACATATTATAAGCCACTTACATATGACAGTGCGCATATTACAATAAAGTAAAAAATAGACTTGAACACTTCAAATCTATTTATAAAATTATTTAATTAAAATAAAGGAGAAACAACCTTTAGTACAAGTTCAATAAACTTAATACCTATATTTCTATTTTTATATACGTTATAATCTATCTTTTCTGACTTTAATCGCATGTTATTAAAATCATCATTCATTTCTTTTACTATATCATTATCTTTAATAAGTACCCCGTCCTCAAAGTGTAAAATAAACGATCTATAGTCTGTGTTTACAGTGCCTACAAAAGCATAAGCATCGTCTATTATTACTTCTTTGGCATGATTAAATCCAGGACTAAATTTATAAACGTTTGCGCCGGCCTTAAGTAAATTATTCATATGAGACATAGTCATTGTATAAGCAATCTTTTTATCAGGTATACCTGGAATTAAAATATTTACTTCCACACCTTGTTTTACTTTAGATATAAGGGTATCAATCATTTGATCATCTATAATAAAATAAGGAGTAGATATTACAATTCTCTTTTTAGCACTGTTAAATAAATTCTTAAACAAATTATAACTAGGATTATCTCTATTCATCGGACCATCCGAAAAAGGTAAAATATAAGATGCGTCTTTATAATTATTTTGATACTCTGGTATGTATTTATTAATATCAAGTTTAATATTTGTAGTCATATACCACATTGATAAAAACATATTCAAAAACGATCTAACAGGTCTACCGCACACCTTAATTGCAACGTCACGCCAAAATCCAAATCTTTCACGTTTATGAATATATTCGTCAGCTATATTATCTCCACCTGTGTAAGCAACAAGTCCATCAATTATACAAATCTTTCTGTGATCTCTATAATTAACACGAGGATTAATTGTAGGACCAAGCGGTTCCCACACTTTAAACTCAAGATTTGGAATAGTTAGAAGTAAATGTTCCATGTGTTTATCACGAACAAATATAGAACCTATATCGTCAGTTAATATTTTAACCTCTACGCCTTCTCTTGCCTTATCAATTAAAATATCAAATAAATCAGCACTTGCAAATCCGCTCGCAATAATAAAGTATTCAATGAATACAAACTTTTTAGCCTTCTTTATTTCTTTTAACATATCATCATGTTTCTTTTTCGCATCATTAAAGAAAACTAAATTTTCTGTCTTATACAGCGAAAATCCACTGTCTTTTTTAAGTGCATTACATATGAGATTAAACTCTACGTCTTCAGATTTCAACTCATTGTTTTCATTATTTTTCAAATGATAATATTCTGTAAATTCCTTCATCTTCTTTGTTTGATTTTTTGTTAGTGCACGCGCATTACCAAACATTACATAACAAACAGTTCCTATAAAAGGACAAAGCAAGATGAAAAATGTCCATGAAAATTTATAAGATTGATTAATTGTTGATGTGAATAATAAAAGAACAATTACAACTCCAAACCATTTAAATATTTCATAAATGATATTATAAGCTGTCGGATATGGTCCTTTTAAAATGTTTAGACCAAAAAATATAAACAAATACATTGTAATTTGTATTACTATTAAAAATACTGCAAGTAATGTTCTTATGATGGCTTTTAATATCTTATGACTTTTATTTTTAATTTTTTTATCAAGAGACTTAATCATTGTTATACCTCTTAAATATTCTTTACTTTACCTAATTATAAAATATTTTAAATAAAATTAGTAGAAAAAAGGTGAAGATTTCTCTTCACCTTTAAAGACATTTATTAGTTATCGCTTTTAACTTTAGATGCGACTAGTAAAATTAAATATACTAAATAATAGAAAATCATTAATATAGTATATACAAGCCCAAGTGCAATTGACCACTCGTACTTTTTATCTACTCCACGCGCACAAGCATTACTTGCTTCATCAAAATTAAGCATTAACATGATTACTCCGTATCCTAAGTATAAGATACATATTGCAATATTTATTGCAAAATAGCTACTACTTGAAACACTATTAAATGCTAAGAATATATTTAATACAATAACAGTGATTAAAAGAGAAATTGCATATACAAAGAAGAATGCATACACTTTATTCATCTTATTCTTTAATCCTGACGTATAAAGTACATAAGTAAGTAGTGCTATAACTGCTGTTCCTACTCCGGCTGTAGCTGTAATACCAGGCACATACAATTCACATAGTGCACAAAGCGCACCAAGCATTGCGCCTTCACCTACTGCATATAACGGACCGCATACAACAGCTGATGATGGGATTAAGCGTCCGAATAAGAAACCTATAAAACTAACTACTGCTGCTACACCTAGTGCTGTTATAATACGAGCTAATATTTGAGCTTGTTGGGCTTCAGTTAAATCTTGAGAATATATTGCTTGATTAAAGTATATTGCAATAATTCCACCTGAGATAATAGCTGCTAAAATCAAGAATAATGTCTTAAAACCAATTGACTTCATGCTAGCTTTGTCGCTTGCAACAACATAAGCTTCGCTTGATTCTCTTGATTCAGATTCAGCTTGTTTAATAAATGGATTATTTACTTGCATAATAATTCCTCCTTATAAAATTCTATAAATATTATACAACATATTTAATAATTTATATATAAATGTTGTGAATTAGAAGAAATCAAATAAACCGCCTAGTTTGACTTCATCTTTTTCTTTAAGATCACCAAATGATCCCATGCGTTTAAATTCTTCAATTAAAGTCTTAGATAATTTAGTTCTTTTCGATACATCTTCAATCGATGTAAATTCTTTTTCTTTTCTTGCACTTTCGATAGATAAAGCCGCAGCTTCTCCAAGTCCGTCAACCGCAACAAATGGCATACGAAGTGTTGTATCATCAACAACATCAAAGATTAAGGCACTAGATTTGTTAATATCGACAGGTAAGAACTTAATACCTCTAGCACGAGCTTCACGTGCAACCTCAAGAGCGGTAACAACATCGTCATCTTTATCCGTTTTAGCAGGAGAATTTTGAATTTCTTTAATTCTATTTGTAATATCTTCTACGCTCTTAGGAAAATAATTAACGTCCCACTGTTTAGCACGTTTAGAAAACCAGCCTGAATAGAACAAGGCAGGGCTATAAAGTTTAAACCAAGCAATACGAAGCGCCATTAATACGTATGCAGTCGCATGCGCTTTAGGGAACAAGTATTCAGTTTTATCGCAAGACCAAATGTACCACTCAGGAACATTGTGTTCTCTCATATAGTTTTGATAGTTGATCCAATCTGCTGGCTTTTTCTTCTTTTGGTTCTTACGAACGAATTCCATTATTTTAAAAGATACGTTAGGTTCGCATCCCATCTTAATTAAGTCAAGCATAATATCGTCTCTACAACCTATTACATCCGCAAAAGGTATTTCACCAAACTTAGTTTTACCTAAAACTAGATCTTGGGCATTTGTAGTCCATACGTTTGTACCATGAGATAAACCTGAAATTTTTACTAGTTGGGCAAATGTTTTTGGTAATGTATCATTTAACATACGACGTACGAATGTTGTACCAAATTCAGGCACCGCAAAAGAAGCCACTTGGGAATCAATTTCTTCTTTTGTAATATTTAAAATTTCAGTCTCTCCAAACATTTTATAAACATTCGCATCATCAATTGGTATGTCTTTCGCATTACTAAATGGATATTTATCTTGATGAGTGTTTACATAGTCCATATAGTATCTAATAAGTGTTGGATCATCGTGTCCTAGGCAGTCAAGTTTAAGCAAATTATCTTCAAATGAGTGATATTCAAAGTGAGTTGTCATCCAAGCGTTATCGGTTTTATTTGCCGGATATTGAACAGGTGTTACTTGGAATATATCGAAGTATTTTGGTACTACTACAATACCACCAGGGTGTTGTCCTGTACTTCTTCTTACTCCTGTTATATGGCTTGCAAGTCTATCAATTTCGCAGTCTCTTAGATGTAAACACTTCTTCTCACAATATGCTTTAACATAACCATAAGCGTTCTTTTCTTGAATATCTTGTCTAGTACCAGCTCTAAATGAGTGAGATACACCAAATACTTCTTTAATATAAGCATGCGCTTTAGCTTGATATTCACTTGAGAAGTTTAAATCAATATCCGGAACTTTATCTCCATTAAAGCCTAAGAATGTTTCAAACGGAATATCGTGACCATCTTTCTTAAGTGGTGTGTTACAACAAGGACATACTGCATCAGGTAAGTCGTAACCAGATAAAGTATTATCAAGCGAAATCATAAACGGTTTATCTATATCACGAACACCATATTCTTCTTTTTCTTCATCAGTCATCTTAAAGACGTGATATTTACATTTTGTGCATCTATAGTGTGGTGGCAAAGGATTAATTTCGGTAATATCCATAAGTGTGGCCGCAAACGAACTTCCAACCGATCCACGGCTACCAACCATATACCCATCTTCTTCACTCTTTTTAACAAGTAAGTGTGCCATATAGTATGTTGATGAATAACCTGCCCCAATAATTGAAGTTAATTCTCTGTTTAATCTCTTTGTAACAATAGGATGAATGTAGTCACTACCATACAATCTATCGAGGTTATAGTTTACGATACGTTTCATATCCTCTACAAGTGAAGGTACACCAAGAGACTCTGAGAACTGGTCATCTCGAGGCGCTTTCATAGCCTCTTCACCTGTTTCTTTGTTGTCTTTTGGGAATAGTTGAACTGGTTCTACTAAATCGGCTATAATGTTTGTATTTGTTACAACTATTTCATAAACTAACTTATCGTCATTAAGAAAACTAAATTCATCAATCATTTCCTCAGTTGTACGTAAATGTGCGTCAGGTGAAACATTATAATCTTCTAAATAATTAGCTAAATTATTTTGGCCTCCACCAACTTGTGGACTTGAGATTAATATTTCTCTATAAGGTTTGCTAGAAGGATCTATATAGTATGAATTAGATGTAGCACATACTAGTTTATTTTCTTCTTTAGCTATTCTAATAATCTTTTTAATAGTCTCTTTTATACGTGTTTCGCCATCAGGCATATCAGCAATTAAATGACTATAACAAGACGGAGGTTGAATAGAAACAAAGTCTAGTAATTTAATCTCACTTCTAACTTCTTCTTCGCTTCTACGTAGTGCCCACTCAAATACATTAGATCTATATCCACCTTCAAAGACAATTAAACCTTCACGGAAACGCTCTAAGATATTAGACATAAGTCGTCCTTCATTTGCACAGTGAATAGTCATAGAATCTGAGAATAATTTATACAAATTCTTTAATCCTGTTTGGTTTTTAACTAAGATATTTATTGTAGAAGGAATTACATGTTTAAAGAAATTAGATTCATCAATTAAAGAATTTAAATCTTTATAATTGTATACACCACGCTTGTAGACATTTTGTAACATTTGAATGAAACATTCCTCAGTTACTCTTGTATCATCAATCGCTCTGTGGTGATGTTCCTGCTTAACTTTAAAATACTTAGATAAGGCTTTTAAGTTAAATGTCTTAGTTCCGTCGCTTCCTAAAACATCAACGTTGTAACATGATCTAAATAAATTTAGTGTATCAAGAGCCGCAAAATCAACAAATGGCGTAATATTTAACTCGCGCTCTTTTGCACAAATCATACCATAATCGAACTGTACGTTATGTCCGACAAGTATTGTGTCTTTCGCAAACTCTAAAAATTCAGGCATTACAATAGACAAAGGATCCGCATCACGAACCATTTCATCAGTGATTGAGGTAAGGGCTGTGATTCTTTCATCAATATGATAACCTGGATTAACAAACTTATCGAAGTGTCCAATTACCTCGCCTTTTCTTACTTTTATACATGAAAATTCAATAATCGTATCGTATGTTTGAGATAGTCCTGTAGTTTCTAAGTCAAAAACAGTGAATGTTGCATTTCTTAAATCAATATCTTCATCTTTTAAATTAATTTTATGATTTTTGTAATCTACATAAGCCATCTCTAGACCATACAAAGGTTTGAAATTACAATCTTTAGGTAATGAATGTAATATTTCTGAGAATTCAAAAACACCACTTGTGTCTGTGAATCCCATCGCATTCATGCCCCAAGCTGTGGCTTGCTTGATGTATTCAGAGGCGTCAGATAACCCATCCATTGTTCCACTCATTTTAGTGTGTGCTTGAAGTTCAACTCTTTTTACACTCGCATTATCTTCTCTTTTAGCACGTTCTGGAAGACCTAGGTTATTAATTGACTGTGCCTCAATAACTACATCTCTATCAAATCTAGAATAATTAGCACGACCTACAACTTCTAATAATTGTCCTGTCTTCCACTTTAAAACTTCTTCAAGTTCTTCACTCTTGTCTTTGACAAACTTTGTCACAACAATTGAATCAGTTCCGTCATATATCGAAACTTTTACTAGATATTGGTTCTTAGGCTTATTAATGTCTAGTTTAAAAATTTCTCCTTTTATTTTAAAGTTAGAATTATTATGAGTTTCAATATATGTTAAAAGTGCACCTTGATCATATGGTATATCTTTAATGTTTGTAACAGGCAATGTAGACTCATCTATTTTAGGAGTTCTTCTATAAAAATTAGATTTTTCAGGCTCAAAACTTGGTTCCTCTTTAACCTCTAAGTATTGTTTATAATTTTCTTTAACAATCTCATCAACTCTGTCCTTACGAGTTTGAAGAGATGAATTCGAATAAAACTCTAGACAAGCATTAATACCAAAATAAACAAGTTCCTCACTAATATATTTTGCGTCGTCTTTTAAATACATAGATTCATCATCAACGATAAATGTATAAATGTTATGTCTAAAAGATACGTGAAGACCTAGCAAAGACTTAAGTCTTTGTCGTCTAGTACTAGCACGACTAATAGCTTCATTTAAATAATTAATAGCTTCTGATTGCATAATATTATTATCTTCATACAAAACATAAGTTGTGCAACTTTTTTTAGAGCCATTAATAACAAAATCTTCTACGTTTTTCTCTTCAATTTGCTTAAACAAATCAAGAGAAATAGGTTTTTCAAATTTAATCTTAATTAAAACGTCATCGTTTTCGTTTCTTGTAACATTAGATTCAATAATCTTATTATCTAGTGGTAAACTTAAAACATTACACAAGTGTTCATTATATTTTTTACTCATAATAGCCTACTTCTTAATATTAATAATTCTTACACTAGAAAGTGCTTTACGAATGAAAAAGAACGCAATTATTATTCCTACAAACTCAAGTATTACACTATTTAATAAACTACCTATGATATAAATTACATAAAACCAAGTCATCGAATAAACAGCTAAATTAAATCTATAACTTGATTTAAACATCGGTGTAATAGCACTTACAAATAAGAAAATAATAAGAATAGAGAATCCAACATCAACAAATGTTGTAAAAAATTGGGATAAAACAATCACACTATCAGAATATCTTAAATATCTATAGTAAATTGTATTCATCATGCCTTTAAAAGTACCAAATTCTAAACTGTTTGTGTCAAGAACTGTAAAATCAAGGTTAGTGTATCCTAAATCTGTATAAGTAATTGAATCTGATGTACGTGAATTTTCTACTAATTTAAATGAGTCTTCAGAAAAATAAAAATATGTTGTATCACTTACAACTTGATTTCCAAAGTAATATTTATTTTCATCAATTGTGATTACAAAAGGAGAATCACAAGTGAAAAGACTATCTACTATTTTGGCATTACTTTCTTTATACTCAACTAAAGTATTTACAGCACTTCTAAAAGATGATTCTGTAATTGAATAATCAGTATTAACATAGCGACATATGGAAGGCAATGCACAACAAATTACCGCAATAAAAAAATATATAATAGACATATATGATTTATCTTTTATAAATAAAGCTATATGTTTAGGTTTAAAGAGTGAATAAGCTAATCTTTTGAACATATATAATATTCCTCCAAGTAGTAAAATTATAACATATTTAAATCTCAATTAAAAATCAAAAAATCAAAATCACTAAAGTTTCACATTTTAATATTTATAATTTTTTGTTATGATTATTTTAGGTGATTTTATGAACTTAATGAACGCAGAAAAACATTATAATACTCTAAGTAATTACTATAAGAAAAAATATAATAAAAAAGTTGTTAAAATAAGTCTAAATTTAGGCCTTACTTGTCCTAATAAAGATGGTAAAAAAGGATACGGCGGTTGTATATATTGCTCAAAACTTGGATCAGGAGATTTTGCAGGGAAAAAAGAGGATGATCTTAAAACCCAATTTAAGAAAATTAAAGAAATCATGGATAGAAAATGGCCTGATTCTTACTATATTCCTTATTTTCAGGCAAACACTAACACATATGCCTCTTTAGACTTTTTAAAAAAGAATTTTTTAAAGGCAATAGATCTTGACCCAAACGTAAAAGAAATTGCGATAGGTACACGCCCAGACTGTTTAGAGCAGAACAAAGTTGAATTTTTAGGCGAACTAAATAAAAAAATACACACAGTAGTTGAGCTTGGCTTACAAACTGCAAACGAGACTACCGGTGTATTATTAAATAGATGTCATAACAATTTAGAATTTATTGATGCGGTTAAAAGACTTAAAGAAAAGAATATCGAGGTTGTAGTTCATATAATGATAGGTTTACCTAGCGAGTCTATTGAAGACAATTTAAATACTATAAAGTTTTTAAACGATTTACACGTTGACGGAATCAAAATACATGAACTATGTATTATAAAAGATACAAAGATAGCTCAAATGTATAAGGATACACCATGGCATTTACCAACACTATCGGAATATAAAGATATTGTTGTTACCCTAATTCGCCATATGGATCCAAACATTATTATTCACAGGCTTTCTGCGGATATGGATTTAAATGAATTAATTGAGCCTAAATGGACCGTTAAAAAGATGGTTGTAATGAATGAAATAGATAAAGAGATGCGACGACTTAACGCATATCAAGGTGATTTATTTAATCAAGAGTAGGATAGGCTTCATACATTAAATAATCTCTTCCGTTAAATCTCGTTCTATAAATATATTCAGCACATACTGGTATTAAGATAGACAAAAGTTTTAAAAACATAAGTGCATCTTCTTCGCTCCACTTTTTACTTTCTATTTTCATTTCAAAGAAATTTTGTAGTTTTTTAAAGTAATTTAAATAGTCTAGTTTTTTTGCCAAATTTTCAAGTTCACACGAAAGTATATACAACTGACTTGATAATTCTTGATTCTCATAACTAAATTCTTCACTATATTTATTAATTATTTTATTAACAAAATAATCTAAATCTCCAATTTTTTTAATACTAGCTTCTAATTCTTCTGTATAATCATATAAAATATATAATCTAACTGCGTCTGAAGAGAATAAGTTAAGCGTATCACTTACAAAAGTAACATTTAGATTGTTCATTTGGTTAATATAAGTTAAATCATTATAGTTTTGATGATAGATTACATATCTATCATTTTTTAATTTAGTATTATCTATAATTCTTAAAACTAATGGAACTAAAATACGACTAAATATTGATTTTTCACTTATTACTTTAATCTCGTTATCTAAAAATTCTTTATCATTAAAATAATGTTTTTCTTTAGATAAATAGATATCCATAATAGCATTAATAAACGTATCATTAAAATTAATGTTAATTAATTCAATAGGTCTATCTACATTTTTACCAAATATTAATTTTAAAAATTTATTGTAATATACCGGGAAATATTCTTCTTTTATTGTTTCAATCTTTTTTCCTCTTGAAACCTCAAGAGGTACAGGAAGGCCTCCCGGCTCAAAACTTGACAGTACAATATGATTATTTTTTAAGTGCCTTTTTATTTTTCCTAAACCTTCAGATATAAATACATTAAATATTTCTTTTCTAGCTTCTTCCTCGGTTTTGCCTGACAAAAAATCACTATTAATGATATTTCCATTTAGAACTATATCTATAGTATCAAAACCTAATATATTGTTAAATATTAGATCATTCTCATTTACTCCTGGTATTCCTGCATGTATAGTTTCATTAAAATAAGTAGAAATAAAGATATAAATTTCTTTTCCTGTAAGAGGATTTATTGTGAAATTCCCTGAAAAAGCATAATATCCTTCTTTTTGCAAAATGTAATCGTTAACAAATTCCATTTCTTCATTTGTAACATATTTAGACACATCCATAAGTTCAGGGTTTAAGCAAATAAATGTTACACCAGCTAAATATTCAGGAGTTAAAAAATCAATATCTAAACTTAGAGTTTCACTTATATAAAAATTAACTTCTAGTGATTCAAATAGAGCTAATTTATTAAATATATAATTTTTATATTTAGTGTCAATATCGAGTTTTTCCACCTCATCAATTACTTTAGAGTCATATTTAGAAAAATCTAGATAAACTACATTAGACGGACCTAAAAATACTTCTTCAAAGTTCTCATTAAAATATCTGTTGTTTTCTTCTTTCAAATCGAAGATATTCGAAACTTTATCTTTAAGAGGTGTCATATAGACATTATCTAAAGCATAAAATATTGTTTTATTAAAATTACGAGTAAAAAAAGAATCTAGAAAACTTATAAATTTTTTATCATAAGAATGCACAAAATATCTAGAATCATATGATATATTTAGCCTATCAAAATTGTCTTTATATCTTGATTCTAAATCTTTAAAATCTAAATTAGTGTCATTTAACAATTTAAAAGTGGATGATGATAAATCATTAATGGCACTTAAAAATAAGACGTTATTTGCGTTCATTCGTAAGAATCTAGCATACATATCAGATATAACATAAGAATATAAATTAATGGCTACTGGCTCAATAGTATCCATTTTAGCATATTCATTAGTTATTAATATTTTAGGTTTATATTGGTCATTTTCATAATCATATAAATGTCTTGTATTAATCTCTTCGTAAATCTTATTTTCAAAATCCTTATCCATTACTCCACCTCCTTAAAAAAAATAAAGGCCACTTTTAGTAGCCTCATTTTGTTTATTTTGCTTGATGAGTTTCGATATAATCAACTAAGTCTTTAACTGTTTTTAAACTCTTAGCAGTTTCGTCATCAATCTTAACGCCATACTTGTCTTCAATATCCATAATAACTTCAACAGCGTCTAGTGAATCAGCACCTAAATCTTCAGCTAAGTTAGCTTCAAGAGTAATCTTTTCAGGACTAATGTTTAACTCATCGACGATGATTTCTTTAATTTCATCAAAAATCATATAAATACCCTCCTAGGCATACAATCATTATTATATAAAAATTAAAAAACTATGTCAATTAATGTCTAAATGTAATAACGTTATCTTTTGATACACCATCAATTATAGATAAACTTTCAAGTTGAATGCCTCTACTTCTAATCTTAGCACCACCGGATTTATTACCTTTTTCAACTGCAACACCCATACCAACAACATGTGCACCACTAGATTCAATCATGGATATCATACCCTCAGCTGCCCATCCGTTAGATAAGAAATCATCAATGATAACTACACGGTCATTTTTATCAAGATTATTTTTCTTGATATAAGCAGTAATAGATTGATGATATTGATGTGAATAAATACGGGTAGTATATGAATCTTCAACCTCGAACTCTGGAGTCTTCTTTACAATAATTAAATCTACATTTAATTCACTCGCAAGTAAAGTAGCTAAGGCAATACCACTCGATTCAATTGTAATAACTTTAGTTATATTTAAATTTGAAAATCTTTTAGCCCATTCTTTCGCCATAGAGCGTAATAATTTAATATCTACATTTTGAGAGAAAATCGCGTCAACGTTTACTTCGTTAGCTAGATCTATATGAGCTTCTTTTATAATCTTGTCTTCAAGTTCTTTCATATTTTCACTATCCTTTAGCCCTATTATATCACGTTTTATTTTTATTAATAAAGAATATTTTTAATAAATGGTATACACAAATATTATTATTGCTTATACTTATATAATCTTATAAAATTAAAATATAGGAAAGATGTGATTTTATGATTAAAAATATATTTAAAAAAACACTTTTACTTTTTGGTACAATTAGCATTCTTTCTTCATGTAAAAGTAATCAAAAGTTAAGTGTTAAAGATTTATCTATTAGTGAAGATACCAAATTTGGTAGTGCAATTATTGATATAACAATTGCTGATTTCAATAATCTAGGCTTTTCTCTAGGAGATAGCCTAAACTTAGCGTTCTCAAACGGCTTTTCTCTAGGAGATATACCTTATTTTGATGGATACTACGTTAAAACAGGAGAAGCTATTGTTGTAGCTTACCCAAATAGTACTAATATTTTAGTAACATATAACAATTTAGGTATTTGGGATACTGCAAGTTTTACAAGCGATACAACTGTTTCAATTACATTAAACGAAAAGGCAAAGTACAAAGCAGTTGAAGAAGCCCTTGGTCAATCTTATTCTGTTATTAGAAGTGAATACACAAGCGATGAAGAATTTTCTAACTTTAGAGCAATCTTGGGTGGAAACTTAAAAGATAACTTAATATACCGAGGCGCAAGCCCTGTTGATAATAGTCGTAATCGCGCAACTATAACAGATTCACTACTTAAAAAAAATAATATTAAAACAATCATCGATTTAGCAGATAGTGCTTCAAACATTGATTCGTATCTAGCAAGTACAGACTATAATTTTCCTTATACTAAAAATATAATTGAAAACAATAAAATGATTTATTTGTCTATGAGTTCTAGTTATTCAAAAGATGAATATAAAGCATCTGTTGTTAAAGGCTTTAAATTCATGTTAGATAACGAGGGTCCTTATTACATTCATTGTATGGAAGGTAAAGATAGAACCGGATTTGTTTGTCTTCTTGTCTTGTCCCTTGCAGGTGGCACATACGACGAACTTAAGCAAGACTACATGAAAACATATTATAATTACTATAAGATAAGTGAAGAAACTAGCGAAAAATATAATGCAATATCTAATTTATACTTCAATTCTTTTATTACGTATTTAACTGGTGAAGAAAATATTGAGATTGCAAAAACAAAAAATTTAAAAGAATCAGTAATAGCTTATTTAAAAAGTGGTCTAATGACTGATGAAGAAATTATGAAATTCATCAAATTAATTACAAAATAATTAAAAATTAAAGATAGATTATGGTATAATTTTTATACTTGAGGTGAATTATGAAAAAATTTTTATATTTACTTAGAAAATATTTATATATAGTATCAATTATAGGTTTTGCAGTTTGGATTTTAGTTGCATCCATTAAGAAAACTCAAAGTGCTACTTTATTTGCAATCACGTTACTTGCGATAGTTGTTACATATCTCTTCATTTTACTTAGACCTAAGAAAGAAAACTACGCAAAAAACGGTGAAAAATGGCAAAAAAAATATGAATATGTGAACACAACTGAATCAACTAAAAATCATAAAGATGGTTCATTTGAGATTTACTATATTCATCATTTTAAAGTATCTTGTAAAAATAGTGTTGGCGATACTTATGAATACGACTTACCTAGAAATGGCGGAGTAAGTGGTAAAGATAAGACAGGCAAAACTTACTCTAAGAAGGTTTCTTATAAGTTATTTTTAAAAAATATAAATGCATTAGAAGACGATTCCAAGTAGGATTTATTCCTACTTGTTTTTTTATATTGAATTTTTATCTTTTAGGTATTTAAAGAATGATTTAATTCCTAAATTAATATCTTCATAAGTTTCAAAAAAGTTACCTGTATACCAAGGGTCACTTATATTTCGTGTAGTTTTCGTAAAAGACAATAGTAATCTAACCTTATTATTATTTTCTATACCAAATTCATATTCTATATCACGCATATTTGAATTGTCCATACATAAAATATAATCAAAATTATTCAAATCTTCTTTAGATAATCTTTTAGCCTCTCTATTTATGTAAGGTATATTGTGCTTATCAAGTTCTCTTCTTGCGCTAGGATAAATCGGGTTTCCAATAGATCCGTGAATTTCTTCACTTGAGGTTGCGCGAGACTCAACTTGAAATTTATCCTCGCACATTTCTTTTTTTATTAAATCTTTAAACATAAATTCTGCCATTGGTGAACGACAAATATTTCCATGGCATACAAAAAGTACCTTAATCATAATCTCTCCTTTTAAACTTATAATTATTACAAAATATATCACTTTATCAAATCCAAATTTGATTGAATATATTAATAACTTTTTTTATTCTAATAAATAAAATATTCGCTTGATTTATTTTATATAAAATCATGTTATTATCATCCAATTTTATTATAATTTTATTGTATTATTATTGGTTTTTCAATGCATTTCTATTTTATATTAACGATAACAATAGATTAAATTTACACTAAAAAACCAGACTTTCGTCTGGCTTTTTCAATATATAATAAATTTTTAGTTTCGCTCAGTAACATAACATAGTAAAATGACCTGAGTATTTCATTTTACGTTAGGCTTTCTAATTCGTTCCGTTCTATTCATTAATTCAATTCCAAATTATTCGTCTACTCGTGAATATACAAGTGCTTCTACAATTTCTTCTACTACAGCTGCGAATAATCCTTTTTTTGCCTTTACTGTCTTTTTAGACTCCATCAATTTCCTCCTTTTTAAATTATTAGGTCCTAAAACCTTAATATATTTTATACTTATTAATTTAAAAATCAAGAAAATTTTAAATGAATACGTTTTCAATTTTATGATAATGTTTTCACTACATATAAAGTGTGTTAAAATATGAAAGGTGACAAAAAATGATACGAGTTGTAATAAAAAGAACCGGAAATAATATGTTTCAAGATAACATCGAACCTACTTTTAATAATTTTAAATTGTTTTTAGGAGATTTATTTGAGGAAATATATATAAATAAAGACTTTGAGACTAGAAACATATGTGTTTTATCAAATCCTAAAAACTTTGAATCAGGATTAGAGCCTAATTTATTTGTTTTAAATTACGATTCTAAGGATATTGTAACTAAGATTTTATTTGGTAATACAGTTTTCATAAAAAAAGAAAACAACGAATATGTTTCTTTAACTGATGATGATATTGATTTTCTTACAGAATATATTAATAAAGCAAACATGAGTGAAAACGAAAAATTCATGGCATCACTTCTTGAGTATAGCCCTAAGGAAGTAGGATACAAATTCTTAAAAAATAACAAAACTAATTCATAATTTTAGTTGTTTATATTTTAATTACAAATTGATAAATAATGCCTTGTCGTAAACTACGATAAGGCATTTTCTTTTAATAATTAGGATAATAATCCCATGCATTAATCCGTATTAAACTTATCTAAGCGTTTGTTAGAATAAGCGACTATTATTTATATGTCAACTTATATTATTGCCCGAATATTTATGAAAAGTTTAGATAATAAAACACAATAGAACTATATAATATCAAATTACTTTAACACATCAACACTATCATCAAACATTCTTTCATGATAATGTTCTGATAAAGTATCCGACTCAAATACTTCTAACATAACTTGAAAATTAGAAGCTAATGTATATTTAGATAAATCTTCTCTTTTAATCCAAAAATTTTTACCCTCATCATTAGACTTTAATTCACCACTAAATTTATTAGTTTTAAATAAGAAACATATATTTCTAACCTCATCTTTAAACCATTGTTTAATACCACACAATCTTAAATCAGTTATATCAAGACCTGTTTCTTCTTTAATCTCTCTTATTGTAGAATCAACAATAGATTCTCTATTTTCTACATGTCCGCCAGGAAAAGCTATACCTTTCCATGACTTTATTCTATCTTGAACTAATATTTTATCTTCATCATAAATCATACACATATTAGTTAATTCTACTTGTTCTGGTTTATGCATAAGAAACCTCCATCATTTTTTTATAAATTTAAGAAATTGCTTGATATTTTTTGTCTTTTCGATCATTAATAAAAATCGAGTAGAGAGTGAGAAACAATCGTTTCTCCGCTCCCTCTCACACCACCGTACGTGCGGTCTTCCGCATACGGCGGTTT
>CAVFGN010000037.1:0-20247 GCA_963621965.1 Alistipes finegoldii
TATATATATAGTCCAATATTAGAGTATAGCATGGTTGATAGGTGCAAATTTAATATTCACAGCTTCGGCAATGATAATTATTTTAGTTTTAATAAATCTCTTGATGAATTAACATTAAACGAGATATTAGAAGAAATTGAAAAAGATAAAAAGAGATTGACAGTTAATATAAATGATTTAGAAGACAGAAAAACGCGAATTAAAAAAGAAGTAGCCGAATATTTAGAAGCAAAAAAACAACTAGATAAATATGGAAGAATTAAATCAATATTACATTAATTCGAAAAAGAAAAAGAGGCAAGAAACATGTATTACTCCACGAAAAAAACAAAAGAATTAATCAATAATGAACTAGATATTTGTTATAAACGTTATAGAAAAGCCGGTTCAGGTTCAGCCGAACAAATCTTTTGGTTAAAATGTTTAACAGAAGTTAGAAAGCTTAAAAACTGTAATTTTAGCGAATTTAAAACAATCTTAAATGATTTTAATTATGATTTTAAAAGTTGCAGTTATTACACTTTTAAAAGCAGCCAAAAAATGTTAAATGAGTTTTTCATTTAATATGACTAGAGAAGAAAGAAAAAAACTAAATCAAGTAAACAAGCTTAAAAAACAGCTTCAGCAATCTAACAAATACACTCTAGCATTAATCATACAGATATTTATATACATTATTCTATTATTGATTTATTTACTATTTTAACCACAAGCAGGGAATTAAATCCCTGTTTTTTTATTCCTCTATACATCTAGTATTTAATACTACATTTTGTTATATCTATATTTTAATACATAGTTTTTATTAATTTTGACTTATACAAGCGTTTTAACCAAAAAATGAAATATTTATCATTTTACACATAAACTCTTAAATACGGGCTATTTTGTGCGTTTTTGGGCTATATCGCATATATTATATTATTACTGATTATACTGATTAATGCATTTTTTCTTCAATTCTTGCAGATTTTTTAAGCAGGTTTACTTTTAGATTATATACTGCATATGTAAAGCATACTTGACATTTCCAATCTAGTTTTAATAATATAATCATTTAATAATATATATCATATTATCTTGTTTCTATCTTGCTTTATCTAGTATTTGAAACCATATAATCTATATCTATCTTGCTTTATCTAGTATACAAAACTATATATTGTATTGTTGATGTTGTATCTGCTAGTCCCGACCCCATACGACTTAGTTATTAAAACTAGATTAGTGCATACCCAAAATAAAAAATAATTACAATTTTGACTTAATTTAACCTAATAAAAAATAATTACAAAATCTAGTTTTACTAATATAAAATAAAAAGTCTTATTTATTTATAAGACTAAAGAAAAACTAAAAGCAAGAGATATGGCTACGACTAACGATAGTAATCTAATGACCTATATCTTAAAAAGACATAGAGACAAGGTCATTAAACAATGATTTTGCTCAACTTAAATATTAATAGACTAAAATATAAAAGGGAATGTTTCTCACCCCACATTTTACGAGCATAAAAAAGAGACTACCATTCAATCAAGTTAATAGTTCTAGAATGTAAGATTAATCAAACTGGATGTGCTTCCGTTTAAGGCTTACTAGAGAACTATAACGCCAACTTGCTTATTGGTAAAGAGTTAATTGTGCTTGCGTAAGTTAATTAAATCAACCGCAATTCTAACGATGCGTATTCACCGAGCGCTTGTTTTATAGATTTATCACTAATTAATACTGAATAATAAATGAGTGTCTAGTTCATGTATTATCTTTTTTAATCAATGCAAGATAGCGAGTTCCATTAATCAATACGACAACTTCTCTTTTAACAATAGACTAACTTATTTATATACTATAACGCTATTGTGCTACCTTAATTAATTTTTATTAAGTTTTACAGGTTCTTTACCACACCTGTATAAGCAATTATATCTTATGTCTAGATTATAATACTATTAAATAAATCTTTCAAGAGTTTTGACAAAATCTATTAAATTGTTGTAAGATAAAAACAAAGGTGGTGAATATATGAGCGATTTAGATTATATAGACAAAGCCTATCAAGAATATTTTAATAATTTAAATCCTAAATACCAAAAGTTTGTTATCTATCGTGGTAGGGGCTTAACATTAGAGAACGCTTGGGTTGGAGCAGGCTTAACTAAAAAGAACGCTAGGGGTAATGCTAGTTCTTGGCTTAATAATAATCCTGACGCTAAAGAATTAATTAAGAAAATACAAACTAATGCTCAACTTAAATCTCTTGGCGATAGTAATAGCGTTTTATCTAAAGAAATATTATCTAATTCTCAAAAAGGTTTAACTGCTATAGAAATTGCTAAATCTAAAACCGGTGAAGAAGCAGCTAGTCTTAATTTCTACATTGATGTTGTAAGGGGCAAAATTACTTCTAAAGAAACAACTAAAACGACTGATAGTGATGGAAATGTTTCTATGAAAGAAGTTGTTAAAGAACCAACTATATCAGAAAAAATGAAAGCAAGAGAAAAGATAGACCAATTACTTGGTATTGCTACATTCAGTGATAAACTTGGTCAAGTTGACTTGCCTAATGGTATGCAAATTACCATTGTAGATGTTTCTAATAAAGAAATGAAAAAGGACGCTAGTAATGTATTAGATGCCGAAATTGAAGAAACGGAGTTGGAAGAAGATGATTTTATGTAAAGAGTTTATTTATGTTCCTTTAAGCATTCTTTTATTATCTATATTCTTAATTCTACTTCCTATATCATTGTTATGGACAATAAAGAGATAACTATTGTAATGGCAATAATAATGATTATTATAATATCAACATTTATAGATGGAGGCGGTGATTAAATGGAATTAGACGCTCCTAAAAAAGAAGAACTTGGGAAATATGAAATACAAGTCCCTAAAGTATATGCGCCATTATTTGTAGAAGAAAAAATAAGAAAGTTTGTATTATCAAGTGGTCGTATAAGTGGTAAGACTAGCATTCTAGTATCTTTAATTTATGTTACTATTAATGCTTTCCCTAATTTTGATATAGTAGTCTTACAAGCAACTGCTAGTGAAATCAAAGGTAGTATTATAAACGAAATTAGACAATATTATGAAAATAAAGGTTTTGATGTTGGTGACAAGCCAAGCAATGATATTTATATTCCTAAATCAAATGAGTTTGTTCAAATCAACGATGGTAAACATAAAGGTAAGATTTATTTCTACCCTATCACCGATAGTAAAGGTGGTCAAAGAACAAGAGGTATTAAGACTGAAAACCCTATATCATTAGTATTATTTGAAGAAGTTCAAAAGAATAAAGACAGTAATGTTGTTGACCAAGCTATTGCTACATTCGTAAGACAATCTGTAGATAAAACAAAATACCCTAGTTTTACCGGAACAAAAATTGTTGTTGTAGGTAATAACGAAACTATCGGTCATTGGTTTACTAGTTGGGTTAAAAAGAAAAAGAATGATACTACTTGGAAAGTAATATATGCTAATTATATCGATATTTGGGGTTTACTTAATGAAGATACACAAGAATATATCTTACAATATAAGAAAGTAAACTATAGTGAATATAAGCGTATGTTTTTAGGTGATACTAGTTCAGTATCAAGTGATGTTGTATTCCCGCAATTTATTGCTAAAAATGATTATCTATTAATTGATAAAATGAATGAAGTTGTTGGTAATCAAAGAATTATAAGAGTTATACTTGGAATAGACCACGCTACAGCTAATGACAAGTTTTGCGCAGTTCCTGTTGCTATATTAGAAGATGGAACTTGTGAAGTATTAGAAACACTTGTAGATAATCCACAAACAACAGGTAAAGTTTTATCACCTGAAGAACAATGCTCTATGCTAGATAGATATTTAGAACTTATGGAAGATAAATATGGTTTTGCACATTGCCAAACACCTGTTACAATAAGTGCAGATGGTGCGAGCGCACCTTTCATAGCACAATTAAGGCATACTAAAAGAACTAGTGGTAATAAGTTAATATGGCGTAATATTCAAATATGTTCATTTACTAAAAAGAAGAAAGAGTTTAATATGGCTATCATAAAGAATGCTTTTGCTTATGGTGTTGTTAAGATATTAAACGAAGGTAGATATAACATATTTGGGCAAAAGAATATGCACTATCTATGCCATGAACTACAAGCGCAAAGATATAAAAATGGTAAACTAAACCCTAGTATTCCAAACGATACAACTGACGCACTAGAATATGGTTTAGTTCCATATTACACAAATTGTTATAACTTATCATTCCCTGTTAGAATGAATGAGAAAAATAAATTAAAAGAAATGCGCACTGCAATGAAATATAATGAATAGGAGTTGATAAAATATGATGGCAGAAGCAGTATTACAAGGCTATATATGGCACAAGCCAATGAAAAGCCCTACTGAGCCTATAATTAAAAAAGGCGTTGAAATAATGCCTAATAAAGCATTATATGGTTATATGAGTGTTTTGACACCTACAAATTGGGAAAATGGTAGAAGTGGTTATCATAAAATGAATATTGTTGCTTATGATGAAGTATGCGAATTCATTCAAAAGAACTACCCTTTAAATTATGGAGTTGATGGAGACCCTGATGGCTCTATTGCTTATGAAGTAGTAGTTCAAGCTTCGTTAGAAGTTAGAAAATATAAAATGAGAAATAAGTGGTATACTAAAGAGCAATGGCGTATAAATAAAATATACCCTTGTAGTATTAAAACTGAAGATATACAAATGTTAACAGGTAAAGTAGTTCAAAAGAAAATGAATGCCGTTGATGTAGCCGACCAAATAGAAGATTTAGGAACTGATAACGATTGGAGTGTTGATTAATGATAGTAACTGATTTTCCACCATTAAATGGTAAAAGAGTAGCATTAAGAAAGTGGAATAGCACTAACGCCAAAAAGTATAGAGATATAATAGGAAATATAATGCTTATTATTGACTATAATGGCGAGTTATATGTTTTCTTAACTGAATGCGATGGTAAGATTACAAGAATAACTAGAGATAAATATAAATACTATGAAGTATTGAGAATAATAGAGGACTAATATGGAAACTGATAAAATAATAGAGAAAGAAACTCAAGAAATTAGAAAGGCTTATACTGAATTACATATAATTGTTACTAACGCTATGAGTGAAGATAATGATTTAACTGAAGAAGAATGGTATAAGCGTATTGGTTTAGAAGATAAAGATAGAGAAGAAAAGTTCAAAGGTTGGACTGAAAAAGAGATTAATCAATATCAAGTGTATGCTACTAGAAGAGCAAGAATTGTATCTCAATTAGCATTAGAGTGTGAATTAAAGAAGTTTTTATCTTCTCTTGCTATGCTAGATGTAATATCAAAGGAAAAATCAAATGATTAAGTTTACTTATTATGGTGAAATAAAAGGCAAAGGCAGACCTAGATTTAGAAGTATGGGTAAGTTTGTATCTACCTATACTCCTAAAGAGACTAAAGACTATGAAATGAGTATTAAAGAAGCTTATTTAAATGAAAGAACATGCACTTATTTTAATGGTGAGCAATTAGTCTTAACCTTGAATATCTATCAAGCCGTTCCAAAGGCTACAAGCAAAAAGAAAGCACAAGAAATGTTAGAGCATAAGATTAGACCTACTAAAAAGCCTGATATAGACAATATTTTAAAGAGTGTATGCGATAGTCTAAATAAAGTTGCTTATACAGATGATACTCAAATCATTGAGATAGTAGCAAAGAAATATTATGCTGAAAGAAATTATATGGAAATAGAGATAAAATCGTTGGAGGAATAAAATGGAAGAAAAAGCACCTATTAATCAAGAACAATTACAAGAAAATATTGATAAGGCAACTAACAAGCAAAAAGCAACTTGCAAGAGTGAAGTTAAGTGGTCTCGTTCAATGGTAAGAGCCGAGTTAGAAGAATTAGATATTCTTAATAGAAATGTTGAATTATTAAAGCAAATTAATACAACTCTAGCCAAAATCGGTCAACCTGCTATTGCTTATTATTTTGAAATAATGAGCCAAAAACTAGCCGAAGAGAAAAAAGCAAAAGCAACTCATATTGAAAAAGATATTCAATAATTATAAAATTAATGTAAAAGGAGTGATTTTATGTCATTAATTAATTCAGTAAGTATTCTTAATAACGAAGGAACTTATATTAATTATTCAATAAATAATCCATTCTATTTATATTGCCAAGACTATTATAGAGATTATTATTCTATGTATTTAGCACCTTGCTTACAATTGGCTGATGGAACATTAACTTACAAAATTAATAATCACACTTATTCTAATCAAATGTATATTTCTACTATTGGTAATGGTTTGGTTAAAAAACTATTTGCTAATGGTATAGACTTTAGCACTAGCCCTAGTGCAAAAAGAGAAATGCTTAAATGGTCTAAAGAAACACATTTACTAAAAGAATTAGAAAAGGGTTGGAAGTTTGCTTTTGTAGGTGGAACAAGTTTACTTAAATTAAATAGAAGTGATACTAAAAAGTTATATCTTACATCTCATAGAATTGATACTTTCTATGCCGATACATTACCAAATGGTGAATTAACAAGAGTTGTTATATATCAAGATTTAATTCATACAACAATAGATAGTGATTGCAGAACTCACTATATGCTTGTAGAAGAAAGAAAGTATAATAACGAAGGCAAAGCCGTTGTAAGACACTGCGTATATAAAGGCAGTGCAACAGTGCAAACAAATGGTATGGAAAAGCCAAAGGTTGATAATGTAGCACAAATCGGTTGGACTGAAATACCAAGTTCTATTCGTAGAATTATTAAAGATAGATACCCTAGTGTTATAGTAGATAAAGAAATACTATTACCATTCCATAACGATTTAGGTTGTAGATTATGGACTTGGACTATTGATAACCCTAGAGTTCCTGATTTACCATTTGGACAACCTGCAGGTGATATTCTACAAAGTGAAAGTAGACAATACGACCAATTAAAAGCATTCGAAGAATGGGAAGTTAAAATGGCTAAAGCAAAGGCTACATTGCCTATTGAATACATTAACCAAAATGACCCTTACTTCCAAAGCGATGGAATGGACGATAATTTCTTTACTAAAATTGAAATGGGTAATGAAAACGCAAGTATTGAGCGTATTCAATTCAATTTAAGAGCAAATGAAATTAGAACTCAAAAAGAAAATATCATTCGTGATACTGCATTAAAGTTAAATGTTTCTTGTAGCACTATTGCTAGTTTCTTAAACGAAGGTAGTGGAGCAAAAACTGCAACTGAAATAGTAAATGAAAAGACTGCCACAGATACATTCATTAAAGACCAAATTAATCTAATTAAAGATGATTTAAATGACTTAATGACTATGGTTGGAAGATATTTAGACTGCATTGACCCTATTGAAATAATCTTTAGAAGTGAAAACCAAAACTCACACATTGATACATTAAAGATTTATAGTGACGCATTCAATGGTGGTATTGTTTCACCTTATAGATTTGTAAACGATGTATTCGGTTATTTATCTCAAGAAGAAAAAGATATTGAAATCAAACACATGCAAGCCGAATTAGATAGAAGAAATAAGGCTAAAGATAATCAATTAGAACAGCAATCACAAATGTTAGGCTCTACAACTGAAAATAATCAGTATGCGCCTTTAAGAAGTGAAGATATGCCTAGCCTTAATGCTAAAAAATCTAAATTAGATGTAGAAGAATAAACACTTATTGCAAAACATTTGCAACTAGTATATACTTTATGTGAGAAAAGGAGTTAAAAATGAGTAAAACAACAAAAGTTATGAAATTACTTGCCGACTTAAGCCCTGAAGAAATTAACGAAATTCTAAATGAATACAAGGACACTAGCGGTAATCAAGAGCTACAAGCTCAAAACGACCTAAAGGAAACTGATAAAGTCGGTTCAAGTGAAACACCTAAAGAAGAAGTTAAAGCACCACAAAGTGTAGAGACTAAAGGTGAAGAGCAAGAACAAGTTTCAACTGAAGAAAAAGAAAGCCCTATTAAGGAAACGCAAACAACTCAAGAAGATCCAACTGAAACTAATTCGGTTGATGGTGGGGTTGTAGGAAACGATATTGATAACGACCCTAAATATGAAGCAGTTGAAATCAAAGACTTCGTGCTTAAAACTGATTTAGAAGCATATCTAAAATCATTTGAAAGTAAGTTAAATGCTTTAGTAGATGAAAACAAGGCATTAAAAGAAAAACTTGATGAAACTTCTAAAGAAAATACTAACTTAAAAGATAAGTATGAAGGTGATAGTTTTGGAGCGTTCCAACAAAGATTTGGTGCAAAACAAAACTCAAATGAAAAAACACCATATAAAGATTTTGACACTATGTATGGTGAATTAAAGGAAAAATTAAAATTTTAAAGGAGTGATTTAACAATGGCATTAACTGTCGAAATGAACAACGTTGTAGAAGGATTAACTCATAGAGCCTTTTACGAAAACTTTTTCCCAAAATTAAAACACATTAATGGTAAGGGTGTAGCTGAAAACTTTTTAGTTACTACTGACCCAACATCTTGCAACACTATTGCAGTTCCAAGAATTCTACCAATTAAGCCACATTATAGAACTTTAGGTTCTAGCAACAATGGTGGTTGGAAGAATACAAAGAACTACAATGGTGGAAGTGAAATCGAAAGCACTGCTTACGATATTACATTAAACCATGTATTTGATGAAACAACTCATTTAGCTTACAACCTAGTAAGTTCTAACAATGGTTTAGATTTCAAACAAGCAATTACTAGCGTAATCTCTGATAGTTTTGCTTCAACATTAAATATGTTCACTTGGGCTAGTCAAATCTTCGCTTTCTTCCGTGATAACTCTAGCATTAGTGATAGCGTATTTACTTATGATGGAACAAGCGTAAGTGCTTCTCAAGCATTCTTAAATGCAAACGCTAGTCTAGCAAATGGTGATATTTCTATCGGTGCTTTAGCTATTCCTAGTGATAAGTGCCAAGCATTCGTTACTACTGCATTAAATAGCGCTATTAAGAGCCAATACTCTACAAACGCTAGTGATTTAGCAGCAATGATTAATGCAACAGGTTTTGTAAACCCATTTACTCAAACTAGTGGAGCAAGAGTAAGCGCCGAAACAGGACTATGTGGTCTATATGATGGTGTTGTAATGACTTTAATCACAACAGGTGAATGGGGTTATGTAATTGAAACCCTTAATGCTACTGGAACAGTTGCAACATTACTTGGTTATGTTCAAGGTTTCATTGTTTACGCAGGTGGAACAATTCGTGGTTGCGCAGGACTTGATGTTCAAGTTGGTGATGACCCTGATCAATATAAGAGTTTAGTAATTAAACCTTATGCAAAGTTCGGTGTTGGTGTATTAAGTGGTAAGACTATTAAGTTAATTACTAACAAGGCATTAACTAATGATAATCTTGCAACTATCAAAGCAGGTATTTCTATTGCCGATGGTATCTCATCAGTTGGTGATGGAACTAACTACGCAAAGAGAGCCTAAACTAATTTAAAGATTATGACCCCCCTTAAATAGGGGTGGTCTTTTCTTTTTGAGTGTTAGTGTTGCATTATAATTTAAAAGTGATATAATTATTAATGTAGATATGCAATCCTTATCTACGAAGTATTGTATTTTTTCATATTAATTAAGCAGTGTGGTAATTTCCCCCATAACTCGTTACCACACAACACGCCCTTACGAGTATATAGAAGTGCAAATCTTCTAAAGGGCAACGACTTGCTTGTGAAAATACAAGTTATACAAACAATATGAATTGTCGTTCATGCAGAGTATTCCTTTCACTTGGACTAGCGGTATTTCTTTATCACGCTAGTCTTTTTTAATGCTTTTATTTAATTTTAAGTAAAATATTGTATAATAAAATAAAAGGAGTTGATTTTATGGCTAAAATAGTAGAAGTTGCTTATGGTCTATCAAATATCAATAGTAAGAAGTTATATAAATATGTAGTAAATGACAATATCAAGCGTGGTTCAGTTTTAGCGCCTGTTGTTAAACACCATGTAAGTGGTAAGAACTTTACAACAATGGCAGTAGTTCAAAAATCTCAAGGTGGTAAAAAAGGAATGACTGAAAAAGATTTCCAAAATCTTATGAATGAAACAGGTGGTAAACTAACTATTGCTAATCCACCTACAAAGGCTATGCAACAAGCGTTAAGAACTACTAATGCTAAAGGACAATATGTTTCCACAGGTGAAAGTGGTTTTAGCAAAAAGACTGTTACCAATGGTATTGTTAGCGTTGGTAGTGAAACTTACGAAAACAATAAAGCAAAACAAGCAGTTCAAACCGAAAGAGCAAATATTGCTAATAATGTAAGTTATAGTCAAGCAAGTCAAGATAATAATGGTTCATATCAAAGTTATGAAGATTATTATGAAAGTAAATTGAAAGGAGTTAAATTATAATGCCAAAGATATTTAATGCAACAAGATATACAGACGCGCAAATAGAAGATTTAGAAGTAGAAGATATGGTATTCCCTTATAGTGATAGCCTATTAGAATATGATGGCTTAACACATACTTATATTCCAACAATAAAGGCTTTTTCTTCTAAAGGTGTAGATATAGTAAGTGAATTAAAAGATAGGGGAATTAGTGATGTTGGTTCATTTATGAAACAAGTATCAATTAAGTTTTATCAATACGCTTTCAAAAAGGGCGCTATTAATGGTGAATTAAAGATTAAATACATTGTAGCCAAAATGGGCGCACCTAAAAACTATATTAATATGTTTGAATATAGAAACGCTATTGTTAGTGCTATGGTTCAATTAGGTGAGTATATGGCTATCAATGGTGATTTATCTCAAATTAGTGGTGTAGATTTAAACGAAAATGTTTCAGTAGATATTACAACATTAAGATTTGAAGAAAGAGATTACCCTAACGGCTTTAGACAAACTATGGCTAGTTTAGGCTTATGCTATGTTGGTGAACATTATTTCGTTATGAAAAATATTGGAATAGATTGGTAGTGATAATATGTTTATTAAACCTATTAAATCTTATGGGAAAGACTACAAGTGCAAAATCTATAAGAAATATACAGTAGTAAATAGCAAGATAGTAGATGTAAACTCAAATAAAACTATGTATGTTATGCCTAGAATAGTGGCAAGTGACGGAACTTATAGATGTGTTATATACGATACTAGTAGTAAAAAGCTTGTAGTAGATAGTTATAAAGGCTCTGTTATTTCTTATACTCACGCAACGCCTGAATATTGGGTAGATTTAACTAAAGTTGGTCAAAGCGCTATAGCGATAACTAGTAGAAAAGAAAAGCTCATTGCAACTCTTAAAAAATTGCCTAATGATTTAACAACTAACGAACCTACAATTAGTGTTATAGAATGGGGTAGTGCTAAAGTGTCTAATCTTATAACTGAAAAAGAAGATGGTAATCAACAATTTCCTACTAACTTAATTAATCAATACGAATTAAATAAATATTACTTATTTAAGACTATGGCTTATATGCCTGTAGATGATATGCAAGACACTGAAGAACAATATCTAAAAGGTAATGTTATTAAATCTCAATCAAGAGTAATTAGATTTGATGTAGAAAATGAATTAGAAGTTAGAGATATAGTTGTATTAGATAATGTGGCTTATATTGTAGAAGATATAACAACTCATACTAAAGTTGGAATGTATATGTATAAAACATACACTGCTACATTAATGAAATTAGGTGTATAGCGTGGCTTGGTATAAAACCATAGATTTAGAAGAATTATACGAAAGTAGAGTATTGGAAGGTTATTTACCAAAGCCTAGTTCTAAAAACCAATACAAGACTGAAGAAACAACTTTAAAGAGTGGCAAGACTAAATTAAAATATAAAAATAGTATAAGCCTTGAAAGCATACCAAAACAAATATTAACAGGTATTCAAGCAAACACAAAGTTTTATAAAAGTGGTAGTGCTAGTGATAAAAGAATTGATGTAAGACTTAAAGTCAAAAATGAAACTGAATATATTTACGATTATAATCAAATCATTGATACATTAAATAATATGAAATCTACTTTAAAATATATTAATACTTTTACCGATGAATTAACTAGTGCATTAAAATACACAATGACGCAAAGCTTAAACGGCAACCCTACACCTAAACTCACTTTAAGAATTAAAGATATAAGTCAAATTAAAGGAATGACACCAACTCAAAAGAGAAACCTTGTATATAACATTATGGAAAGTATAATATTCGATGATGATTTTAAAGCCGTTCAAGGTTGGAATAAATTAAAAGGTAATCATAATAGTGGATCAGCACATTATATAAACGGCTCAAACGATACTTCTAAATATAGATTATGGAAAACATTAAAAAAAGAGTTTGATAGCAGATATGTTATTAAAAACCCTAGATAGGAGGAACACATGGGAATATTATTTACAAATGATATGGCAAGAGATTTAGTAGAAAGAATGTTTAAATATAGTGATAATGATATAATCTTGCACAATGGTGATGAAACAAAAACTTCTACATTACTAACTGAATTAAATCCGTTATTTTATACATACCAAAAAGATGAACTAGCTCGTGGTTTTTATGGTTCTAATGAAGAAGAACAAGAAAACTATATTGAAACAATAGCACAATCACTTGAACAAACAAAATGTTTAGTTGAATTGACTAAAAATGAACCTTTAGCCGTTCAAGATTTTATCGGAGGTAATGTTTCAGTGGTATGCACTTTCTTTTTGCCTACTAATAAATTAGCAGTATTAGATGCACTTGTTAGTAAAGCAAGAAGTAGATGTAGCGGTTATATTCAAAATAATGGGATAACAGTAGATGATAAAAACCTTTCTATAATTGAAGCGCTTGGTTCATTAGAAATACAAGACTATTCATTTACAAGCCCACTTGGCATATCTAGTATATGCACTTTAACAATAGATATTGGTTATATTGAGTATTGCTCTTTCTATGGTGAAAATTATATCGAATTATCTTTAGACAATAAAACTTGGTATACGGTTCCGTTAATTAAGTTTGATATAGCCATGTCTTATACTACTCAAGCAAATACTACTCAAAATAACCCTAAAGCAATAGGTGATATTTCTACAAGCGCTAGTATTTCAATGAACTTAACTTATTATGAGTTTGGTGGCAATGAGATATTTGAAAAGTTAAGATTAAGGTGTTTAGCCGTATGCGCTACTGAATATTCAAACAATTATGAAGATAATATAGACTTAAATAATGTAGTTTATGTTAAATATAACCACGATGGCGGCGAATATACTTACAAAATGGTAGTAAGAAGTTATGCTACAAGTGGAACTAATGCAGACTTTATGCAAGCAAGTTTATCTCTAGGTTTAAGCGCAACATAGGAAGGTGATATTATGGCAGTTTACAATTCGCATCAAACAATAGATATTTATGTTCACGCTACTAAATTAACTGCTAGTAGTAATAATGCCGAAAAATCAGTTAACCCTAATAAAAAAGATAGTGAAAACGATAGTGATGTTGGTTTAGTCGCAGGTCTTTTTTCAAATAAAAGGCAAGTGCATAATGCTCAAAGTGTTTTAAGATTTACTAGTAATATGGCTTTTAATGTTATTCCTAATGCAGTTGTTAACCAAATATCAAATGCTTCTTGTGATACTAACTATCAAGCAATAGCTCGTAGACAAATGGAAATAAAACAAGATATTGCCAACCCTTTAGTTTCAATTACTAATGCAACAATAAGTGGTGGAATGATTATGGGTCCTGTTGGTGCTATAACCGGTCTTGTTACTTCGGCTACAACTTCTATATTCTCTTTAATGAATAAATATGAAGGTAGAAATGTAGATTTTGCTTTAAATAGTTGGAAGCAACAACAAAGTGTAAATTATAATAAAGCAAGAGCAGGAGTAGATTTAACTGACGGAAGGAGTAGATTAAGATAATGAGTGAAAAATTAATTGAATTAAGATTATACTTATATGATAGCAGTAGACTAAATGGTTGTGGAACTGAATTACAAAATGTAATGATAGGTGCTAAAATCTCTAGCTGTTTAGATGATACTCAAGACACTGCCGAAATTACTTTAAATGGTATATCAACAAAAGCACCTTATACTCCTTTAACAAAGTTTGTTGCAGTTTTATCTCAAGATGGTCAAGAAACTCAATATTTACATTATGAGTTAAGATATGATTTAGTTGAAAAATTATCAATGGGTAAAGAATTATATAAGCATTCTCTTTATCTTGCTAACCCTGCAATATCTTGCCAAAAGAGAACTTGCGATAACTTCTCTATCTCTTATAAGTTAAAAGATGTAAGACTTGATAGCACAAGTTATTCAGAGAAATATAAAAATGGTGTTATTGTAAACAACGAATGTGGTAAAGATACAAGAAGAGTTCTTTATAATAATGCTAAAGGTATTGCAACATTTGGTAGTGATAGAGTTAGTATGGTTATTAGTTCAAATGAATTCATTGGAGCAAAATATTTCACTTGGCAACACGATGAAGGAACTTACGCGCCATTAGCCACATTAATCGATGTTACAACACTAAATCAAGCAATATTTGTTAATAGCTCAAAGATAACAACAAGCATAGCCGAAAAATGCAAAGAATGGGTTAAGAAAACAGGTGGAACAATGAAGTTCCAAATAATGGACTATGATAGCACTAATGCTATTTATGGTAGTGGCGCACCTTATGAAGAATATTTTGAACCTATTAATAAAATATTCCATAGTGGTGAGAATGTTAAAAATCTTGATTTTGAATATCGTGTTCCTAAATGCCTTGCTTGGTTAAGTGATAGTTATAATAATGAAGTTGATGTAAGTGCTTCTAGTGCTTATGCAATGATAGATAGTGAAAGCCCTTATCAAGGTGGAAATAAAACTAATATGGTTATTATGCCTACTGTTACAATTATTAAAGATACTAATTTAAGCACAGGTGAAAGCACTGAAACAAAAATTTATTCTTATTATAGTGCTTATGCTCAAAGCCTACATAGTGGTAAGAATGTTGATTTGCCTTATTTTTTAGATAAAAAGAGTGTTGTTAAAGCAACTACTCATTATTTAAAATATCAACCTGATTGGAATATGTCTAATAATTATTTGGTTGGTTTTGATATATTAAGTTATGGAAATTATGCAAATAATAAGATTTTAACTCCTATATTCCTTGATGGAACTAATTGGTCTAGTGCAACTGAATATAAAATTACTTTTACACCACAACATAACCATAAATATCAATTTACAACACGCCCTTATTTTGGAGTTAATGGTGTAGATAGATATTGTTTTATGCCTACTAATGATGAAGGAAGAACATTAGAAAAAACTCTATATAATGGGACTGCATTAAATAGCGGCGAAATTATGACACAATGGCATTATTATAGGGGTGATAATGATAATAATTACCTTAGAAATGTTAAAGACACTGAACAAGGTTTTGTTTATCAATTTGAAATATCTTTCTATAATATAGATAGTGAACCACAATTATTAATGCTTAAATCTCAAGGTGATATTCCAACTTGTTATGATTTATTTAGAAAAGCGCAAATAGCAACTAAACCTATTTTATTTAGTAATACTGCTAATGAATGGAATACACTAGATAATAATAAATTACCTTATGTAATCTCTAATGAAACTAAATTAAGATTATTATCTCAAAAGATTATAGAAGATAAATATTATAATAAAAACTTGTGGGAAATGTTTATGCAAATCGGTAAATATGTTCACGCAAAGCCTTATATTAGATTTTATCAAAATAAATATGAATTATTATTTAAAGATTATGGTATAGCCGAGCAAAGTTCAAAAAAGGCAACAAGTAATTCTATTTTTTCAAATTATAATATCGAAAGTTATATATCTTCTTTAGATAGTTATATTGAAAACTATTTTGAATACGGCAATGAAGTAGAAGAATACATAAGACCAACCGACAATGACGGAACAAGTATTTGCACTAATGACAATGCTATATTAAAGACAAAATACCCTATTGAAGAAATAGTTTATTTAGGCGTTAAAGCAACAAGTAGCACTAGCATTAGTGATAATGAATGGAAAGATATTACAGACTATATTTACGAGCATAACATTTATAAATGCTTAAATATCTTGCAAGTAGTAAATGATATTAGTTATTACCATTTCAAAGGTAATTCTATTTACTACCATTTAGGTGAAACTTCTATACAAGGTTTCCAATATTGTGAGCCTAGCACATCAACTAAACCTTATGCAATAAAGAGAATATTAGCCGAATCATTTGGCAAGAGTTCCGACAATATACAAATCAATGATTATATATTCTTAATTAGATATAGAACTAAAGATGATGTAAGATTTAAAACATTTAAACCTGATTTAAGAAAGTTCATGTATTCTTCTAATACTGATAATTACCCTACACAAACTCAATTTAATAATCAAAGTGATAAAATTGTTGATAGTGCAAAGTATGGTAATAATGTTTATGGAACTCTATTAAGAAGTGGTAATCAAGAAGTTGAATATCAAGAATATGTAACCGAAATAGATAGTATTAAAGATAGTGGTGAATTATATAATATTGATAATAATTTATATTATGTTAGTAAAAACACTTATGCTATATACCCTACTTATGTTGCTTGTGAAGTTAATTACACAAAAGACTTTAATAAATTAAGTGATATAATCGGTATAGATAGTGCGCCTAGATTTTATGAAATACCTGAAGATGGAGCAATTAAAAGAAATATCTCTTTTGATAGAATATTCCAAGTTAGTTTAGCAACTAGTGGTTCATATTTAAACCCTATAAGAAATGTCGGTGATTTAGAAGCATTAAGAAGAATATACAATAATGAAGTATGGAAATATTGTGTAATCGATTTTAAAGGTGCAACTAAAAACTATAATACTGATACAAACGACTTCCATTCTAATGTTTGCGTTCCTTGTAATGAATATGCTACTGCTAATACATTAACTCTTGAATGCGATATGGCAGACAATTATGGAGCAGGTGAAAGGCAAATAGATGTTACTGACTATAAAAGCACTTATGTTAACAGCAGTTGGCTTATTCCTATTTTACAAAGATTTAAAATTGGCTATGAAATTGGTGAAGTTGGAAGCGTTACTGAAAGAAAATCAGTTCAATATTGTGATGTTTATGGTAAAGCCGATTTAATATCATTTATGTTTATCGAAGATATACAAGGCTATAAATATGACCCTACAACATATTCACTTACTTGGTATGATGGTTATTTAAACTTGCCTTGTGGTGATACAAACACATTGATTAGTTATTTGTATAAATATAATACATCTACAAACTCATATGTAAATCAAAAGCCAGTTGGAACTATTTATCAAAAGAGTGGGCAAACTGCAGTTGTTCCATTCTACTATGTTTTAGATAAAGACGCACGAGAAACAATCGGTATTAACTATTCAATACATTTATGCACAGGAAACGACCAATTCGTTTTATCTAATAATGTATTTAGAAGAAAGAAAAATAAAAATGGTGATTATATCACTAAATATAAATGGTTCTTCCTTGATACTGAAATCAATAAATACGAGCGTGAAAGTTTAAACACTGCTAATATTATTGCAACAACTGACGCAAAAACTGATAGATATGGTGATTATATAGACTACTACTATAAAGCACTAGAGCCTAATGTAGAAGGTGTTGACTTAAGCAAAGTTAGAGCTATTGCATTTGGCTATATAGCCGATGATCAATATTATTATATAATAGCAAGAAATGTTCCTATTAATAACACGAGTGATAACAAAGCAACAAAGTGGTTCTTCTATTTAATGGGTAATAATTAGGCATAGAAATATGCCTTTTTATTTTGATTATACAAGCGTTTTAAAACTAGAATGAATATTTTATCAATATATTTAAAGAATGCTTAGACGCTTAATTTTGACAACTTATATTTAATTATTTTAAAAATGTTATATAATTAAATCGTGGAAACACAATATTAATGAAAGGAGACCAAAGGTCTATGAAAAGAATTTATTTTAAATTAGACACTAACGGCAATATTACTGCTACTAATATCGAAGAAATAACTCAATATACTTTTCAAGAAGATTTATTGCAAGTTTATGTTCCTAAAGATATTGTAGAGAATGATAAATATTCCGTTGGTGTTATTTTTAATTCTACTGATAAAACAGGACTATCTACTAATGAAGCATATTTAGTTCCTTATGTTAAAGAGCAGTTGTCCGATGGAGTAGAATACTATTTACATTCAAGATTATTGCCTAAAAGAGCAACACTTTATAGTGGCAAACAAAAACTAGCTTTTAATATTAATTACTTAAATAGTAATAGTAAAGTTATCTCAAGACTTACTTCTCAAGCATATGAATATAATGTTATTGCTAGTGATTACGAACTAGATGTCGAAGAAATAAGCGACAAAGATATTCTTGAAAGTGAAATAGAAGAAGTTAAACAAAGCCTTGAAACAAAGCAAGACAAAGTTGACACTAGTATTTTAGTTGAAAAAAGTGATACAGATACTACTATTATTAACGATGTTGCGACTGCTTTAAATACTCTAAATCAAAAGCATAAAGATAATTTAGGCAAAATTAATACTAATGCTAAAGATATTAAGACTAATAAAGCAAACATTGAAAGCAACGATAGTGATATTACTGCATTACAAGGTAGAGCAACTAACCTTGAAAGTGAAGTAGAAAATATCAAAACTCAAATCTCTTCTTACTTCCACTTTATTGGTAGTTTTGAATATAACTACAAAGGTGAGCCTGAAGATAAAGACATTGAGAAATATGTTTTAGAAAAACATGGCACTAAACATCATATTGGTGATTGTGTTCTTGCTATCTCTACTTATGGTGAACAAGATACATTATATATTTGTATTTATACTGGTAGTGAATGGGCTAAACAAGAAACTGCTTATATTCAAAGAGCCGATAATGACAACTATGGTGTTGTTAAAGGAACTGAAAGAGTAAGCATTGCTAGTGGTTTAATTCAAAGCCTATTTGTTAATTACAATGATAAGTGGATCAACATTGATACATTCTATAATGATTTTGTTACTCATAATAATGAAATAGCAGAAGATTTACAAGCATTAGATACTAGAATTACTACAATAGAAAAAGTAAGTATACCAAACGAAATAAGTAATAGAATTACAGGTGATAACGAACTTGATAGTAGAATTACTAAAGAAGTTAAAGCACTTGAAACTTCTATAGGAACTAAAATCACTTATAACGATATGGTTGACTATGCTTTACCAAGAAGTTTTAATGATACTTATTACATTGACTATGACAACGATTTAGTAAGTGAAGAATTAAAAGACACTTCTAAACTAGAAAGTTATGGTAGTGGTCAAACTGATTTAGGAACATTTACATTGATTAATGATAAATACTATTATCAATTATCAAGAAGAAATAACATAATGGCTAGATTACACTATTACAATTATGCAACTAATAGTGGAACATTAAAGATTACTTTTAATGCTTATCACCACCATATTGAGAATGGTAAAGATAATGTTACTCAATTATGTTCTTATACTCAAGATTTAGTAATAGTAGATGATAACAACATTCATACAATAGAAATTGATGCAACTCTAAACTCTTTAGAGAGCAATGTAGTTAGTGTTGTTATGGGTGATTATTTCACTTATGAGATATTCATTACTAATAACACTAGTGAAGTATTTGTATTAGCATTCTTTAACAATAAGGCTTATACAAGCACTATTCAATATACTTGCGCTCAAGACCCTATTGTTAATTTAAATTTTATCGATGTTGTTGATGAAACATTAATTTTTGAAAAACAAGGTAGTGTTGAAGATGAAACACTATATTTATAAGGAGGTATAAAATGGCTAAAATTAAAAGAATAACTATTAAAAGTCAAACTTATGATGTAGCAGCTATTTATGATGAAAACGGCAACAAACTAGTTGATACTTATGCTACAAAGTCTGCTTTAACAAGTGAAACTAATAATAGAATATCAAGTGAAACTGCAATTAAAGCCGATATATCTAGTTTGCAAGTAGATAAACAAGACAAACTTATTGCAGGAAGTGGTTTAGATATTACAGGTAATGTTA
>CAVFGN010000038.1:0-20013 GCA_963621965.1 Alistipes finegoldii
TATATGATAAGGCAAATATTAAATATATGATTATGCCTTGTAAGAATAAGTATGGTCAATATCCTAATTGTATTAAAAGGGTTAATTCACAAGGCGATATGATTATGAGTGAAAAGGAAAGAAATGAGTTCTCTGAGGGAACTGCAGTATTTTTCCCAGAAAATCACTTATTTGAAATTACTAGTGGGAAGACTTTTAATCTTGATGATATTTATGAAAAAGCAGAATGGGAAGCAATTGAAAATTGTCCATTAATAGCTAAGAGTAGAGACGCCAGAGACGCCCAAGGTAATCTAATTATAGATGGGCCTAAATCTACTCCAAGTAAGCCTGCTAGAAATGGTGTAGCTGAGCTATATATTGATAGACCTGGATTAGATACACAACGTAGAGTATCTCATAAGCAATTAATTCATAAAGCAGAATCATTCATTTATGATGATCCTCGAGGAATTGAGGGTAATTTGAATATGGCTAAAATTCTTGGTAAAGATATGCGTAACCAACCTGCTGCTGATGTTATTGATTTCTTGATTAGAATAGCAGAGAAAGATCCTAAGAAGATTATTAATCTTTATACGGGAGATGATATTTCTCTAAGACTAACATTTATAGAAGCTAAAGAGAAGAAGGTCATTTACATCAAAAATAAACTATACTTATATGGAGATAACATAGTTTTAGGGGCAACTGATGATGCCGTTATTGCTTGGATGAAAGATCCTAAAAATCAAAAAGTCTTGGAACTTATTAAAAAGGATACATATCCTGAATACTATAAAGTCGAAGATTAAAATATAAAATAATAAATATTGTGACTGCTCGCGAAGTTTGGGAAGGAATGTTAACAGAACTTAGTAAAGTAAATGCCCCAAGCATGCTATTACAAGACTTTAATTATTTCTTCAATAAAGCAATAAATCAATATATAAATAAAAGATATAACATTTATGATGTTAATCAGCAAACTACTGATGATTTAAGGGTATTAAAAAGTCAAGCCTTATTGGACGTAATACCTGCATCTGAATCTGATGTAATAAATAATTTAGTATAGTATAGTGCAGGAGCAGCAAAACTATACGGGGGTACTTATGAAACTACACTGCCTGCTGATTATTTACATATACTAAATTGTGTTTGTATTTACAAAGTAAAGAAAAATTATAAATGTTATAATAAAGATGATTATGTTTAGTTCGCAGCAAAAAGATTGACCTCAGATGCATGGTCTGTAATTATAAACGATTATTATAATAGACCTTTACCTCAGAGACCTTACTTCTATATACATAATGTAAATACACAGTCTACTTTACCTACTAATCCAATTAAAGATAGTACAGGTAAATCTATAAACGGAGGAACTGATTTTTATACTAATTACGAGAAGTCTGATTGGGAGATATTAGAATTTTCTGGATTTACTGAAGCAGTACCTGCTACATAGTTAACATTAACGTCTAATTATTCTGTAGAATTTTCAAATTCTACAAATTCTTTTTTAGCTTATAATGAACTAATAACAACTTCTAGGTTTCCAACTAGTATAATGTATAATTACCCTCAAACGGGAAAACCTTGGAGTAATAAAATATACAAATATAATTCTACTTATTATAAGTATAATGGTACTACTCTTGTAGAATACAATTATGAAGGAGATAAAAATCAAATCCCCCGTACAATAGAATTAGGATCTCCTGATAATAGAACTGTAAGTGTAGTAGATAAAGAGGCTGGACTTAGATATAGTAACCCAACAAGTATACGTATGGAAATACGGTATGGTTCTAGTGATATATTTGAGTTAGAAAAAATTATTATAGATTATATTAAATCTCCTTAGAATATTAGATTAACACAGGAATAGGTTAACCTTACAGAAGACACTTCGCAAATCATGGAATTTCCAGATTACGTTTGTCAAGAGATAATAAATGAGCTGACAATGTTGGTCATGGAGAATACTGCTGACCCACGTTTACAAACTAATCTTACAGTTACACAGTCTATTGCAAATCCAGCTCAGCAGTAGGCACCCCAACCACAACCTCAACAAGCACAAAGAGGTTAAAAATAATTTAAATTATGTTTCAATTTACAACAACCAATGTAATTAATTCAGACAAAGACCTTACTACTGGTAAGGATCTTTACACAGTAGAGGGTGAAACTCTCATAGTTAAGAGAGTAGCCAATTTTAAGAAAGAGAACATTTCTGCTATCTATAAAGCAGCAGCACAAGAAGCAGAAAATGCAAAAGTAACAATAGATCTCTCTGGCATATCAGCAACAAAAAATGATGTTCTTAGACTGAATATTTATATTGGTCTTACACAAGCTTCTCAAGATTCTCGTTATTCTAATGACATGATTTATAAGGGAAAACCATTCTCTGTAGACTTTGTATGGAAGGGTGCAGATGATACTGCTGAGAATCTTGTAAAAACCATAAAGAAATATGATGTTCTGGTTTATGGAGAAAAACTTCTTAACGCATCATATTCTGGTCATTGTATTACAATCGAAGCTACTAATGAATACCAACGTTTTAGAAAAGTTGATATTGATAAGTATGAGAAATCTACTACCGAATATCCCTATTCAGGTACTTATACTACTTTGAAAAGTCTTGATAGTATTACCAATGTAAAGAAGTCAAATGCTGAAGTTACTGCAACGGAAGAAGGATACTTTGCTGGTAAAGAAGGTTTTGGTACTTATTCATTCTTGCTCCATAATCTTCGTCTTCCGACCTCTGCACGTACTCGTGCTTTTGGTATAAATCAAGACGAAACTCCTATTGTAGGTGCTAAATACGACCAGTACACTATTCATTATTGTGCAGATCGTGGTCCTCTTGGATTGAATGCAGTGGGCGATACTGTTAAATCTACTACTACACATGTATTCTATGTACTTAGTACTTTATCTGATTCCTTTAAAAAGGCTTTGGAGGGAGTGGGTTCTGTAAGAGATGCAAAAACAGGCGAAGTGATTCCTGCTAATACTACAGGTGATTAATTTTTACTCTACTAATTATAAGGCGAGGGCGTTTATTCGCCTTCGCCTTTTTATTTATATATGTATAATCAAATTGAAAAACTCGCATCTGCAATATATAATGATATTGTAGGAGGCTTGAAAGGTTATCATTCTAATTTCTCTATATCAATGGAGTAGTTAGAATAGGATGTAATAGATGAACGTTTATAGGTATTAAAAGAATATTCATTAAAGGGTGTATTACCATTAAGAGATTTGTATATATCTATAAATTGTATACCTATTGATTGTAAGAGTTTAGATAAATGTCGATGTGGTGGTAATGAAAATCCTACATTACATTTTGAGGTGCCTTAGATTGTAAATGATTATGGTAATTTATCAATAGATTATATTGGGTCTACAGATAAGCAACTTCCATTTATTTACTATACTTCACCTATAGCATTTAGATAGCATAAATACAGAAAACGAGGTAAAAATAAACCTATAGTTTGGATAGATACTACTCCAAATGAAAATGGAATGTACGATTGTTTTGTGTTTAATGCTCCCTTATTAAAAACAGTATCTATTTCAGCTATTTTTAAGGACTTGAGACAACTAGATAATTATAGTTGCTGTACAGAATTATAGGATAACAATATGTCATTTATAGATAATGAAGTTAAAAAAAGACTGGTTTAGAAAAAGATTCAATTTTATCGTTCTTATTCTCCAGCTATTAAACCTAATACTCAAGAATATACTGAAGGATGAATAATTTTTATTATGGTTTATCTTTATTAAATACATTGTATGGTTTAACAATGTCAGAAGAAGATTATGAAGAGACAGCTCTTGTTGGCTGGGATTTAATAGGAAATAAACGTACTAGATTATATAGATATTCAGTATGTATAGATGATTGTTCTGAAGGGGTAGAATTGCCTTGTAATGTCAACGAACTTGAAGCAGTAACTACTGATTTTGAAGAATGGGATTATTCCACACATGATACTCCAAATGGGAATATTAATTCTGCATTTGTAGAATCATATATAGAACATAGAAAAGCTTTCAGAGATCCTTTATATTTATCAGGAAAACTTATTCATTACGAAAGAGTTGGGAATACACTTTATTTTGATAGACCTCATGGTAAAATAAATATTCTATATAAAGGATTAATATTAGATGATAATGGACTTCCAGAAATAACTGATAAGGAAGCATCAGCGCTAGCTACTTATTGTGCTTATATTATAAAATTTAAAGAAGGTATAATGACTAATAATACTAACATAATTCAGATGGCAAATATGTTAAAATAGCAATGGAATATCCAGTGTGATTAGGCCCGAGTGGATCATTATATGTCTTAGAATGAATGGGATTAGGTACTTGATGCTAAAACAAGCTGGAATAGAAAAAGTTTTGGTAAATCACTTAAACTATATAAATAATGCATAGATATGCTTTAGGGTGTGCTTTTACTACTAATAATTTATTTGATAATTTTCCTTATTCTAAACTAAAAATAACTTGTGAATAGTGCAAATAGGCAATTGGTGACAATCATCGCCAAATTCTAGTTAAAAAAATATTTAAATCCTCTATTAATATAATAATACAAGATATTGTAGAAAGAAATGTAACTTTCTGGCTCCCGTTAACTGGTAATAAAAAATGTAATATGCACATGAAAAGAGTTACTGGTAAAGACTTTTAGCGACTAAGACAAGCTGGAAAATGGGAAGATATTGATATTGTCAATTCGAATTTTTCTGGTTATGAAATAGGATTTTATATGCTCGGCAACAGAACTCCTAGAATAAAAACTGTCTATGTTAAGAAGCAAGTAAAATTACTTATATCTAAATACACAAACGAAGGAAAATAGTATGGGGATGGCTTAATAGATACTAAAATATCAGATTATTACTAGCAAATATTTGATTTATTTCCAAAAGTTCCCTAGGAGGACATTAAAAGGATTTTGATTTTCTCATGGAAATCTCTATATTTACACAATAGTTATGGAGGAGATGTTTTAATTAAAGGGATTTCAACATGGTATTATATAGGACAACTTAAAAAAAGTCCAATACAACACTTTCATTATTATATAAAGAAACTTATTAAGAAAATTAGAGTATTGTATAAAAGAAAAAAGATACCGTGGGATGGATATTATTACTTTGCTCTTTCTGAATCTTAGTATTAGTAGTATTTATAGCAAAAAAAGTCTAAAGGAAGACCTAAAAAGTATTTTAATTTTGGTCCTGTATTTATGTATTAGATTTTAGACGAATGTAAAATTAGTCAATACTCTTGTAAATACATATTTCGCATACCTATGATTAGTACAATAAAACTTAAATACTATATCCCAAATCTAAGAGCAAATGCAGAACTTATTGAGACTAGATCTTCTCTTAAATTTAAAGATATATTAGTAAATGATAATGAATACGAATTTCTATGATTAAAGCACAAACAGTAAATACCTTTGAAGATGGGCTTATAATGGATTTGGAACCATTAAAGGTGCCCAAATCTAGTCTTACTAATGCTCTTAATGCTACATTATTGACATTCAATGACAACGAAAATTCGTTATAGTGTGATATGGGAAATGGTAGGGTTGAAACAGCTTATTTACCTACAGGATATATCCCTATGGGTACTACTTCTTTAGGAGGTATAATCTATATTGTTTCATATAATCCCATTGAGGGTAAATGTTAGATAGGTTCATTTCCGTCTCCAGAAAGAAATATAACTTCAAGTCAAACATCTAATGATATGATTACATTAAGTAATAGTATATTTGTAGATGAGAGCAAGAATATTATTAGAACATTATATAAAAAAAAGTTATATGATACTAATTTAAATCCAGGAGATAAGTTTTTAATTACAGTAAAGGAAGAGGGGACTACAAATGAAGATCCCTTCGGACAAATTTCTTATTATGATTCGAATAATAATCTTTAGCAAAAATGGCTAACCTTTGAATTGGCTACATTAGATTCTAATGGTCGGTTGATATATTTAAAAGATTTGTTAAAATATTCTGATGGTGATAGAAATTTTATATTTAAAATTAAGGACGATAATACTAGTGATACTAATGTTGATGCTTATAGAGATATTATTTCTGCTGATTATAATATTTTTAATGCAAAAATATCTGGGAAATTGTATTTAGTAGCACAATTAGATGTTCCTGATAAAATAAATATAATTTATAAAGTGATTGGTAGAAAAACTATTGAAGGTGTAGATAAATATAAAATTCAAATAACTTGTACAGCACTTCCAACTACTTATACTCATCCAATTACTTACAATTGCTATATAAATAAGTAGTTAGAAGAAATAACCCCCGAGGAAAATAAAACAACTACTACTTTTAGTGTAAATATTGATACGGAAAATCCAACAGATATTGAAATAAAACCATCTTTAGAAATTGGCAATTGTACATGGCTCGATACTACACTACATATAGATCCTACGTTAATTAATTCTGGAAAAGTAATTTCTGAAGAATGGAGATATTATAAAAACGAAACTTATATGGATATTAAATTTTCTTTAGATTTATATCCATACGAGGATGAAACAATAGATCAAGTTAAAGTTGTTTTTATCCCATATACAGAAATTAAAAACATATCAAAAACTAAAGATATTGATATATATAAAAATTCTGATTATTATAGTATAACTTTACCAAGTAATGAATCATATTCTGGCACACAAACAATTAATGCAGTAATTAATGACAAATTAAAAGAAAATTCTTTATATTTAGTTAAAATTATAGCACAAAAAATAAAAACAGGAGAACAAACACCTGATTATAGTTCTACTATACATTTTTTATATACTAATAATATGTATAATGGTGCATATTTAGATTATGATTAGGGAAGTATTACTGTATCAAATTTTGATGATCTAAAATTACCTGTCAGTTGTGAATTTAAACTATCTAAAGATGCTAATTATACTATTACAGATAATACTAAATATCCAAATCTTGTATTAGATACATAGAGTAATATTTAGGGTAAAAGTGAAATTGAATTAAGTGGAAGTATAGATCTGAAAGCAAATTTGACTCTAACTGAAGATTATAATACTTTTAGTGTAAAACCCGAAAATTTATATTTTAATAATATAGAGGACAAAGATATTAAAGCTAATATATCATGTGATTTTGAAAAAGAATGGGATGATACAGAGGATGAAGATAATACACTACATTTAGACTCTGAATTTATAACAAACACAACAAACACTATTATAACTTACCATATAACTATAAATAATCCTATATACGCTAATACTGAATTAAAAACTATACAGGTAACTAATTATCTCACTCCAATTGCTTCTACAGTATCAGAATTTGTTAATTATGATATATACGAATAGGATGGTATTTTATAGTATTTACCTTCATTTTTTGGGTTAGGAATATCATCTGGAGGATCTGATAATAAAGGTGGAGGTGGAGACTTTCATATAAAAGGAGTAATAGATTTAGGTACGGAAACGGATAGTGAAAGCGGGCTAAACAAACTAGTTCAGTATGCAGTTAGTCTTTATGATGATAACGATTATAACGCAGGATATGCTAAATTTCCAGATAATACTTTAAATACTGCTATTGACTAGATGAAAAATTCAGCTCCAATAGTACCAGTATTATTAACTTTTGTTGGTGGAAACTTTATTAGAGTTTCTGGTAAGGATGATTTATATTATACTGATTAGAGTAGAAATGTAAGTAATGATAGAAAAACTATGTTTTAGTGGGAACAAGCATCTACTTATAGATATATTTGGTTCTTTCTAAGAACCAATTATTCAAGTGCCTAGTATATACCACTTAATGCTGGGATTAGAATAGCCCCAACTGAAGGAACAGTTACAATAGGAGGAAAATAGGTAAAAGAGTATTCATATACAGATAGTATGAAAGCTTGGATAAATATATTAACTCAATTATATGTTAAAAAATAGAATAAAGAAGAGTTAACAAAATATTCTGTTAATAAAATCAATTATAATAAGAATCTACAATTACATATTTCTTCAACTATACCGATATATATAAATTCTAATAAAACCACTACATTTACTCCTACATATTATATTGGTTCAGACAAAACTACTTCATTGAATGATATATATGAAAGTTATAAATATGAATGTCTCAGGATAGAGGAGATAAATACAGAAATAAATAAATTTAATGTTGACATTACAAAAACTATAGATGATCCTTTAGTAGAGGAATTCCTGAAAGCTCAATCAAGTACTCCGACAGTATCTACTTATATTAATAATCCATTTAAAGGTAAAAATATTAATAGTGTAAAATCACTTTCACCAAGTGCATCCTAGATCTATGCTATAAATTTTGATACAGGAGAGCTATATATCCCTAATAAAGGAGATTTAGTAGCAATTAAAGATATAGATAGTTTTACTGAAAATGAGATTGTTTTAAAGGATGATACTTTTTTAACCTTGACTAATTTAGATTTATTATACTATGATAGTAGAGAAAATAATGGAGATGGTAGATTGCTGATAAATAAATCCCAGTATGATACTTATTCTAGATTTAATATACAGTTTTCAGCTGGAAATGATGAAGCTAAAACTTCTACATTAATAAGCTCCGCAACAATAAGTAATGATTTAAAATTATTTTAATAATTATGGATTAGCTTACACCAATATTACCAGTTCCTTTAATTATAAGTAGTTAGTATAAGACTATAAACTAGAAAGGAAATTTGGTATACGAATATAATCCTTTTAGAAACTATAGGTTATCTACTACTTAGATTGAATATAAAAATTATCTATACTCTTTAGAAGAGATTGAGAAAAAATTTAATATTAAGTTATATAAGAAAATAGAAGATGATAAATATGAACATATTTCTAATATAGATAGTATAAAAATAGAAACAGATATTTTAAGATGGAAGAAAAATGATGAATTTTTAGAAATATCAAAATCACCTATAATAAGGCGTAAAGGAGAATTAGTTGATTTTATAACAAACGAGTTAAAATTTAATATTCATAATCCAGTAAATATTCTCCCACAATATTCCTATGATAATTCAGTAAATCTTATTGTAAATGATGGGTATAATCCTCCCAGATTAATTAATAGTAGATTTAGTACATTAGGCAAAAATAAATACTAGATAGTCGATAGACGAGGGGATAATGATACTAATATATATGATTAGGGAGACCAATTTGATATAGACACATCTCTATACAAGAAAACAAATACTATTCCTACTCTATCTTTTAAAGGTACATTTTCTGGAGGAAGTATGCCCATAGGAAATTACCATTTTTATTTTAAATATGTAGATGCAGATGGAAATGAATCCGACTTTATTGCAGAATCTGGATTAGTAAGTATATTTATAGGAATTGATCCATTAAATATTAGAAGTGGCTTTAGACAAGAAAATTCTTATAAAGGAATATTATTTTAGTTATCTGATTTAGATTCTGGGTATTAGTACATTTCTATATATTATACTGTAGCTACTTCAGATATTAATGAAAATACTGTAACTTCTGCTTATAAGCTTGACTAGAAGTTTATTATAGGCATGGGTAATAAATGTGATATTAAAATCACAGGATATGAAGATAAAACAGAAATCACCACCAGTGAAATAAATCTCCAATATCAAGTAGTAGGTTCAGCATATACATAGGAACAATGTTAGAATATGCTATTTTTAGGTAATGTTCAAAAACCTGATATAAATTATCAAGAATTAGAAGATATATCCTTGAGATTTTTGCCTACTATAGTAACAGAAGAATATGATATAGCTCAGAAAATAGATGAAAACTACGATACCTGTACTGATTTTGCAAATTCTTATTATAATACTAATTTTATATATAATAAGGTAGGTTATTATCCTGATGAAATTTATAGATTAGGAATTGTTTACATATTAAAAGATAATACTTTAAGTCCTGTATTTAATGTTAGAGGTATCAAAAATACTCCCACTTATTTAGAATATGAAGAAAACACATCAAAATATTCTTTGTTTAATTTATATAAGGATAATACAAGATAGTATATTGAACATAATGAAGAAACTTATATAATATCAGGGGATAATAGTTCTACTAATTTGGAAAATTCTAAAGGGGTAATTTATATTACTAATAATGCTGAAAAACCAAGTATTTATGGTTTAAAAATCTATCTATATGATGAATCTAATTGTTTAAAAGCACTACAAGATCTAGGAGTAAAAGGTTATTTTTTCGTTAGATAGAAACGAATTCCAACTACTTTGTGTGAAGCATTTATAATAGGAGTTGATAAGCAAAGTCATACCCCAGTAATTCCCGTTGGAGATAAATATATAGCAGAAGGTTTTTTAACTTAGGAAAGTAATAATGCTTCTAATGGGTAGATATTGTCACATGATTATTCTGATCATATACTTAAAACAACTAGAAGTAATATAAATACAGCAGCACTTTGTCCAGAATATGATATAAATTCTCCATATTTAAATACTCTATTTAATGGTGATAAGTTTGTACTTATAAAGAATAAGATACAACCTGAGTAGTTGTAGCAATCTGCTGTTTTAAACAGACATTACTACACAAATAAATTTAAAGATCCTGGAGACGAACGTTCCGAAACATGTAATATTATAGGAGTTGAAGATAATACTAAATTAGTAGCTATACAAAATACATTTTACTCTGCTAGAGCAGGAGAAGCTGAAGAAGCATACTAGTATGAGTATTTTAAATACAAAAATAAAATTACAAAAGCCACTAATTTAATTCGAGGTTCTTTTGGACCTTTCTTAGGGGTGAAGGAATCTAATTTTATTGGGTCTATGGTTACTATTAAAATACCAAACTATTCTGAAAATAGTATGTAGGAGTATTTTAAAATAAGGTACAGCGACCAAGCTCCATATTATGCAATATCTGATAGATATTCTATAGATGATTATGAAAATAGAACCTATTATAGAGGTGATAGTTATATATGTCAGGTAACTCATCGAATTAATAGAAATTTTCAAGACCCAACAGCTCCTACAAATGATTTGATTGTTGATGAGAAATGCTGGAAAGATAATTATAAAGTTGAAGATGGTATAGTGAATAAAGAGAAATTTGATAAAATTAATTTAGGTGATGTAAACGCAGTACAACTTGGACAGTGGGTAACATTTGTAGTCCGTTCTAATTTTAATTTATGTCTTAGAGCAGTTGATAATTCTAATACAGATGAGATTGCATTAACTGGAGTATCTAGAAGTTTTTATCCAAATATTCCAATATCTACAGCAGGAGTTTATAAAATTCCAGAATCATTGTGTTATAATAAAGGTTTTTAGAAATCTACTTCTGAAAGAGTAAATTTCAATGAGCCAGAAACTCCTGCTATTAAAAATGATTTTACTAATAGAATATTATACTCAGATATAAGTGTAAATGATGCATTTAAAAATGGATATAGAACATTTCAGGGCACTCATTATAGAGATTATACTAAAGCTTATGGATAGATAGTTAAGTTGGTAGAAACTAATGGTTCTTTGCTATGCGTTTGTGAACATGGTATTCTATTAATACCTGTAAATGAACGAACATTAGCTGGAAAAAGTGAAGGTGGTGATATATTTATAAATACTTCAAATGTATTGCCTGAAAATCCTTTAGTTATTTCTGATACATTTGGAAGCCAATGGTAGGAATCTATTATCAAAACATCTAAAGGAATATACGGTGTAGATACATTTGCTAAGAAAATTTGGCGTACTACAGGAAGAGATATAGAATGTATTTCTGATTTTAAAATACAAGGATTCTTAAATAGAAATATAACTTTAACTGAAAGAGAAACTGAGCCTATAATAGGTATTAGAAATGTAAAAACACATTATAATGCATTTAAGCATGATGTAATGTTTACATTTTATGACAATCTATATGATTATGAAGAAAAGGTTTGGAACCTTTGCTGGAATGAGTTATTAAATAATGGGCAAGGTGCTTTTATTACTTTTTATTCATGGGTTCCTAGTTTTTCTGAGAATATATATAATTCTTATTTTAGTTTTGATAGAAATACTTCTAAATAGATTGCTAAACTAGGAATAAGCAATGGGTCTTTTGATGGTGGTAATATTATATTAAAAAATAATATTATTGATGGTGATGATTGGAGTACAGAATTAGATATAGCAGATAACCTTAAACCGAAAGAAGGAGAATATTCTATATCATTTAAATTTGCACATGATAATTTTAAAAACTATAAATTATTTAAAATAGAAACAGATGAAAATGGTACATCATGGCTAAAATTAGATTTAACTAATGCAGATGCCACCTATGAAAAAATTAAATCTGAATTATATGAATTAAATACTGATGGTTCTATTAAATTAGATGAAGAAACAGGTAGAAGAATTTAGGCATCTAATCCTAAAAATACAGATAAGATAGTTCGTCTTTTAAACATTGAAGCTGAAGTAAATATTAAAGATACCACCAATACTGATTATAAACAGTAGTTTAATAATAATAAATATATTAATGCTGGTGAATATAAAGCTGTCGTTGCTGTAATTCCTTAGTATAATTTACAGTTTCTAACTACAGATTTCTGGAAACACGGACAAGCTAATACAATAGATATTGCAGATGAAATTTTACCAACTAACTGGTATGGTAAATAGCATCCTTTTGAATTTGAATTTGTAGTTGCAGATAATCAACAAGCACATAAAATATTTAATAACTTAGAGATTATTAGTAACAGTGCTGAACCAGAATCATTTCATTATGAAATAGTTGGTGATTGCTATAATTTTGCAAAGGATAAAAAGAACATGTACATAAGATAGGAAGCTACTAAGGAATTATATTAGTATAATGGTAGTGATATTAGCTATGACCACGATTACAGTAACTTGTAGTCTTATCATAGACCTTTATCCAATACCCCTAATTTATATGATAAATCTACTATTATGCCTTTATATTATAATAGAAATAAATCAGTAAATGATATTGAAGATTATTACCACTTAAAAGATGGTAAAAATAAAGATTTTTCAGCAATGTCTGGTGCAGAAATAGTAAAAAATGATTCTTTATAGGAATATCATATATGGAATCATGCTAAAGCTATCAATCTATAGGATGGTGGTAGGCTACGTGGAAATATGTAGTATAAAGAGGATAAATGGTATGTTCAGGTAAATCCTATAAATATAGTTTAGCAAAATGAGCCAGCTTGGAATAGTAAAGATGACTTTGGAGGTAACCTAGAAAATATAGATGTAAATAAAATTCCTATAGAAATAAATTAGAACCCTATTCCTAATAAAGTTTTAGAAAAAGGTTCCTTAGAAATTCCTTCTAATTTGGCAGATAGGGCTATAGTTCAATGGAAATGGGAAGATTCTCAAATCTAGGAAGTTAAACCTAAAGATAAATGGATAAAAATTAGAATAAGATATTCGGGTAAAAAACTTGCAGTAATCACAGCTGTAAGAACTTTATATAGTATAAGTTATTCATAATATGGGATTATTTGATTATTCAAGTTCTCCTCTATCTTCTATAATGCCTTAGTCATCTCCATCTCAACTTCCTGATTATGCTAATGCTTTCAAAACGACTTGGCAACCTTAGTTAAATAGTCTTTAGTTTAAAACGGGGTTATCTTTATTGGGATCCAAAAACTATACTAATGTACTTAATGGGAAAATATTAATGAATGATGCTATAAACTAGAATAATAATTCTTAGTTACTTAGCACTTCTTCTACAAATAGTTATGAGAATACAACTAATTAGACAATTAACACAGGGCTTTAGACATTAGGATAGATAGGGGAACAAACTGGAGGGACTGCAGGGTAGATAATGCAAGGAGCATCTAAAGTAGGAACTTCTATAAAAAATTTATCAGATGCTAGTAAAGCTGTTGGAGGTTTTAAAAATCTATCTGGAGTAGGAAAAGCAGGAGGTATTGGAGCTGTGGCGGGAGCCGCTGCAGATATGATAGGCTCTTTTATGCCTGAGAAAACAGAGTATTCTGGAGATAAGGGTGACATAACCCAAACTATGGATTCCGTTTATGACGGAATTTCAGATGCAGCTATGTCCTTTGGGCCAGTCGGGATGATGGTTGGTGGAATTATGAAAGGGGGAGCCCTTTTAGGTAAAGGAATGAATGCTTTAGGAGGTGGTACTGATGCAATGACTACTACAGACGCAATTTTAGGCAGTTCTTTCCTTAATCTAACACCATTAGGATTAGTAAATGGATTTGGAGGTAAAACAACAGATACCATTACTAAAGATAATGAAGCGTTTGAATAGGTAGGTTCTTCTTATACAGGAAGTAGTTCCACTATAGATGAAGCTGTTCATAAAAGTGGTAAAAAATATGGGTTGCTTAGTAGTGGTGCTAGAAAAAAGGCTAATGCAGAAATTGCTGAAGCAAAAAGACAATAGTCTATTATATCTAATATATCTGAAGATGTTCAAGATAGAATGGCTTTAAAAACTTCTATGTCTGCAATTAACGGAAATAGAAGAAACTTTTTAATGCAGGGCGGATATGATTAGACTTCTGTTAGAGTTGGACGGCATGGTATGTCCTTAGAACTTCTACAGAAAGCTAGAAATATTTTAAAGGCGTAGAAAGGTACTAAATTTACAGACCCATTTTAGTAGTACTTCCGAACACTACCTAAAAACTAGTAGGATACAATAAATTATAGAGTTAAAGATTATTGGGAATTTAATGGAAAGCCTAAAAACTTTGATGAGGCTATAAGTAAGGGAATGTTTCATAAACTACCTGATGGATGGCATTCACGTTCGATTGCTGAAAACCCTACTACTGGTGAAATAGAATATATGAAATCTGAAAATCATCCAACTAGATATATGGAATCTGATTGGTATGAAAAGGGTTTAATATACAATGACGATGGTTCTGTAACGTAGTTAGCTCCTGGAGTTGAAGGTTATGAGGACTGGAAAGATTTTACCAACAATTATGAGCTTCAAAAAACTTCCCCCTATTGGAAGTATGTTAGACGGACAACTCCTTAGCATAAAAATGGAGGTTCTATAATAAAGTTAGTTAATTATAAAGAACTTCCAGAGTTTTAGAATGGAGGTTCTATAATAGAATTGGTTAAAGAATCTATAATAGAACTCACAAATCCTGATACTATTCCAGAGTTTTAGAATGGAGGTTCTATAAATGTAATTCCAGATGGAGCATTACATGCTAGAAAGCATAATATGGAAGATGCTGATAATTTAACTAAGAAGGGCATTCCTGTTATAGACAATAAAGGAGAATAGCAAGCAGAAATTGAAAAAGAAGAAATAATATTTCGTTTGGAGGTAACTTAGAAATTAGAAGAACTAGAAAAGAAATATTATGATGAAGAATCTTCTTAGAAAGAAAAAGATGAATATGCTTTGGAAGCAGGAAAATTAATTACAGAAGAATTATTACATAATACTAAAGACAATGCGGGATTATTATAATACAAAAATATATAGTAAAGTACCAAAATACTAGCTGGGTAAAGTTATTCAACTTTTAGAAAAAACTGCAGCAAGCAAAGGTCATACTGTTTATAAGTATTTAGGCTATTTAAAGAATTTAGCTGGTAAGGATAATAAAGAATTAATAGAAGGAATAGATAAATATAGAAATCTTTTGGTAAGAGGCATTAAGTATGATAAAAATAAAAAGGTAACAGAAGGAACCAATAAAGAATTATTTGATGCTTTACAAAAAATTGCACAAGGTCATCGTAAAACATCCATATATCAAAGTCGTAAAAAAGCTTTTTGGGATAACATGAATAAAGTAAAAGAAATTACTGCAAAGACTGAAAAAGCTTAGATGAAACCTACTACTGAAACTCCTAAACCAGAAAATACAATTAGAGAAGCCGTAGCAAATGCTACTAGTGCTGTTCAAGGAAGATATGCTAAAATGAAATAGGCAATGAAAAATCACCCTTGGATTACAGGTGCTGCTTTACTAGGTTTAACTAATGGCACCACCCGAAATGCTATTGGAACAGGTTTGCAATATTATTTAACTCCTTATAGTTAGTGGGGATCAATCGGATAGCCTACTTAGAATACTACTTAGCAACTTAGATTAAATGATGGTTCTGTAGTTCCTGTTACTATGGGAGAAGACGGAGTATTAAAAATAGCTCAACCCTCTCAAGAAACAGGAGTAGATCCAACTGATGCTGCAATTGCACAAACTATTGCTGAAGCTAATACTCCAGAATCTATTCCAGAAACTGATTCAGATTCTGTTGGTGGCTATACTACTAATGAAGATTTTAATGACCTTTTTGAAAGTGATGCATGGGATTAGTAAAAATAGGTAATAAAGAATATAAAGTAAAAGAAGCTAAAACTGATCAAGAAAAGATAAAAGGTCTTTAGGGGGTAGAAAAACTTCCGAAAGATGAAGGAATGTTATTTTACTTTAACCCAGACGAAAAAATCTCTATGTGGATGAAAGATACCAAAATACCTCTTGATATTATATTTATAAATGAGGAGCAAGAAGTTACAAAAGTTTATCATGGAAAACCAAATGATGAAACTTTAGTATCTTCTCCTGAAACTGCTTATGTTTTAGAGGTAAATTAGGAATCTGGAATAAAAGTAGGGGATGAGTTAGATATTGACGATAACTCAGATCCAGTTATGAAAGTTTTAGCTCCAGATGGTAGTACCTAGATGGAATTGTGGGGAGGAGAGAGGATTGTTAGCCGTAGGGAAACCAAAATCCTTATAAAGAAGGCTAAGGCTGCTGAATCAGTTAAAGACACCCCACAATTTGAAAATAAATGTAGATCTCTTGGAAAGTATATGTTTAAAGTAATTAAAGGTTAGGATACTAGACCTGCAGAGTATGTTGAGAATAAAAATTCTTAATATTATTTGATTACTTTGAATATTAAAAAATATACTATATATTTACTCACAATATCGTTCAACTTAATTATATATAATTATGAAAATTACTTATAAAAACGCAGTAAAACAGACTAAGAAGTTCCAACAAGGTGGCCCAGTTGATGCTCCTGCTGATGGAGCAGAAGCTCCCATGCCACAAGAAGAAGCTCCTGCTGAAGAAGCTCCTGCTGAAGGTGACGGAGAAGATCCAATGATGCAATTAGCACAAATTTTTGCACAAGGTTTACAGAATCAAGATTGTCAAGCTCTTGCACAAGGTGCTCAAATGTTTTTACAACTCATAGAGCAGTCGCAAGGTGGAGGTCAACCTCAAGAACCGCAAGGAGAGCCAGTTTTCCGTAAAGGTGGGATCCTTGCTTATAGAATTAAGAATTAATATTTTTAATACTCATTAAGAGGAAGTGGAGATAATCAACTCCTCTTCCTCTTTTTTATTTTATAATATGTCATTTGCTTAGAAATTTCAACAAGGAGGTATAACTCCTACATTATATAGCTTTTATGGAAAGCAATATGATTATAATGATTTAGCATAGGCTGCTGATTAGGGGCTAAATGAATACTTAGCTACTCTAAAAAGAGGGGAAAAAGACTCTGATGATTTTAGAACTGCTTACTCTAACATTATGTCAGGAATCAAGGATGGATCCATTACCTTTGACAATGGTCAATTCCATGATTCAAAAGGAAGATATACTAATTCTGATAAGAAAAACAGAGATTATTATGGTTTAATGGCTAATTACATTTACGGGAAAATGAGGCAATCAGGTTTGTATAAAAAACCAGAAGAAACCCCTTGGGATGCATCTACAAATGTAAAAAAAGCTTTAATGCAAGAATTATATAATTCTGATACTCCAAATTTACAAGATTTTCTAGATTTAGATGCTCAAAAAGATGGAGTTAGAGCTATTACAAATCGGTCTGCAAGATTAGCAAATGCATTTCAATCTCTAGCAGATAATTGGGATAGTCGATTTAGCGGATATTCTGATAATGATAGAAATAAATATAGACAATTATTAGGAGAAGCTGCCACTGCTTTAAGAGATGGTACTATTAACCCAGGGGATTATCTAGCATTAAGTAGAGCTGTTGGAGGAGTTGATTTTAGAGAAATGCTAGCGACAGGAACTCCTGTTAGTACTCCTGTTAGTACTCCTACTAATACTCCTACTTCTACTACACATATACCAACTTCTAATTATAAACTAAAAAGTGCATCTTTAAATACAGAAAATTATAGTGCATAGGACATTAGCTATATGACAAATTTAATGTCTAAAATAAAAAGTACTCAAGGTTTAGTTAATATACTTAGAAATAGTTTTTATAATAAAAATTATAGATTTGCAAGAGATCCCAGAGTTTATGCTATCTTTAAAACTAATAAAATTAGTAGTAAAGCTGGAGTAACTGCAACTTTAAATGCTTTATATGCTAGGGGAGCTTTAAAACCTGCAGATCCAAACAATCCTAATTTAATGTATATTCCTGGACTTAGAACTAAACGAGGTACTGCTTGGGTTTGGGATAGATCCACAAATCAAATAGCTGAATTGTAGAATGAAAATATTCCTTATCTTAAAGCTAAATTAGCACAAGTAACTTCTCATAAGCAAGGTGGAATTTTATATGCTAATTCAGGAGCAAAAGTTCCAGATTGGCGTGATAGTTTCACTTCTTTTGACCCAAGTAAATATACTTATGAATGGGGTGATTAGGCTTATGGTATGGATAGTGAAGGAAATTTCTTGGACACTTCATTTGGAACTACTGGAGCTGGATATAATCAAAATCGTTATACTACTGACTCTAATTATAGAGATTTCTCGCAAACAGGACGTGATGCAGCCCTTGCAATTGAAAATTCTAATAATTATAAAGCACAAACTGATAAAATATTATCAGATTATGATGTTTATAATAACGCAGCAGATAAAAGTAAGTTTAATGAAAAAAATAATTTATTTTTAAGATATTCTAAATGGTATGATTCCTAGTAGTCTAATGCTGCTAATAGATTTTGGAATTAGGATAAATTAAATACATCTTGGAGTTCTAAAGGTAATAATTATTATGGAAGTCCTACAAATTCATTTAACGATGTAAAAGAACGTATTCGAAATTTAAGAAATGATTAGATGATCTCTATAGGACATAATAATTTTAAAGCTACTGGTAAACGCTATTTTTATATTGATAAGAATGGTAATAAATAGTGGGTAGATCCAGAAGTAGCAAAAAATTATAAAATAAAAGAAGGAGATCCTACTCCCACTCAAGATGGCTTTACAACTTGGAGTGATTACGAATTAATAGGAGCTAAAGATACTCCTGCAAGTACAGGAATTACAGGAACTACAGGAAATCCAGAAAGCACAGAAAGTTCTAAAATTAATCCTACATAGCAACCACAAAAACAACCTAGCTGGTGGGAACAAAATAAACAAGAAATTATGGATAATGTTCTTCCACTAGGAGCAGAAGCTTCACGTTTAGCATTATCTTTAAGAACAAACAAGAAAATAGCCGATGTATAGAAAAAAGCTATTAATCCTGTTTTAAAAAGTACTTATGAATTATATTCCCCTGTAACAGGTGCATTCAGTGAAATGCAACTCAGAAATAGGCAAGCGGCTGACGTTAGAAGACAAACAGCTTAGCCATATACATCTGATGCATCTCTAAATGCTGCAAGATAGTTAGAAGCTAATAGACAAGCAACTGACTTAGAATATCAAGGATTCCTTGCTGATGATAAAGAGATTCAAAGAACTAAACAAGAAGCACTTAAAAGACAAGAGGATAATATAGCTAGAAGAACTGATGTAGCTAACTTTAATAGAGCCTCTATTAACCAAGCCAATAGAGAAAAAGCTGATATTGAAGCACAAAGACTTAATGCTAATCATC
>CAVFGN010000039.1:0-13603 GCA_963621965.1 Alistipes finegoldii
CATATCCCATTTGTTATTGAACTTAAAGCAGATGACACTGCAGAAAACGCAATAGATCAAATAAAGAATAAGAATTACACGGATCTATTTATTGGATATCATGGTAATGTGTTATTACTTGGCGTGTCTTACAACTCAAAGACACTAAAACATGAATCAAAGATAGAATATATAGAAATTTAAAATTGCATAAACTTAGTCAATAAATAAAGTAAATTAGTCTTTTTAGAAATATAAAAAACATCAAATAGCTACATTTACAAATTATCATTTTTGAAAAATGTTGACAATATTGTTTTAAAGAGATAAAATACAATTGAGGAAATATTTATAATTTGGCAAAACTGGAGAAATCCAGCGACGCAAAACTATAGGGCCTTATAAAGTGGTAGCCAGTTGCATTCTTACATACCAAGAGTGCAATTTTTTTATTATAGAAAGGTGGTGAGGCCGTGCATAAAACTCTGGCATTTACCAATATATGGACTAAGAAGAAGATTGTAGGTACACTATTTGTATTCTTTTTCTTAATAGCTAGTATTATAGCTCTTATTACATATTACGGTTTAAATGTTGGTTCATTTACAATATCTATAGCAGAAGATCTTTCAAGTAAAGAAATCTTTATTTCTAAGAGTTCAAACCCAGAAGAAATTACTGATTCACGTCTTGTATGTAAGTCTTTGACTTACGCACAGCCTCAAGCACTTACTTCTATTAAAACATCATATGTTCGTACATTTGGTAGTTCAGAAGAAAACAAAGGTGTATATGGTGAATATATTCCTAATAATAATACATATATAGGCTACACGTATTTTATTAAGAATAATAGTAATGAAACTGTTACAATTGATGTTTCAATGAACATTGAATCACCAAACAACAAAGCTAACGAAGTTATATGGGTTTGGTATTTTGCGCAATCTACATCTCAAACTTCTTACGAAGCTGATTCGACTGAAGAAAAATTAGCTAATGGTGGTATAATATATCATAAGAAGGATACTAAAGAATCTTCGCTTAGTTCTGATCAATATCAAAACTATAAGGAAGACGGGTATAACATTGAAGAGTTCTTAGATAGTTCTACTGTATTCTCATCAAGAAGAAGCAGTGAAACTAATACAAAGAATGCAAGTATCATAACACTTAAAAAACAAGAAGTTTATAAATGTACGATTATTTTATGGGTTGAACAATTTGACCCAGATGGTGAAGGAGATACATCCGATTTAATCGGAGAAAAGGCCAAGTTTAATATTCAATATACTCTTCACTCAAGTGAGGAAGAGATATATGAATAAAAAACAAAGGCTTCTTGTATCTTTTATATCTCTCTTATTTTTAATAACAACTTGTATTACTGTAACTTTTGCATGGACTATTAGTAATTCTAGCGTGTATGTATCTCGTTTAGATATTGAGATATCTCAAGGAGACGGAATACTTATATCAGTTAAACCAAGTACTGGATTTAAAAGTACTGTTTCCGAAGAAGAAATAAAAGAAAGTATAGTTATTAAGTATTTAGGCTATAAGTATGTTAGTGACATACTTGTTGATAAAGATAATAACAAAGTCGATTTAACAAGTGATATGATTAACTCATACTTTAGCCAAATTAAACTTGAAACTACAACAAGTTTAGATGGAATTAACTTTACCGACTTTAATGGACAAACTGAAAATCCGACTGGTGGCAAGTATGTAGCATTTGACTTATACTTTAAAGCGGATTTAAGTGAAGAAGAAGGAGAAACTAATATATTCTTCAACTATTCTCGTTTTAACTACGATGAGTCTAATAAGCTAATTAAACAAACTAGACTTCTAACTGATGAAGAAGATAAGATTGTTACTACTAGTGATACAACTAAAGCTAGTTACCTTAAAGGTAGTTTAACTACACTTGATAATTCAGGTAATTCATTAAAGATTGAAAAAGGTTATGAGGGCCTAGAGATATATGCAGCAAATGCGGCTAGATTCTCAACTACCTGCACTGAGTATGATAAAGAAGTTACAAAGATGTATGAGCCAAACATTGGTTTAGGATCATATGCGAGTGATTTAGATAGTTCTAAATACAAAAATAGTAATATGTATTTAGAAGCATCTTACTTAGATAAGAATAAGAGTGCAAGTTTCACTTATTTAACATCTATTAATAATGGTCTTGAGGTCGAAAGGGCTAAAGTATATATTAGTGATATTCCTTTTACCTATAAAGATTTTTATACTTATGAAGCTGATCACATTCTAAGTATAAAGAAAGGACAAACTAAATCTGTTAATTTCAACATTTGGTTAGAAGGTAGAGATGCGGATTGTTTCGATGCGATTGTTGGTTCTAAGATTCGTATTGATTTAGCATTTACTACTAAGAGTCAAACTATGTATGATAAACTTAAAACTATTAATTATCATTATGATAATGAAGTTATTACATTTAACTATTATGATTATGATAAGTTTAATGTTTATCTACCTATAAATACTAATGGTTTAGAGTTTATGGGATGGTATAAAGACACGACTTATTCTACATTATTTGATTTTAATAGCGTGATTGATAGTATAGAAACATCGTTTGATGTTTATGCTTACTTTATTTAGTTTATGGTTATAACTCCATTCAAAAGTTAGTGATTAAATTCTTCCGGGGGGGGGGGTAATTTATTACTTCACTCGGCTTATGGGAGGATAAATATGAACAATAAATTATTAAGAAAATTAACATTAAGTGCTGTTACACTTGGTGTGGCAGCAATCAGCGCAACAACTTCAACTTTTGCTTGGTTCACTACAAATGGTAGTGCAACAGCTAGTGGCGTTTCAGGAACTGTTACTTCAAGCGGCGTAACAATGCTTATTAAGAGCCCTACAGGTTGGAAAGATGAAAATAGTTCAGTAAAACCTGTTTATGATGGTTCAACTATTTGGGATTCTAATAGTACAACATTTACAACATCTTCAAGCTCTTCAGCTGCAGAATTCAAAACTAGTACTAATCTAGTGAACGAAGCAGGTATTACGAGTTCTTTAAAACCAGTTTCTATATTGAATGATACGAATACAACTGCTAGTAATAGTCCTACTGGTACTTTCTATAATAAGGGTGAAGGTGCTAGTGGGCATGCTTATACAAGCACAGCTTCTTCAAGTGATTATCTTCACTATCAAGTAATTATTGCAGTAAGTGATTTAGAAGCGGATTCTACTTATGACGTGAAAATGCAACTACCTGAAATTGCAAGTGCTGAGGCAAGTCAATACTTGCTTGTAGATGCAGGTACGGGCGCAACAGCAGGCTCTACAATTAAAGTGAAGATTGAGGATGCACTTAGTATTGGTATTAAGAATACTATTATAACTAGTAGCAATAAGTCTAGTTATGGAAATACTACAGAAGGTAGCATAACTTCATTTGCATCAAATACTGATGCGAGTGGATACTATCATGCAGTTGAAGAACAACAAAAAGTTACTGTTGATAGTAATTCTGTAGATGGTGATGCTATCACATATTACAATAATACATTTGGTGCTAATTCAATAACTAAACCAACTAGCTATGATTCTTGTTATAAATCTAGTGAATACTTTAATACAACTGATTCAAAGTGGTCAACAGAAGCAAATGCTAAAACACTTTATAGTATTACTGGCGAAAAAAACGGTTCATTTGTTTGTGTAACTGATTTATATTTCTTTATTGATGGTTGGGACTATCAATGCTTTAATGCAATTGGTGGATTAAGCTTATTTGCTGATAGTGCAAATACAATCACATTTACATGCACTAAACAATCATAATAAAAAGTATAAATAAATATTTTCTTAATATATTAAATTGTTTAATGAAAGGAGAAATTTTTGTGAATAAACTTGTTCGTAAAATTACATTAAGTGGGGTTGCACTTGGTGTTGCGGCAATCAGCGCAACAACTTCTACATTTGCTTGGTTTACTACAAATGGTAGTGCTACAGCAAGTGAAGTTAAAGGTTCTGTAAAAGATAGTGGATCTAATATGCTTATTAAGACTATTTCACGTTGGAATGGTGATACTTATACAGAAAACGAATCATCTACAACAGCAACAGCTGACACATGGAGTGGATTTTCTAATTCTGTTTCTTTAAAGGCTAAAGATAATGTAAGTCTAAAACCTGTAACTTGGGGTACTGTTACTACCACAAAAAATGGCGATAGTACAAGTGCATCTACTTCAGGTTTTTATAAGGGTAGTGATGCGGACTTAACTAAGTTTGATACTGCGGCTAGTGAAACTGACTACCTTCACTATCAAGTAATATTTGGTTTGACAGGACTTGGAACAGGTGCAACTAATTCAGTTACAATGAGTGTAAGTGATTTTACCGATGCAGCTGGATCACAATATCTACTAGTTGATGCCGATTCTAGTGGCGCAAAAGCCGGAGACACTATTACTGTTAACTTACTAGATGTATTATCTATGAGAGTAAATTCAACGATTATTGATTCTAATAATAAGAATCTTACTACTTATGGTTTAGCAAATTCTGATGTGCCTTCGTCAAGCAATGCTTACACAATAACTCAAACTAATCAAAGCTATAGATATAGAGCTGAAAGTGATACAGTTACTGTTGCTTCTAGTTCTAAAAACGGGGATGCACTTACATATTATAATAATGTATATAGCAAAACTGTTACTCGCCCTAGAGACTCTGATAGAGGCTACGCAGCGGCAAACGAGACTTACTTAGTTTCAAAAACAGCAAATGAGACAACCGAAACAGCAAATGATATTACATTATTTACTATTGAAGGTAACGAAAAAGCTTACGTATTATGTGATATCTATTTCTATGTTGATGGTTGGGATAAACAATGTTTCAACTGTGTAGGTGGTCTAGAATTAACTGCTGGCAAACTCAACTTCAGTTTAAACAAAAATCAATAATAAAAAACAATTGAACTTTCGGGGGGGGTTAACCCTTTCCGACTCGGGAGGAAAAAATGAATAAAAATATATTAAGAAAATTAACATTAAGTGCTGTAACACTAGGTGTGGCAGCAATCAGCGCAACAACTTCAACTTTTGCTTGGTTCACTACAAATGGTAGTGCTGATGCAAGCAATGTTTCTGGTCAAGTCTCTTCAGCAGGTCAAAATATGCTTATTAAGACAATCGAGTATTGGAAGGGCGATTTAGTTAGTGGTACTGACGGATCTAGTACATCAACTGCATCTACTAAGTGGAGTGGTTTCTCTAACTCAGTTACATTAAAAGCACAAGACGGAGTATCAATGCAACCAGTTACTTATAGTTCTGATACAACTAATAATAAAAAAGCTGGTTTTAAAAAGGCTGGAAGTAATCATACATTTGATACTGAGGCCGACACAAAAGACGTATTACATTACCAAGTGGTATTTGCAATTACAGATCTAGATACAACCGCAAAAACTGTAAAAGCTAAATTTACTAACTTTAGTGGTAGTGATGGCTCACAATATTTACTAGTTGATGCATACGATTCTACTGTAACATCAAATAAGGCTGAAGCTGGTAAAACTATTAAAGTAAACTTACTTGATGTATTATCTTTAAGAGTTGAAAATACCGTATTATCAAGTTCAACTTCTACAAAACTAAGTGATGTTGGTGTTAGCGAATCAACAGGTTTAGTAACTGCATTTGAAACTGGTACTGGTGATGCTAAGAATTACCGTTATAAAGCAGAAGTAGATACTTTAGTTGATAATAGCAATAATAGCAATTTAAACGGTGATGCTATCACATACTATAACAATATTTATGGATTAACTGATAATTCAAAAATAAACGCACCAAATAGTGACGGCTACGTAAGTAATACTTACTTTAGTGGAGAAAGCGGAATTGAACTATTTAAAGTTAAAGGTGCAGCTAATGCTAAAACTGCTTATGTATTAACTGATTTCTATTTCTATATTGACGGTTGGGATAAGCAATGTTTCAACTGCGTAGGTGGTACAAGCTTATCAGGTGGTACAATTACCTTTACTTTATCTTAATATAATAAAAAATTAATAACATTTTGAAAGGAGGAGTACCATGAATTATTTTGCTAGAAAAATGTATTATTCAATAATAGCTTCAACTTTAGTAATTATTACAGCAGCTACTACAAGTTATGCATGGTACTCTACTAATCAAAATGCTGTTATTGATAGATTCAATTTAAATATATACAACTCAGATGATAAAGATTCGGATGAATTGAAATTATCAATAACAGGAAATAGTGACGACTTTCACCAATATTTAGATGAAACTGACCTTGAAAGAGCAGTCTTATTTAATTTAATAGGAGAAAGTGAAACAAATAAGCTAGGAGACGGTTCTACTAGTCAATCTAAATTAAATATAAAGAATATGTTTAATAGAACTGTTAAACTATCTAGTGTTACACCAGGACTTGACGAAAATAATAAACCTGATTTAACAAAATCATTTAAAGAATTTAGTTTAGATGATATAACAAAACCAACAGATTCTACAAATTATATTAGTTTTGATTTATATGTTGCAGTAGAAAATGATAAAACATATGTTACTGAAGGTACAAATGTTTATATAGATAGTTATGCAATAAGTGACCAAATTAAAAATGAAGTATGCAATAGCGAAGATTTTTTATGTAGTCTACTTACTGATCTTCCTAGTGGTGGTAGAGATTTTGTAACAGGTAGTAGATTAGTAAGCCAACCTATGTCTAAATTTAAAGTGAATGCGAAGAATGCGATGCGTTTTGGTTTTGTTACGTATGCGGCTACAGAAAAAGGCGTAAAGAACGAAACAAGTGCTTTAAAACAAAACATTTATTCATTATCTAGTCAAGATGCAACGCTAAATGGCGATGTTTATAATTTTGGTGGTCTTAACGGGGACAATAATGGCTATAATGCTATGCTTGAATATTATAATTCTATTAATAATGTTGATAACTATAAAGATTTAGTACCTGATTATATAAAGAGTCGAACTGACGACTATTTATATAGTGATAGTAGTGACAAAGAGATTATATCTAAATCTTACGGGTTAACTACAAGTACTATGATGAAAGTAAGATTTTATTTTTGGCTTGAAGGTTGGGATGCTGACTGCTTCAATGCATTATCTGGCGCTACTGCTACGTTTAGTATATATTTATCAACGAAAAAATATGATACGGACTCACAAAGTTAAAATAACTTGAATATAATAGTAAAAAAAAGTAAAATAATTTTATAGTTTGTATAAAATTTAAGTGTTAAGGAGAATGTTTATGAGTAATCAAAAGAACGAAAATAAAAATATAGTTCTTAAAGTAGTAAAGATATGCGCTACTGTCGTATTTTATTTAATAATCTTATTTATATTTTTAGTAAGTATAGCTAATATTAAAGCTGGCAAGAGTGTTGACTCTATGCCTAATATCTTTGGCAGAGGTTATTTAACTGTTGCTTCTAACTCAATGGAAGGAACGCAAAGCAATTCATTTAAACAAAATGATATGATTGTTGTTAAAAACTTAAGTAGTGATTCTAAGCGAGTTGACGCGGCTAAGGAGTTAAAAGTAGGAGATGTTATTACTTTCTACGACAAAAATTTATCTAGTAATAAGAAGTTAAATACACACAGAATTGTATTAATCAATAAAGATAAAAGTGGTAATATCAATACAATATACACTATGGGTGATAAGTATGCGGAAGGCACTATGAAGTCTTTATATTATAATGGTGTATATTCTATTACTAAATTTGAAGAAACTTATGGTGATCTCAGCGTATCTAGTAATGTTCAAATGATTGATCAATTACTAAGTGGTGGAAACTTACAAGAAGTTGGTGTATCTGACTTACGTGGTGTATATATTAAAACTATCTCAGGTGGCGGAAAAGTCGAAGGCTTTATTAAACAATATGGTAATGTTGTTGTTTTATTACCTTTATTCTTATTTTTAGCATTTGAAATTTATATGTTCTCTAGAAATGTTATTGCTTATAAGAAAGCTAAGTATGAAGAAACTCATGCGGATGAAATCAAGCAACAAAAAGAAGAAGAACGTAAGAAACTTAAAGAAGAACTTATGAAAGAACTTCTTGAAGAACAAAAACAAAAAGAAAACAAAGAAAGTAATCAAGATTAGTATTACTAGAAAGGGGTCTTTATGGAACATTTTGCAAAGTATTATATTGAATTTTTGCAAACCCTATGGACAAATATCAAAGAATTAGTATGGGGAAAATTAATTGGTTTTTGGATCCAAATTTTCTATACAGATCCTAAAACCTATATTAAACAAATTGGCTCATATGCAAAAGAATGGACTGGTGTTGAGTGGGTTGCATTCATACTTATCCTTCTTGTTGATTTAACTGTCTTAGTCTTATTTGTATTATGGATTATTCAATTATTTAGAAGATATATTAGATTTAGAAAACGTGAAGTTGAAAAGGATGAACTTGTTCAACAAGTCGCAATCCTAAACAAAAAGGTTATTGAATTAATTGATGAAAAGAATAAGATCTTAGCTCTTCGTGTTTCTCAAATTGGTGGTGGGTCTGTTGAGACTAAAGGTGTTCCTTATGCTTCAAAGGCTAAAGGCACTAAGAAGAGTACTAAAGGCGTAGAGTCTAGATTTACTAAACTTATTCAAGTTGACCTTGAATACGAAGGTGAGGCTGAGCTTACAGTTATCCGTCCTCAAGATATGCTAGATCTAAAGGGCTTAATTGATAGATTTATCAAGTTTAGTGCTAGCCAACTTCACCTTTACTACAACAAAGAAATTATCGCAAGATTCTTTTCTGGTATGGCTACTAGTAAAGTATTAATTCTTGAAGGTATTTCTGGTACAGGTAAAACTTCCCTTCCTTACGCAATGGGTAAGTTCTTTAATAAAGAGACATCAATTATCTCTGTTCAACCTTCATGGCGTGATAGAACTGAATTACTTGGTTACTTCAATGAATTTACTAAGAAATTCAATGAAACTGATTTCTTAAAGAGCGTTTATGCTGCTTCTTATACTGATAAGCCTGATATTATCGTACTAGATGAAATGAACCTAGCTCGTATCGAATATTACTTTGCAGAATTCTTATCTGTAATGGAAATGCCTGATAAGAGCTCGTGGAAGATTGATTTAGTTCCACAAGGTGAAAACGATCCTAAACAACTTGTAAACGGTAAAGTTTTAATCCCACAAAACTTATACTTCGTTGGTACAGCTAACAAAGATGATTCTACCTTTACTATTACTGATAAAGTATATGACCGTGCTCTTCCTATCGTAATTAACAATAAAGCTGATTATATTGATGCACCTTACACAGAAAGTGTAGAACTAACATTTGATTATCTAGACGAGTTGTTCAAGAAAGCTCAAAGTGAAAATTCACTTTCTAACTTAACTCTTGAAAACTTCAAGAAGGTTGATAACTTTGTTCAAGAAAAATTCAAGATTGCATTTGGTAACCGTATTATGAAACAAATTAACTTATTTGTTCCTGTATATATGGCTTGTGGATTTAGCGAACTTGAAGGTCTTGATTACATGTTTGCAAATAAAATATTACGTAAATTTGAATCTTTAAATCTTGCCTTCTTAACTAACGAACTTGATATGTTAGAAGAGTTGTTGCACAAACTATTTGGTGAAGAATCATTCAAGGTTTCTATTGAATATATTCATGATTTAAAGAAAATGATTTAATAACTGAGGTGAATGACTATGGACTTAAAGGATAAAGATTTGATTACACCTAATCAAGAAGATTTATCTAATGAGGACGTAGTCTCTTTTTATAATTCGTTTGATTCCTTACTTAAGATTATTGAAAATAATAGTACTTTAACAAAAGACTTATCAAGTATGATTAAGTCTGGTAAGAAGACTATCTACAATAAACAAATTAAAGAGACAAAAGAGTTTGAGACTGCGTTTTTGGATACACTAGAGGCCGCATATCCTGCGTTTTCTAAAATTGCTAAAAATCCTAAATCTTCTATTAAATATGAAGAAGATATTGTGGGTGTAGAAAAAGCTAGAAAGATTAACGGTGCTACCGTCAAACATTTATCTAGCCATTCTGAACTTGTGCGTGAAGTTAAAAATGATAATGTAATTCCTTCTAAAATACTTACTACATATGCAGAAGAAGATTTAGCTATATACGAAAATAGAGTATATAAGACTTTAGTTAATAATATTGTTAGATTCTTAACTCGTCGTGCTGGTCAACTTGAGGATGCAATTGAAGCTAGCCAAATTGATGAAATTGATTACAATAACATTCTTGAATTAAGCGAGCAAGACAAGGTTGAATTCGGCCTAACAATTAAAGTAAAAAAAGGTTTAAATAAAGAAAATAATGTTCAAAATGATATTTTAAGAAGAACTGAGAATCTTCTTACTGCTTATAAGTCTTTAAAGGCTACTCCTTTTATGAAAGGCCTTAAAGACGCAAAAGATGTACATCCACCTTTAATGAAGACAAACATTATTCTTCATAATGCCGACTTCAAGATTGTTTATAACACTTGGATCTTTATGGAACGCTATTCTAGCGTTACATATAACGTTGGTGTACATGACACTGATTTCTCAAGTGACCCTCGTATTGAACACAAACTTGATTCTCTAGCTTTAGTTTTAATGAATACTTTAATGTATCATAGAGACCTTAATATTGAAGGTCTAGAAAACAAAGACTCGCTAGCGCCTGAACTTGTTCATGAAAAATCAGTTCATTCTATAGACATGAAAGCAGGAGTTCTTGAAGGGGACGAGTATACTTTTTCAGAAATCTTCTTAGACGAAGCAAGAAAGCTTATCGATAGTGATTATAAGGCAAACTTAGCTAAAGGTGTCGCAAAAGAGATATCAATGCGCGAAGCTATTAGAAAGATGTTAAAGATCACTAATCAAATGTGTCCTGTTACTTTTGAGTATAAGGATGATGATTTAGACGAGATTGGTAAAGATATTGATGTCTTGATTGAAGAAGCAAGTGATAGATACTGCGGCCTTAAGATTTTAAGGGAAGAAAAAGAAATTGACTTAAATAAAAACATTAAAGCTGAAGAAGAGGCACTTAAACACTTAGAAGAGCTTAAGAAGCGCAAGGACATTCAAAATAGTCAAAAAGAATTTGATTATATCAGAGAGACTGAAGAAGCTAGAAAGCGTGAAGAAAATGAATTAGAAAACGCTAGAAAACTAGCATTTATGCATCAAGAAGAGTTAAGACTTAAGCGTGAAGAAGAGCTTAAGAAATTAGCTTTAGAAAAAGAGTCAAACAAAAAAGAAAGTGCTTTAAAATCTAGAACACACGAAGTTAAACAAAAACACTCACGCAAGAGAATTAGAATATTTGATTTAGCTTGCGACCCTATTTTAGATTTATATAACAATGAACCTACAAATACACTAAAGAGTCGTAGAGAGTATGAAATAACTTTAAGACAAAGTAATGAAGAAATATGTGAAAAGATAAAGAGTGAAAAAACTCTTGATAATACATCCGAAATTGCACTTGAAGATGAACTTGATACTCTTGATAATACAGTTGAAATCGTTCCTGATATTTGTGAACCAACTTTAGGTGACACTACTCTTGATAACACTCCTAAAATAACTACAAGCGAGGTCCAAAAAGCGTTTAAGAGACAAGAAAAAGATTATCATAAGGCACGAAACGAAAGAGTAAAATTAGATATCAAATACGAAGAATCAAAATTAATTCCTACAAATGAATCATTATCTTTATTTGTTGTACCACGCAGGCTTGATATAGATACTATTTCAAATCAATATAAAAAAGTAGAACCTATAATTATAAAACCAAGTAAGTTTAATAGACTTATTGGTATGAAGAAGACTAAGGTTAATAGTAAAACACTTAGTAAAGAAGAAATAGATAGTCTAGATACTAGAAAGATTATAGGTAAAAACAGAACATTAGTTCAAAAGAAGACTAAAGGTAAGTATGAAAAAAATAATTAAAGGTATTATTAGTGGCATTTTATCCCTTATAATAATCATTCTTGTTTATTTTATAGGCGCAAACATTGTTGCGACTAAAAACAATTCTATCGCTTCGTTCTTTGGTTATTCTATATCTTATGTACCTACTCCATCTATGGAACCAACAATTGAATCTAATTCAACAGTGATTTTTGATCAAAATTATAATTATGATGATTTGAATATCGGTGATATAATTGTTTATTATAATACTGATTTAAATATTTATGTAATACATAGAATAGTTGAATCAACAAATTCAGGTTTTGTAACTAAAGGAGATAATAATAGTATTTGTGATTATAAAAAAGATTCAAATGAATATTATTATATTACAAAGTCTAATTATGTAGGTAAATATAAAACAACTATTACTATATTTAGACTTGATTCTCCTTTATCTAAAGCATTAGTGTTAATTCTTATCATTTCTTCATTTGGTTTTATAGTTATATCTGAGATATTTAGTATTAAGAATGCGACAAGTAAAGCCAAAGATAGAAACGGAGATAACAATGAAGAGTTAAGAAAAGAACTTCTTCGTGAAATAAAGAAAGAATTAGAAGAAAGAGATACGAAGTAAAAATCGTATTTCTTTTTTTTGTAACAATTAATAAATTAAGTCGTTTTAATGTAAGCGTCAATTTCTTTAAAGAGTAACATACGCTTAGAGTAAATAAAAGAAAGTTATCAATAGTTTGTCTAAATTAAAATAGTACAATTGCATATTATGAGATTAATTTATTCAAGTGAAACATAATGATTCTTTTTGAACACTAGTTAGTTTAACTATGCCTTTTTGTAGTTTGTGCAATAGGTTTTATAGTTTAACAAATATTTACGATAGTAATTACTCAAATATCCTTAAAATTTGATATAATTTTTATCTTGTTAAAATATCTGAGCATAAAAATTATCTGATTTATATTATAAAAAAACCCGACATAAAAAAATACGTTTGAAATACTCTGTACGCTTATCGTTTATATGTTGCACAAAAGTCAAATGAGATGATATATATCGAGGTAACTCTAAGCATGTCTTCATTAGAAACAAGAGAACGAGAGTTTAAACCACTAAGAATGATACATGATAATTATGAAAAGATTGTATTATCAATGGATAAAAATTATATAACTTCTTATGATAGTATCAAATCCTAAATTTAATTGATTGCCTTTATCGTAAAGAATTTTTAAATAAATTTAATGATGTTATAAAAATAAAGTGATATATTTTCCTTTATGATTTTAAATTAATATATTAAATTGTTTGACTGCAATAAATCAAAATGTTCAAAGCTGAATTTTCATCCTCTCTAGTCCCTTAAATCACCATAGTCTCTTAGAATGAAAAAGTTTTAATTGTTTTAAGCTCCTAAAATGGCGCCTCTAATCAGTATAAACTAGTTCCAAAGTCAAGGACAAAAAGCTGACAATAATCTAAAAATAAAATAATTTTCATTTATAATGAAAAATGTTGAGTTTTCATTATCTTTTTTTGTTATAAATAAGCATATTTCAATTCACAACAAAAACCTTCGAAAATT
>CAVFGN010000039.1:13613-18676 GCA_963621965.1 Alistipes finegoldii
CTCTAACTATTTAAATATTAAAAATATATTAAAAATAATCTTAATGACTTAAATATTTAAATAATTCATTCATTTGTTCTACATACTTTAACTCATCATGCTAAAACCAAGATTGAGGATTAGTTTTATCTTTTTCAATATCATCATTCGCATTTAATATAAAATGTTTGGCTTTAGTAATAGATTCTAATAACTTATTATATTTATCAATTTGTTCATCTATTAATTTCTTTTCAAGAGTAAAATAGTCAATAATCTTTTGTACAACTTCTATCTCTATAAGCTTTATCGTATGGAGCATTGCTTTATACATACTATAAAATAAATGCACAAGATCATAAACATTTCATCTAATATTCATTATATTTTTATTATGTTTTTTAAAATCATGATCTAAAGTTGACTATACGATAGGTCAAGTGGGTTAATCTTTATATTCAATTTGCCAATACGTGCATGATGAATGTTATTTCTAAACATTGAATTCATGTAAATTTAAAATCTCGAGTAAAAGTTGTAAATTCACCATTGATAAAGGCAAATACTAAAACATTAGAATATAAATTTATTTATTATTTAATATATCCATTAGGCTTACTAAACCATAAATATAAATAATACTGATTAGTTTAAATTAATGTTGTTTATCTGTCTTTATACCTTTTAATATATAAGTAATAGTAAATTGTTTATAGTTGATATTTAGGATTTGATTTTTCTAATATAGCGTTAAGAACTTAGTAAGATATTTTTATATTAGTTTTTTTAGAAGATATATCTTCAATCTGTTAATATTTATTAATCTAAAATCACTACATAAAGAAAACTTTACTATAATCTTGTAATATAAAATTCTATAATATTTGTTTTCATATTAAATGGATATACAATAGCATATTCAAAACGAACTATTATACTTTTATTCTAGTAGCAAGTTACCTAAAACATTCTATATATTATTTCTATAGTTAATATAATATTTTAGTATATGAAAGTATCCATATAATATCGTTAAAAGAGATATTCATTTCTACATTATAAATCTTTTGTAATTAAACTATATAGTCTAATTATAAAACTTTATATTAATACCTTATAATAATGTTACTATCTAATCTTTATAATGTATATCATCATTATATTATTTAAGTTATATAAACAGTTTTATTAATATAAAGAATTAAAATTAAGACATTATATTTTTAATCCTACTATTAAATTATTGATTAGTGTAAAACTCAACAAATTATATTTATTATATGTCTGATTTGTGAAATAAGATTTTGTTAATATTTAAAAAAGAAAGAATACATAAGCATTTATAATTTTTTAATTATTTTTAACAATCTATTTCAAAAAAACATTTGCTTTTTTTTTATTTGTGATTATAATATAGTTAGAGTAAATATACTCAAATCGTTTTATTGTTAATTATTCAATTGTGATTCCTGGTACAATTTAATAATTAATTATTGGAACAAAAATTAGAAAGAGGGATTCTTATGAAAAAGAAAATTATTTTAGGCGCAGCAAGTGCAGCCGTAATATTATCGTCTTTAACTGCTTGTGGTAACAAGGATCAAAGCTCTACAGTTAGTTCTCAATCTTCAAAGGTTACAGAATCTACTACACCTAGCAGCTCGAAGACATCAAGCACTGCTTCAAGTTCATCTAGCAGTACTTCTAGCTCATCAAGTTCAAGTGCTTCAAGCCAATATGCAGCTATAGCAAAACCAGAAGGCGTTGATTGCCTTGTAGGAACTACATTTGGTTGGTTTCCTGTAAGCGGTGCAGCTGGCTATCTAGCAAAAGTTGATGATGGCAAGGCTATTGAAATTGGTAATAATACTATTGAGTATGATGGTGATGAACTTGTTGTTTATACTCCATCAACAGAAAGTTTATCTGATGGCGAACATACAATTAGATTTGCAACTGTAAGTAAGACTGGTGTTCAATCTGAATGGACTGATGCTAAAACATTCACTGTAAGTAATGTTGAAGTTGTAACTGCTCCTGGTACTCCTAGTGTTAACTCTAATTTAACAGTTAGTGTTAAAGAAGGAGAATTCGATAAGGTTACTTTCGATTTTGGTGACGGAATCACAGCTGAAAGTAGTTTTGCAAACGCAACAAAGAGCCAAACATTTAATGCAAATGACTTAGGAATTGCTAGCAAGTTAACTGAAGGAGAAGTATACTTTGTACGTTGCACAGTTTCTTACAAAGGCGAAGTAAGTAAGGTTTCTGCACCTGTAACATATACATACAAAGCTCAAGCTGATAAAGAAACAAAGGCTAAAACTCCTACATATAGCAAGAATACATTTGAATTTGCTGAACAACCAAGCGCAATTACTGTAAAGATTAATGGTGTAGAATACAAAATTTCTAATCCATCTTTAGAAGATGAAAATAAAATTTCATTTGATGACTTAGTTGATGCTTGTGGTATTAAAGGAGACGATGCTCTTGCTTTAGTTGATGCAAAAGTATCTGTTAAAGTAAATTATGATGCAAATCACTATTTAGCATCTGACTATTCTACAGAAGCTACTGTTACTTATTTAGGTAATGCTGAAACTGAATCTAATAATGTATTCAATGCTACAACAGTTAAGTATGATTCTGCTACAAATAAGTTTGTATTCTCTGTAAATGACAAAACAATTGGTACTAAGTTCTTAACTGTTAAGGCTTATGATGAAAATGAAAATGAATTAACAGTTACTGCTGGTTCTTCATTAAAAGAATTTGCAACTGTTGATGGAACTGGTGTTAAGTCAATCACTTATAAATTAGAATATAAGAGAAATGGTGAAACTAAAACAAAAGAAGTTAATGAGCCAACAGCTGGAGAAGTTACAATTAAAGGCTTAAGTGTTGAAGTTAAGAAAAATGGTGCAACTGATAGAACATATATTACATGGGAGACTGTTGATTCAGCAAAAGATTATTTAATTGAAATTACTTCAGGATCTACAACTAAGACATATTATGCAAGCAAGATCACTACTTTACCTAGTGCTGTTGCTTCAAACGATAGTTCTTCTACAGTTAGTGTTGAAGCTGGTAAGTTTGATGTTACTAAAGATTTCACTTTAAAAGTTTATGGTATTGATGCAAATAAGAAGGTTATGGAATATTCAGTTTCAGATACTCTTAGCCTAACTAAGTTAGAAACACCTAATGATTTAACAGTTACAAAAGAAAATGATCAACACTTTATATCTACAAGCAAAGATACTATAGTATTAACTAAGGCAAATGAAATAAGCGAACCAATTCTTTATAAAAATGTAGAAAAAAAAGTTGCAATTGATGAATTATATTCAATTGAAGTTTATCGTTTAGGTAATGGCTATAATGCTGTTGATAGTTCATCTAAGTATTATGTATTCACTGAAAAGAATGATACTAAGTATCACTTTGAAGATAATCAATATATCGTTCTTGATGTAGATTATATTACATTCAAAGAAGTACTTGGCAAAGATGAACAAGCTTATTTATCTAAAGATGGAACTAAATTTGATTTCATGAGTTATATGTTTAAGACTAACGAGACAGAAATCTCATTAACAAGCGGAGATTCTACTAAATTAGTAAGCAATACTTTAACATATGATAATGCAACTGCTAGTAAAGAAAACTTCTCTGTAAATTCTACAATTAGCTGGGGAAGTATGATTAATAATTATACAGTTAAATTTGGTGAATTAACTACTGATGCTGCTTCAACTACTAAGAAGTCATTTACAATCGGTGCATTAAATGGTACTGATGAAGTAGCTAACTGTAAGTTTGAATTAGAAGTTATCAAAGTTGTTAAGACTACAGTTGATAAACATGATGTATTTACTGAAGAAATTCTAAATAAATCAGAAGTTTCTGCAGGTAACTTCTATATGGACAGTATTACTGAAAAAGGAATTTATGTTATCAGAGTTAGAGTTGCTGGTAACGGAACAGTTCTTGCTGGTATGTCTTCTGATAAGGAATTAACTTTATCTGATAGTGGATGGGCTGAATCAAACACATACGTAACACAAAAATAAATTCTCTATAAAAATTTGGTGGTGTAAAAACCACCTTTTTTTTATTGCAAAGAACAAGTATCGCTAATAAAAATTAGATAAAATTAGAAGAATGCTTCAGGCTAGCGTTACTATATTTATTTAATCAAAAATGCGTAAGATGCTAATTTTTTATTCAAGAGCAAATACTTCTTATACCACTATTAAAAGATTTGATACTAAAAGTGTAATTTCAGTTAATTAATAAAACTAACTTTATACTGTATTTGAAAATTTTTGATTAGGCTAGGAAATGTTTATATATAATTTTTATATTTATGTTGTTTCAAATGTTTTTAAAATTGTATAACGTCAAGGGTGATAAGCTACTGGAACATTTTTAACCTTTTCCTTTGGTTTTTCTAAAACACCATAAATTTCTTAGAGTCTTTTATTATAGACTAGTGAAAAGTTTTTATTAAAATCAGTTACAAATGTGTATGCAATGTATTTGTTAGCTTTATCACTTGTAGCAATCTTATTTGATCTTAACTTTTGTACTAATCTATGTTGAAATAAGACATTTGCGCGTTCTATAACACCTTTAGTTTGTGATAGAGAAGAAGTTCTTGTAGAAGCGCCTAATCTCTTACCATGCATATCAATACTTAGAAAGAACATCCTAATCACTAGTATACTTATTTAGATTAAGAGAATTGTAATTTAATACTTTTCTATTATTAAAAAAATTATACGGTATATCTTAATTCTTTAATATTTGATAATATAAAATATCGAAAAGATATCTAAATTACTATTCATTAATCTTGTAGACAAAAAAATTAATCTAAAAGACAAGATTAATTTATATTAAGACTTTGTCAATGACTTGTTTGTTTGCGCCGTTTTAAATTAACATGTATTAAAATTTAAAATAAATGCTATAATAAAATTAGGAATGAAGGTGGTCTTATGTCTTTATATTTAAATCAAAACAATAGTTCTTTTGTTGAAAACTTAAATTCAAAAATATATGTTGATAAATCA
>CAVFGN010000040.1:0-16008 GCA_963621965.1 Alistipes finegoldii
TAATAATCAGTAGAAGCCAATTCTTTCCACTAATCGTCAGAATAAACGTAAAGTATATCATCCTTCTCCCATAGATGATATTCTGTAGGAGGAGTTGTAGTACCTTTCCAAATAGATATATTCATATATATTAATCTTTTAACTATGAATACAATAGGTGGAGGAATAAAATTCCTCCAACCCATATATTCACATAATTAAGAGTAAAGTGTAACGTAATTATTGTAATTTCCTATACCTCTCTTGGTATAATATCTATATGCTTTATACTAATACTTATAGGCATTATTTGTAGTCCAAGTTTTTCCTCTTACTATTTGTGTAATAGGTGTGCTATTATTTACAGATTCTGGAAATACCAAATTACGAGATATATCATAAGCATACAATTTGTAAATATCTGCTTCAGTATGGTAGAATCTATATCCAGATCCTGCTGTACTTGTAGTCTAAGTACCCCACGGATAAGCTTCTATACCTTGGTACAACTCTACAACTCTACAGATTTCATTATCCTAAATGTTAGTTATAGCTTTTAAATCTTTATTAAATATTGGGCCATATAATAATAAAGCTGAATCTGTATTAATAAGACCTGTTGCATCTACTTTAGAAGTGGAACTACAAGTTAAACCATCTGTATTAGTATCATCTACAAACAATAATGTATCCCCTCCATTATACTAAATTCCATAATGAATTTTAAATAATTCATCTGAACATTTAATGTCATTAACAGTAGAAGGTTGATAATTATAGGCCCAAGTTAATCTATTTCCATTCAGACCACTAGTAAAATTAGATGCGGTCCCTGAAAATAATGTATCCCAAGCTATTGAATCTCCTCCAGTTCCTTTGTGTTTTTCCCAATCTAGACTCACATATTTCTAGATATAATCTTCAGTAATACCTATAGCACTTGGCAATAAATTCTATAAATTATTTACTGTTTGATCCAAAGAATATTGATTATACTAATAAATAAAGTCAATTACACCAATATTTACATCCTTTTCTATGTCTATATCTGCATCAGGAGTTGGTTCTAATTTGAGATTAACGTAATTTTTACTATCTTCATTTATATTAGAAGCTATAGAATCCCATCTAACACTTACCTCGCGATTTTGTCGAATTGTTGGTATTATAATAGCCCCACTAATTGAATCTCCTAAAGCTCCTGTAAGATATGGATCTGCTTCAGTTCCATTAGGAGTAATACAATATACATCTATTTTGTACGTTGTATAGGGTAAGATCTCTTTAGCTGATGCATAATCAAAATCACTTGGAATTAGCGTCTAATACTTAGTTGTTACATAATAAGGCACTATAGTACAATATTTAAACATACTAGAACAATTAGAAGTGGGTCTGCTATTAGTTGCAAATAATTTATCAGGTAATAACCCATATAAATTAGAAGCCATAAATATTTCGTTAGCAGAGAATAATGCACTAGCTTTATTTACTAATATTCCATCTTCTTCATAATAGAAGAATTTATTAGGAATAATATAATATCCATTAGTACTATTTATAAATTCTGAATCTATCTAACTATTTAATATTTTAGAAGATCTTGCAGACTCATCCATATCATTTTGATTACCTATCGAAATCTCAGCATTAATAGTATAAGGAATTTTATTAGTAACATCATCAGAATACCTTTGTTTAAATTGCGTAAATTTAAAAGCCTAATCGCAATTTGTTAAACTTCCCTTAACATTAGCAAACCAATTTTCAGTAAGTTTATGTATATAACAATCTCTCCAAGCACAAAGGCATTTTCTTAAAGAAGTTAAATTGCTAAAACCTTCATTATCTCCAGATACAAATTTTAAATAAATTCTATAAATTACTCCGTCATCTTCAGACGTATAAAAAGCATGACAATTATCAAATAAATTTGATATGTCTGTAACTTTATTATTAACTGGAATTGGAACTTCTAATATACTTCCTGCAGTATAACAATCTTCAGTACAAGAAATAGTGCAATTTTTAAATACCCCCTATATGCTTGTTAAGTTATTATCTGTACTATCAAATATAGTAGCTACTAAATTAACAAAATCTGTATGTGTAATTTTTTTCTTTATATCAAAATCTGCACTAAATAACTGAGTACTTGTTTTTAAATTAGAGTAATTAGCAAAACTTGCAATTTGCAGACCACCAGTAAGATCTAAAGCATTTAAACTACTTATAATACTAGTAAAATTCTAGAAGAAAGAATTAACTGAACTAGCTGTAACTGTATTGTTTTGTATACAGTTGGTAAATTTCTAGATATGGTCATTATTCCCAAATGTAAGAGCTGTCCCTTTAGTAAACTCCAAATTAGATACACTTACACATCCAGTTGCTTTAGTTAAAAAATCAGTACTTGTTACTCCAGATACAATTATTTGAGAAAAATCTAAAGAAGTTGTTTTAACATTACTTAAACTATTACTAATAAAAGGTATAGTTGTATTTCTTGAATATGCCCAGTAATCGTCTGTTCTCTAAAATAAACAAAGAGGATCTATTGTAGAAGCATTTGCAAAAGTTAAATTATTTGCAGAAATACTTGTAGTAAGAGTATCTACGCTTGAATTGCAAGCTGCTAACATTGAATCTCTAGTTGTAATACTATCCCAAGATAATTTAAGGAAATCTGAGAAATCTACTACTTTACTATTCTAAAAACATGCTTTTATACTAGTTATACTAGGAGCGGAAGCAGCTATTGCCGTTGCAATTAATTTGCTAGATGTAAATGCAGTAGATTCACACATTCTTTCTACTGAAGTAAGTACTCCTTTAACAGTTAAAGAATTAATTGTATTTAAGGAGTTGCAACCAGCAAATGTGTATGCTGCATTAGTAATTGATTCACCAAAAATAACAGTTTCTAAACTGGATAATTTATTACAACCATAAAATGTATATCCATTATTATGAGCAATAGTAAGAATTCCTGTAATACTCTATGTATTATTGTGTTGTAAAATTACTTTAGAATTATCTATAGTTATAGTTTTAAATGCTATAGATTTTGCATAACCATAAGTGAAATCAATCTACTCTAAATTAATACATTCTGTTAAATCAAAAGCTACATTAGATGCATAATTTATATTTTGAGAACAAGCCCCATTTATAGATATTAAATCAGATGTACCTTTAATTGTTTTAACGTCACTGCTAAATTTAGAATTATATAAACTTAATTCCGTAACTCCTTTAAAGTTTATTAATCCATTAGAATCAATTAAATTAACAAAATTAATACCTCCTATACAATTTTCAAATTTGATAATTTTTGGTAGAGTTCCTGTGAGTTTAATATTTACAAGATTTTTACAATCACTAACTACGACAGTCTCAAACCCACTTAACTCCAAATCTGTAATAACAGAATCATTTGTTAGTTTAAAAGAAGTATTTTCTGAGTCAGAAACAATTTTAAGTGTTTTTATCTATGTATTAGAAAAAACACAATTTCCTTTATAAGGATTTACTTCCAAAGATGATAGAACAGCTTCATTTACACTTAAAGTATCTAATAAATTACAATTAAGTAATTTTACACTACCTGTAAATTTATTTAAAGTTAAATTCTTTAAGTTAGGACAAACATTATAAGAACCTGTGGCCTAAGTTTCGAAGGTAATAGAAGTATTAGATAAATCCAAGTCAGTTAAAGCGGTACCTGGGTATATTTGTAATGCATTTTTAAATGTTTTGCCAGTAATAGATACTTTCTACATCTTAGGTGTGTGTAATTCCCAACCACTTGGAGAAAATGAAGTACTATAAGTTTTATCACAGTTAAAATTGGTCATATGATCATTCTTTATATAGAATAATATATTATTCTACAAGAAAGAATTAACTGAATCTATAGAAGTCCATCTAGAACAACCATAGGGATAAATACTCTAGTTACCTGTTACAGCAATACTTATATCATACTAAGTCCCACTATTAAATAAACGTATATCAGAAGTATTATTAGTTGATTGTGCTATAAAAGGAGAATAATCTAAAGTTTCTACAACACAATTGATATTCTAATTTGTTTTAATAGAATCAGTTCCCGTACTACTAAATATATTTTGTAATATAATTACATCAGAATTCTGGGATAAATTATTTACACTAGAATCTGGATTTACTATTTTTAAAGAAGCGTCTTTATTATTTTCTGCTGAATATGCTAGATTATTCACATTAAAATATGCATCTAACATGTGTAATCTATTATTTAACCAAGCTTTAGTTCTGTTTAAACGCCTCCCGTGAAATTTACTAAATTGTGTATTGTCATAAGAATCTGTAGATTGAACTAAATACTTACTTCTGTAGTTCATATTCCATATTACAGGATGTGTTTTAGTAAATTTACTATTAAAATAGTTATTTACAAAATATTCAGCATTTCTTAAAGCCCCTGTAGACTATCTAAGTTTAGCCCAAAATTCCATTGGAGAGAGTAAAGTATCCCCAATGTCAGTATGTGCTTGCTAATAATAAGCCGCATACTTGCCTATCGCAAATAAGAAAGAAGAAGGTACATCAAATCCAATTTCTGTTGTATCTTCAGGCCAATAGTCTAAATGTCTTGTTACAATTCCAGAATCATTAGTTTCCCAATAATCTGAAAAAGCAAATGGAGTTATAGTCATCGATCCAGCATTATCTCCTCCTAAACCTGTGTCCATATCATAGAACGCTGCATAAAAGGTATTACCATTCCAAGTTTTCATGTTTAGGTTCTTCATGGGGGAGTCTACTAATCCAAAAGCTTGCATGATAACATAGTATTCCATAACACTATTATAATTAATATAAGGCTGCTATGTTATATTTCCTTCAGCATCAAATCTACCATAAATACAATCAGTTAAATCTGACTATGTGTAGGTGTTTTCTTCTTCTGTTGCAGGTTCAAATATATAATAATAACTATTAGAATTTGGGTTATATTTAACTTTTCTCTTATATTTATGCTTTGAATCTGGGACATGGTTTATTACTTTCCAGGATTTAGATGTACTAGATTCATTTAACTCTGTGAAATAAGCTTCAGAATCAAATTCTTTTTTCAAGAAACTATCAAATAAAAAACCTCCTGCTCTAGATACACTCTTAACACAATTCTATATTTTTGTATTTATATCAAAACCCTAAGAATATACTAGATCTCCCCACATATAATATGTATCTTTATGTGTACTTAAAAAATCGGAAGTTGGTGTAGACCCATCCTCCATTTTATAAGCATTTTCAAATAGTATAGAATTATCATATTGTGAGAAATCCCAAAAACAAGAGTTGTTAGAAATTTCTGCAGAAGCATAAGTGGCTTTAGTAGAAGTACTTCGAGTTGTCTAAACGACAAAACCAGTTGCTTTTGTATCTATATTAGGTCTGTCAGCATAATTTAAATTAAATTTTGACTTACGACCTAAATTGTAGTTATATATTCCAAATAAATAATATTCTGAAGCAGTAGCCTCTGAACCATCTGGAACATTCTCTACTAATATTAATAAAGGTTTACCACTAAGACAGTTCTGATAGCCAACATTAAATGGTGTACAATTAGCATTTACAAAATCACCAATAGAGGTATTAACACAATGAGAACTATCCACAATATCCCCCTTAAGAGTAAAGGACTATTCTGGAAAAAATCCCTTATCTTCATTATAATCTAAACTAAATATAGGAATTATTTCGTTTTCGTGAGAATTTACACTTAATTCCCAGTTCTTAAATTTATAGCCTTTAGTTGAAGAACCTTGTATTTCTATAGAATAGTAGTATTCAGATGATGATAAAGTAGTATTACAAGTTTCTTCTTCAGTATTTCCAGTTTTATAATATTTAATATTTTCAAGTTCGATAGCTCCAGGTTCATCTTCTTCACCGTAGGAAGTCTACATTTGATTAAGTATATTAGTTAATCCAGCAGATTTAACCTGAAGAATTAAAACTGGTAAGCCTCCATTTGTTTGTAATACTGAAACATCTGAAGCAGATAGTTTAGTCAAATATTCCTATCTATTTGTATTTGTATTATAGGTATAATTTATAGTTTTAAAGGCTTGAATTGTTGAGGCATAATCACTTTCTTTATAAGCTGTATTTGTAGCACATAAATACTTATAGTAGTATTCTGTTATATTAGTATCATTAAGTCCTAGATAACCAGAATCCCACCTTCTGTAAGTACCACAATCAAATACAGTATAATTAAAATGATTTACATTAAATACTCCTTTTACATCTGGATTTAATATTAATCCGTTTAGACTAATATTTGCTTTAGTAAAAGTAGATAATGCTCCTTCAATAATACCATCTATATAAACTACCCATTCATATTTAGGAGTATTAGCATCAGCCATTTCTACAATTCTTCCATATAATTGTAGTAAATGATACTAGTTATCCATTGGATAGTATATTTCTATAGAACCATAGTTAGCTAGTTCTATTTTATTCTAATATATACTTATATTATATCCTGTAGTAGTATTTAATTTAGCAAGTAATACTTCATCATTGCCCTCTTCAGCATTAATAGCTAAAGCTATATGTGTTTCGGGAGTATTTACAGTTAAATCATTTGTCCATTCATATACTTCAGGAGTTGTACTTAACTAGCATGATATTTCTGAAATATTATCTGTAATAGTAGATTTATTTTCTTTATTAAAATACCATTCTCCTGCTATTGTACTTGGATACCAATTTAAAACATTGGAATTCTTTTTTATAAACAAATAGTAAGACTATACTTGAGGAGTATCTCCAACATTCTAAGCTATAGTTATTCTAATTTCAAACCAATTACCTTCATTATTAGTTATATAACTATTATTGAAATAAAAAGTACCTATAGTACCTGATAAGAAATTTTCTCTTTCAGTTACTGGGGTAGATATAGGAAAAGTATGCAATAGCATACCTTGGTCATTATATATTTCTGTAGTTACAGTTTGAAAAGTTTCACCGTCGTTAGATCCTTTGTAAATATATCCTATAAAAGTAATAGCCCCAGCAGAAAATTCGTAATAATTTGAGTCCTTCTTAGAACTATAAACTGAACCTTCTTCTGCTTTGATTATAGCATAAGCACTATTAGGAATTAATGTGTAAGCCTATTCAAATTCCTGGGTTTGAATCCCACTTATAGAACTATTAAATTTTGTAGAATATTTTAAAGAATAAGCTCCCACGTTAGAAGGATCTTGCAAAAAAGTACTATCATAAAGCAACTATTTATTAGTATAAGTTTTACCTATTTCTAATTCTTCAAGGTTAAAATCTTCAGGTAAAGAATCACTTGATGCTTCAAAAGTACCTGTTAGATAAGGAATTATATCCATTACAGCCCATATTTTAGTATAGTTCTGCATGAATATTTCTCCTGATATAGTAGCTAAACCATTAGCATTTTCCCCAATAAGATATGTAGTTATACTAATAGGTTTAGTGATAAAACTCAACATTAAAGTTGCTGGGCCTGAAGAATTATCTGTTATATCCTATAATCTTATTCTTGTGTTTATATTACTAATAATATTTAAAGGTATAGTGAAATCATTATTCTCAGATATTGATATAGATGTCCAACTCAGACCATCATTAACACTATAACTAACTTTATATGAATGATCTTTATTTAAATACCTTAAAAAGAAATTTAAATTCTGAGTACCTTCAGTTGCTATATAAGTATTAGAAGTGGTATTACCTAACTCTACAACTATATTACCTGTAGAAGCGGAATATACAAGAGCAGGAGTTTTAGTGGAGGAAGGATCTCCTCCACTACCACTACCTGTGCCTGAACCACCATACTTATACAACCATTTTACATTCTCTTTAAGTCCTGTAATTTTGCTATCTTGCAGCTTTAACTACTCTTGTAATTCAGTAAGTTGTTCATTTATTGACATATATCATTTTAAATTAAAGTCCATAAGTGTCTGAACTAGAATACACATATCCATCATTAGTAGTCCATGCAGAACCAGAAGAATATATTGTATTATCTTCTACAATAGTGCTGTGTATACCAATAGCAGGTAAATATTCTATTGTTAGCTTATCTTTATTAATACTTTGTAAATTAAAGGATTCTGTATATTTAGTTTTCGTATCAATAGTAAGAATATTACCAAGACGAATAAGTTTTGCTTTAATACCATCTTCAAATTCAACTACTGCATACATTGGATATAATTGGGACATCTGCGCAGAAGAGGAAGAGGTTCCTGCTACTACTTTTGCAAATACTTGTGATGCAGAAGGAAGTTCTTTATTAGATTTAACTTTATAACCTGTTGCCTAACTCATTAGATAAGTAACATGATTTAAAGAGCTACTACAAGTTACAAGTGGAGAAATAATATTATCCTTAACCTCTACTGCCGTAGTGCTTGAAATATAAGATGCAGGAATTTTAGTAGAATTATATCCAGAATTATCTGAATCTTCCCATGTTACATTATCAGTTTCCAATGTAGTAGGCATCATATATTGAGCAGTTTTACTTGATATACCGCTAAATGTAAAATTTTCTCTTAAAGGAAAAGTGCATACATAAGTATGTTTATGGCCTCCAATACATAATTTAATACCGAAATATTCAAGTAATCTACTAAACCAATTTAAACCCTTTGAATCATATTGATATAATTGATTTAAATGAGAACCTACAAGAGATCCCTTGGAAGCATCAATACTTCTAGATTTATCTTTAGTACTAGTATTTAAATTAGAATGTGTAACTACTGTAAATGGCATTTCATGGCAAGCAGCTATCCAAGTGGAAGTTGTGTTAGAATTAAGCCAATTATAAATAGTATTATAAATTGGAGTAATACTAGAATTGTATGTCTAAACAAAAGAATTGTCAGAAGTATTATCTGCCATTGTAAAACCAGTATAAATATTAGTTAAAGTAGTTGGAGTGTACATAGACATACAAGTATTATAAGTAACTTCACTATTTACCATTAAAAATTTATAAGTACCAGTACCAAAGTAATAAGTTGATGGTACATAAATATTATTAAAAATGAAGTTATTACAATCAGGCTACTCATAACAATAAAACAAATGAAAATAATAAGGATTTATTTTACCAGAATCATCTCCTGTTCCAAGAATAGATTCATCTGCATTACACAAATCATTGTTTCCTACTACATTCATTTGCTCTAAATGTTTAAATAGGGGAAGTCCAGCATTATAATAATCTAACCATTCATTAATTCTAGTGCCATTCTAAGTCATATCCCCTGTATTTATAAGAATAGGAATTATTTTAGATTTAGCACAGTCTTTAACAATTTGGTCATTAAGAGCAATTGCCGCTGCATTCCAAACTTGGTATTCAATCCAATGAAATCCTTGTTGGTCTGTTATCTAATAAACACGAGGAACATAATCGCTTGGATATAAAGTAAATGTATACTCATCAGAACAATAACTCATATCAGGATTACCATCTTGGCCTGCTCTACCTACAATATAAGTATATGTAGTGGGGACTGTTACTGCAGTATGATTTAATATACATTTGTGTCCTACATAAGAAGTAGTAGTTCCAGGAAATACTCCTGTCATTCTATTATATATGATTTTTTCAGCATCCGTACTAATACTCTTTTTAGTAAATTCTCCTGATATATCATGGTTATTACCTCCATAAGATTCAAAGCGTTCCCAACCTGTATTAGTTTTTATGAAAACAAATTCAGCTGATTCATTTAAAGACACCCAGTTAAAACATCTTGTAGTTGCCATATTAATACCAAAACTGCAAGTAACCATATTAGGTTTTTCTATATCTGGGTGTGTCTTATCAGTAATTAAATTCTTTCCTTCATAAGAAGCTTTGGGTGTATATACATCTCTATTTCTAATAGTATAGGATTTATCAAATACCATTTGAGCTGAATCTAAAGATACTATCTAAGTATCAGAAGCTTTTACCCCTCTAATTCTACTAGAGTCGGAAGTGGCCAAAGCCTGGAATGCTTGTTTAGCAGGGTCTAATTCGAATACATTTTTACAAATACTATTAGACCCTTTTGCATATTGCCCTTTCAAAGGGCTAAACTTACTTCCAGAAGAGACAGATGTAATGTATAATGAATCTATATAATGATAATCATATACATAAGGGTAAGCTCCTGTAGATGCATTTACTTGAGATGCAGTTAAACCCCATATATTTCGAGAATCATCTGCAGTTAATGAACTTATCATTTCCGAAGGAAATCCATCTGTTATTACAAGAGCATCATCTTTATATACTAACATAAAACCAACATCTCCAGACATAGTGCTAGTGGTATCTAATTCAGGCCATTCTATATCATAAGTTTTAACTTTAATGTAGGCTTTATTGTAATCAATATATTTAGTACCTCTTATAAGATAAGTGCCTCCTGCAGGAATACATCCTGTAAGTTCTTTGCTATATACTTTATCTGTATTGCAGAAATACATTACACAACCATCTAAGGGAAAATTTTCATCAGAGGTATTTTCTAATTCTATATAAGCATGAGAGCTTTTTGGATTTGTCGAAGTCCCCTTCATATACACCTATCCAATCTTAATTCTATCTGAATATAATTTCCAATCTTTTGTAACATTAGCAGTATTTACCGCCTGCCAAGCAGCTATATGATTACTTGCATTATCTGTAACTCCAGAATCAATTGGATATTTAAGTGCCTTAATTGTATATAATATTTTTGCAGCAAATGCTTTCAATGAAGGAGTGGTAAAAGATTCAGAAGTACTATTACCTGTAGAAGGAAAATTAATAGTTTTAGCTGTAGCTACATAACTAGACAGAAGTGTATCTTCTACTTTCTTACTTACTAGTTCTCCTTCGCTGTCTACACCTACTTTATAAGTATCACCATTTGCATTTATAAATTTGATTTCTTCTATATTATTAATAGTTAAGGTATCAGAAGAATCGTTATAGATGATACCCATGTCATTCAATGCTTCAATTATTTCTGCCATAGTTATTTCATCAGTTTTACTATCGGAGGAAGCTCCTATAGTGAATATGCCATTTTTAGTATTAATCTTTAATTTTTTAGTGTCTGCCACCCAAACTAATTCAGGACACAATAAATGTTTTTTAACAGATTCTAATTGTGCTTCCGATTTTACTTCTCTAATAGTTATATGTGCGGCACTGTATTTATAATCCTGTTCTTTAGGAGCTGATGGAATTACTTCACTACTAAAATCCTGTTCTTTAGTGTAGAAATTCAATTTAGTAAGATGCAAATTTTCAAAACCAATAGATTGAATATTATAATCAATTCCTAAATCATATAAGTCATCTTGTAGAGTACTACCATTCCAGTAACCCTCTATTAGAGTATCTCCAGTAGTATTGTTACTAACAGATATATAAACATATCGTTTACCTAATTTATTGTACTATTTACTTAAAATAAATAACCAGTGATATTTCTATACCTTATTAGTACAAAGATTAGAAAAATCAACTACAGTATTTTTATTTGTACTAGATAAAGAAACCTAAATAGTAGGAGCATCTGTTGCTAAGTATATTATTTGTTTAGTATCTGTTAATTCAGAATATATGTATTCAGTATCAAAATGAGCTTTTTCTATTCCAAGTTCTCCATCTACTGAAACATCTATAGTACCTTCATCTACAGTTAATCTATGTTTATTATTTAATGGGCAGTACAAGTCAGATAGATAATTTAAGTCTGATTCTTCTATTGCCCAAAGAGGTTCTTTGTCATCTATCTCTTGCATCCCATTAACAACTTCCCCCTAAGCAGTATCCTATCCTTGATAAGAATTTATACCATACTTGAAAGAGTTTCTAAGTTTTGCAATTTCTGTTTGCAAAGATTCTAGCATAGATAATACTGTACTGTTAACAGAGGAGGTTTTTAATTCTTCCCAAGAATCAAAATCTTTATACTCATAGTATTTATCATCTTCTAATACTTTAACAAGCATTCCAACCTATGCTTTATTGTTTTTAACCAACAAAGCTAAATCAGAATAACTATTTACAGTATGTAAACCTCCTTGTATATCATCTTGTTTTGCTATAGGAAATGATGAGCCTCCTGCTACTAATGTACTTGCAAACCTTATTTCACTCATAATTTAATTGTCCATTTTCCTGTTAATTTATTTATACTTTTAAGTACTTTATATCCATCTATACTTTCTATTTGATTATCAAAAGTATTTAAAGGTAAAATTAAATCACTCTATTTAGTAAATGCCCCAGAATCTTCTAGTCCAAAATTTGGATCCTTAATAATTACAGAGTCTTTTCTAACTATACAGTATATGTAACATTCTTCTGAACCGCAATCTATTGTATCTCCTGATTTAAATTCTTTTAAATTTTCTATGTCATAGGTATCATCCTAAGACAAATAGTAGAAATATTTATATTCAAATGTAGGTGATATTGATTTATTCAATTCTCCTAATGTTGAAGAAGATGCTTGTAATACTACAGATACAGGTGTTCTTAAAGTTTTAGTAACAGACCCAGCAGTTTTATCTGTAGTAATTCCATCAAATACTACTTTTAAATCTGGGGTAATAGAATTTATAGCATAAGTATAAGTAACTTTAGCTTCAGTTCCATAATATACAGTAGAAGGAGTACAATATAAAGTATAATTCCATTTTGGGGTATCTGAATTTATTAAAGATGCTAAGGTATCCAAAGCCTATTTTACATTAGTAACATTAGGGTAATTAGAATTACTGTAAGACATTTTTGTAGCATCATCACCTATCTCAATAAAAGTAGAGTACAAATCCTTTTGATTGGTAATATCCCCTAAAATCTAACCCCAAGACGTATTAAAAGATATGTCTTCCCCAAGAATTCCTAAATTCTTTAAAACTTTTTCTTTTTCTGAATTAGTCATATATTCAGATAAGAAATTCTCTTTTAATAGATATGTAGTTTTACAAGGTATTTCTTTTTTAGGGGCTAAAATTCTATTTGGCGTGCTATAAGTTCCTAATATCATACCTCTACAAATTGATGTGTTTGAGTAACTGAATCTAAATAATCCATTCCTTGAACATTACCTAAAGTAAGAAATATTTTTGGATTATTTCCAGTAGTAATAGATGATATTGCTTTATCATGCACACTACCTTTACAATTAATTACAGAATCCTTAAAATAATTGGAATATGTACCATAATCAAATACACAATTTTCGCAATCTTTAAAAAAGATATTATCATGACAATTTGCTGATAGTGTTACATTAGTAGTAGTTCCAAAAAACACATTACCAGTTGCTCCTTTTTCTAGATGAGCATTTTTTACTGTAGTTTCAGATAAATCTGCTGTACCACCAAAAGTATAACAATAAGTATCCATATCAAATGATAAAGGGCCTTGCTTTAGTTCTGAAAGTGTTTTCTTAAATTTAATATTCTTAAAATCATAATAAGCATAATTATTATTAGTATCTTTTAAGAATGTAATAGTTCCCCTATTTGTCATTGTAAGTAGAGTAACGGGAGTTATATCGTATTCAACTACCCATTTACTACAATTAGGATCGTCTTTTCTATATAAAGAAACTCTTGGGTCAAAAGAACTTTCACTAGAAGGATGTAATAATATATAGTATTCTTTACTCGGGGCATTAAGATCTAACCCGCAGATATTATTATTTTTATCAAAATAAATGGATCTAAAATTATTTATAATATAGGTATATCCTAATTTTAATTTAGCTTTATTTTTTAACTCATAGATTGCATCATAATCTCCTTCAATCAAAAGACTATCAATAGTAAGCATACCTAAATTTTTCTATACTACTTCAAGTTCTTCTTCTGTATAAGAAGAAAAGTAATCATCTCGTTTAAGATAATTTTCTAAGTCTTTTATACAAACATGTCTTAATCCGTTATCGCAATTCATAATTCATAAAATGTTCATAAAGTGTTTTAGGGTTATCTAAATATAGATAATTATCAATAAAACTTATTTCATGTAGTATATAACTATAATTATTCTTATACCCTTTAAATAAACTATTGATAAAAAGATTATAATCTCTAATTACTTTTTTCTTTATTTCATTTAGAGCATCCGCATCCAGAGTTTTGCTATTGTAACATATTTGGTGCATTACATATTCCTCCACAATAATTTATTTCGGTTAATAATAACTAAGCTTCCCATAATTGGTCTACTTCTACATAATATTTAAGGACATTAATAGTCATCCATATAAAATCCCTTTTAAATATTAAATCTTCTATATTATCTTTATTCATACATTTAAAAGAAATTCCTTTAAATATTTGTTTACACAAAGATAAGTAACAATCATATAAATGACAAATTGAAAACTAAGTTACTGAAGTTCTTGATATAGTAGTTCCTTCTGTATTTATTTCACTTATAACAGCAGATTCAACTATTTCTAACTTGCCATTATTCTATTTATATATATTAGAACCATCGGTAATATATATAAGTAAATCAGATTTAATAACAGAATCTTTTTTCTCCAATTCATTATTATACCATTCTAAAGAAGGAAGTATTATATGATGTATAGTATAGAAACCATCAGAATTTAAATTATAATGTTCTTCGTCTAAATAGGAATCATGGCAAGTAAATAAAGTTTCTACAATTTGAATATCCTCTTCTGTGTCGTTTTTCTGAATTACATTAATTGTATAAGTATCAGAATATCTAAATCTATTTCTAGAATAAAAAGCTTCTAGATTAGATAGTAGAGTATCTTCAGGAACATATTCATCCGAATCTTGTGTTAAGTCAGTTATAACAATTTCACAATTATTGGTATTACATATTTTTACTAATGGTGTCATACTTGTCTAATTTTATCATTATAAGGATTACCATCTGTAAGTTGAGCTAATTCAACCTATGTTCTTCTTTTTTGTTCTTCAACAGTAGCTTCTTTATAAGTTCTATCTGTATTGGCTTTATACATTTCAATCTTATAATTTTGTTCAAGCTATTTCTATTCTAATTGTAGTTTAGTCTAATTAAGAGATTCGACCTTCTTCTAAGCTTCCTGTAACTACTTTTGCATATCCTATAATTGTTGTTGTAACTATTGATTTTGTTGATTTAGCTATTGAAGTTGATTATTTTCTTCTTTAGCTTGCTACATAGCTTTCTTTACTTTATATTTTAAATCAGGAATGCTTTTACTAGTGACAGCTTCTATTATTATATCAGGAGGAAGACCCCCTGATTTAACAAATTCAGGTATAATCTATTTAATCTATTCTAAATCCTTTATAATATCAGTACTTGTGATTATTCTAATATCATGGTCTGTAATTGTAAAATATTCTGGAAGTGCAGTAAATACTTTTTGGTATTTATCCCCAAGAATTAAAGTTCCAGTAAGTCCATTTTTAAATACAATCTTGGCTAAATTTAGACAGTCTAACAATAATTCATTTACAATTAAATCCATCTAATGATAATACTATTTAGTGATTATGAATGAATTATTTTGACCTATCTTTACATTGGTAACAGCATCCCTTTGCTCAATACCATTAAGTCTTTCTCTAAACACGCCTGTAATTGAAGATACTGTTTGTTCCACAGAATCAATAGCTATCTAAATAGCCTAAACTGCCTAAGCTTTTACTGTATTATCAAAACCATTAAATATGGTATTTAAAGGTGCTTGTCCGGAAGCAATTCTCCCTTCCTAAGAAGAATCAATTACACCAAGTCCTTGTTTCTTTAAAGCTTGATATTTCATTAACCTCTCAGGCATATTCACACCCAACTTTTCAGGTAGAAGTGCTAAATCAATCCAGTCACCTACTGTACCTGAATTTGCGATTAAATTATCACGATAGAAGATCAAAAGGTCATACTACAATGTCTTCGATATAGGTCGTTACTCTATATCCGTGTTATTA
>CAVFGN010000041.1:0-14923 GCA_963621965.1 Alistipes finegoldii
CACAAGTTATGCACTCATAGTGTGCCTTTACACCCTCATGCTCACAAGTAGCTTTTATCTTCTTAACATACTTCATATCGTGAACATGTAGAGACTCATTTATCTCCTTTGTTTCTTCATATCCACATACTACGCAAGTTCTTTTTGCACTACCTTTTGATTCTTCAGTCGCTTCTACAACAACTTGCCATTCTCCAAACTCATGAGTTCCCTCCTCAACACGTGAAATGTCTCCACAAGTCGCGTTGTGTCAGTGGTTTGTATCGTCAAACGACCAATGTGCATCATGTGTATGAGTGTGAATTGAACTACTATAGTCAGATACATCTGGCTTTGAAGAAACATCATTATTTCTACAAGAGAAAAGAGATGATGCAAATAAAATTGCTAATGGAATCATTATTAATTTTTTATTCATTTTTAACCCTCCTATTTAAAGCCTTATATCAAAAAAATAAGACCTTGTTAACCAAGATCTTACTAGATGTAAAAATATTTTATCCCCCGTTAAAAAAACATCACGAGGAGACAAGGCTAATATTATTTTAAGATACAAATTTATTTGTGTAAAATTAAATGTAGCCTAAGCTTGAATTTTTTTACTTCTTTAATAATTTTTTCTTATGTTCTTCATACCCTGGCTTATCAAGTAAGGCAAACATGTTTTTCTTATAAGATTCGACGCCGGGTTGATTGAAAGGATTTACTCCAAGAGTGTATGCTGATAAAGCGCATGCATATTCAAAGAAATAGATTAACGCGCCAAAAGAGTATTCATTAATTGAATCAATATCAATTTGAATGTTAGGAGTTAAACCCTCAGAATGTGCAATTTGAGTTCCTTCCATAGCTTTTTTATTTACATAGTCCATAGACTTTCCTGCCAAGAAATTAAGACCGTCAAGATTTAATTCATCCTTTTCAATAATTAGATCATGTTCAGGCGAAACTACATTTATAACAGTTTCAAAGAAATGTCTCTTACCATCTTGAATCATTTGTCCTAAAGAATGAAGATCAGTTGAGAAAGAAACACTAGATGGATAAATTCCTTTGTGATCTTTGCCTTCAGATTCACCAAACAATTGTTTCCACCACTCAGAAAAATAATTAAGTCTTGGTTCATAGTTTACAAGAAGTTCAACATCGTATCCTTTGCGATATAATGCGTTTCTTATAGTCGCATATTCACAAGCTATACTGTTTTTGTCAATAATAAGTTCGCTTCTCATATCACTTGCACCTTGAAGTAAGCGTAATATGTTAATATTAGCACAAGCAATAGGCAGAAGACCTACAGCAGTTAATACACTAAATCTGCCACCAACATCATCAGGTACAACAAAAGTTTCGTATCCTTCTTTAGTAGCTAAACTCTTTAGTGCGCCCTTTTCTTTATCTGTAGTCGCAAATATTCTTTTCTTAGCTTCCTCTTTACCATATTTATTAATTAAATGCTTTTGCAATACTCTAAACGCAATCGCTGGTTCTGTTGTAGTACCAGACTTAGATATAACATTAATTGAATAGTCCTTATTATTTAAATATTCAGTTAACTCATATAAATAAGTAGAAGATATTTGATTTCCAACAAAAATAACTTCAAATTCTTCGTTATTGAAATATTTTTTGAATGTTTCAATAGTAGCGCGAGCTCCTAAATATGAACCACCAATACCAATTGATACAAGTACATTAGAATTTTCTCTAATTCTTTTAGCCGCTTTTTCAATACGGATAAATTCATCCTTATCATAATTATCAGGTAAATCTAACCAACCTAAAAAATCGTTACCCTCGCCTTTTTTTGAGTTTAAAACATCAAATGATTTTTCAACTTCTTTTTTCACATTGTCATATTCTTCACGAGTTAAGAATTTATCAATGTCCAATTTATTTAATTTAATATTTTTCATATTTTATACCCTTACAAAAACAATATACACAATCGCACTTAAAATACCGACAAGCAGGCCTAAAAATAATCCACAAAGCACCTCTTTAGGTTTATGGCCTAAATATTCCTTTAACCCATTATTAGGATCATATCCAACAGCTTTTTGAATTTTCTCAGGTTCGTGCTCTAACATGTTATTCAAAAGTCTTGCATGTCTTCCGGCTTCATATCTTACACCCATCGCATCATATACAACAACTACCGTTATAGCTAGTGCAACCGCAAAAACATATCCAACACCTGATTCATAGTGAAGTTGAAGAACTCCTAGTGTCGTAACTAATGCGACCATAGTTGAAGTATGAGAACTTGGCATACCTCCTGTTGAAAAGAAGAATTTCCAAGCAAATTTTTTTTCTTTAATAGAGTGATAGATAACTTTACTTATTTGAGCTATCATCATTGAAACGAGAGCCGAAATTAATATGCAAGCCGTTCTAAACTTTTCTACATATGTAATACTCATAATCTAGTCTTTTACTTGTTTAACACCAATAACGCCAGGTACAGAATCGATTAACATTGCTTCTATACCTTCACTAATATCCATATCAATTAAACCGCAATCAGCGCAGGCACCAATTACTTTAAGATAAACATATCCATCTTTAAAATCAATAAATAGAATATCTCCGCCTTCCGCATTCATGTAAGGTCTCATTTTTTCTATTACTTCTCTTATGGCGAATACTTGATCGTCATAGTTCATATTTGCTTCCATTTTATACCTCTAGCTGTTCTTATGGCTAAAAACTTTAGTTTGTTTTTGATTATTAAATCTCTTTTTAATTGCCTTATTACTTTCTTTAGACTTTTCTTTTATGATATCTTCCTTGATATCTTCAGGTAAATCATAAAGTTTAATTTGAGAGACGTTGATGTTAGATAAATCAATATTTTTTTCATTCGACTTAGTATGTTCGAACCTAATTTGAGTTTTATCAAAATTCTCTTTCTCAATTGTTTGAATTACTCCAAGAGGAGCTGTAATAAACTCACTTGCTACATCATTTTTGTGTGCTTCAAAGTATGCTTCATCAACACGCTTTAAAATTGCAAAAGGAGCTAAATAATTACATGATTCTACAACGTAGTCCATGATGTAGTCATAAGAACATGCATTATTTTTACTTCCAAAGCCTTTAATACGCATTTTTAAATCAGCAATATCTAATACTAAATAATCATAGTTATCATATAGTTCTTCAATATATAATGATTCAAATTTATTAATATCAAATGCTTCACGCACATTTTTTAATATTTCAAAATACCCTTTTTGACTTTTAATAACCATAGAAACCTCAATTTTATATTTTATAACAACTAATTACTTTCCACAAGTAGACTACATTCACAAGATATACCCTCGTTTCTGCCAATAAACCCGAGTTTTTCTCCTCTTGTAGCTTTTATCGATATTTTATCTACATCCTCATCAAGAATCTTTGCAATATTTTTACGCATTTCTTCTCTAATAGGATTAATTTTAACTTCCTCAGAAAATATCATTACATCCATATTAACTAAATGATAATTTTTCTCTTTTACCATTTCATAGCATTCACTAAGTATTACACTAGAATCCATATTAAGTGTTTTTTCGCTATTATCAGGAAAATGTGTTCCAAGGTCCCCAAGCGCAAGTGAGCCTAAAAATGCATTTGCAATCGCATGAAGTACCACATCCGCATCTGAATGTCCGAGTAGCCCTAACGGATAATCAACTAGAATTCCACCAAGTATTAATTTTCTACCACTTACAAGTCTATGTGTATCATATGCATTACCTATTCTTATCATAATTATACCTCATAATATTTTTAAACATTAAAAGATCAAATTTAGTAGTAATTTTAAAATTATAATCATTGCCTAAGATTCTTTCAATTTGAACATTTGCATTATCAAAAGACGAAATATCATCTGTTGTTGAATATTTTTCGTACTCTTTAAATAGTTCTGTTTTTCCACCTTGAGGAGTTTGAACACTGACAAGATTATTTCTTACAAGTGTTTTATTATCTAAATCTCTAATTGTATCTTTTAAAGGAACATAAACAAAGTATGCCTCACTTTTAGAGTTCAAACAAGCCTCGATTACGTCTCTTGTAATTAACGCCCTAGCCGCGTCGTGTATCAAAACGCGCTTTGTACTCACTATATTAAGTGCATTCATAACAGACTCATTTCTAGTTTTACCACCTTTTACTACTCGCACATTAGTTGCTGTATTACGTAAAGTAAAGAATTCATAATCAGTTTCACTTGCAACAAGGATTATAGGCAAATTAAAACTTAAGAAAGTTTCAAGACAGTATTCATAGATATATTTATCATTAACTTTTTCTAATACTTTGTTATAGCCAAGCCCGACCCTTGTGCCAGATCCGGCTGCTAAAAGTATTACAGTTGTGTCTCCCATAAAATCACCTCATCTATCTTTACATCTTGAACACTAGGCAAAAAATCTAAATATAAATCTTTATAAATAATAGATATTGTTTTTATGTTTGAACCCGTCAAAAATTTATCGTAATACCCTTTTCCGTATCCAATTCTATAGTGTTCACTGTTTATTACAAGAGATGGTACAATCATCAAATCAATTTCATCTTTAGTGACTTCTACTCCGTCAACTGGTTCTAAAACACCAAAAGAAGACTTAGCAAACTTAGTTACGTTTTTATAAAATACCATACTATATTCATAAGTTTTAGGATAACATACATTGTATATTCCATCTAAAAAAGTCAAATCAAATTCGTATTTAAGTGGTTTGTAGATAGCAATTAATGTATTTTTAGGCATGTTAAGTTTGCTTAAAATAAATTCCTTTAAATTATCCTTGTTATACTTTAAACTTTTTCTTTTCTCTAAAGCAAATTTTCTTAATTCAATCTTATTCATAGAAATAATATTTAGCTTCGCCTCTTTGAGCTATTTCATTTGCATTTTTTGCATTTTGAACAAGTGTATCAACATTCTTTTGTATTTGATTATTTACAATTCCAAACGTAGTCTCAACCACTACTGTTTTTCCACTTATAGTAGCTTTTGAACTAGATAATCTATTACCTCTTAGGGCTTGTTTAAACTTTTCCATCTTTCTCATATCGAGAATAATAAAATAGAATTCAAGTCCGTCTGTTCTAAATATTAAATCTTGATCCACAAAAGATGTTTTTATAGCTTTTAGATATTCACTCATGCAAATATCTCCAAACTTTCTATCATATTGTTTATTAATATTAACAATATTATTAAATCTCATACAAACTAAAAAATAAGTATAAGTTTCTTTTATTCTATTAAGTTGACTAAGAAGCTCCGTTCTATCTAAAATTGTATTTAATTCATATACATCACTTAACGTTTGTTTAACCTCACTTTTTATCTCTTTAACAAAAGAAATAATTTCAGTTTGAGGACCAAAAATTTTTTTACCATATTCTTCAACATAAATATAATCATAGTTTTTCTTAATTCTATATTTAACATTATATGTTGTATTAGTTAAAGTTAAATCTGAAAGTTTTGATAGATAGAAATTTAGGTCATCAGGATAAATTCTACTTTTGTATTCTTCAAAAGAAATAGAATTACTTTCAAAAGAAAAATCATGCACGAATGCATCATTTGCCCAAATTGAATTATTATCAATATTGTATAAATACACAGGTTCATGAGATACTTCCATAAATGAACGGAATCTTCTTTTATTCATCTCAAGTTGTATACTTTTCTCGTTTAAATCCTGTTCAGTCTTTTCAATTAACTTATTATCTTTAGACATACCATAAATAATATGGCTTAAAAACTTATTTTTATTTGATTTAATAGGTCTATCTATTAAATTTAGTAAAACTTGATTTCCTTTCAAATTTAGGCAAGTGATTTTTAAAGGTAATTCGATATCAGTATTTTTAATACGCTCAAATACTTCATGTATATTGCTTGAATTATAATCGATACCATTTATATCAATGTTTGAAAAACGTCTTAAAAGAAGAGTGGAAAAATCACTACCCAAAGCTTCCTCTAAAGAGACATTTAAGAATGTTAAAAAAGACTTAGATATATCGATAATTCTATTTTTCTTATTTAGATATACAAAATAATTTGTGCTTTCAATACAAGCAAAATATTCTCCCTTTATTTTCTTTTCCTTGTTTGACGAAGATACACTTATATACATCAAGAATCCTATTAATACATAGATGATTGCAGACGCATATAAATAATATTTGAATTCTATTTCATCAACAAAAAAAGAACCTGAGAGAAGTACAAATAATAGAATACAAGCAAAAACAATCTTAAAAGTTACAACGTGACCTTTAATATAGCTTTCTTTAATAAAAAGCGCAAGTAAAATAAAGCATAGAATCGAGGCAGGTATAATAAGACATAACGCATCCATACTTATCCCTCGATTATATTAGTGTTTTTTAAAGCTGTGTATGTAATAATTATTAAAGCACTTAAAATAAGTGATATTAATACCACGATAAGTGTGAATAGAACTTTATTTATATTTTTATTTTCTTTATCTTTATCCTTTTCTTTACCGTTTTTGTTACCACTAGTTTTAATACGTAAGATACAATCATAAGGATTAATTAAGAAATATATAATTGAACTTATAATCTTCATATTATTTCTCACCTAGCCAATCTGTTAAATATCCTAGTAATGTTTCTTTATCATTTGCAGGAACCATCAAACCATCATAAGCTAAAGAGATTTCACCAGTCTCTTCTGATACACAAACAGTAATAGAATCTGTAACTTCACTTATTCCAAGAGCTGCTCTATGACGAGATCCCATAGTTTTGTCTTCATCAATCTTGTTTTGATTACTTGTAAGATTAAAATAAGCACCAGCACAACTGATTTTGTTATTTCTAATAATTACAGCCCCGTCATGAAGAGGAGTATTAGGAATAAAAATATTAATCAATAATTCTTTAGATACTTCACTATCTAAGGCAATAGCTTTAGAAGCATATTGATCTAAAGAATTTTGTCTTTCAAGAGTAATAAGTGCACCAATGTTTTTCTTAGACAAATACATACTAGCTTCTACAATCGCATTTTTTGTTTTCATAGAACTTGAATATAAAATATTACTTTTTTTCTTGTTTTGAATTGCATCAAGTTCTCTTCTAATATCTGGCGCTAGGCAGATTATAAAGGCTAGGGGATAAATTAACATTAAATAGAAATATATATACCCAGAAATCTTTAATTCAAGTTTATAAGCTAAAACATAAAAAGCAATAATTAAAATGTAGACCAAAACCGGTCCTATTACTTTTTTATTTTTAAGCATGAAGGTTACAAGTAGTGTAAGAACTGTAAAAATCATGTATCCTTCTAAAAAGTATTTCCAATTATTTAATAAAAAATCTTGTATAGACAAAATCATAAAAAAATCACCAACTTTGTAATAATTATAACAAAATATTAATTCTAAATAAAGTTTTTAATACTTTTATTCAATCTTTATGTTAAACTATTTAATAAATTATAGTATTGATGAGGTTATTATGTTACGCGCTATATTAGTTTGTGTTGATAAAGATATAGAAAAAGCAAATAGAAGTTTAGATGAACTTAGCGCTTTAGTTAAAACTTTAGACATTGTAGAGTGTGCTAGAGTTGTACAAAAGGCTAATTTTTTTAATCATAAAACATATGTAGGAGAAGGTAAACTTGATCTAATCAAACAACTTGAGGTTGTTGAAAAAGCTGACTACGTAATATTTGATGATGAGCTTACTCCTGCTCAAATGTTTAATTTAGACCAAATATTAACATCTTCAGTTTTAGACAGAGCATACGTTATTCTTGATATATTTAAGCGTCATGCGACAACGGATGAAGCAAGGCTTGAGATTAAATTAGCTAATTTAAGATATTTATATCCACGTATCAGGACATTTCATGAAGGTTTTGATAGGCAAGGTGGTATGATTGGTTCTAAAGGTAGTGGTGAAACTCAACTTGAACTTGATCAAAGAGCAATCGTAAACGAAATAGTTGATACTAAAAACAAAATAGAAGCTTTAAACAAAAGAAAACAACAAGAAATTGTAAAAAGAAAAAATAGTCAATTGAAAACGATTGCGCTTGTAGGATATACAAATGCCGGTAAATCTACAACGTTAAACACGCTTCTAAAGTACTTAAACAAGTACGAATATAAATCAAACACGCAAACTAAAACTGTTGAGGCTGAAGATAAATTATTTAAGACTTTATCAACATCTGTTAGACGCTTAACATATAAAAATATACCTTTCTTATTAACTGATACAATAGGCTTTATTTCAAAAATTCCTGCAAATTTAATTAATTCATTTTTAACCACGCTTGAAGAAACTAAAAACGCTGATTTAATTATTGTAGTTGTTGACTCAACAGATAAAGACGTTAAAAAACAAATTGAAACTACAGTAAGTACTTTATATAACATTTTAGATAAAGAGCCTAGACTTTTGTTTTTAATGAATAAAGTAGATAATCTAGACCCAAACATTACAATTAGTTTAAATTTTGATTTCTTATTATATTCAAATAAAGAAGAAAAATACCAATTTGAATTACTTGAATATATCAAAGACTTCTTGCTAGAAGATTATGAAATCTTAGATTTAGAAATACCTTATACAGATTACCAAATGAATTCAATAATTGAATCTAAGACTTCAATCATTTCTAAAATGTATATGGATACATATACTATGTATAAAGTATATGCGCCAAAGACTCTTCAAAAAGAACTCTCTCTATATAAAATTGATACCAATGTCGCTTAAAACTTATATTTTTTCAAATTTTGCAAAAAGTTTTTAATTTTTTTCTTGACAGTTAAACTATTTTATATATAATAATTAGCGTAGTTTCCTATACTGTATATGTTAAGTGATTGGACTTAACGTTTCTACCCTTAAACCGTAATTTGAGGACTATAGTGTAAAAAACTTGTTTGTTTTTTGTACTTTTTTTAAAAGAATCGCGAAAAGCGATTTTTTTTATTGCTAAAAGAGAGGCCTAAAATTACTTTAAGCCTCGTTTTTAAATAAGAAATTATTAAGTATTTCAATAACTTTATTAAAATCAGTTTGTTGATTTATTTCGTTTTTAACAGGACCAGCCCCTTGAATTCCTTTTAAATAGTAGCCAATGTGTCCTCGCATTTCTATTAAAGCCAAATGCGTACCTTTTAAGTCTTCTAACATTTTATGTTGTCTAATTATAATATCATATAATTCATTGTTAGTTCTTTTAGTTGGTATTATACCTTTATTTAAATAATTATTTATATCACTAAATATCCAAGGATTTCCAAGCGTCGCACGACCAATCGCAATTGCTTGGCATCCTGTATAATCTAACATGTCTTTAGCACTCTTATAGTCCACTACGTCACCGTTGCCTATTACAGGAATATTAACCGCTTCTACAACTTGTTTAATATATTCCCAATGTGCATGCCCTGAGTAAAATTCTGACCTAGTGCGTGCATGTACACAAATAGCACTTGCGCCGGCTTTTTCCATAAGTTTAGCCATTTCTACAACGTTTATATGTTCTAAATCAAAGCCTAGTCTTAATTTAACTGTTACAGGTTTTTTTACAGACTTTACTATTTCGCTTACAATTTCATAGGCATTATCTGGCTCTTTCATCAATGCACTTCCAGCACCGGTTTTGACAACTTTTGGTACCGGACAACCCATATTAATATCAATAATATCACAGTCACTAAACTCGTCTATAAATTTAGCCGCAGAAACCATACTTTCTTTGTCAGATCCAAAGATTTGAAGAGAAACAGGGTGTTCTAAACTTGATACTTTAGTCATTGCGATTGTCTTTTCATTCTTAAAGCCTAGAGCTTTATCACTAACCATTTCACAAACAACAAGTCCACAACCTTGTTCATGACAAAGTTGTCTAAAAACTTCGTTTGTAAAACCCGCCATAGGAGATAAAACTAGTTGATTTTTAATTACAACATCTCTAATTTTCCACTCCATTAAGCAAGTACCTCATCAAGTATTTGTTTAACTTCTTTGCTAGGAAGACCGATGATATTATCCAAAGAGCCACTAAAAGACTCAATAAGTTCTTTACCAAGTCCTTGTATAGCATAACTTCCAGCTTTATCCATAGGTTCAAGTGATGCAACATACTCTTTTATCTTTTCTATCGAATTATTTTTAAAAGTAACTTTTGACTCAACATAAAACTTATATGTTTTACTCTTTGTTATAATACATACTCCACTAATTACACTATGTGTATTATTATTTAATAAAGAAAGTGTATTTATTGCGTCTAATTCACTTTTTGGTTTACCATATATTTTATTGTTAAATACAACAATGGTATCACACCCTAAAACACATGCGTCTTTGTGAGTCATAAACACTGCATTAGCTTTTCTATAAGCTGTATCAATAACATTATCATATACATTTAAATTAGGGTCCATAGTTTCGTCTGTATTTTCACTTAATATAGTAAACTTATACCCAAGTCTAGTTAAAATTTCACATCTTCGAGGAGATTTTGAGGCTAATATTAATTCCATAATTTATTATCCTTTCAAGTATGAAATATTTTATAATAAAGTTAGATATTTATCAAACTCAAAAACTATAAAATAGCTATATTACTTCACTAAAATTACATATTATTTCTATAATTAAGTAATATAATGTATAATGTTAAAATCTAAGGTGAGATTATGAACAATTTTGAAAAGAAAGTATATTATTATATTAAAAACAATAATTTAATAACGAAAAATAAAGTCCTCTTAGCCTTTTCATATGGAATAGACTCTAGAGCCCTTTTAAACGTCTTACTTAGTTTACACTATGAAGTTGTACTTCTTCATGTAAATCATAAAGTACGCATTGAGTCCGAAATTGAGGAAGAAGAAACGCTGAAGTTGGCAAAAAAATACAACTTAAAGTGCTATATTAAGCATTTAGAAAAACATGAGGCAAACTTTGAAGACTTTGCAAGACGTGAAAGATATAACTTCTTTAAAGAAGTATCTATGCTAGAGAATACAAATATTTTACTTACAGCACACCACAAAGATGATAATCTAGAAACTATTTTACTTAGACTCATCACCGGATCAAACGTTTATGGTTATGCTGGTATTCACAACATTGTTAACAGAAATGGTTTATTAATCGTGCGCCCTTTTTTATGTGTTTCAAAAGATGAAATTAAAAAGTATCAAAAAGAAATGAATTTCACTTATTTTGAAGACTCTACAAATAGCGAAAATACTCACCTAAGAAACAAAATTAGAAATAATATTATACCACTTCTTAAAGAAGAAAATTGTGCAGTACTTGATAAGGCAGAAGACTTTTCAAACCAACTCTCTGAGTATTTTAGTTTTGTTAGAGATGAATCTTTAGACTATTTAACGAAAAACAATTACAAGATAAATAATACTTCTTTTGTTTCTTTAAAAGATGCATTAAGACATGATATCTTGTGCCTAATTTTAGAACACTATAAAATTTCAAGAAATCAAAATGTCATATACAAATTAGATAACATTATTAAATCTGATAAACCACAGTTATCATTATTATTAAATAAAGATTATATTTTTTATAAAAGATATGATAAGTCTTATATAACAAAAAGAGAAAAAGAAAATATTGAATTGAAAACCTTACTTAATTTTAACGATAATATTATTTTTAACAATTTTAATTTATATTTTTCTAAAGAAGAACCTTTAAAAAATGAATTTTATATTAAATTATGTTATAATAATTTAGAATTTCCGCTTACTATTCGAACAAGAAAAAACGGAGACTTTATAAATTTAAGCAAAGGAAAGAAAAAAATAAAAGATTTGTTTATAGATAAGAAAATAGATATTGATACTAGAAATTCTATTCCTCTTGTTATAAATAAAGATAATATTATATGGATACCCGGTATAGCACGAAGTGAAATTACGCGAAGTGATCTTACAAGCGGAGACATATATTTAATTGCAAAGGAGATTAAAAAATGTTAAACAATGATATATTGCATACGTTAGTTTCTAAAGAAGAAATTAAAGAGATCTGTCAAAAATTAGGTAAAAAAATTACAGATGATTATAAAGATAAAAACCTTGTTGTAGTAGGTCTACTTTCAGGTTGTTTACCTTTTATGTCAGATTTAGTTAGAGAAATTGATTTATACATAAAAACTGATTATATTAAGGTTTCTAGTTATAACGGTTCTACTGCTTCTAGCGGACATATTGAAATCAAATCAGATTTAAACCTAAGCGTTGATGGCAAAGAAGTTCTTCTTGTTGATGATATTATTGACACTGGTTTAACGCTAAAAGAAACTGTTAACTACTTCTTAAATGTTAAAAAAGCTGCCTCAGTAAAAACTTGTGTTTTACTAGATAAACCTGAAGGAAGAAAAGAGAAAATAGAAGCTGATTATGTTGGTACAAACGTCCCTAACTGCTTTGTAGTAGGTTATGGATTAGACTTTGATGGCAAATATAGAAATCTAGCTTATGTAGGTGTTCTTAAAGAAGAAGTTTATAAAAAATAGGAGGTATTTATGGAACAAAATAACAATAATGATCAAAAAAAGCGTAAACGCCGTGATATAGGTGTTTATGTATTAACTTTGTTGTTACTTATTGGTGTAGCGTTTGCGTTTTATCGTTTAACTCGCAAAACTCCTGAAGAAGTAACATACACACAAATCGTTGAATGGGTTAATAATGATGGTAATGGTGACGCGAAAGTTGAAAACTTCACTGCTACCCTTGAAAACACAAAACAATATTCAGTAAGTGGTACTTATACTTACACAGATAATACTGGTAAAGAGATTTCAAATCAATTCAGTGCTGTTTTAAGTGATGAAAATATTAACACACTTGAAAACGTATACTCTGTATCTATTAAAAAGGTAGAACCTCAAGATACTACATGGTTATCAGTTATACTAAATTTATTACCAATCGCAATCATGTTTTTAATGCTTTATTGGTTAATGAAATCTAGTTCTAATGGTCGTGCAATGGACTTTGGTAAGTCTACTGCGAGACTTGCGCGTGGCACAACTGTTACATTTGATGATGTAGCTGGATGTGATGAAGAGAAAGAGGAACTTGTAGAAGTTGTAGACTTCTTAAAGAATCCTTCTAAATATGTTGAAATTGGTGCACGTATACCAAAGGGTGTATTACTTTGTGGTAATCCTGGTACAGGTAAAACTTTACTAGCACGTGCTGTAGCTGGTGAGGCAGGTGTTCCTTTCTTCTCAATTTCTGGTTCAGACTTTGTAGAAATGTTTGTAGGTGTTGGTGCTAGCCGTGTTCGTGATTTATTCAAACAAGCTAAACAAAATGCACCATGTATCATCTTTATCGATGAAATCGATGCAGTTGGTAGACAAAGAGGCGCTGGTATGGGCGGCGGAAATGATGAAAGAGAACAAACTCTAAATCAATTACTAGTTGAAATGGATGGTTTCTCAACAAATCTTGGTATTATCGTTATGGCCGCAACAAATAGACCTGATGTTCTTGACCCTGCAATTGTTCGTCCTGGTAGATTTGACAGACAAATTACTATTTCTTTACCTGATGCAAAAGGTAGAGCTGCTATATTAAAAGTACATGCAAGAAATAAGAAATTTGCAAATGACGTGGATTTTGAAGATATTGCAAAACGTATTCCTGGTTTTAGCGGTGCTGATATTGAAAACTTATTAAATGAAGCTGCTTTACTTGCGGCTAGAGATAATCGAAAAGTTATCAATAGATTTGATATTGACGAAGCTACTGACCGTGTCATGATGGGACCTGCTAAAAAGAGTCATAAGATGACTGATAGTGAACGTGATAGGGTTGCTCATCACGAAGCAGGACATGCAGTTATCGGTTTAAAACTTGAAAATTCTAATGTCGTTCAAAAAGTTACTATTATTCCTCGTGGACAAGCTGGTGGTTATGCCTTAATGATGCCTGAGGAAGAAAAGTACTTATCAACTAAAACTGAATTACTTGAACGTATTACAGGATATTTAGGTGGTCGTGTAGCTGAACAAATCGTATATGGTGACGTTTCTACTGGTGCTTCAAACGACTTTGAACAAGCAACAAAGATTGCACGTGCTATGGTTACGGAATTTGGTATGTCTGATTTAGGTCCTGTAACATACGAACAAAATCAAGGTTCTGTATTCTTAGGTAGAGACTACTTAAAGGATAAGAACTTCTCAGACCATGTCGCATTCGATATTGATAAAGAAGTTAGAAAAATTATTGAAGAATGTTATCAAAAAGCTCTTGACTGTTTAAATGAAAATAGAGAATTATTAGAGCGTATTGCTTATTACTTAAAAGAAATTGAAACAATTACTAAGAAAGATATCGATGAAATCAATTCTACTCTTCACCTAAAGTGGTATGATGATCAACAAGCCGCAAAAGAAGCTCGTAAAGCTCATTCTGAGTCTCAAGCAAAACCTGAAGAAAATCTAGATTCTTCTTCTAGTGTAACTGTTGTTGATTCTACTGAAACAACAAATGTTGAATCTACAAAAGATGTGACTGATGAATCAAAAGACGCTCTAGAAGATAGTGTTGATAGAAAAAACGACGAATAATGAGAATTGATAAATATTTAAAAGTTAGCCGTATAATTAAGCGTCGAACACTCGCTAAAGAGGTAACTGAAAGCGAAAGAATCTACGTTAACGGTAAAGTTGTTAAACCAAGTTATAACGTTAAATTAAATGATTTAATAACTATTGAATTTGGTAACAAAAGCGTTACTATTAAAGTAACAAGTATTAACGATCTTACAAAAAAAAGCGAAGCTAGTACTATGTACGAGCTTGTAAGTGAAGTTGTTAAAAAGTCAGAAGAATAACCTTCTGGCTTTTTCTTTT
>CAVFGN010000042.1:0-14830 GCA_963621965.1 Alistipes finegoldii
ACGGAATGGCAAGGCTTTCGCCTATAATTTTATCATAGAATTTTTTTGATGTAAAGCAAAATACACAAATAATTCTGATTATTTTTTTTATTAAATCTTACATAAAATTTAAATTTTAATACAAATTAAAACGAATAAAATTAATAGAATTTGATTTTTATGTAATTATTATCTTTTTCAAAATTTTAATATATTACACTTATTCAGTTAGAGGTAAAACTATTGCTTTTACTTCTTCCTCTAGTTTAGCCATAAGATTATCAGCTTCATCATTTGTTTTACCTACAATTTGATAATATACTTTAAGTTTTGGTTCAGTACCAGATGGACGTAAAACAAACCAAGATCCACCTTCAAGTTCATATTTAACAACATTTGATTTAGGTAAATCTAGCTCTCCTGTTTTTCCAGACAAGTAATCTACATAATTGCAGGCATCTACATTTTCTTTTCTAATTATTTTAAAAGATGGTAGGTTGATATCATTATTTTTAAAATAATCCATGGTCGAATTAATCTTTGCTTTACCTTCTAAACCTTTTAATGTGATATTTGTGATACCATCTTTATAATATCCATATTCTTTATAGATATCATCTAAGGCTTCAACCATGTCTTTGCCTTGTTCATAGTAATAAGCAGCAACTTCGCATAAAAGTAAGCAAGCTTGCAAACTATCTTTATCACGTACGAAATCATCAATTAAACAGCCATATGATTCTTCGAAACCAAAGAAATATTTATACTTTCCTTCAATTTTTTTAGCATTATCACCAACATATTTAAATCCTGTTAGAGACAACTTGTAATTCATATGATTCTTTTTAGCAATCTCAACAGGAAGACTTGAAGACACAATTGTTGAGAACATATAAGCTTTACTTAAATCCTCTTTATTTTCTTTAGCACACTTAATTAAATAGTCATAAATAAGTGTAGCTGATTGGTTACCGGTAAGTAAAACGTACTTATCGTTATGTAAGCATCCTACACCAAGTCTATCTGCATCAGGGTCAGTAGCTAAAACAACCTTTGCGCCTATTTCTTTTGCAAGGTTAATTGCACCTTCAAATGCTTCTTTGTTTTCTGGATTACTTGATTTGACTTGACTAAAGTCAGGATCACAAGTCATTTGTTCTGCAACTGGAGTCACATTGTATCCGACTTCATTTAATACTCTAGGAATAAATACTTGACCTGTACCATGGAGTGGAGTATATGTGATTTTAAAATCTTTTTTTAAATCAGGTTTTCTAACAATCTTTTTTACACGATTGATATATAATTCATCCATTTCATTTCCCATAATAGTGATACCATAATCATCACTAGATAGCGGAATATTAAACATATCATTTATTGAATTAATTTCATCAATTACTTCATTAGCTTCTTCAGGTAATAATTGACATCCATCCTCATTATAAATTTTGTATCCATTATATTCCTTAGGATTATGGCTTGCAGTAATCATGATACCGCCAATTGCATGATTTTCTCTTACTGAAAATGATAACTCAGGAGTAGGACGAAGTGATTCAAATAAATAAACCTTGTAACCCATTTTAGTTAATACATGAGCAGCATCTAAAGCAAATTGACGAGAGTAATGTCTATTATCATGAGAAATACAAACTCCTCTTTCAAGTGCATCATCATATTTAGCTAGATATCTACCAAATCCTAAAGTGGCTTTTCTAACAATATAAATATTCATTCTGTTTGTACCAGCGCCAAGTATTCCTCTAAGGCCGCCTGTACCAAACTCTAAATCACAAGAGAAGGCTTCTTTTAGTTCATTATCTGACATAGCGTCTAGTTCTTGTTTTAAAGTGTTGTCTAAATCCTTATAATCTTTCCACACTTTAGCTTTTTCTAAATAATTCATTTTATAAGTCTCCTAAACGGGTATATTTTACGCTTTTATTCTCTATTTTTCAAGATAAACAAGTTTTGAAATAAATAATCAACAAATAAAATTGATTGTAAATTATAGAGATTAAAAAAAATTTATATAATTTGTTTTTTCGATATTAATAATAAAAATGGTACTAAAAGTTTAAGTGTTTAATAATTTAAACATATAATTCTAGTACCATTATGTAGTTATTTATTATTTTATATTTTTAAGATATATTTGAAGTAATCCTTTAAGCGTTAAATTAGGATCAAGTATAATTTTATTCTTGCATAAAGGAATAATTATACTTGCAAGACCTCCAGTAGCTACGACCTCAAGATTATCATTATTAATTTCTTCTTTAATACGATTAATCATTTGATCAACTTGACAAGCAGAACCATAAATTACACCTGATTGCATACAATTAATTGTATTCTTACAAAGAATCGTTTTTGGAGTTTGTAATTCAATTTCAGGAAGTAAAGCTGCTTTACTTGTTAAAGCTTTCATTGAAATTGATACCCCCGGCGCAATTGATAATCCTAAAAAATTATTATCCTTTTGATAAATATATTTTGTAGCTGTACCTAAATCTATTATTAATGACTCTTTATAAGTGATGTTTGCGCCTGCTACATCACATATAATATCGCTTCCTACTTCACGAGGATTATCTGTTTTTATTTGAACTCCTGTTTTAACACCTGGTCCTAAAACAGTAGCTTCAAGTGAGTAATAAGCTCTAAACATTTTAACTAATGCACTTGTTACTTGAGGAACAACGGATGCAATAATTACATCATCAAAATTATTTTCTTTAATAAGTGCATTAAACATTAAAAAATATTCATCACTTGATCTATCACTTAAAGTTTTCATTCTAAAAGTTTTTGTTATTTGATTGTTTTCTACTAAACCATAACAAATGTTGCTATTACCTATATCTACTAATAAAAACATAAAATATCTCCTTTAAAATACATATAAAGTTATATTGGCTTATGATATATTATAACTTATTTTAAATCACTATATGTATTAAAACTTGTATTGTTATTCTCTTCTTCTATTTCAAGAGAACTAAAATCATTTGAAAATCCTAGATTATAGTTTCTAGTAATTACTTTTAAAATTGTTAAAACAGCTGGTGTTAATACTACATTTAAAACAAATTCAATTGCAAAGTTTGTAGTAAATACTGCACCAAATATCACTCCAAATGCGCCCTTTGTTGATTCAAGGCCAAATATAGAGTAGAAAAATATAGAAGCACCGCAAACAAAAATGAGTGTATTAACAATAGGAATAATTAAGCATGAAACTACTACTGCTAATATTATATAAAATCTTTTTTTCTTTGTATCTTTTTCTTTATTTGCAAAGTATGATATTCCTTTATATAAAAGACCAGATAATAATCCGGCAATACCTGTTTTTAATAGGCATAATACAATTGTAACAAATGGGTTAACTGCAATAAATGCTTGTGAAGCAAATAATACAACACAACCCATTACTGCACCTAAGTATAATCCTGCTACAGGGCCATATAAAATAGCTCCCAATGCGATTGGTGTAAGTGCTAATGTAATATTAACTGTACCGATTGTGATATAGTTTCCACAAACTTGTAAAATGATTACAAGGGCAGTTAATATTGAAAGACCAACTAAACGTTTAATCTTTAAACTGTTTTTATTCATTTTTTACCTCTTTCTAGTCTCAAAACTTTGAGTACCATAAGCCGTTTAATATTATATACTCATTAATTTTAATTTGAAAGAGAAATTTAAAAAGATTGACTAGAAATTCTAATCAATCTTGTATTTTAAAATATTTAATTATAGATAGTATTACTATTTACTTTGCCAATCTGAGTTAGGATCTTGTTGGAAAGCTTTTAATTTAGATAAATCTTCGCTTGTAATATAATTTTCACTTACAGCTTGTTCAATTAACGCAGTAAAATTGGATAACGAATGATTTACTACATTTGCTTCTTCTAAATTCTTTAGACCTGATGCAAGTTCATAGGTAAATATTGAAGCAATACCTAAAACATTACATCCTGCTTCACGTAAGATATTACATACTTCAATTGAAGAACCAGCAGTTGAGATTAAATCTTCAATAACTACAACATCTTTACCAACAGGTACTACGCCTTCAATTTGATTCTTTCTACCATGATCTTTAGCACCACTTCTAACATAGCCCATAGGGAGACCTAAAATTTCAGAAACGTATGCAGCATGTGCAATACCAGCTGTAGATGTTCCCATTACACACTCACATGTAGGATAAAACTTCTTAATAATTGAAGCAAGACCATTTTCAACAACATGTCTTACATCTAAGTAAGATAATGTTAAACGGTTATCACAATAGATTGGACTTTTAATACCACTAGCCCATGTGAATGGATCATTAGGGCGTAAGAATACAGCCTTAATTTTTAGTAAATTTGATGCAACTTTTTTTTCGATGATATCCATATTAATTAAACTCCTTTAAACATCTTTCATATGCTAAAACAGGATTTTCACTACCTGTTATACTTCTGCCTACAACAATATATGTTGCTTTGTTTTCTTTTGCAAACTCTGGTGTAGCAACTCTCTTTTGGTCACCCTTTGCGTCTCCTAATAATCTAATACCAGGGCACACAGAAATTAAATTAAGATCATGAATAGACTTAGCTTCATATGCTGAACATACAACGCCGTCAAGTCCTGCTTCACGCGCATTCTTTGCATAAACAAGTGCTGTATCTTTTACAGACTTAGAAGAGTCAACTAAAAGTTCATTATGTAAAATCTCTTCGTTAATTGAAGTTAAAACTGTAACTGCAATTAACTTAGTATTTTTTCCGTTAGTTGATTCGTTTAACCCTTCACGTGCAGCACGCATCATTTCTATTCCGCCTTCTGCATGAACATTTGTAATATCAACACCAAGCTCACCAATTTGTTTCATTGCTTTTTTTACTGTATTAGGAATATCGTGAAGTTTTAGATCTAAAAATATTTTAAAGCCTTTTTCTTTTAGTTCTTTTACTAAAGATGGTCCTTCTTTATAGTACATTTCCATACCAATTTTCAAATATGGATTAAGTCCTTCAAAATCCTTTAAAAAGTCAAATAACTTTTCCTTAGAATCAAAATCGCAAGCGATAATTACATTATTATTCATATTTATGTGCCTTTCCAATAATATCTTCTAAATTATCTATATTTAATTCTTTCATTACACGAGGTAAATCCTCAATAATCTTTTTACAAGCAAGTGGATCAATTAAGTTTTGACTACCTATCATAACTAAACTAGCTCCCGCATACATCATCTCAATAACGTCATACGCACTACTTACACCACCCATACCAATAAGCGGAACATTAACGTTTTGATAAACTTCATAAACCATTCTTAAAGCTACAGGATAAATTCCAGGTCCGGAATAACCACCTTTTTTTACAGAGATTATTGGTTTGGCTGTTTTTAAATCAAAACGCATACCTACAAGTGTATTAATAAGTGAAATTGCATCAGCTCCTGCTTTTTCGCAAGCTACAGCCATCTCTACAATATTAGTTACATTAGGACTGAGTTTTACAATGATTGGTTTTGTGCAAACTTTCTTAATTTCTTTAATTAAGTTACTTGCAATATTAGGATCAACTCCAAACGCCATACCTCCACCCTTTACATTAGGGCAAGATATATTAAGTTCTATTGCAAACACCTTATCAACATTGTTAAACTTTGCGCAAGTTTCTACGTATTCGCTTACACTATGTCCACCTACATTTGCAATTACTAAATCATTGTATACTTTATTAAGTTTTCCAAGTTCTTCGCTAATTACCTTATCAACCCCAGGATTTTGCAAACCTATTGCATTAATTAATCCATTAGGACATTCTGCAATACGTGGTAGGGGATTTCCGTATCTAGGGTTTAGCGTTGTACCTTTAAGCGAAATTGAGCCAAGGCAATTGATATCATAAAAATCAGCAAATTCATAACCAAAACCAAAAGTACCTGAGGCAGGAATGATTGGATTTTTAAATGATTTATTTAAAAATTTAATTTCTAAACTCATAGAATCACCTCGCTTGCATTAAATACAGGTCCTTCTTTACATACACGCTTAACACCATTCTTAGTTTCAATTGAACATCCCATGCATGCACCAAATCCACAACCCATACGAGCTTCAAGTGAAACTTCACCATTTGTACAATATAAAGTTAAGAACTTTAGCATAATTTGTGGTCCGCACGCATAATAGTAATCAAAGTCTACATCATTTTCTTTAAGATAAGCTACAGGATTTCCTTTAAATCCAAATGAACCATCATCTGTTGTAACAATAACGTTACCTAATTTAGAAAACTCATTAATATAACATACTTCGTTTTCATTTTTAAAACCAAGAATAATTGTAGGCTTAATATTTTTATTATTAAAATCTTTGGCTAGTTTATATAAAGGCGCAATACCAATTCCGCCGCCAATTAATAAAGGTTTCTTAGAATCTTTATTAATAAATCCATTACCAAGGCCTAAGATAGTAGGTATATTATCCCCTTTTTTATATTTAGTTAGGTCACGTGTACCATGACCTAACACTTTATATAAAAATTTAACTGTCTTTGAGTCAACATCATGAATTGAAATAGGACGACGTAGATAATAATTATTCAATTTTAATTCTGCAAATTCGCCACTATTTTTAATTTCACTAACATCACCAGTTAACGTAAGTAAATAGATATCATTTTTGATATTTATATTTTCAACAACTTCAAGAATAACTTCTTTCACTTTTTAATCCTCGCTATCAATTGTAGAAACGTTCATAGTAATACCCTCTAACACTTTTAAAAGTGCATCAACTGTATCAAGACATGTAAATACAGCAACATTATTATCGATTGCACAGCGTCTAATCTTAACACCATCATGTGCTATAGAAATTGAACTATCAGTCATAGTATTAATTACATATGATACATAACCTTTTCTAAGTGAATCTAGAATCTCTTCACTGCCTTCACTTAATTTCTTTCTAATTCTTGTACGAATACCATGTTCTCTTAAGAAATTAGCTGTACCACTAGTAGCTTCAACATTAAATCCTAAATCATAGAATCTCTTAATTAAAGGAAGGGCTTGTTCTTTATCCGCATTTGCAATTGTTACAAATATTGTTCCGTAATTTACAAGTCTTTGTCCTGAGGCCTTAATTGATTTATATAAAGCTCTGTTTAAATCTTTATCATATCCAATAGCTTCACCTGTTGATTTCATTTCAGGAGATAATACAATATCCATTCCTTGAATCTTTGTAAATGAGAATGTAGGAGTTTTTACATACCATCTATTCTTTTCTTTTGCAACTCCAACATAACCTAAATCTTTTAATTTATGTCCAAGCATTACCATAGTCGCAATATCTGCAATAGGTACACCTGTAGATTTAGCTAAGAATGGAACTGTTCTACTAGATCTAGGGTTAACTTCAATAATTGATACTTCACTATTATCTTTTACGATAAATTGAATGTTAAATAAACCAATCATGTTAAGAGCAACACCAATTTTTTTAGTGTATTCAATAATTGTTTCTTTAACTTTTTCACTTAAGCTATATGGTGGGTAAACGCTCATTGAGTCTCCTGAATGTACTCCTGTTCTTTCAATTAGTTGCATAATACCAGGAATAAATACATCCTTACCATCACTTATCGCATCAACTTCGCACTCTATACCATAAATATATTTATCAATTAACACTGGGTGTTCTGTATCAAATTCTAATACTTCTTTAATAAATGATTTTAAACTCTTCTCATCATAAATTATCTTCATCATACGTCCGCCAAGTACGAAACTAGGACGAACTAAGACAGGGTATCCAATCACATTTGCGGCTTTAATACCATCTTCCATATTAAGCACGGCATATCCTTTTGGAAGTGGAATATTAATCTTAGCCATTTCTATTTCAAATAAATCTCTATCTTCAGCTTTGTCAATGGCTTCAACTGACGAACCGATAATCTTCACGCCAAGTTTAGCTAAATCGCTTGATAAATTAATAGGTGTTTGGCCTCCTAATGTAACAATAATTCCTTCAGGCTTTTCAAAATCGATTACATTCATTACATCTTCGATTGTAAGTGGTTCAAAGTATAATTTATCAGATAAAATATAGTCTGTAGATACAGTTTCTGGGTTATTGTTAATAACTATTGCCTCATATCCTTCTTTTTGAAGTGTCCAAATTGCATGTGTTGTAGAATAGTCAAATTCAACACCTTGTCCAATTCTAATAGGACCACTACCAAGAACTATGATTTTCTTTTTCTCACTTCTAATGGATTCATTTTCGTGTTCATATGTAGAATAGAAATATGGAATATATGATTTAAACTCAGAAGCACATGTATCAATCATCTTATATACTGGGTAAATATTATTTTCTTTTCTAAACTTATAAATATCAATTTTTGATTTACCATAAATTTTGCCTAAGAATTCATCAGAGAAGCCATAAGTTTTAGCTTTTTTAAATAATTCAATATCAAATGGATTGTTCTTAAGTTCGTTTTCAAGTTCTACAATATGATAATATTTTTCAAGGAAGAATCTATCAATTTTTGTTAAGAAATAAATTTCATCAATTGTAACACCTTTTCTAAATGCTTCACAAATTGCAAATATTCTTTCATCAGTGTGTTCTTTAATTATATCAATTAATTCTTCTACTGTTTTATTTTTAAATTTATCGAGTTCAACATGACAAGCTTTAATCTCTAAACTTCTAATTGCTTTAAGTAACGATTCTTCAATTGTTCTACCTAAACTCATTACTTCTCCTGTTGCCTTCATTTGGGTAGATAAACTACGATTAGCATCAGCGAATTTATCAAATGGGAAACGAGGAACTTTTGTAACAACATAATCTAATGTTGGTTCAAATGAAGCTGGTGTATTTGCAATTCTAATTTCATCTAGAGTCATACCTAGCGCAATCTTAGCTGATACACGTGCAATCGGATAACCTGATGCTTTACTTGCAAGAGCACTTGAACGTGATACACGTGGATTTACTTCAATTACATAGTATTGGAAAGAATATGGATCAAGTGAGAATTGAACGTTACATCCGCCCTCAATTTTTAAAGCTCTAATAATCTTTAGGGCTGAATTTCTTAACATTTGATATTCTTTATTTGTTAAAGTCTGGCTAGGTGCAACAACTATTGAGTCACCTGTGTGAATTCCTACAGGATCAACGTTTTCCATATTACTTACTACAATAGCTGTATCATTTTTATCACGTAGTACTTCATACTCAATTTCCTTATATCCCTTAATTGATTTTTCAACTAAAACTTCACCTACAGGAGATAGCTTTAAGGCGTTCTTAGTTAATGGAATCATTTCTTCATCATTATCGGCAAATCCGCCACCTGTTCCTCCTAGTGTAAAAGCAGGACGAAGGATAACAGGATAACCTATTTCGTGAGCTGCATCAAGTGCTTCATCTAACGTGTGACAGTTTACAGAAGGTAATACAGGTTCACCGATTTCTTCACATAAATCTTTAAATAATTGTCTATCTTCAGCTTTAGAAATTGCTTCATAACCTGTACCAAGAAGTTTAGTTTGACATTCTTCTAAAATACCATTTTTGTATAATTTCATACCGATATTTAGACCTGTTTGACCACCAATTGAACAAATAATACCATCAGGTCTTTCTGTTCTAATAATTTTAGCTACATTTTCTAGGTCAAGTGGCTCCATATAGACCTTATCAGCTATTTTAGTATCAGTCATGATAGTAGCAGGATTTGAGTTGACAAGAACAGTTTCATAGCCCTCTTCTTTAATAGCTAAACAAGCTTGTGTTCCTGCATAATCGAATTCAGCACCTTGACCAATTACAATAGGACCACTACCTATAATCATTACTTTTTTAATATCAGTTCTTTTAGGCATTTTGTTTACCATCCTTTTTCATATTTTGCATAAAGCGTTCAAATATATATCTACTATCTTCAGGTCCGGCCGCACTTTCAGGGTGATATTGTACCGCAATTACTTTGTTAACCTTATCTTCCATACCTTCAGCTTCATCATCTAAAATATTTACATGAGTTAATTGAAGACCAGTATTTAAAAGTGAGTTTTTATCAATCGCATAAGAGTGATTTTGGCTTGTTATTTCAACTTTACCTGTTTCTAAATCTTTAACAGGGTGGTTACCACCTCTATGACCAAATTTCATTTTATATGTTTTTGCACCGTAAGCTAAACCAATCATTTGGTGCCCTAAACATATTCCAAGCATTGGGATTTTACCCTTTAAAGCTTTTATATTTTCAATAACAGGAGTTACATCTATTGGGTCTCCAGGTCCATTTGAGATGAATAATCCGTCTGGCTTATATTTTAAAATATCTTCACATGTTGTATCATAAGGTACAACTACTACATTACACTTATATTCATTAAGCATTCTAATAATGTTTAGTTTACAACCACAGTCGATTGCTACAACAGTATATAGTGGGTTAGGACAACGAGAATACCAAATCTTTTTACTTGAAACTTTTGATACTTGATTATGAGGCATAACATAAGAAGCTAGTTCTTTTAAACATTCATCATCACTTACATTTGCATCAACAATCATAGCTTTCATCGAACCATAATCTCTTATAATTCTTACTATCTCACGAGTATCGACACCGCTTATACCAGCAGCATGGTATTCTTCCATCTTTTCACCTAAAGTTTCAGTGTATCTAAAGTTTGATGGTAAATCATTATATTCATGTACAATAAATCCAGACATAAATACTGATTTAGATTCATAATCTTCGCTTGTTAAACCATAATTACCAATTAAAGGATAAGTCATAACAACAATTTGATCACAATAACTAGGGTCTGATAAAATTTCTTGATATCCTACCATAGATGTATTGAATACTATTTCAGCGATTTTTTTATCGTTTGAGCCAAAGCCCTCACCATAAAAAACTTTTCCGTTTTCAAGAACTAGCTTCTTTTTCATATTAAATTTCTCCTTTTGTTTCGTATACTATCTTACCATTATAAATAGTAAGTGTGTTAAAGCCGTATAATTCATATCCAATAAATGGACTATTTTTACCTTTTGATAATATTTCTGTTTCTTTATACTGTCTTTTGTTATTAATATCTAATACAGCTAAATTAGCTTTTGCGCCAACCTCAAGTCTATTTGGTTCAAGACCGGCAATTTTTCGTGCATTATTAGTCATCCAATTTTCAAAATCTTCAAATGTTGCAAGCCCTGTTTTGATTAAATTTGTATAAACTAATGCTGCAGCAGTCTCAAGACCTATAATACCATTAGCAGCTTTATCATATTCTTTATTTTTATCTTCTCTTGCATGAGGGGCATGGTCAGTCGCGATACAGCAAGCAACTCCACTTAAAAGTGCAGAAATTGTAGCTTTTCTATTTTCTTCACTTCTTAGAGGTGGGTTCATCTTAAAGTTAGTATTTCCTCTAATCATATCTTCATTTAAAAATAGGTGGTGTGGACTAACCTCGCAAGTAATGTTATATCCTTCATCTTGTGCTTTTTTTATAGCCTCAAATGATTCACGCGTAGACATGTGGCAAAAATGATATCTAGAGTTATATTTCTTTGCATGTTCTATTTCTCTTCTCACAGCAACATACTCGCCTTGTGGAAGTTTACCGTCGACTACGTCTTCTGCATGTGACGCGATAAATAAATCGTATTTTTTTACCATTTCAAGCGCTTTATCTAAGACTTCAATATTATTTACACCAACACCATCATCTGAAAAAAATCTAGTGTAGGTTTTTAGATTTTCAATATCACTAACTTCATTTCCTTTTTCGCCAACTGATACACTTGCATATGGAATACATCCAATAACAGCATCTTTTTTAATTATTTCTTCTTCAACTTTTAAGTTCTCTACAGAATCAGGACATGGATTTAAATTAGGCATTAAAAATACCGTAGTATATCCTCCTTTTGCTGCACTTAAAGATCCTGTCTTTATTGTCTCTTTATTTGTGTAGCCTGGTTCTCTAAAATGAACATGAAGATCAGTAAAAGACGGACATACATATTTGTTATTTAAATCAATTCCATTGCCATCAATATTATTCTCAATTTTAGTAATAATACCATTTTCAATTAATATATCTTTTTTTACTAGAGTTTTGCCTTCTCTAATCATTGCATTTTTAAGTAACATATTAAATTTCCTTGTCTAAAACTTTTGATATAACAGCCATACGTACAAATACACCATTTGTCATTTGTTTAAATATTCTGCTCTTTTTACATTCAACCACGTCATCAGCAATTTCAATTCCTCTATTTACAGGTGCAGGGTGCATAATAATTGCATTCTCTTTCATTTTATTTACTTTATCCATAGTTAAACCATACTCATTATGATATTCTTCGCGAGTCATATTTAATTTTGCATCACGTTCAAATTGAACGCGAAGTAACATAATAATATCACTACTTTTGATTGCTTCATCTATTGAAATAGCAGGAGCTGTATCATCTAAAAAATCTTCGGGACCTGCAATATATACTTCCATACCTAAGCGACGCATAATTTCAACATCTGTATGTGCAACACGTGAGTGAACTATATCACCAATAATTGTACATTTAAGGCCTTCAAAATAGCCGAATTCCTCTTTAATAGTCATTAAATCAAGTAAACTTTGAGTAGGATGTGAACCAGATCCATCTCCAGCGTTAAAAATTGGAATATTTATATTTTCTAGTTGATTATAATATTCGTTATCTTTGTGTCTAATTACAACACCATCATAACCAATAGCCTCAAGGGTCTTTACTGTATCATATAGGGTTTCACCTTTTGTCACACTTGATGTAGAAACATTAATATCGTTTACTGAAATATCTAGTTTATTCATCGCCATTACAAATGAATTATGAGTTCTTGTTGAGTTTTCAAAAAAAAGAGTGGCAAATCTCAAACCTGAAAAGGAATGAGAAAAACCACTCTTATAATTAAAAGCTAAAGAAAGAACATCATTTATTTGAACTATTGATAAACTCTTCAAATTAAATAAGCCTCTCATATCGCACCTCTAAAAAAAGATTCTTAGTCTGGACTAAGAATCAACAGTCTTGATTTAATAATCCATGACTTTTATCATTAATAGTTTATCATAAGATATATTTAAAATCTAGAAATATTTTTAATTATTTTTTTGAAATCGTTTTCTTATTATTTAGCAATAACATAAAAATCCGTTTTAGATCTTTTAGCTTCATAAAGATATTTATCAGCTATCTTTGTAAGTTCTTCAACAGTATAATTATTAGTATTAACGGCTATACCAGCGCTAAATTTATCATTAACTTTTGCTTCAAATAAAGGTAAATCATTTAAAGACTTAACTTTTGAAATTACTTCATCAAGAGACAAAGTACTTGCAACAACAAACTCGTCTCCACCAATTCTAAAACAATAATCATTTGTAAAGGTAGATAATAAGTTAGACGCAAATTTCTTAATATATTCATCACCAAAGTTGTGACCATTAACATCATTAACTGTTTTTAGATTATTTAAATCTAAATAAATTACAATTTTAGAATTAGTAAACATCTTCTTATCTTCATAATTACCTCTAGATAAACATTTAGTTAGAGGATCATGAATATATTTTTCATGTTGGTCAAAATATCTAGAAGTTTGTTCATAGAATGCGCCTACAGTATTAGAATCAAGTTTATTCTTTTCTTCAAGTAAACGTGTATAATGTTCAAGAGATGAAACATATTCGTCAAAATTATTTTTCTTAGAGATAGACATTAACAAATATCTATATATTGATGAAATATCATAAACATTAAATAACAATTTTAACATTTTCTTACAGCATTCATATACAATATCTTTTTTGCCATTATTAATCAATTTATCAAAAATTTCTTCATAAATTGATATATTTTCATATAAATTAATATTAACTTCGGTGTCGAACTTTGATAATAATTTTTTTGTAGCTTTTTCAATCTCAGAATCACTATATCTATCTTCAAATTTAAATATGCAAAATATTTTTAATAATTCGAAAATTTCAAGCATGTCTTTGCAATCATCATGTTGATTTACAAAATCAAATGCAGTTTGATATTGCCACAAAGCTTTATCATATTCATCAAGAGATGTATAAAACAAAACATTATTAGCCATAACTACAACTTTGCTTATATTATTTAATTTTGTAAACTCAACGCTATCGTAAATAGTTAAATTTTTATCAAGTGCTAATTTGTATTCTTTATTATCATATAATACATTAATAATAACATTGTTTACATTAAACATTTTATTATCATCAATAGTTTTTAATTTCTTAATTTCGCTACATGCTTGAATTGCATTAATTCCATCTTTGCTATACATGTAAACAGTAGCCTTTGCATACAATATATTGAATTTATTTTGTTCTGTCTGTTCAAGATTTTTTTCAAAGGAGTTTAATATATTTATGATTCTAAAAACATAACCAAATTCCCAATAATATGAAGTTTGAACTATAAGTCTACTAAAATACGGAAAATCTTCTTCTGTATAATTATTTTCAAAACTGATAATAGCATCAAGTGCATTATCTTTATTAATTTTATTTTCTTTAATTAATTGCTTTGCAGTTTCAATATTCATATTATCACCCCTTTGTTATATTTAATTATATTTTATTCTTATTCCATATTTTTGTAAAGAAAAATATTTGTAACCGATTTCATTTTAATATAATTTTAAAACATTTTTCATTTTAAAATATAATTATATTAAGTTTAGAATTTTCAAAAACAAATAA
>CAVFGN010000043.1:0-13983 GCA_963621965.1 Alistipes finegoldii
TAATAATCAGTAGAAGCCAATTCTTTCCACTAATCGTCAGAATAAACGTAAAGTACATCATCCTTTTCCCAAAGATGATAATTAGTTGGAGGGGTATTATTTCCCCTCCAAACTGAAATGTTTTTATTTAATTCCATAGATTATTAATAAGTTCTATAGTTATTGTTTCTATCTTCTAGTGATTTGTTTGCGAATATAACAGTATCTGTTCTATATCCATCAAATACAAACTTATCTGCATCCTTTGCTATCTTATTCTTAGTAAAGTTATTACTAAATGTAATATACTAATCTCTCTTCATATTGTTACTATCCTACTGTTGAGCACTACCATTTACACTAAATGCTCTTTCTAAAGCAGAGATAGACTTATTCACAAATAGCTAAGAAATGTTTACTCTATTACTGCTACTACTGTTAAATCTACAATACCAGAATATTCCAGTTATATTTAAAGTCTAGGTGAGAGCGTTAAATACATTAAGGTTAATATTATGAGGATAAGTAGTTCCTTGGAATGTATAAGCAAGGTTAGAGATTCTAGGGGCATAACTAAAGAAGGTCTTAGGTATCCAATAAGATATATCCTCAGTAGTAGTATAAGTAGATATTAGCTTACAATTTCTAAACATATAACTTATACTAGTTACCTAACTTATTGGCTTTAATAAGTAGGGTGGAACTCTACCTTTAATTCCATAGTTTTCAGTTGCAGGACTCATATAAGTCCAACTGGCATTACTATTATATCCACTATTACAGAACATTCCTGTTACATTGACACTTGCTGAATCCTCACAGTATCTGAATAAATCTGGAGCACATAAGAAGTGCAGGTTATTAGTAATAGAAAGACTATCACAGTACTAAATATCTATAGAGTTCTATTCATTATACTCTTCATCTAAGTTCTCTCCAGAGTAATTAGATGGAAGAGTTACTCCATCATACTCCCAAATAACTGTTTTTTCTAAGTCATTATAGTTTGCTTTGGTTACAGTTTCATTATTAACTATATGAGTTAGAGGCATATAATCTGGATTGTTTTCCACAGTCGGAGAAGTGTTTTCATAAGCATCTATGTTACAATTATAGAAGCAATACTGCATTTCCTTAATTGTTTTGATAGGACTGAAGTACTCTACAGTTATAGTTTTTAAATCTTGTGATTTTATTCCTACCTAATTTCCATCCTCCCCTCTAAGTGTTGGATCATACGTATAGTCTGTTTGCTCCTCATTCCATAAATTAGCTCCAGTATAAGTTTTCTGAACAGTACTTCCTCCGTGGTAGAATAATCTCTAAGGGATAGAACCTTGAATATGTGTTCCTGCATTATAAAACATATAAGCAACTGTTACCAGTTGAGGACAGTTTGTAAAGCCATCGGAAGTGAGAGTAAATGTAAATTGAGGATTGCAGAATAATCCACAAACACTCTACAACTTAGTATTGTTTTGGAACATATTACTAGGTAGTTCAACTCTAGATGCTAAAGATGCTTTAGCATCTTTAAAGAAGCCTTCCATCCAAATGAGCTATTTATTATTCATAAATATTCCATAAGGGAAATCTGAGCCCTCAATAGTTCTTTCTACCTCAGAACCAGAGAATGGAACAGTATTAATAGAACCTGTCCAGTTACCACTTCGTTCATAACCCCAATACTAGAGGTTTGTGAAATTATCCAACATACCTCCCTCTATTTTAAAAGTAGCTTTAGGAAGAAGAGTATGAACAGCTGAGGAATCCCCTCCACCAGTTCCAACAAAGGAGTTTCTAATATTAGTTACCCTAGATGGGTACTTAAATATTTTAGACAAGTTCATATCACCAGAGGCATATGTGCTATTAAAACAAGCTGCATAGGAAGTAGCTGGGCATAATAGGTCTCCAGTTAAGTCATAATTGATAAGTTGTGAACCTTTAGCAAATCCATTTAGTGAATCTATATCAGGCAAATTAAGGAAATAACCATTAAAATTACCTATAGTATTATAATTATCCTGTAAATAAGATGCCTCAGGAGGACTCGATAATGTATTAACGTTATCAACAGCTAGATAAACTCGCCAATTATCTAAGTTATTGATCTTATAATTTCCAGATTTTCTTCTAAACTAGAATCTATCTCCATATAACTATGCACCCTTAAATATCCAACTAAGATTAGTACAATTAATTAAAGGACTGAATAGTCCATTATCATTAGTAACAGAGTTACTGTCATGATCTGGACTGAAAATTCTGAAAGTTTCTATAGTGCTACCATAGAAACAATTATCTAAATTCGTTACGTTTCCGCAATTTACAAATGTATTTCTATTTAAGGAATTATCGCAAGAACTAGTCCATCCAAACTCTATAGTATCTATGCCTCTAAACATATTACTGCAATTAGTAATCTTTCCTATGTTATAGAATACATAGTACACATCTAATAAGGTACAACTAGTTCCTTGAAAATCATAGTAACCACTAGAGGTGTTGAAGTTCAGATTTGTAACTTTAATACCTGACTAAAACTTAGGTTTATTATCCTAAACGGTTGACGAAACCTCTGTAAAAAATTTAACTCTACCAGAAGAATCTACCATACTTACTCCGTCATATTTCCTATCAGCACCATGGATAGAGAAACTAGAACATCCACTAAAAACCTAGTCTACATTTATATTCAAATTTCCATATACCCTCTATAACTTTTTGTTATAGAAACCTCTGTTAATGGATATAGGATTACTCTAATCATTTGTAAACTAGATGTATTGCACTTCATCATTTTCTCTAATGTCAAAGACATCTATTGATTTGTATGACCTCAAATCTAAAACAGATGTATCATCAGCAACCCCATTATATTTTATGTAAGTAACCTTAGTTTTACTGAGATTAAGAGTTGAAATAGAACTCTTCGGGTTAGTAATGTTTAATTCAGTTAAAGATTTACATCCTTCTAGGATTAAAGAATCTAAGTTGTTTCCAGATATACTTACAGAAGTAAGTTTAGAACATCCAGTCAAATCAACTTTTACTAAGTTAGAGCTGTTTATTTCTACTGACTATATAGAGTCATTATTAGTGCAACTGAAAACCTAGAAAGTATCTGAGTTTATCTCTACTGATTTAAGATTACTCTGTGAGGCATTAAGAGTTAAGCTAGTTAATTTATCACAGTTACCTATACTTAGAGTGGTAAGCTTATTACAACCTGTTAAATCTAGGGAAGTTAATAGGTTTTGATACTGCAAATCTAAGGAAGTCAACTAAGAATTTCTAATGTCAAGTAGTAAGAGAGGGATACTCTAATCTCCCTAAGGCAACTCAATTTTACTTACACAAGAATTATATAGGTTTAGCTTCTACAGTTTGTCGTATCCTTTAGTAAGATTTAAAACATAATTAATTGTCTTAGTCTTAGCAGTATTTGATAAATTTATCTCTCTAAGCTCTGACTTGTTATTATAGGTAAAGCATCCAGTTGCATCGGCTGTAGCTGAAAGTTTTTCACAATTAGAGGCATTAAATATAGTTAAATAAGGTAGAGCACCACTACTAACTTTCTCGAAGTATATATCTTTAAGTGTCTATTCAGAATTTCCTAAACTTTGTATGGCATCTGAGTAGCTAATATCATGTGATACTGTTTGAGTTGTTGGAGAACTGGCTCCCCATGTCACTTTGGTATCTGTATTTTCATCAAGAATGACGAAAATATCGTTACTACCTTGGTGAGCTATTTTAGTAACTATAGGATAGTTGGCAGAAAGACTAAAGCTTGGAATAGAACCTGAAGATATGTTAGTACTGATAGGAGTAACTACAGTAGTAGCATCAGCACCCATACTAACATTTGTTCCCATCGCTGTATACATAGAATCTAGGAACTTAACCCTATTTTTCATCCACTTTCTAATCTATTGCTATCTACGTCCATGGAGCTTAGATGCCTAGTTCTGAAGAGTTCCACCTTTTTGATATTTATTAAGGTATTTAGTAAAGTAAGTCAAATTAAATAATAACTCACCACAATCCTCAGTCTAAGCCAGGAAGTATTTATCATAGTATAATGTTACAAGATCCTCTAGAGTATTTATTGCATAGTCAGTATTAGCATACTTATCCTTTAAACATCTTACAAAGGAATGCCATTTTGCATTAAATAAACTACCTCCCTTTCCATACTCCTGACTATAATTTACTGCATCACTGTCAAAGAACCATAACTTATTGTTCTATCCAATGATGTTAGTTTTTGGATCATCTGGGTGACTTGAGGTTTCTTGTAGTACTCCATTTACATTCTCTAATGTACTCAACCAAACTGCTTCTGAAACCTTTAACTCTCCTTCATTATCTCCTCCCATTCCAGTATCAGTGTCATAAATACCAAGAAGTGGAACTTCCCATTGACCATCAGAGGTCTAATAAAATTTCAGAGGCATATTCTTCATAAAATTATCTATAAGTCCGAAGAACATAGCAATAACAAAGTACTAGCTATAAGATTCAATATTCAGCTACCTTAATACATCTTTAAGATCATCACCCTAATTTAATAGTTGATTATTACCTTCTTTTTTGCTCCACTATATACCCTAGGATGTTTTAGTAGAAGTATATATTGGATATGTACTGTTGAAGAATGTATGTTTTAATAACTCAGAGTTTCCTGAAACACAGTAACGTCTGTTGGTAACTGGAAGAGCAATAACATTGCGTACAAACTACTTGAATGGTTCAAAATCAGTAACAGAACTTACTGCATCGTTTCCCATATTGTTGTACTTTATTTCTGCTACTTCGTCATAGTAAACTCCCCCTTCATCTGCCTACCAGAATAAACCAGTCAATTGGGATTGAGAAATATCATCACTCTCTTGGAATTTATCATTATTTCCAAATGATGCATTTTGATTCATTTCAATCCAATAGCCCTTGTTGACTTTAACTCCTAGTTCTATTCCTTCAGCATAGTATGGATAAGTGATATTGTTATCTTCTATACCGGTAACAGAGTTAATTATCTCGTAACCCAGATTCCTTGGAGATTTACGTCCAAGTATAAACTGATATATACCCATTGAATGCAAACCTGTATCGGAAGCATTTTCTCCCTTAAACCTAAGAATTAAGAACATAGGAAATCCTTCTACACCATGCTTAAGAGTAGCCTTAGGGAAATACTTCTAAATAGGAGAATTATTTCTCTATTTTTCGGAGATGAAAGATTCCTTCACAGTTTCAGAGAACGGATACCATGACTCTGTATTAGCTAGGGTTCCATCTGAATTGTAACTCAAACCAAATTCCTCGTTAACGAACTTACCAATAGAAGCATTTAGTGAGTGGGATGAATCTACAATATCAGCTTTCAAAGTATAATTCTGCTCAGGGAACCAAGTCTCTTTAGGAACAAAGATAGTATTATCTCCGAAAGTTATTTGAAGGTTCTTAATAGCATCTGCAAGAGTAGAGGTACCCTGAATATCTACATCACAACTTCCCTTTATAATACTCTAATTAGAATTATTCTAGTCATAATACTAGAAGCTACAATTCTGTGCTTCAGATATTGAAGCATTAGGAGTGATAAAGTTCGTCCATGTCCAGTCATTATTCTTACTTACGTCTATAAGCATCAAAGGAATTGGAACACTATAATTCTGTATATCACTTTTAATTTCTGCATTCGTTCCTGAAGTACTTATAAGATTGCTGAATAAAAAGTTGCCATTGAAATTCTCACTATTGTTATCAAACTCATCATTAGTATTATACAACAAGGATATATGCTCCTTGTTCTCATTAGTAGTAATAAAGTTACGTCTAAGTCCTTCATTAATATAATCAGAATCTGGAGTACTACTTTCAATTAAGTGAGTTAATGCCTAATCATTCAAGTAATCATATAAGACTTGTAATGGGTCTAGACACTTATTATATAGAGAAACACGGTAAACACTTACATCAGTGTAATACATCTCTTGTTCTCCCTCTACTTGGGCTGCAATGTAAATTTTATTCTCAGAAGAAGGAATCAAACTAGACACGTTAATGTTTTCAAACACTGCTTCTACTACGCCATTCACATATACAAAGACGTTTCCATAGTTAGTATTCTATACCTACTTGTAAGTAATAGTTATAGTCATCAATTCCTAATCTTCTAGATCAAAAGTATTTTGAGCAATATATAACTTATGGTCCCTAATAATTATACCTGAAGATGGGGTATGTTCAGTATTAGTTTGTGCAAACTATAGAATAGTTCTATCATCATCTGGATGGAAATCTGCTCTATAGCATATTGATAGAGTAAATTGTTTTATTGCATCTGTATAATAATCATACCAATAAGATAAAGAACCATTATTCTAAATCACTGCGTATGCTGCATTCTACAACCTTAGAGCTCGATTATCGTTAACCTATAATTCACTACTATGAACATTAGGGTTCTTAATAGTCATAGTAGCATTATTCTATTTCCACTGGTTGTTACTAATTGCTCCAAAGAAAGTTTGAAAAGTGAATATTGGAGTTATTCCGTGGTCTAGTAAATTATAATCAGGTTGCTTTGTTACTCCATAGAAGGTCTTTTTGTATTCAATTTGTGACCTACTATCTTTAATTTCTATTGTAAATTCTATATTCTTGTCTAATTCCTATGTAGTAATAGTGTACGAAGCATTTTCATACAAATTATTATAGTAATTAAAAGTAGTAATAGAATCCCAATCAACCTTTTCTGATATGTCAGAATAAATTTGAACCTTAAAAGTTCCAGAGGTATAATATACTGTGTAAGGCATTAGCAACACAGTGTTCTGTCCTGGGTTTATATAGATAATACTTCTGTCATTTGAATCCTCACTCAGAGATGGACAACTAATTATAGGTGTATCAGCAGTAAGAATAACTCTAGAAACACAATCCTAAGAAACAATTTCTGCTGTTTGTACAGACTATAACCTTGCAGTCAGAGTATTACTTCCAACCTATAGATCTACTCCAGCTTTAATTATATCTGATAAATTAATCTAAAGGTCTCCCTTTAAATATGTAAACACATAAGGATCTCCTATCTATATATCATTTATGTACAGAGCGTAAGTTCCTAAGACTCCCACAGAATAGTTATAAACTATCTGGGACTTGTTTAAGTCTAAATATTTAAAGCTTACAGCATCTACAGTTGATAAGGTTACGGTCGCTATCTAAATTCTACCATTCCAGTATACGTTGGTTAACGTTCCTTCATTAAATGCAGTTATGGACAAATTAAAGGAATTAGTTATTCCCAATTTATCAAGTTCAGCAACGCTTACTGTAGTCTTACTAGTGTTGTTTACTGTTTTTATGATTTGAGTATCAGTAGCTATAGTAATAGCCCACTTCAAACCACTAGTTTTTGACTGAACTACTATACTAAGTCCTGAAGAATCTAAAACTATATTTGTTCCACTTTCCTAACCATTAACCTTAATTTCAGCCTCGGTAATACCACCGTCTCCTCCAGAACCACCCCCACCATGTTCTGCTAACCAACTTACATTACCTTTTAAAGTTGTAATGTCCTGATTAAACTTTTGGAGAACTGATTCTACATTCGTTTCTTCCTAATTTTCTTCAAGAAGGGATTCGCTTCTAACGCTAATTTGACTAGCGCTAGAAGCTGCAATAACCTCCCATTCTTTAGTTTTGGAATTGTATTTCTTTACTACACTCATAATTAATAATTAATTGTAATGTTTGTATCGTCTATAGTAGTTGAATTTTTAGTAGTAAATTCAGAATACTGACTATTAATATTAAAGTTAGTAACGTTTGTTCCGTTTTCAGAGTATATATTATACACCGTATAAGATTGCATACTTACAGAGTTGTTAGTTGCAGTAAATACGGAGTACATTGGATAGTACTAGCTTGTTGATGCTTTATTTCCAGCAAGCATTGGGAAATATTTCCTTAACCAAGATATACCTGAACCAGGAAGCTCTTTATTGGAAACTAACTTGTATCCAGTAGCTTGACACATTGCATAAACTACACCGTCTCCTCCAGACTTATCTACTATAGGATTATTATAATCAACAGTCCTAGTATCACTATTCGTAATGTTCTCTTTAGTTGGATAAGATAAACTATAAGTATGTTTGTGACCCCCCAAGCATAATTTTATATTGTGTGTTTGGAAGAACTCTGAGAAGTTACATCCTCCAACGAAACTGTTCGCATCATCAGATGAATCTGGAGTTTTACCTACTCCATCTATGAAAGAGTTATTCAATTTTGAACCATTTGCTATAGTTCTTGCCGTTGCAATTCCAGTGCTGGAATCGCCTACTACAATACAAAATGGCAGCTCATGCATATAAGCAATATTATTTCTGGTACTATCATAGTCTTTCTCTAGCCACTTATACATATTATAATATGCGTGCTATTTAAATAAGTCTGCAATATCTGGGCTATTATAATAGCAAGAATATGTATTTGGAGCAAACTCAGAGTTCAAACATATAAAGTGATACCTACCATAGTTGAACGAATATAAAGAAGGCATATAATAAGTAAATGATGTATCATCATGGCTTAATACGTCCCCTAATAAACTTTCATTTAATTTATCAGTATGCTTGTATGTAAATAATGCTGGATTATTCTCATTAAGTTCGAAGCAATAATAATATTGAATATTTTTATGATTAATCTTGTATTTTCCAGCAGAACCATCTCCAAGCTCATAAGTAGTTATTCCACACAGGTCATTATTTCCTATTGTGACCATGTCCTCCACATCTATTAAATCCTTTCTTCCATTGTAGTAATCAATCCACTCATTCTCTCTATTACCATTCTGAGTCATATCTCCAGTATTAATAGTAAACTGGATATTTGGATGATTCTTATGAATAGCATAAGCGGATTTAGTCCAAGCTTGATATTCATAAAAGTTAAATGCCTGTTGATCAGTAGTCTATACGAATGTAAACCCTGAATTTACTTCACTGTCTGTTCTTACAGTAAAATGAAGAACGTCACCAACATAGCTTTCATCATCATCTCTTCTAACTCTAACATCATACGTTCCAGCAGTTAATTCTCTAAGGATTACTTTATGTGTGGTTACTGCTGTTCCGTTTGTTGTAACCCATTTAATCCTTGTATAAATATCTATAAATTTATTTATATTAGAATCGTTGTATGCATTCCCTTTTAAGATTGAATATTCCTTTTTAGCAGAATTCCAATCCTCGGAAGTTTTCTTATATTCGATATACTCATCATAATACCCAACAGATACCCAATTGAAACATCTAGTTGCACCGCTACCTGCATCAGTAGCTTGGATTCCAAATGTTATATTCAACATATTTGGTTTATCCTTGGCGAATGTGGAACGAACATCAAAAATATTTTTAGATAGTGCTGAACCCTTTGGAACAAATAGATGCTTATCCTTTGGAGAGTAATAAGGGAACGCTTCTGTACCTTTAGTAGACATATTTATATATGTCCACAAAGCATTACTCTTCTTTTTATCGTGTGTTTTTTGAGCTTGGCTACAAGGGTCTAGTGGGAAACTTCTGACAAAAATACAATCTTTAGGATCATCAGTAACCTCTGTTGATATAGGAGCATTTCCTTCAGAAGGAATAGTATAGGTAGTTTCCCTAGTTTTTATTCCCACAAAGTCAATATATCCAGTTGGAATGTCATCAGAACTATAAGGAGTATATCCAGATAACTAAGCAAGAGTAACCTAGTCAGTACTCTTATAGAACTTACCTCCATCAGAACATACTAAATAGAAACAACCTCCTCCCTTATCAAACTGAATAAGTTTGTCATCAACCTTCCATAGTTGGTCATAACTATCTACATCAAGTGTCACATTTGATTTATATGAGCATCTCTCTCCCCTTATAAGGAAAGTAGATCCAGCCTTAATTACTCCTCTTAAAGCCAATGGCGTCCAATCATCTACACCTGGAGCTCTATACAGTAAATAAATACCATTCAAATTTATATCTTTAGTTGATCCATTAGCGAGTTCCACATAATTATGAGAGCAAGCGGAGAAACTATCCAACTTAGTACTTACTCCTCCTAAGAAAATTGAATTAATTCTTAAGTAATCACTTATGTAAGAACCGTAGGTTCCTTTATTTCCTATGTTACCATCATAATTAGCAGTGTTGTAAACAATAATATTTCCGTTTTCATTTACTTCCATCTTATACTGCTCATTCTTAGAATTAGTAAATCCTAGATGGTTAAAATACAATTTTTCAATATCCTCTTGAGTCATATCATCAGGTGTTGGTACATCGCCTCCAGTTCCATTAGAGATAGAAACGAACTTACCGTTAATATATATGTATAGCGAATTTTTATCAGTCATCCATATTAATTCTCCATCTATAAGATTTCTATAGTTGGAACTAAAATTCGCCATTGTATCTGTCTTTACACTAATGTTAGGAATAGTATATTTTAAGTGATCTGGTTCTATCTAAACAATTTCTTCCCCTTCCTCCTCGTCCTAATTTGGATTTATAGGGTCAGCAGAAGCCATCATAATTGTCCTTCCACCAACTGTAGAGTCTCCAGCTATGACTCCATACTAGATTATTTTTATAACCTAGTCCATTTGTTGTTGGAGAGTCTTAAGAGATTGTCTAATATTTACTAGATTTCCCTCCTTATTCACCTCAGAATCCCCAGTTGGATCAATCCATAAGGCTTCCTTTGAAGGTTCTGTTTCAGACACAACTATATTGTTCAGAACCCCCCAAACATTATCTTCTTTTAGATACCAGTATTCATCTTGATCTTTAATATATACTATCTAACCTACTTCAGGATCTTCCAGATCTTCAATATCAGATGGGGAGTCTACTTGTATAATTCCTGTTCCTCCAAGATTCGCCTTTCCCCAATTCCCATTATCTTCAAGTTTATAATATTTATTGTCCTATATAACATAGCAGAGCATACCTACCTTTCTTCTACTAATAGGTATACTATCTCTTTCTGCTTCTGTATTTACAGAGTAGAAACCCCCCCTTAGATTATTCGAATCTAATAGCGGGAAGGTTCCTCCGTTTTTCTAAACTATTTCACTAATTAGTTCTACTGCCATAGTTATGAAATATTGATAGTGGTGTTACCTAAGCTATGGTTGTCACTCCTCCAAATGTTATAATTTGTAACCTTATAGGAAGTACTCCCTACTTTTTGAAACCCTCCAGAAAAACCTCCCACAGTGAAAGTTGGTTCTCCATAACTAACAGGAAGAAGAATCCAAATATATTCTAAAGAGGATGCATCAACAGTAAGTCTACAAACTCTAGATGGAAGTAATAACTTTTCCATAGAATCAATTCTTGGCTACTCTTCCCCTGTTCCAAAGTAGATTCCAGGATAAAAGTTTACAGTAATTTTTCCAGAGGCTGACTTTGTTCCATCGTTTCCAGTAACTTTTTTGGTAAAAGTCTATACAATAGGTCCTTTTAAAGTTATCTGTCTTAATGATTCATCTATTGTCTAATCATCAAGGGTTTGTTTCTTTATGGTAGACTTGTTGTAAGACCATGTGAGGAGAACATCATTGAGTACATCTCCAAGCTCTGCAATGTTAGGAGTAGCCGTTATATTTATAGTTAAATCCTAATATAAAGCCATGTCAAGAGCCTACTAAAGAGTTGAGATATTAGGGTAAGCCTCGTTACTGTACAAGATCTACTCCGTAGCAGTATCTCCCTCAGCTTCTTTTAGTATATAGTTTTTGAATTTCTCCAACAAGTCAGTTTGGTTCTCAATATATCCTCCTATTTCTCCCCACTCTATAGTTGAATTTATTCCTAAATTCTGGAGGACTTTCTATTTTTCTGATTTCGTAAAAAATTCAGAGAGAAAGTTCTCTTTTAATAAAATTTGATGTTTACAACTCTGTTGCTCAGATTGTTTAGGCGTTAGAACATTATTTCTTGAATCATATCCACATAATAGTGTACTCATAGTTGCTTTATTTGGTAAGTCTAAGTCTAAGAATCTAAGTAAACCATAACTTCTTTATCATCTAGAACATCAAATTGTTTAGGATAATTTGAAGATGTTACAGACCCCAACTGTTTTTCATGAACTGATCCCTTACATCTTACTACATTGTCCTAAAAGAAATTACCATAAGTCCCATAATCGAAAGTACAATTTTCACAATTCTTAAAGAAAATATTATCATGGCAATCTGCTGATAGGGTTACATTCTAAGTATTCCCTAAAAATACATTACGATTTGCTCCTTTTTCCAAATGATTATTTTTACAAAGAGTTTCCGAAGCATCCAAACCTCCATTATCAAATGTATACAGATAGGTATCAAACTCGTAAGTAGTAGGTCCTTTACTTAATTCACTTAATGTCTTCTTGAATTTAATATTCTTAAAGTCATAATATGCTGTATTATTATTTGCATCTTTCAAATAAGTGATGGTACCTCTATTAGTAGTTACATTGTCAAGTACAGTAGGAGTAATATCATATTCCACTATCCAACTAGTGCAAGAAATAGTCCCAGTAGGTTGATATAACATTACTTTCCTATCAAATGTATTAGGACTATTTGGAGTTAAAAACAACTAATATTCCTGACTTGGAATGTAGTCCAGTCCACAAACTTTCCCATCCCTATCTAGATATATTGACCTAAAGTCCTTTATCACGTATATACATCCTAATTGCAATTTAGACAGGTTGGCTGCTTGGTATATAGTGTTATAATCCCCTGTAATAAAAGTTGGGGTAATTCCTAGATTCTTCTAAATTAGAGCTATCTCTTCTGGATTAAAGTCTGCGAAATATTGGTCTCTTTTAATGTAATTTTCTAGGTCTTTGTAACATACATGCCTAAATTCGTCATTACATGTCATAGTTCATATAGTATTCGTAAATTAATTTCTAATTATCTATTTCTGAATATACTTCTATAAAATTAATTTCATTCAGTAATATGCTATAGTCATCTCTATAACCTCTAAAAAGTTTTTTAATGTACTTATTATAGTCTTCTATAACCTTTTTCTTTAGTTCATCTATTGCACCCGCATCCAGAATCCTACTATTTAGATAATCCTTGTTCATTGCATAATCCTCCACAGAAATTGACCTCTTCCAATAACCTCTGAGCTTCTAAAAGCTAATTTAGCTCAACATAATATTTAATAATATTAATAGTCATCCAAAGAAAATCCCTTTTGAATTTTATTTCATCTAAATTATTTTTATTCACACATCTATAATTTATTCTTTCAAAAATTTGTCTACACAAAGATATATAACAATCATACAAATAGCAAATAGAAAATTGATCTATTGACGTTCTAGATATTGTTGTATTCTCTGTATTAATTTCTGCTAATACTTCTGATGAAACTTGAGTTAATTCACCGTTATAATACCTATAAACGTTTGAACAATCACATATGTAGACATCCAAATCTTTTTCCAAAACACTATGTTCCTTTTCTAATTCTCCCTATAACCATTCCAAAGAGGGGAGTATTAAATGGTGAATAGTATAAAAACCATCCTGTTTTAATTGATAGTGAACCTCATCCAGATATGAACTATGATCTGTATAAAAAGTATCTAGAATTTCTTCGGATGTTACGGTATTCTTCTGTATAATGTTTACAGTATAAGTCTCGCTGTATTTGAATTTATTCCTCTCATAGTATGCTTCTGCATTTTGAATAGACTCAGTTACATATTCATTAGAGTCCTATGTCAGGTCCGTTATAACTATTGCACATTTTCCAGTATTGCATATTTTAACTAATGGTGTCATTCTACTTCTCTAATTTTATCATTATAAGGGTTTCCATCTGTAAGTTGAGCTATTTCTACCTATGTTCTTTTCTTTTGTTCCTCAACAGTAGCTTCTTTATAAGTTCTATCTGTATTAGCTTTATA
>CAVFGN010000044.1:0-13056 GCA_963621965.1 Alistipes finegoldii
AAAGCTACTTGTGAGCATGAGGGTGTAAAGGCACACTATGAGTGCATAACTTGTGCTAAATTATTTAAGAATTCTACTGGTAGTCCAGAAATAACTGATAAAGCAAGTGTACTTATTAGTACTGCAAATATTAGCGTTAAATACAATGAGTATTCTCACGTTTATTATGTTAGTAAATGTGATAATTCAAGTGCTAAAATTGCTTTAATTGCTGCAACTTATAAGGGAAACATAGTATCAGAAATTGATACTAGTGCATTTTCTAATTATGGACAATTAGAAAGTGTTGTCATTCCTGCTACTATTACAGATTTAGGTTATCAAGTATTTGAAGAGACAAAGTTAACTACAGTTTATTATATTGGTAGCAAAGATGATTTTGAAAAAATTAAGATAGGTTCTTATAATACTAAATTTAAAAATGCAACTAAATACTATTATTGTGAAACTAAAACAACTGATACAAATAATAAATATTGGCACTTAGTAGACGGTGAAATTACTGTTTGGGAAATATAAATAAGCAATAAAAAAGAAGTCTTTAGAAAAGTAAAATCTAAAGGCTTTTTCTTTGTTTTTTGAAAAACGCCTAAAACCACGTACTAAAAACGAGGGTGTGTTTGTAAAATACAAAAAAATAAACTGCGTTTTTCTTAAAACACTAATTTTTGAGTGCCTAAAAAATAAAAAATTCGAAAATTCGAAAGTAAATTTTATCTTATATCTAGTAATTTGAGTATTTTTTTGGTATAATCAGTATACTAATTGAAAACGATTTCAATTAAGAAACAAAAAAGAGGTATTAAATTATGGAAAATGTTATAACAGCTCAATCTTCATTCTCAGTTTTCGGTAATGTGAGTGAATTAATGTCAAAGGTAGAAGGTATTAAAGAATTATTTTCTGATTTTAAACATGATGAAAATACAACTACTTTACCAAATGGTTTACCTACAACTAACCATATCTTTACAAAAGATAATATGGCAGTAGTTGTACGTACTTATAGAATTGACATTCAATACGGTTACAATACTGAGGCCGGAGATACTATTGATAATTTCTTAGAGTTTGTAAATAGTGTTGTTACAAAATTAAATCAAGTAGCTAACCCGCTATTTAACCGTGTAGCTTACACAGATGCAAACTTCGTTGTTAGAAGTGATGAGAATATGAAGAAGTTCAATGAATTATTTAGTGTAGCTGATGTATTTGGTGAAAATGGTTCTGAACTCCAAGTAAGAGTTAACAATGTTAAGGATGTTAATGGTGAATTAACTAATTGTGTAACTGTAGCTCAAGATGGAAGCGCTGAAAATAAGCACACAAAAGAGAGAATGAGTGTTATCTTCGTGAATAACGATATTAACTCTCTTGCTCAAGCACGTGAACCTAGATTCACTTTTGATAAGTGCAAAGAATTATTATCTGACTACATTATGGTTGCAAAAGAAAGAACTAATAAGATTTTATCTAATTTATAATATTTTCATTTTAAATTAGGAGGAAAAGATGTCAAAAAAATTGGAAGGACCTCTTACTAATGAGGAATTAGTACTTATTAACAAGTACTGGAATGCGGCTAACTATCTATCAGCTGCACAACTTTATCTTCTTGATAACCCACTTTTAAAGCGCCCTTTAAAACAAAGCGATGTTAAAAAGAAGATTGTTGGTCACTGGGGAACAGTACCAGGACAAAATTTTATTTATGCACATTTAAATAGAATTATTAAAAAATATGACCAAGACATGATTTTAATTTCGGGCCCTGGTCATGGTGGAAACTTCTTTGTTGCAAACTCTTATCTTGAAGGAACTTACTCAGAAGTTTATCCAAACATTTCAGAGGATGAAGAAGGTTTAAAAAAATTATTTAAACAATTCTCCTTCCCAGGCGGTATTTCAAGCCACGTTGCGCCTGAAACTCCAGGTTCAATTCATGAAGGTGGAGAACTTGGTTATTCTCTAGCTCACTCTTTTGGTAGTGTTCTAGATAATCCGAATTTAATTACTGCCTGTGTTGTAGGCGATGGTGAAGCTGAAACAGGTCCACTTGCAACAAGTTGGCAAGGATTTAAATTCATCAATCCTAAAAAAGATGGTGCAGTGTTGCCAATTCTACACCTAAACGGATATAAGATTGCAAACCCTACTATTTTGTCTCGTATTCCACATAAAGAACTTGAAATGTATTTTAAAGGCTTAGGATATGAACCTATCTTTGTCGAAGGTAGCGATCCTTTCCAAATGCATCAAACAATGGCTCAAGCTCTTGAAAAATGTATGAAGATGATTCGTAAGAATCAAAGAGATGCGCGTCAAAGAAATGATTTATCTCCAAAAACATGGCCAATGATCGTACTTCGTTCGCCAAAAGGATGGACAGGTCCAAAGGTAGTTGACGGAAAAATTGTTGAAGGATATTGGAGAGCACACCAAGTCCCTATCGATATGTCACGCCCTGAACACTTAGGTCTTCTTGAAGAATGGTTAAGAAGTTATCATCCTGAAGAATTATTCGATGAGAATGGTAAATTAATTCCTGAATTAAAAGCACTTGCACCTAAATATGAACGTAGAATCAGTGCTAATCCTCATACTAATGGAGGCAAGTTGTTAAAAGACTTAAGAATGCCTGACTTTAGAAATTATGCATTTGAAATTGGTGAACACGGTGAAAAAGATAGTCAAGATATGACAAATTTAGGCGCATTCATTCGTGATGTTATTAAATTAAATCAAGAAAACTTTAGAATATTTGGCCCTGATGAGACTGCAAGTAACAGATTAAACCACGTATTTGAAGTTACCGATAGAATGTGGGATAGTAACACTATTGACGCCGATGATCACTTAGCACCTACTGGTAGAGTAATGGATTCTATGCTATCAGAACATATGTGCGAAGGTATGCTAGAAGGATACTTATTAACAGGTCGTCATGGTTTCTTTGCAAGTTATGAAGCATTCATGCGTATTGTTGATTCAATGGTAAGCCAACATGCTAAATGGTTAAAGATTTGTAACCAATTAACATGGAGACAACCAATTGCCTCTTTAAACTTAATTTTATCTTCAACAGTATGGCAACAAGATCATAACGGATTTACACACCAAGATCCTGGTTTCATTGATCATATGGTTGCGAAAAAACCAGATGTTACTCGTATCTACTTACCACCTGATTCAAATACATTAATTTGTACAATGGATCATTGCTTAAAGACTAAGAACTATATTAACACAATCGTTGCTTCAAAGCATCCTCGTCCTCAATGGTTAACAATGGATGAAGCTGTTAGTGAATGTTCACAAGGCTTATCAATTTGGCAATGGGCAAGCAATGACCAAGGTAGTGAACCTGATGTAGTAATGGTTGGTTGTGGCGAAACTCCTACTCTTGAAGCTTTAGCTGCTACAAGCATTATTAGAGAGAATTTACCTGAAATTAAGGTTAGATTTGTTAATGTTATCGACTTATTTAAGTTAAAACCATCTCAAGAACATCCTCATGGTTTAACTGATGTTGAATACGATACTATATTTACAAAAGATAAACCTATTGTATTTGCATTCCATGGTTATCCAACTGTAATTCATGAATTAACTTATAGAAGACATAACCGTGATCTACACGTTAGAGGATATCAAGAAGAAGGTTCAATTACTACTCCATTTGATATGCGTGTTCAAAATAAGATTGATAGATTCCACCTTGTAATTGATGCATTAAATGCAATTAAAGGATATGGAGATAAGAAAGCTTATTTAATTCAAAAAATGCGTGATACTCTTGTTAGACACAAACAACATATTGATGACTTTGGTGAAGATATTCCTGAAGTTAGAGATTGGAAATGGAAAAATTAAAAACTTGGAGCGAGAAATCGCTCCTTTTTATTTAGTTTAGGATAATTTGATTATGTTTAAGTCTCGTATTTATTTTTTTGAATATAAAAAAACATATTTAGAAAAATCTAAATATGTCATTTAAACTATTTAATTTGAGAAATCACAGTAGCTAAATCTAATAATATTACATAAAATGAGATAACAGCATTTATTACTTGAGGTATCAATAAAAGTAGATATTTAAGTGGTGTTCTTTCTTTGGAAAATAGATTTATAATGAATGTTATTATGTAAAAAATTGCTGGTACTAAAAAACTGATTATTGAAATGTCAGAAATAATAGGTTTTCCAACATAAGTATCCTTTGCAAGCAAGTTAAAGCATATTATAATTAAAACTGCCATGACAAGTGTTGCACATATTGACAAAGTCCAATTTATTTTTAATATTACCTTGTTTTTGTTATTAATATTATTTTGCATCATAATTCCTCCTTATGGTCTTATTGTGGCTCCACCTGGAGCTTTTGAAACTGTTTTATAAACTGTTTTTGGTATATTGAATGGTATATTTGTATTCGTATATGCATATAAATCCGCAGTAGTTTTTGTTTCAACAGTAGTATTGGTTTCTACATAATAAACAGATTGTGAAACGTATTCATAACCAAATATAATATATATTAATTTACCAGCACTAACGAGATTAAGAGAAAAATCAATCATATCGTCTTCAGTCATCATATCATAAACTTTACAGGAATCATATGCTACCTGATCATTATATAAATCCATATTTTTGTGAATTATTGGATTTGAGTCATATTCTTCGTGAGCCATTACAAGTTTTATTGCGAATTCTGGACTAGTGTTGAAATATAGAAGAGTTGTCCAATAGGCGTGTTGAAATGAATTTCCTAATTGGCCGTCACTACACGAATCAGGGAATTGTTTTCTAGTTTCTTCAATTGCATTATTTGATAGTTCATAACCCTTTTTAGCAAATTGAGGATAATTAACCATTAATTGTATTTCGCTTTTGGTTAAGTCTTTTCCAAATATGTGGTATTTTTCACTTATTTCGCTAGTTCTATTATAACCTACACAATAAGCGTAGTCTATAAATTCTTGGGTACCGATAAATTCATGATTTAAATCATCGTAATATAAGACAATGTCATCGAGACTAAATGAAACTCCATCCGACGTTGTATAAAATTCGCTAAAAGTTTCTTCTGATGCAAATGATTTAGAAGAAAATATTGAAATAAACACAAAAATAATAAGAATAAAAATTTTTTTCACGTAAAACACCTTCCTTTCTAGTTATATTATCATAAAACACATGTATATGCAAATAAATAATGAAAATATTACGTCAAACAGAGGATTTTACTAAAGACAATTCAAAATTTTTCGAATATTATGCAAAATTAATTAAAAAATAATTGATTTTGAAATTAAATTTAAAACATAATTGCATATATAAAGTAGGAAAATGATAAATTGTTTTATATTATGTATAAACAAATATTGATTAAACGTAATTAATGAAAATGTATAGTTGACTTTACATTTCTTTGAGTTTATAATTGAATAAAAATGTAAAATACACTTTACATTAGGAGGTATATATGAACAATTTAATTTCAGTTATTGTTCCTGTTTATAATGCAAGTAGATATTTAGAGAGAAGTTTAGGTTCAATAATGAACCAAACATATAAAAATTTAGAAATAATTTGTGTAAATGATGGTTCGACAGATGATTCACTTAAGGTCTTAGAAAAGTATAGAGAAAAAGATTCTAGAATCAAAATTTATACAGAAGTTAATCAAGGAGTATCGCATGCAAGAAACGAAGGACTAAAACACGTAACTGGTGACTTTATTCAATTTGTTGATGCGGACGACGATCTAGATTTAGAATATTTTGATATCCAATTATCACGTATTTTAGAAACAGGTGCAGACATGGCTATATGTAACAACGAGCACCCATTCTTTATGACATATTTCAATGATAGAGTATATGATTTAACTGATCATGATGATTTTATTGAATTCTATCAACATACATATGGACCAACTTTACCATGGAATAAATTAATTAGATCAAGTGCTGTTAAAGATGTATATTTCTTTGAAAATATTCATTTTGCAGAAGATGAGCTTTTCTTTTGTTCAATTGCAAAAAATATAAAGAAAGTTGTTTCAACAAGCAAAGTTTTATATCACTACTTTTTAGCTAAGGCAAGTGACGGGGAAGAAGAAAATTCGAAGATTAATGAATTATTAAACGCCTCAAAATTCTGGGAAGTAAAAACATCATTTTATTATCAAGGATTATGGACAATTCCTCATAGACTTGAGGAATTCCAAAGAGCGATTGATAATAAACAAATCCCTGTGAGTGATGTAACTGAAATCTTATATTGCCGTGTATTTGATTATACTTTCTATCAATATGCAGCTTACGCGGGATTTAACATTCCAAAAGAAAATTTATATAAAGAAATGATGAATATATTTACTGACGCATTCTTCTATGCATCAGTTAAGACTCAAGAACGTTATGGTTTAAAGTTCTATGATTTAACTAGCCCTGATTTGGCTCAAAAGGTAAACGAATTAAATGAATATTTATACACAGCTTATCAAGATATTTATTCTCGCCACCTAAACCTAAAAGCTACACTTGTCGCTATCTCAATTTTTGCAAAATTGTTTTTGCTTGAAGATAATGATATTAATAATGTTAACTTAGTAAATCAATTGCATAAAGCGCTTATTGAAAATAGCACAGAAGAAGCAAAATACGTTAATAATTTAATAAAATAAAAGGAATCAATTATGAAACTTATATCAGTAATTATACCAATGTATAACGCAGAAAAAACAATCGATAGAATGCTTCAAAGTATTCTTAATCAAACTTATAAAAATCTAGAAATTATAATTATTAATGATGGATCTATAGATAATAGTTTATCTATGATTGAAACTTATCAAAATAAAGACTCTAGAATTAAAATTTATTCAATTAAAAATAGCGGAGTATCACATGCAAGAAACGTAGGTTTATCTAAAGCAAACGGAGACTATATTCAATTTGTTGATGCGGATGATGACCTAGAACTAAATTATTTTGAAAAGATGTCTAAAATGATTGAAGAAAATAATTGCGATGTTGCAATTTGCAATAACAAACATCCGTTTTTCTTCTCTCATTTTGAAAGAGACGAAGTTCTTGATGTAACAAAACACGATGAATTTATTGAATTTTATCAACATACCTTCGCAATTACTCTTCCATGGAATAAATTATGGAAAAAAGAAACAATTTCAGGCTTATTCTTTGAAGAGGATTTAGATTTTGCGGAAGATGAAGCGTTCACTGTTGCCTGTCTTGGAAGAATTAAAAAAGTAGCTGTTACTAAAGATGTGTTATATCATTACTATCTTGCTTCTAAGGAAAACGGCGGAGATCAAAAGTCTACTTTAAATAATCAAGTAAATAAAGCTGCTTTCTGGGATAATCATACAAGTATTTACTATAAAGAAATGGGTTGTTTACCTTCAAAACTTGAATATATTCATAATCAAATTATTAATAAAGAAATTCCTATTTCAAATCCTAAAGAGATTTTGTATTGTCGTATGTTTGAATTTGCTTTCTATCAATATGCAATTTATCAATCATTTGGTATTCCTAAACATGGCTTGTTTATTGAACTATGCAATGACATAAAAGATCCATATTTTCATGCATACTTAAAGAGTCAAGAAGAATATTACGGTTTGAAATTCATTAATGTTTTAGATAAAAACATTACAAATGTTATTTTTAAACTTAATGAATCTATATTTAAAATGTATGATTATTTAGGAAAGAAAAAAATAGAAGTTCTTGATTCATCTTTAATTGCTATGATGATTTTTAATCACTATTTTTTAGTAGAAAACAATGATATCAATAATGTTAATTTATTAAATAAATTAGATAAAGAATTTAAAGAAAATAAAACAGAACGCGCTATTATAGCACACAAGTTTATTGATTAATATTAAAAGAGCCAATATGTTTGACATATTGACTCATTTTTTTTATTTGTTCAAATTTTTTTCAAGATTTGTAGTTTTTACTTGTTCGAATTTCTTGTCTTGTGTATTGGCCGCAATATTCATTTCTACACTTTGCTTAGAACGTTCAGCATAAACTCTATTTAGTGATTCTAATTCATCTCTAAAGTGGTCGTTTTCGTTATAAATTTTATTATAATCATAAACAGTACCATTTACGTTAATCTTTGTAACTTTATTGTTTAAGAAATTTTGAACGAATTTTTTATCCATGCCTAAATCCATTAGAGAAGCAAATAATTTATCATATTTATCTCTGTATGGTCTTACTGTTTTTGTCCAGCGACGGCTATACCAAGGATGACTCTTATAAATTTTTCTTTGAGTTAAGAAATATTCACGTACATTTAATAATGTATTTATTTTAATTTCTTTTTTCTCCTTGTCTGTTGTTGCATTCTTTAACTTTTCTTGTGCAGCTTTAACTACATCAGTTGCACTTTCGTCACAAATTGTAGATAAAGAATCTAATGTATTTTTGTCTGTTTTTTCAATAAATGCCATATGGTTTTTAGCGTGAATTTCAGGATTTACATCAATCTTAATTTCTGGCTTAAAGTTTGCACTTACTTTTTCTTTAAGCTCTAAAGCACTAAGATTTGCAAATGTTTTTGCGTCATATTGATTAGGAGTACCACCTTTGATTTCAAAATGATATCTTAACATTTGCTTCATAAAGTTATCAAAATCAACAAGTACATCGCCTATACGTTTTGCGTTTGTATCTGAAATGAAGAAATTTTCATTCTTAGGAATTAAGCTAAGGAATTCATCTAAATTCTTTTTATATAATTCTTCGTAATTTTGATCATTTACTCTGTTTGCTTGTTTTTTGAAGTTTACACAATCTAAGAAATCAGATTTTTTCACATGTAATTTATCTTCTAGTTTAGAAGAATCATGTTTAATATTTAAATGATCAAATAATGCAGTCTTTAAACTTATTAGTTTTTCACGCTCTTCAGCTTGTCTTGCTTTTAATCTTTGAAGTTCATCAAGTTCTGGTGGAATAGATATGATTATACCTTTATCATCTACGGGAATTTCGTAATCGAAATCAAAGCAGTGTTCATTATATACTTCAAGTTCATCAGTATATGTTTCTGATAATTTTTTAAACGCTGCGTCACGATATACGCCTACTCTTATGACAGGAACATAAGTTTTTACATTTTTTAATACATTAGAATCACTAAATTCTGTTTCTTCAACGTGAGAGTAGAAAGACTTAATTATAGTTACATAATCAGGTTCTTGTGAATTTTCTAAATCTTCTAAATTTGCTTTTTTGATTTCTTCTTCCATATTAATACCTCTCTTATACTGACTATATTTTATCATTAAATGTAGGACAAGTTTATATTTAATTTAAAAATTGGGAATTTTCTAAAATTTTATTTAAAAAATAGCAATTAAAAAATAGCTAAATTTTTAAAAAAATGCCTCAAAATTAAAAAAAGAAATCGTTTTCTTTAAAAATAGGCTTTTTTTATAATATGTTTGTGCTAAAATATAGATGTAAATTAAATAGCTGTATCTTGTATAATAGCTTAAATGTGGTAAGCAAGTTTCTACCTCTAGACCGTAAATTTAGAGACTATAAGATTAAATTTTTAAGAAGTTTTTTCTTATTGTTTTTGCTTATCACCTGAGGTGGTAATATGAAACAAAATCTATTCAATCAACAACAAAAAATCACTTTTTTATACAAGACTTTTATGCTACCTAAACAGGGCTTATTTTACTAAGCTCTGTTTTTTCGCTTTTTATGGAGGATTTATGATAGAAGTTGGTGTAATAATGGGCTCTCAAAGTGACTATGAAGTTATGAAAGACGCTTGTGATGTATTAGATATGTTTGGTGTTTCTTATGAAAAGAAGATAGTTTCTGCACATAGAACTCCTGAACTTTTATTTGAATATGCAAAAAGTGCAAAAAGTCGTGGCTTAAAGATTATTATCGCAGGGGCCGGAGGTGCTGCACATTTACCTGGTATGGTCGCAAGTAATACAACACTTCCTGTTATTGGTGTTCCTGTAAAAAGTCGCGCTTTAAATGGGTTAGATTCACTTTTGTCTATCGTTCAAATGCCTGGTGGTATTCCTGTTGGTACTCAAGCTATAAATGGAGCTAAAAATGCTGCATTATATGCTGTTTCGATACTTGCATTAAATAATCTGGAATTAGATAAAAAACTTAATCTATTTAGAGAAAAACAAACTAAGGATGTATTAGACAATGAAATATAATATTGGAATCATTGGTGGTGGACAACTTGGAATGATGATGTGTGAAGCAGCTAAAAAGCTTGGCTTAACAACTATTGTCCTAGATCCTTCTAAAGATTGTCCGTGTTCACATGTGTGCGATAAATTAATTGTGGGTTCTTTTAACTCTTTAGAAAGTCTAGAGGAACTAGGCGAACAAAGCGAAGTTTTATCTTATGAATTTGAAAATGTAAAAGGTGATATTTTAGCAAAACTTGATAACAAGTTTAATATAAAACAAGGAATAATGCCTTTACTTGATTCTCAAGATAGACTTAGAGAAAAAGATAATGCTAATAGGCACGGGTTAAAAACAGCTAAATATTTTAATATTTCAACTTATGAGGACCTTAATAAGGCTATAGAAAAATTAGGATATCCGTTCATCTTTAAAACAAGAAGAGAAGGATATGACGGACATGGTCAAGTTGCCATAAATAATAAAGAAGATTTAGTTAAACTTGATGAATATATAGGAGTAGTTGATGCGATTTGCGAAGAAAAAATCAATTTTGATTTCGAGTGCTCACTCATCCTTATAAGAGATAAAGATAAAATTATTCATTTTCCAATTTCAAGAAATATACATAAACAAGGTATATTAGATTTATCAATTGTTCCTGCAAATATAGATAAAAATCTTGAAGAACGGATTGTTAAAAAGAGTGAAGAATTCTTAATTAGTGCTAATTATTACGGTATTATAACAATTGAATTCTTTATAAAAGGTAATGAATTTTATTTTAATGAAATGGCGCCCCGCCCACATAACAGCGGACACTATACAATTGAAGGATGTAACGTAAGCCAGTATAGTGAGCTTGTTAAATTCTTAACAAATAAACCATTAACAGAACCAAAATTATTAACAAATACAGTGATGAAAAATATACTAGGTAAAGATTTAAAAAATGTAGAAAAGTTTGAAACAATAGATAATCACTTCACTCATATGTATCATAAAACGGTTGTTAAAGAATTTAGAAAATTAGGCCATATTACATTTACTAATATGGATTTAGAGTCTTATTTAGACTATAAAAAGAAACTAAACATCGAGGAATAGAAATGAAAAAACGTATTTTTGTAGAGAAGAAAGAAGGATTTAGAGTTGAAGCTAAATCTTTACAAAACGATTTAAATTTAAACTTAAGATTAAATCTTAAGAATTTAAGATTATTAAACATCTATGATATTTTCAATATTGATGAGGCTCTTTACGAAGAAGCTAAATATCAAGTATTTGGAGAAATTGTAACAGATGATATTATCGAAGAACTTGAAACAAAAAATCTAAAATGCTTAGCTGTAGAATTCTTACCTGGTCAATTTGATCAAAGAGCCCAATCAGCTGAAGCTTGTTTAAGACTTATTAATCCTAAGTCTCGTGCTAAGATTAAATCTGGTAAACTTCTTATATTTGACAATGATATCGATTCAAAAGATATCGAAAGAATTAAAGCTTATTATATAAATAAGGTTGAATCTAGAGAAAAGAATTTAAAAAGTTTAAAAGAGAAAACTAAAGCAGTTACAACTAATGTTAAGATTTTAACAGGCTTTAGAAATCTAGGGCGTGATGATTTAACTAACTTTATTAATACATATTCACTAGCTATGAATGAAGATGATTTAGAATGTGTAGTTAATTATTTCAAAGAAGAGGGAAGAGATCCTTATGAAACTGAACTAAGAATTCTTGATACTTATTGGTCAGATCATTGTCGTCACACTACATTTAATACTGAATTTTTAGAAATAGCAATTGATGAATCATTTATAAGTCGTGAAATTAAAGAAGCATATGATTTATATTTAAATATGCGTAAAGAATTAAATAGAGAAAATAAAAAAGTTTGTTTAATGGATATGGCTTGTATTGCGGCTAAATATTTAAAGAAAAAAGGATATTTAGACGATTTAGAAGAATCGGAAGAAAACAATGCTTGTTCAATTTTTGTTAATGTTAACGAAAATTCAAAAGAAGAAAAGTGGTTATTACAATTTAAAAATGAAACACATAATCACCCTACAGAAATTGAACCATTCGGTGGTGCTTCAACATGCTTAGGAGGAGCTATTCGTGACCCTCTTTCAGGAAGAAGCTATGTATATCAAGCTATGCGTGTTACAGGTAGTGGAGATATTTATCAAAATGTAAGTGATACACTAGAACATAAATTACCTCAAAAGGTAATCTCTACAAAAGCTGCTCAAGGATACTCAAGTTATGGTAACCAAATTGGTCTAGCTACTACACATGTAAAAGAAATCTATCATGATGGATATGTAGCTAAACGTCTTGAAGTAGGTGCTGTTGTTGGTGCTGTACGTGCAAAAGATGTAAGAAGAGAATCTCCTAAAGCCGGAGACGTTGTATTAATGTTTGGTGGTAGAACAGGTAGAGACGGTATAGGCGGAGCTACTGGTTCTTCAAAAGTACATAACTCAAAGAGCTTAGAAACTTGTTCAAGTGAAGTTCAAAAAGGTAATGCGCCTGAAGAAAGAAAGATTGAACATTTATTCAGAAGAGAAGAAGTTTGTAAGTTAATTAAGAAATCTAATGACTTTGGTGCTGGTGGTGTATCGGTAGCTATTGGCGAATTAGCTGATGGATTAACTATTTATCTAGATCGTATTCCTGTTAAATACACAGGACTTAACGCAACAGAACTTGCAATTAGCGAATCACAAGAGCGTATGGCTGTTGTGGTTGATGCAAAGGACGAAGCGAAGTTTAAAAAATATTGTAAAGAAGAAAATCTTGAGGTTATACATATAGCTGATGTAAC
>CAVFGN010000045.1:0-5857 GCA_963621965.1 Alistipes finegoldii
CTATACCTTATTCTAATTTTAACCCATTTATCTTTAATCTTAGCCTCTCTCATTTGAGACTCTTTCCAGTTCCAAGTTGTATATCCTCTATTAAAATCTTCTGGAACGTTAAATGAACCAGGAGTCAGAACATCGCTAGGTAGGGGATTCTAATTAAGTTCTACTGGTACTTTATCTGTAGGATTCCCATCAAGATCCTCCCATCCAGATTCATTCTTTTGAACTATATTCAATGGATTTATCTAAACATACCATTTATCCTCTTTATATTGCATATTCCCACGTAGTCTTCCTTTTTCGGGGTCAGTTATATCTACTGCTTTAGCATGATTCCAAATATGATATTCATCAAGCGTATCATATTTTATAATTTCACCTCCAGAAAGATTTGAGTAATCTCTATTTTTAGAAGTCATACTCCTATAAGTATCCTCTATCTCATTTATAGTATCCTACCTCTAATAATATAATGGAAGTAAGGTAGATTTATCATAGCTCTATAATTCTATTTTCTATCCGTTCTATATTTTATAATTTTTTCTATGTTCCGAATCCAAATTAACGTAGTCAGAGTTAAATAGAATGTCACTACCATTATACTAATATAGTTCTTTAGTAGCCTCCTATCTTATATACATATTCTTTTTATCCTTGGCAAAGTCGTAGCAATCACCAACAATCTCATAATGAAATGATTCTGGTTCAGCGTTATTACTTATTATCTGTAAGTCATCAAAAATCTTATGAGCTTGTGGTGTATCTGATACTACAAATTCAAATTCAAAAGGATGCTGCTTACCATACCAATAAGTTGGGTATATACTATCTGCAATATCTATTATACCAGCTTGTCCATGCTTCCAAAAATCTGTATTTAAGAACTACATATTATATTGAGGCATCACAGCAACCACTGATTGATAATATCCTGCACCCACTTTTACACCATTTTCAAATCCACTTGTATATAATTCAGCTAATGAAGGAGTTTCTCCATTATAAGTAACTTCTATATTAGCTCTAATATTAAGAAGGTAGACAATCGTAGAAGGATTTATTCTCTGTTCTGGATCTGACTTCAATACTTCTCTTCTGCCGCGTTCATCCTTACATATTATATACTTGTTTCCAAGGACATTATTGTTAATCCAATCAGATTTCTAATCAATAGGATTTGTTATTTTTTCAATGTACTTACCATTTTCCTTAACTCCTCTAACATAGAACTCTGAACAGAAGTCGATTGCATCCTATTTCAGATATAAATATTGTACTTTTTTTCCATCTACATCTATAGGGTCTGTGATGCCAAACTTTTCATAATTCTTAAAATTATCATGTTCTAGAGAATATGTAATTGATATAGTAATATTTTCTCCCGTAGGTAAAGTTCTATTGTCTAAGTACAACTACCCAATATTAGTTCCAGCTTTTAGTGCATTATCAAAGATATTTTCAGACAATGTAATTCCATCAGAAAAATCATTTCCATGATGACTTACTCCAAGTTTTGAAATCCATTTAGATGTATCTCTATTGAAACTAAAGTATTGATTATAGATGTTTTCAGAGTAACTCGGAAGCCAACTATAAAAAGTAATCCATGTTTGCAATACTTCACTATAACATAAGTTCCACACTTTCTCTTCAAATCCATGTAGATTATCATAGAAAGTAAACATAACATCATGTTTAAACTTATTATAGTGTGTTTTTACATTTCTAATACCTATAACAGGTTCTATCTCTCTTTCAGTTAGAGTAATATTCTAATTTAAGAACTCTTGGACTTTAAAATCAGAAAGACATTCAAAGTTTTCTCCATTAGTTCTCCATATCTTTTTCCCAACTGTATCAACTCCATAAATACCCTACGGGGTTTTTATAATAGAATCTTTCCACTAACTACCAAATGTATCAGAAATTATTTTTGGATTCTCTGGGAGTACATTAGAGGTGTTTATATAAATATTTCCGCCACTACCTTCTCCAGCTACTGCTCTTTCATTTACTGGGATGAGGGCAATTCCGTGTTCGAATACACATAATAAACTACCTCTTAATTCAACCAATTTAGTTATCTATCCATAGGTTTTCGGATAATCTCTATAATGAGTTCCCTAGAAAGTTCTAAATCCATTTTTAAAAGCATCATTAACATGTATATCAGAATAACTAATTCTATTGGTAAAGTCATTTTTAATAGCTGGAACATCAGGGACTTCAAAGTTGTATCTTTCTGATAGAGATTTACTGAATCCTTTATTAAAACAAAGAGCTTCTGGAGTTTTATAAGATCCATCTGCAGACATTCCAGAATAAGGATAGAATGTTCTAGCATGACCAGTCAGAGACATCTCATCTGGAATAGACTCATCTAGGGCTCTAATATTCAAATTACTTGAAGAAATTAGCTAAAAAGTTACCCACATTCCCATCTTTACAGCATTTACGTCTCCCAGATTTATCTTTTCAAAATTCTCAGTTTTTACAACACCATCAGATACTTCATAGTTTTCTTTCCAACAATCTTCATCTACTATTTTATGGTTGGTTGGAGCTGAGGGGTCTTGAAAGTTTCTATTTAATCTGTGAGTAAATGTACATATATAAGTATCTCCCCTGTAGAGTAAGAAACTATCTTTTGTTTCTTCTATATCGTACCGCTCGGATATTGCATAGTAAGAGGACTTATCAGAATATCTTATTTTAAATAGTTCCTATTTATTCATATTCTGATAATCTTTGATATAAATATTAATTAGAGTTCCTGGATATTTATAACCATCAAAAGCAATATAAGGTCCAAAAGATCCTCTTAATAAATTTGTAGAATCTGTTGATTTTATTTCAGAATTAATATATTCATAGCGAAAAGCTTCCTCTGCCTCTCCAGCTCTAGCTGAAAACATCTTATTTCCTACTTCAACTAATTTTACATTATCTTCAACTCCAATTATTCTAGTAGTAAAAGTAGTTTGATTAGATTTTGATAAATCATCTGCGTAGAAATGCCTGGATTCTGTTTCATCTTGTTTTAATGGTGTAACATCGGATGCTTGTTCTACTATATATTCGTCACCACAGAATAATGTATTGTAATAAGGACTATTGACATCATATTCTGGGCAAATAGCTCCATATTTATATACATTAGATTTTGTGACAGCATATAATCGATCCTCTAAACTATGTACTAATTTTTTATCATCAGACAAGAATCGTTCTGCTATATAGAAATCTCCCTCATCCTCATCAGGTTTAGATGAGGAATTTACTGTAGTACTATAATCAGCATAAAGCATTGGAGTATTTGATTCGCTATCAACTCCTAATGTAAAAGCTTGACACAACCTAAGAGGTATTCTCTTCTATCTAACAAAAAAGTACCCTTTGATGTTATGTTTACGTAATTCCTTAAAAAGATTTTCACTATCTTGCGCTTCTATTTTGATTCCTACTACTTTAGTAGTTTCTATATCTTGGTTAGTTTCTAATCTAACTACCCCATATATATTTTCTAAGGATTCATTAGATTTAATCTTAGAAGCATCATCACCAGTTTTGTAAACTATACCTGTATCTTCATTGCTACTTATATAAAGTCTAGATTTAACTTTAGTTTTTTCATCAATTTGCATTATTGGAAACTCTGTGTATGTTTCACGATCTTTTTTATCCTTTTTATCAAAGTACATTCCTCTAATATTGAATACTGGAGATAAAGTTCCATTTTGCAAGAGATAAACTATCCCAAATCTGTAAATTTCATGATTCTAATATCCTGTATAGTTATATATAAAGGATGGGTCTGCATACGTTCCTTTTGTTATATGATTATAATCATGTGCTACTGGATCATAATCTTTGCTAGTATCTACACTCGCAACAAATCTAAGAGATAAATCACTTAATTCTGTGTAATCTATATTTTGGTTTTCTATATTGCCAAAAAATAGCATATTCTAGCAAGATGCTTGAGTCTAAACATTCTGAGCAATCTAATACTATGGGTTAATTTCATCTACTGTTATTTCCTTCTTAGTTTCATTACCAGTAATAAAAACCTAGCATATAAGAGAGTTATTAACCAGAAATTTCTAATCTATCTTATAAGCTTGAACAGTAGCATTCTATTCAATATCGGAAGTACTTCTAGTGTAATACACATTTACATACTAATACGCAGGATCTATATTACTTATAATGAATTTAACGGATTTATAAGAATTTTCATCTCTGAATCCAGAAGTAATACTCCCGAATTGAGTTCCTTTAAATATAGACACCATTCCAGATTCTCCTACAAAATCTGTTTCATTTCCATCAGCATCAACATATCTAAAGTAGAAATGATAATTACCAACTGGGAGATTACCACTCTGGTATACATTTATAAATTCTATAGTAGGAATCCCCACATAAGTTTTATATAGGGATGTATCAGATTCAAACTAGGCTCCCTAATCATATATATTAGTATCGTTATTTCCTTTTCTATCAACTATCTAATATTTTCCTTTTCCTAAAGGAGAAAACCTAGAATTTATGAGTCTTGGGACATTCTTTCCATCATTTATAATTAAGTTCACAGAACCATCGTAAGACCATTGGGGAAGTATATCTACTGGATGATTTATATCAAATGCTAATTCATCAGTATCAAAATCTACTAACTGATTTTTATCATAAAATATTGGATCATCTTCAGATTCTTTAATTCCGTTTGGTAATTCATCAGTCTATTTATATTTACTCCAATCTTTATCTGCTTTTATAGATATACCTAACTCTTCTCCTAATTCTTCCTTTGTAAAGAATTTATTTCTGAAATAGTACTTGGCCTCTGATAATCTATAATTTCTAAAAGGATTATATTCCCAAGCCATATTTCCTTTAGAAGGTAAAACTTTGGACATTATACCAAAGTTTATTTTATTTTTCAATGGTTTTACAAATTCCGTCATGAGTAATATCTATATTTATTTAGTAATCGTGCTTTTTGGAATCCTCTTACAGTACCTGTATCATCGTTTCCGTCTCTCTTCATTTCATACTCTGATGAAAGAGGATCTTTTAATATTAATAAGCCACCATCATTTAGCTAAAATCTACTATTTAGATTTTCTTTACCATCTTCTAGTTTATTATTAGTCATAGCTACTACTAAGTTTCCTGAACTATCAATTGAGTAATTAATTTGTTTAAATGGGACATTTGTTGCAGCTTTTACTGTAACAGGATTTCCTTTAACTATATAGTATAATTTAGTATTGCTATAATTAGCGGCAGAGTTTCCTATTAAATCTTTGCCATTATAATCCATAATGCCAATACCCTACCCAGTAGTTTGAAGGTCCAACATATAATTTCTAAGAGAAATACCAGAAGTTTTATCAGAATTAACTATATTAAATTTGTATGTAGAATCTATATTCTTTACTTTATATTTTAAATTATTTTTAAATTCTTTTTCAGTTTTTTCTTCTTCAATTTCACTAGCTAAAATAGTTGTAATTTCATTTAAATTTACTTTATCGTTATCAAGTTGGAGTTGGACATTACAATCATCTAAAGCCTTCTAAGATTTTATAGATAACGGTAGCACTAATCCATAAATACAATTATCCATATAATAAATAGACTATGGAATTAAGCATGCTGTACTCATTCCTTCGTTATCATATCTATATAGATTTCCAAGAATTTGTGCAAATGAATTATATAATTCTTTCTACAAACTTAATAAGGATGAATAATCACTAGCTCTTGATGCTAAAGAAAAATCTATAGGATAAAAATATGAACTATTATTTGATTTTAACATAAGCTAAACTCTAGTATTTCCATTGCTTCC
>CAVFGN010000045.1:6177-11827 GCA_963621965.1 Alistipes finegoldii
TTACATATTTTAAATTATATAGTTCGAAACTATCATTATCATAAGCTAGTGGTAATAGCCTTCCTGAATAGGTCAAATTAGATTCTAATTTAGTACAATAAGCTTTAACCATCTGTAATGCTTCATACTAAATTTGAAATGAATATACATTATCTTTGAAATTTGGATTTATAGAGTCTGTTTTTATATGTAATACATTAGTTGGAAATGGGTTCTCAGCTGTTCCTAATAACGTGTCACTTTTATCAATACCACTAGAAGATTCTAATTTATAGTTAGTAAGATTATCTACAATTTTGGCAAAAGAAAATAAATAAGAATCCTAATTACTATCTTCTCTATCAGTATATTTTATTGATGCACTTGTTGTGGGTTCTTCTTTATTTATATCTAAAGAAAAAGCTTCTTTTTTACATTCCAAGTAGAATGTATTATATGTTTTTTCTAAACCAATAGAAAGTTCACAATTTATATTTAAATCTCTAAGTGTTTGTATACAACTTAAAGATGTTTTACTGTCCTTTAGTTTAGTTTTATCCTCATCAGATTTCCCTTCTGTGAAAGGATTGATAACTCCATATATAGTAGATTGATCCTTATCCGTTGTTTTGGAAGTATAATTCATGGAGAATGTAGGATCAAATGATAATGTTAATCCTATAAAGTCTGTTGTAGATGCGTAGTAAGAATTAAAAACTTCATTTGTATACATCCATCTATAAAATACTCTTTCTTCTGCAGTAGTTTTAGTAGAAGCATTTTCTTTAGTCTTAGCGTATTTTACTATAATTTTTACTAAGTAAAGAGTATTAGAAACAAGAGGATTACTAAGTCTGAAATAAGTTTGATCCAATGGTAAAATATCATAAAATATACCATGATATGAGGCTTTTTTACTTACAGTATATTTAGATTTTTCAAATGTATTATCGGCCTTCTTCTAAGGTCTAACAAATTCCATTGATACATCTGTTACATTGTATCCTTCTTCTTCATATACTTCTAATCCCCAAGTTAAACTCATGGAATTTTGTTTATAATACCTCCAAGTAGTTAAACCAATATATCCAGTCCCCAGTTTATCTAAATCTATAGAACCAGAAACAGCAAGGTAAGATATTGGACCCCAGTTCATACAAGGGGTAAAGGTATATTTTAATATATACCCATAATCTCTATCTTTTTCATTGAAAGGAATGCTATCTATTATTGCTTTAATAGATTTACTATTTGATAATATATTCTCAACTAATACAGAATAGTTTTGGTTATTAGAGTCTATAGTTTCCTCTATTTTCCCTTTAATATCTATATAAACTTCTTCTGTAGTACCTGCTACTTCTAAATTACATTTTACTTGTGTAGGTATAAAAGGATATTCTCCCCCAAAATTAAAAGTTACATTAGGAATGTAGTGTTTTGAATTTTTATCTTTTGTAAATACATGAGAAATTTCAATATCGAAAGTATTACATTGCACTAGTTCTGCTATTAACACCAAACGTCCTGAAACTTTACTATTAAATATATTATAAGGTTGAGATACTAAACTACGGTATTTGTCTAAGTCTGGTTTTGTAGTTCCACTCTCCGAACCTTCATATTCATATATGTGATAGGTTTTTCCGTTTTGTAACTAATACTGCTTTAAATCAGAGAATTTAACTAATCTACCAGTATCTGTAATAGTACCTATATCAAGTTTTATTGTTTGTTTCGCTGCTTCATCAAAGTCTTTTAAACTATATTTAGAGGAATCATAGAAATTAGAGTAATTATCTGAGAGATTATTACCATAGACTATAAACTTGTCTCCAGGGTTAAAAGTTAGCTCTGAGTCTAAATCCTTTTTTAAGTAATATACATAAGCACCATTAGTTGCATCCCAATGAAAATCCTTTTCACTAAGGCTACAAACTATATTGCTAATTTCATCTGAAGAAATATTTCTTTCAGGAGACGGAAATGATCCTATTTGGCACTTATTCTTTAATGGATTATAAGAAACTATATAAATAACACCTCCAAGTTCTGCAGTTCCTAAAGGAACGTAACCTTCAGGGAGATATGCAGTTTCCACTCTACCGTTACCCATGTCATTCTATAATACATTTTCATTACCGTTAAAAGTAACTAGAGTACCATTTAAACAATTTGTTAATACATCATTAGGAGTAACTATTGGATTCAAATCCATAATCATTCCCTTATTAAATGTATTAGTTGCTTGGGATTTTTTCATAGAAATTCATATTCATTGTCATTTACTAATATATCTTTAAATTTAAGAGGGGATCTAACTTCAATTAGTTCTGCATTAGCCTTTAAATTCTATATGTAGTATTTAAGTTTTATAGTACTAATCATAGGTATGCGAAATATATATTTATAAGAGTATTGACTAATTTTGCATTCATCTAATATTTGGTACATAAATACAGAACCAAAGTTAAAATGCTTTCTGGGTCTCCCTTTAGAATTTTTCTGCTATAAGTATTGCTGATATTGTTCATCAGATAGTGCAAAATAGTAATATCCATCCCAAGGAATGTTTTTTCTCTTATATAATACACGCAGCTTCTTTGTGAGTTTCATTATATAATAATGAAAATGCTGTATCGGACTTTTTTTGAGTTGACCTATGTAACACCATAGAGACTTGCCTCGAATTAAAACATCTCCCCCATAACTATTATGTAAATATAAAGATTTCCAAGAGAAGGTCAAAATTCTTTTAATATCTTGCTAAGGCACTTTTGGAAATAGTTCAAATAACTAATAATAATAATCGGATATTTTAGTGTCAATTAACCCATCTCCATATTGTTTTCCTTCATTAGTGTATTTAGATATAAGATCTCTACTTTGTTTATCGATATAAACAGTTTTTACCCTCGGTGTTCTGTTACCTAACATGTAAAATCCTATTTCATATCCCGAGAAGTTAGAATTAACAATGTCAATATCCTCCCATTTTCCTGCTCGTCGTAGCCTTTGAAAATCTCTACCGGAAACCCTTTTCATATGCATATTACATTTTTTGTTTCCAGTTAATGGAAACCAGAAAGTTACATTTCTTTCTATTATGTCTTGTATTACTAATTTAAGGGAAGCTTTAAATATTTTCTTAACTAGTATTTGCCTGTGATTGTCGCCAATAGCTTCTTTACACTGTTCACAACTTATTTGTAATTTAGAATAAGGAAAATTGTCAAATAAATTAGTAGTAGTAAAAGCACAACCTAAGCTATATCTAATCATTATTTATATAATTTGAGAGATTTACCAAAACTTTTTCTATTCCAACTTGTCTTAGCATCAAGTACCTAATCCCATTCGTTCTGAGACATATAATGATCAACTCTAGCCTAATCACATTGAACATTCCATTGCTATTTTAGCATATTTGCCATCTATATTATATTAGCATTATTAGTCATTATACCTTCTTTGAATTTAATGATATAAGCACAATAAGTGGCTAAAGCTGTAGCCTCTTTGTCAGTTATTTCTGGAAGACCGTCATCGTCTAATATCAATCCCTTATATAGAATGTTTATTTTACCATAAGGCTTATCAAAATAGAGCATATCTCCGACTCTTTCATAATGAATAAGTTTTCCTGGTAAATATAAAGGATCCCTGAAAGCTTTTCTATGTTCTATGTATGATTCTACAAATGCTGAATTAATATCCCCATTTGGTGTATCATGTGTGGAATAATCCCATTCTTCAAAATCAGTAGTTACAGCTTCTAATATATCTGCGTTACAAGGTAATTGTATTCCTTCTTCACAATTGGAAACACACGTAGAATACCTATAAAGTCTAGTCCTTTTATTTCCTATTAAACCCCACGCCACGAGGGCAGTTTCTTCATATTCTTCTTCTGTCATGCTTAAACCATATAAGGTTTCTAGAAGAGAAAGTCCATAATGAAAGTCATTTAATGTCATCCTGCTTGATATGCTTGATCGTTAGGTAGATTGCTTGGAGCAAAGCTACGATAATACTAGATCTTCTTTTGGGTAACTCTTTTCTTTATTTCATTGTTAATAAAGGTCATGTTATCATCTTGTAAATCAACACAACAACTATAATTTTCAAGTTGTCGTAAATCTTTAAATATTGCAGAAATAGAAACTTCCCTTAATAATGGGGCATTAAAAACGAAACAATCATACATTCCATTTTCATTTGGAGTTGTGTCTATCCAAACTGTTGGTTTATTTTTTCCTCTTTTCTTATATTTCCTATAACGAAAGGCCGTAGATGAGGTATAATATACAAATGGTAACTATCTATCTGTAGAACCAATGTAATCTATAGATAGTGCTCCATAATCATTCAAAATTTGAGGTATTTCAAAATGAGCTATGGGAGGATCTCCATAAGGATCTTCTCTACTGCATCTACACCTATCAATAGCTTTACAATCTACTGGAATACAATTAATAGATAAATATAAATCTTTAGTTGGTAATACTCCTTTTAAAGAATATTCTTTTAATATCTATAATCGTTCATCTATTATGTCTTGTTCTAATTGTTCCATAGACATAGATAGATTAGTATGATAACCTCTTAATCCAGCAACAATGTCATTCCTAATAGCAGAAGCTAGTTTTTCAATTTGATTATACATAAATATAAATAAAAAGGCGAAGGCGATTAAACGCCCTCGCCTAAAGGTTATAATAAAATTTATTCTTATGCAGGAACTTTTTCAATTCCTGCCTCAGGAGCAATTTTTGTCAAAGCAGCTTCAAACTCAGCAGCCAAATCACTCTTAACATAGAATACATGAGTTGTAACAGACTTAACAGTATCGCCAACTGCATTCAATCCAAGAATACCTCTATTAGTACAATAGTGAATAGTATATTGATTATACTTAGCACCAACAATAGGAGTTTCATCTTGATTAATACCAAATGCGCGAGTACGTGCAGAAGTCGGGAGACGAAGATTATGAAGAAGGAATGAATATGTGCCAAAACCTTCTTTACCAACAAAGTAACCTTCCTCTGTTGCAATAACAGCAGCGTTAGAGGTTTTCTCATTAAGATCATCCAAGGATCTAACTACTGTGTATTCACCCATTCCAAAGTGAGCTGATTCATCGAACTTCTCAATATTTACCTTTTTAAATCTCTGGTATTCAGTAGTAGCTTCAATAGTAATAAATGTACCGCTATAGGAGACATTCAAGAGCTTATCACCATAAACTAGAACATCATATTTCTTAATAGTCTTTACAAGAGCTTCTGCTGTTTTATCAGGTGTAGAGAAAACGAAATCGACAGCGAAAGGTTTACCTTTAAGAATCATGTCATTTGAATAACGAGAATCTTGAGATGCCTGAGAAAGTCCAATATAGAGGGCAAGTCTGAAGGTATCTCCTGCCTTACCATTGATTTGAGATAAGTCAATTGTAACTTTAGCCATCTCAGGATCTGATGCTTCTGCTTTGTAAATGGCAGTAACACTGTCGCTCTTAAAGTTATTTACTCTCTTAATATGCAAACTTGCTGGTTTAGTGTCGGTTGCATCCTGTGCAGACCACAACGGCTTACCAGTTGTAAGGTCTACATTTGAATTAATTACATTGGTTGTTGTAAATTGAAACATAATTTAAATTATTTTTAAC
>CAVFGN010000046.1:0-11486 GCA_963621965.1 Alistipes finegoldii
AATTTTTTGATTTTGAAATTTTTATATCAGCGGAATTTATCTTTAAAATTCAGCAAAATATTAGACCAAATTCTCACATTCTTGCTTGTTTTTGATAAGAGTTTCAATAAGTTCTTCTTTAGACTTAAACTTTTTTTCGTCTCTTAACTTTTTTATAAATTCGATTTTTATCTCTTTTCCGTAAATATCTTTATTAAAATTTAGAATATGAGCCTCTAAACGCTTTTTATCAATTAAATTAATAGTAGGGTTTATACCAATGTTAACCATTGCCTTATATTTTTGATTATCTATATAAGTGTAGCAAAAATATACACCTTTTTTAGGTAGTAAATATTGTGTCTCTTCTATATTTGCTGTAGGAAATCCAATAGTCCTTCCTATTTTTGCACCTCTTGTTACAATTCCTTTTATAAAATAATTTCTTCCTAGCATCTTGTTTGCATTTTCTATTTCTCCACTTTTTAAATACTCTCTAATCAAAGTGGAAGAAACACGATTATTTTCTATTTTAAAATCAGCCACTATATGTAAATCAAAATCATATAAGTCTTTTACTGTTCCTTCTTTTCTATATCCAAAAGTATAATCATTTCCGCAAACTATACTTTTAACTTTATTATTAGTCAAGAAATTAATAAATGTTACTTTGCTTGAATTTAAAATTTCTTTTGATGTATTAAGGACAATAATATAATCAATGTAATCTTTCAGATAATCTTTTTTATCTTCAATTGTATCTAAATAATAAAATTTTGATTCATTAAATATAGTACTTGGGTGAGGATAAAACGTTAATAATCCCTTTTTTGTATTAATTTTTGATAATTCTTTAAGCAATTCTTGGTGGCCTAAATGAAAACCATCAAAATTACCTAACATTAAGCCTAATTCTTCATAATTAAATATTTCATTTAAATTATTTATATAAATTATTTTCATAATAATACAACTCTTTTATATTTGTTTTTCTCTACAGGCTCGTATATTGCTATATTTTTTCCTTTATTTGTTACAATAAAAGGTTTATCAGTCTCGATTTGTCTTTCGTCAAGTGTTACACCATTTTCAATTAATTTAATCAAATAATCTTTTACTTCAAGTTTATCTAAATAATTAAATGCTTCTTCAATTTTTATTACATCGCTCATTTCGACTTCATCAATTTTCTTTGCATTAGCTATATTAAATGAGCCACTAGACAAACGTGTTAAGTTATACATATTGCCGCATACAGAAAGTAAATCACATAAATCTTTCACGAAACTTCTAACGTAAAATCCTCTACTTACTTTTAAATATATTTTAAGATAATATAAACCGTTTTTTTCTTCCAATTCGCTTTCTATTTTAGTGTCGTATATAGTAATATCACGAGCTTCGTGCACAACCTCTATTCCCTTACGTGCTAAATCGTAGCTTCTTTTTCCGTTTACCTTTAATGCTGAAAAAGCAGGTGGTACTTGTTTTGTCATTTTAGAAACAATTTCAAGTTTCTCTTTTATTTCTTCTATTGTCAACTTCTTATTAGACTCACCTATAATTTTTCCTGTAGGATCAATGGTGTCATATGAACGATTAAATTCAATTGTGCATAAATATTCTTTTGTTTTATCATTAATTAAATTAAGTGTTTTACATGCTTTGCCTAAAGATACTACTAACACCCCACACGCATTAGGATCAAGTGTACCTGTATGACCTACGTGTTTTTCGTTCATTTTGTGTTTAATTTTATTACACACATCAAAAGATGTATATCCTTTTTCTTTATTTATAATTAAAAATCCGTCCATAGTGCACCTCAACTATACAATATTATAGACTAAAATTTTTTTTACCTCAACGGCTAATATTTTAAGGCTTAAAAAAAAGATACCAGGATATTCCTAGTACCTTAAATTTGTTTAGTTTTATTTACTTTTATTATTGTTATAATTTTGTAAACTGAATAAATACATCCACATAATAATATAAGCATTACAATCATCACAAAAGAATCAAACCCCTCTGTGCCGTTTTTATTTAATGCTTTAAAAAATGTTTTAGCATAGTAGCCACAAAGGAAAGCAAAGAATAAGAAAATTCCTATGTGAACAGATAATTCATTTTCTTCTTGTTTCTTAATATAAAAAACAAGATTATATACTAAAGATAATGTAAATGAAACACATGCATAAACATAAAATAAATACATCTCATCTAGTTCAAAGCCATAACTATTAAAGGCTTCATTTTTAATAGCTTTAACAATCATAAATATAATTAACATTATTGTAATTATTGAAGCTAACGCGACACAAATAGACTTTCTTATAATATTATTCTTCATCTTTTACCTCACTTTTATTAAATATTTGAGGGTACGTTAAAACAAATACAATCATTAAAATTAAACAAATAAGAATATTAGGAATAGAATAAGCACCGTTATATACCCACGAATATAATTGTGTATTTGAACTAGCTCCCATAAATGAGTAAGAACCGTCTCCTAACCAAAATACTATACCTGAGATAACATGTGATAAATATTTCAAAGTACCACCTAAAATAGTACCTAATGAAACATAAAGTACTTTTTGACCTTTAGTGCTACTATTATTAAATGGTTTATAAAAAACACCTGCAAATCCTACTAAAGTATAGGCTAAAATATAGTCTAACATTATTTGTAAAAATGGACCAACTGCTTTCAAAAAATCATTAGGCATATCACTCGCTTGAACAATATAAATACCACTTAACATTTGAAGTAAAGATACTATTAGACCACAAAGTATGCCGTATCCTAACCCTCTTCTAAAACAAATAATTAGAATAGGTATCATCGCAAAACCTATAGACCCTCCAGATGTGAATACTCCTTTAAATAAACCGCCTTGAACCATGTCAAGAACTACTGCGATTGCTGAAAATATTGCAGTTTCAATTATTGCCTGCAAATTCTGATTTTTTTTATTCATATTTCCTCCTTAAAAAAAATCTTCCAGCAATGCTAGAAGAATGTTTTTGGATTAATACATAATAAAAAATCTTAAAACATATCCCTTCGCTAGCATTACCTAGATCAGGTTAGTGGGTCGTTAATTTAATAACCTCTCAGCCTTACGGCTCCCCATTGTTTCCTATGTATTAATTATACCATCAATTATTTAATTTACAATATTTTTGTCCGCTTTGCTAAATATTATAAGTAGTTTTTCACAAGAATCAACTATAGCTTTTTCGTCTTTAAGTTCATTACTTGTAGTAAGCGAGCAGTTAGAAAGGGACAGGCAAAATTTATCTAAATTATATTTAAATCCTTTTAAAGTTAATGTAGTAGATTTAAAGGTAAAGAAAGAAACATATTTATAATCTTTATAATCTTCTTTATTTAAAATTATATTATCTTTATAGATAATAAGTGAATTATTATCAATTATCTTAAGATCATTAAATTTATTAAATAAAGTTAAGTTTGATAAAAAATGTTCAATTCTATTTCCTTTAATACCACCAAATATAGTAATGTCACTAGACTTATTCAAAGCTTTATCTAATGCTTCTTCTGTGTCTGTTTTATCTTTAATAGGATTTAATATAATAATTTCTTTAGAATTATCCTTAATTAATTTAAGTTCTTCTACGTTTACACTATCGAAGTCCCCAATTGCAAGGTCACACTTGTAATTATAATTTATCAAATTAAGTGCGCCTCTATCAACTCCAATTAAATAGTAAGAACTTAAATCAATATTAGATAAGTCAATATCAAATAAAACTAAAGCTATTTTCATTTAAGAGTAACGACAGTGCATCCGTTTAAGCCCTCGCCGTCTCCTCCAAATCTTGTTTCTTTAACGTGTTTATTTTTCTTTAATGCTTCCTCAACAGCTTTTCTTACAGCACCTGTACCAAAGCCGTGAACGATGTAGACTGTGTTGTAGTGAGCAAGGATTGCACGGTCGATGAAAAGATCAACTTGAGGAGCTACATCAACATATCTTTCGCCTCTTAAATCAAGTTTCATAGGAGCTGCAGTAGAAGCTAGTGTAACTGTTGAAGTAGGTTTAACAACCTTTTTCTCTTCTTTCTTTAGTGACTTATCATAAAGTAATTCATCACGGTTAAAAGCCATCTTAAATTGACCGAATTGGACAACATATTTTCCTTTTTTTATATCGATAACCTCGCCAGACTTGTGGTAATCAATAACATGAACTAAATCACCAATTACTAAAGTGTGAGTATCTTCTTTCTTTTCTTCTTTAGACTTTAAGTTTTTAGAATCAAATTTAACTTTAGCTAAATCTTTATCCTCTAAACTCTTCTCATTCTTTAGTCTATTTAATTCTTCGATTAATTCACTACTCTTCTCTTTTGCATCACTTATAATCTTGTTAGCCTCAAGATGAGCTTTATAAAGCATTAATTCTTTATTCTTTTCAAATTCGTCATTTTTTTCTTCAAACTTTTTCTTTTCATACTCAAGTTCTTTTAATTTCTTTTCATAGTTTTGTCTTAATTTAACAACGTTTTGGTTCTCTTCATCAATTTTTTTGATTAATGTACCAGATTCAGTTGTGTTGTTATTTATTAAAGACTCAGCTTCTTTTAAAATATCTTCACTAATTCCAAGTCGACGGCTAATTAAAATTGCATTACTTGATCCAGGAACACCGATCGATAATTTATAAGTAGGAGCTAAATTTTCACTATCAAATTCAACACTTGCGTTTACTATATTTTTATTATTATAAGCAAAGGCTTTTAAATCAGAATAGTGAGTAGTTGAAATTAAACGACAACCAATTTTTGTCAGTTTATCGATGATCGCGATAGCTAAGCTAGCACCTTCCTTAGGGTCAGTACCACTACCTACTTCATCTAGTAACACTAGTGAATCATTTGTAACAGTCTCAAATATATTTGCAATGCGTGTCATATGAGATGAGAATGTTGATAAGTTTTGTTCAATAGATTGTTCGTCGCCAATATCTACTAAGATATTTTTAACAAAACTTACTTCGCTGTTAGGGCTTGCACTTATAAACAAGCCTGATAAAGACATTAAAGTAAGTAAACCAACTAACTTTAATACAACAGTCTTACCACCTGTGTTAGGACCTGTGATAATAATTGTAGTGTAGTTTTGACCAAGTTTAATGCTGTTTCTTACAACAACCTCTTTATCAATTAAAGGATGAGCCGCATCGAGCAAATTAAAATATCCTTTTTGATTTATTAAAGGACGAGTGTATTCGTTTTCGCGTGCAAAACGCGCAAGTGCAAACACAAAATCAAGTTCCTCGATTTGTTTAAAATCGTTAAGTAGTTCGTCCGAATGAGACTCAACAAGTAGAGTTAAACCCTTTAAAACAAGGTTAACTTCTTTTTTCTCATCAACCCTAAGTTCTTCAATATGTTTATAAATAGTTGCGGCTTCTTCCGGCTCAATAAAGAATGTTGTACCTGATGAGGATTGATCATGTATAATACCTTTAATTTGGTTCTTTGAGTCAGCTTTTACGCATAAACACATACGGTTATCACGCATAACAATTACATTTTCTGTCAAACGTGAACTTTCTTTCATAAGTAAAGAATTCATGTAGCTACGTAAATGGTTTTCTTCCATTTGAATACGTTTACGAACTTTAAAAAGTGACATAGACGCATTGTCTTTTACATTGAAGTTTTCATCAATTGCACTTTCAATCTCTTGACCAAGCTTCTTATTATCAGATAAAGAGATAAAATAATCATTTAAATTAGTAATATCTAAATGTTTATTATTTATATCACGGTAGTAATTTTTTAAAGATGTAGTTCTTTGAATTAAAACAAGTACTTTATACAATTGTTCACTTGATAAAATTGAACCAATCGAAGCCATTTTTAATTCTTCACGAATATCTTTAATAAAATCTAGAGGAATATTACCAAGTGCATCCATCACCTTTATAGCTTCTTCTTCTTTATCTAATAATAGATTTAAAGAAACAATGTTATCTAGAGGCTCTAAGTTCTCAATCTTTTCTTTAGTTAAAGAAAGGAAAGCATATTGTTTTACAGTATCTAAAATTTTATTAAATTCAAGTTCTGTTTTATCGTACATACTAATTCTCCTTATAGTTATCTATAAAGTTTTCACCTTTAAATGTATCTGGTTCATGTCCTATCAAATTAGGATAATTAAGTTGGCTCATTGTATAGAACAATACCATTGCGACACAATTTGATAAATTTAAGCTGCGAATTTTATCAGTTGTAGGAATTCTAAAACAATGGTCTAGATTATCGTGTAAAATATTATATGGAATTCCTGTAGACTCGCGGCCAAACATAAAGTATATTTTTTTGCTTTTATCTTCTTTGTAAGGGCTAAAGTCAATCTTATCAGGACTCATATGGCCATATCTAGTTAAATAATAAATTTCCGGATTTTCGTTTTTGCTTAAAAAGTCCTCTAAATTATCATATATTTCCATATCTAAATCTTTAAAATAATCTAGGTGAGCTCTTTTTAAGTGCGCATCGTCCAATTTAAAACCTAAAGGACGGATTAAATGTAGTTTTACATCAAATCCTACACATGTCCTCATGATATTTCCAGTATTAGCTGGAATTTCCGGCTCAAATAAAATTACATTTACTCTTTTAGTCATTTTGTTCACCAGTTAATGAATAACTATCGGCATCCTTAATATTTACAGATACAATATCTCCTACTTTCAATTCTTCGTGAGCCGCAACATATACCGAACCATCGATGTCGTCAGGCGCAAATCCATAACTTCTACCATAATACATAAAGTTAGACTCATCATATCCTTCGATTAATACATCGAAGTTTTGACCAATCTTTTCTCTATTTTTCTCAAGAGAAATATAGAATTGTGCCTCCATAACTCTATTGTATCTATCGTTTTTAACTGAATCAGGAATTTGTTCCATTAAAGCGCCTTTAGTGCCTTCTTCAGGAGAATATGTGAATACACCCAAACGGTCAAACTTAATTTCCTTCATGAATTTAATCATGTTTTCAACATCTTCCTCAGTTTCACCAGGGAAACCTACCATCATAGTAGTACGGAAGATTGCATGAGGAATTTTTGTTTTAATCTTTTGAAGAAGTGAAACTAAATAAGCTCTGTCTCCTCGTCTGTTCATAGCCTTAAGTACTTTATCTTCAGAGTGCTGAAGAGGTATATCAAAATAAGGCATGATGTGATTTGGGTTATCTTTAATAAAGTCAATTAATTCATCACTTACAATTTCAGGATATAAATAGAATAATCTAATTTTAAAATTACCTTCAATTGTAACTAATTCTTTTAATAAATCTACAAGTGCATTCTTCTTGTATAAATCATATCCATATCGAGTAGTATCCTGCGAAATTATATTAATTTCGTAAGTTCCTTTGTTCACAGCTTTCACTACTTCGTCTTTAATATCTTCAATAGTTCTACTTTTTAGTCTTCCACGAATTAAAGGAATTGCACAGAAAGCACAACGATTTAAACAACCGTCCGAAATTCTTACATAAGTCATGTAATCAGGAGTATCAGTCACACGGTCAGTGAAACTTAAAAGGTCACTTTCTTTGTAAGATGTATGAAGCAGATTATTTAATACACGCGCAATATCTTTATAATCATCAATCTTCATGAAATAATCTACTTCAGGTAATTCAGGAATTAATTCTTCTTTATATCTTTGAGCTAAGCACCCCATAACAATTAATTTCTTATTACCAGTTTTATATTTTGCAAGTTCTAGGATAGTGTTAATAGCTTCTTCACGAGCCGATAAGATAAATGCACATGTATTTACCATTAAAATATCAGCCTCTTCTGGAGTTGCGACAACGCTTGCACCATGGTTCTTTAAAAAACCAAGTATCATTTCACTATCTACTTGGTTCTTTGAACATCCTAGAGTTATCATATATACATTCATATTTTACCTCTATTATTTTAATTTATCTGAGTCAATTATTATTGTAGTTGGACCCATATTTTTAAATCCTATTTCCATATCGGCTCCAAATACACCTTCTAAAACTTCTATACCATATTCTCTAAGTTTATTATTAAATTCAAGGTATAGTTTATTAGCCTCGGTATAATTTAGAGCCTCGGTAAATGATGGTCGATACCCATCATTTACATTTGAATACAAGGTAAATTGAGAAATAGAAAGAATTTTACCATTTGTATCTTTTAAATTTTTATTTAATTTGCCAAAATCGTCAGCACAAATTCTTAGACCTTGAACTTTTTTAGCGACTTTGTCTAATGTAATTTCCGAGTCGCCTTCTCTAAATCCGACAAGTATCATAAATCCTTCATCAATTTTTGATACTATTTCGTCATTTATTTTACAATAAGCATCTTTAGCACGTTGTACTACTACTCTCATGATAATACACGCTCGATGTTATGAATTCCTTCAATTTTCTTTAAGTTAACAATTAATGTTTCTAGATCAGATAAATTTGAAACAATAACTTTAACTTTTATAATTGATTCTAAATCAACATTATTTTTAACACTGAAATCAGATACATTTATATCATGGCTTGAAAATAAGTTCATAATCTCACCAATTAATGTATTTCTTGTAGTCGCGAGTATCTTAATTTCAGTAGGATATTTTCTTTGAATATTGTATGCCCATTCAAGATGAATACAACGTTTCTTATCTAAAACTGATAAGTTTTGACAATCTTCGTTATGTACAACAATTCCGTTTCCTTTAGTGATGAAACCAATAATATTGTCTCCTGGGATAGGTAAACAGCAGTTTGCAATTTTAATTTTTGGATTAGATAACCCCTCAACTACTACTCCTGTATCAGAGTTTGTCTTAAGAAGTCTTTGATTCTTTTCAATACTCTTTTGAATCTTTTCTTCGTTTGATTCAACATCAGTTTCGTTCTTAATTCTACTACTTACAGTTTTTACAGAAATAACGCCTTTACCAATTTCAAGATATAAATCATCTACTGTTTTTACATTATATTTAGAAAAATTCGCTTGAACAAATTTATCATTTAATTCAAATTGAATCTTTTGAGTTGAGAATTCAATTTGTAGGCTTGCTTTACCTCTATCAATTAATACTTCTCTGTTTTGTACATTTAAAAAGTTTCTAATTTTATGTTTAGCATGACTAGTTTTAGCAATATTTAACCAATCTTCAGAAGGCCCAAATGATGAGTTAGAGGTCTTAATTGAAACAATATCACCTGTTTTAAGTTCATAGTTTAGAGGCACAATTTTGTTGTTTATGTTTGCACCGACCATCTTATTACCTAAATTAGAGTGAATCTTATAGGCAAAGTCAATTGGAGTTGAACCTTGAGGTAATTCGATTACGTCTCCGTTTGGAGTATAAACATAAACATTTGTGTCAAGTATCTCATTTTTAATAGAATCAACGAAATCTTCAGCATTATTTTCCGCTTCATTAGTCATTAACACAAGGTCAGAATACCATTTTAACTTTTGGGCAATTTCGTATTGTTCACGTTCTTTTGAGTATTGAACATTCTCTTTATAAGCCCAGTGAGCCGCAACACCATATTCCGCAATTGAATCCATTTCCTCAGTTCTTATTTGAACTTCAAAAATGTTACCATTAGGTCCGATAACAGTTGTGTGTAAAGATTGATACATGTTCGACTTAGGTACCGCAATATAGTCTTTAAAACGATTAGGAATAGGAGTAAAGTGCGCATGAATAATACCTAAAACTTGATAACAATTTTCAACTTTATCAACAATTATACGGATAGCATAAATGTCATAAATATCATCAAAATCTTTATGTTTAGTTAACAATTTCTTATAAATTGAATAAGTATTCTTCATTCTTCCTTTGATTGTATACTTAACATTAGCTTCACCTAAAATCTTATTAACATCATTAATAATTTTATCAATGATACCATTTTTATCATTTTCAGTATGATGTACTAAGTTTTGAATTTTAGTATACATTAAAGGATCGATATATTTTAAGCTTCGATCTTGTAGTTCACTTTTAATTTGGAAGATACCGAGTTTATCTGCAATTGGTGCGTATATTTCAAGTGTTTCATTCGCAATCCTTACTTGTTTTTCAGGTGCCATCGAGTCAAGAGTACGCATGTTATGTAATCTATCAGCTAATTTAACGATAACAACACGGATATCTTTAGCCATTGCAAATAACATTTTTTGATGGTTTGAAGCTTGAGCTTTTTCAAGTGAGGAAAACTTAAGCTTATTAATTTTTGTAACACCATCAACAATAGATGCGATATCAGCATTAAACTCTTGCGTGATATCATATGTTGTAGTTGGTGTATCTTCTACTACATCATGCAACAAACCTGCACAAATAGTATTAGGTCCTACATGAAGTTCAGCTAATATTATAGAAACCTCAAGAGGGTGAATAATATATGGTTCACCTGATTTTCTAAATTGTTCTTTGTGCTTATCGTTAGCATACAAAAAAGCCTTATGAATTAAATTAAGATCTTCTTCGCGTGTAATATAAGTATGAACTGTTTCATATAATCGATTATAATCTATTAAATTTGTTTGATCCATAATATGTCAGGTATAAACCTGACTCACCCCTCTTTCACTTTTTAAAATTGTATTTTAAAATTTATTCTCCTTCATAAGAAGTCAAACTTAAAACAGGACAATTGAACTTTTCTCTTCCTTTTAGGTCCACAAGTTCAATAACAAAGGCAGCCCCTACAACGGTTGCGCCTAGCTTTTCAGCAAGTTTTTCACAAGCACCAACAGTACCGCCTGTGGCAAGTAAGTCGTCTATAATAAGTACTTTATCACCTTTTTTAAGAGAATCAGTATGAATACATAAAGTATTTTTTCCGTATTCAAGGTCATAATCCTCTGTAACTTGTTCTCTTGGCAATTTACCTGGTTTTCTAACAGGCACAAATGGTAAACCAAGTTGATAAGCAACAGGACAACCAAAAATGAATCCACGAGCTTCAGGCCCCATGATAACATTAGCGCCAACATTCTTTGCAAATTCAGAGATTTGATTAATTGCATATTTAAATGCTTCAGGATTAGAAATTATAGGAGTACAATCTCTAAATATAATTCCTTCTTTTGGAAATCCAGGAATAGATGCAACAAAATTCTTTAAATCCATAATAAAATACCTCACTATTTCAAAAATTACTAAAATATTATACCACATAATTTATTACATTTCATTAATTATAACTATAAATGACACAATCTTTTTCATTTTATTTTTAAATATTGTAAATATTTAGAATATTTTATCCATTAATTAACGAATTAATTATAAGTACAAATAGTAAAAAAGCCCATAGACTTGTTATCTATGAGCTTAATGATTAATAATATTTAATTACCACAAAGTTGGTTCGTTATTGCCATTATAATGCCAATAAGTATACTCGCTATCCGAAATTGATGTTTCACTATAATAATATCTAG
>CAVFGN010000047.1:0-11261 GCA_963621965.1 Alistipes finegoldii
ACGTGACAATTTGCATATCCCATTTGTTATTGAACTTAAAGCAGATGACACTGCAGAAAACGCAATAGATCAAATAAAGAATAAGAATTACACGGATCTATTTATTGGATATCATGGTAATGTGTTATTACTTGGCGTGTCTTACAACTCAAAGACACTAAAACATGAATCAAAGATAGAATTTATAGAAATTTAAATAAACGTTTAATGATGAACTCTAGTACCTTTTTTAATATCGTGCTAGAGTTTTTGTTTTAACTGCCATATTTTAAACAACAAATATCAAACAATAAGTTATATCTTATATTCCAACAAACCTTATAACTTAATGTTTTCTTTTAACTTGTAAAAAAAATTTTTATTTTTGAAAACGTTTTTATTTAGATGTTAATGTGATACAATATTTATAATAAGAAAGATTTATAAATAAGGAAGAAAAGAGTTATGGATAATAAATTTGAACCTTTATTATCGATGTTATATGGTTATTACGCTGTAGTCGATAAAAAAACTCAGATAATTAAAGAATGTTATAAAGAAAATGTAGTTTTTGTACGAAATGTTTCGATAGATACTTTTTTAGATATGTTTGTCGATCGTGAGCACTTAGATGAAACATCTTACGATAGAAAAATGTTAGTCCCATGGGTTATAAATAACACTAAAGAAAAAGAGGTAGCCGTTTCGGTCGCAACTATAGACCAAAAAGAAAAAACTTATAAAGTTCGACTTTTTGATGATCTAAGTGGGGATGTGTATTTATATATACAAAAACCTACAGGAATAAATCAAACATTTAATCTTTTTGATAAATTAACTCGTATATATCTTAGAGAAGGTATTGAAACATTGATCAGAAAAGAGATAGAAGCGCCAAATCCGCGTCCTTTTTCAATTATCATCATAGATGTGGATAATTTTAAGTCTATAAATGACATGTATGGACATTTATTTGGTGACCATATATTAAAAATGATTGCATCAATGTTAAAAGATTATTCTAGCGATTGCAATATCGGTAGAATTGGCGGAGACGAGTTTTTGATACAAGATTTCACTGAACAAGATTATGACGCAATTTGGATTAAACTACACAATCTATTTGAACGCATTAGAAATTTTGATTATGTAGGAACTTATCCTAATGAACAATTAGATAAAGTGAAACTGATTGATTTTAAGTGTACAATTACAGCTGGTTTAGTATCATTCCCTAAGGACGGAGAAACTTATGATTCTTTATTTTTAAAAGCTGATAAAGCTTTATATAGAGGAAAGAGAAAAGGAAGAAATTGTTACATCATTTATGTTGAGGAAAAGCATAAAAATATCTTAATTGATAAAAAAATAGAGTTTGATTCATCTAATTCTCGTGAGACATTAATTTATGAAAAATTAATTTTAAATGGCGCAAACATTTTAGAAGGAGCTAAAGACTTTACACAAAGTTTGAGTCGATATTTAGAACTATATGGTAAGTATATTATTGCAGATAGAATATTACTTTACGAACACACAGGACCTTTTACTGATACACTGATTGCAAGCTATGCAAATAAAAATATTGAATTAGCCAGTGTAAAATATGTGGATACAGAGATTGTTGAATCAGAAGAAAGTAAAGTGATGGAGTTAAACCATACATACAAGAGATCTAAAATTGAGTCGATGAAAGATATAAAACCAAATGTTTATGAATTCTTAAGAAGACAAAATGTTAAGTCTTTCTATCAAGTACCAATTGTAATTAATGATTCATTATACGGTTTTCTTCGCTTTGATTCGGTTCTTGAAGAACATAAGTGGAGAGAAGAAGAAACTACACTTTATCACATTATGTCTAAATGTATCGAAAACTATATAACTATTCATCGTTTAAACACTAACAATGCACTTAATACTGATAAAGATCCATTAACAGGCTTACATTCGTATAAAGCATGTACAAATATGATCAATAGCCTATTAAGGGATGAAAATAAACGTTATGCATTTGCAATCACAAATTTAAAAAAATTCGTTTTGTTTAACGATACATTTGGTTACGCATCTGGAGATAATGTACTTCGCACTCTAGCTCATACTATTAGCTTATTTGACTTTTTATACTGTGCTAGACTAAATGGAGACCATTTTGTATTTATTTTTAAAGATGCAAACCAAGACTATATAAAAAATAGACTTAAAGATTTATTTGCGGAAGTTGATAGAAATCTTTCAAGTATTCCAGGACACGAACTTTTAAAACTTCATATAGGTATATACGTATCAACTGGAAATGAATCCGATAGTAGAGAGATATTAGATAAAGCTCGTGCTGCTTTACTAGAAACAAAAGATAGTAAAGATAGTCACTATGTAATTTACGATGATAAATTAAATGATCAATATATTAATCAAAGAAATATTTTAAATGAGTATAAAAACGATATTAAATTAAATAGATTTGAAATATTCTTACAGCCAAAGATTGATGCAAAAACTAATCAATTAGTAGGAGCTGAAGCTTTGTCTCGTTGGAGAAGAAAAGATGGTTCTTTGTGGACACCTTATAAATATATTGAAATATTAGAAAAAGAAAATGAACTACATAATTTAGATATTTATAATATCGAGTGTGTATTAAAATATTTAGCTTCATTAAAAGAAAATAACACGAAGTTATTCCCTATATCAGTAAACTTGTCTAAACATCAACCTGACATTATGGATTTTGTAATATCTGTTGAAGAACTTAGAAAAAAATATGATGTAGATGTTAAGTATTTACAAATTGAAATTACAGAGACATCATTTGAAAACAATAAAGATGAAACTATAGAAGCTATTAAGTATTTAAAAAAGTTAAATTATACAATATGTATGGACGACTTTGGTGTGGGTTATTCTAATTTGGAATTACTTACAAGTGGTTTATTTGATGTAATTAAATTTGACAAGACAATAGTTAATAAAAAAGATAAAGGTGGAAAACTTGTATTTGAATATTCACTTAAATTAGTTAAATCTCTTGAATTACATATGGTATTTGAGGGCGTTGAAACAAAAGACGATGTGAATAATATATTAAATTTAGGTGGAGACATTATTCAAGGCTATTACTACTCCTGTCCTATTTCTATTGAGGAATTTAATGAAAAATATTTAAAATAATTAGAAATTGCTAGTAATTAAAAACTAGCACTTTTTAATCTTTTAAATAAGTAGTATAATTTAATAAGTTATGTGAGGTTTTTATTTATGGATAAAAAGAAATTTTATTTATCAACTGCAATAGCATATACATCATCAACACCACACATTGGTAATGTGTACGAAGCTATTTTAGCCGACTCTATTTGCAGAATGAAGAGAATTGAAGGATATGACGTGTATTTTCAAACAGGAACAGACGAACACGGTCAAAAAATAGAGCGAAAAGCAATAAGTCAAGGTGTTAGCCCTAAGGAACATGTAGATAAGGTTGCTGGAGAACTTAGAAATATTTATGATTTAATGAATATTTCTTATGATAGATTTATTCGTACAACTGATAGTGACCATGTAGAAACTGTGCAAAAAATATTTAAACGTTTATACGATCAAGGTGATATTTATAAAGGATATTACGAAGGCTATTACTGTGTAGCTGATGAATCTTATTATTTAGAGCGTGATTTAGTTGACGGAAAGTGCCCTGATTGTGGTAGAAAAGTGGAATTAGCTAAAGAAGAGTGTTATTTCTTAAAATTAAAGAAATATCAAGGCCGTTTAGTTGAACATATTAAAACTCATCCTGAATTTATTCAACCAGAGTCTAGAAAGAATGAAATGTTAAATAATTTCTTAAAGGACGATTTACCTGATTTGTGCGTTTCTCGTACAAGTTATAAGTGGGGTATTCCTGTTACATTTGATCCTAAGCATGTTACATACGTTTGGATTGATGCTTTATGCAATTATATTACAGGAATTGGATATGATGCAGAAAAGTCCTTTGACAATCAAAACGAAGTATTTAAAAAATACTGGCCAGCTGATGTACATTTAATTGGTAAGGATATCTTAAGATTCCACACTATTTACTGGCCAATTATGTTAATGGCACTTGACCTACCATTACCTCGCCAAGTATTTGGCCATCCTTGGGTTTTATTTGGAAACGATAAGATGTCTAAATCAAAAGGTAATATTATCTATGCACAAGATTTAGTTGAACGTTTTGGTGTAGATGCGGTTAGATATTACGTATTACATGAAATTCCTTTTGCACAAGATGGATCTATTACATACGAGTTACTTTGTGAGCGTTATAACTCAGACTTAGCTAATACACTTGGCAATTTAGTTTCAAGATCTCTTGCGATGACTAAGAAGTATTTTGATGGAAAAGCTTCATATAAGGGCGCTATAAGTGAATTTGATAAAGATCTTGAGGCACTTGCAGGCAAAACAAGAGACGATGTGGTAAAACATATGGACGAATTTAAGGCTGGAGATGCACTTGAAGATATCATGCGTTTCTTACGCCGCGCAAACAAATATGTTGATGAAACAGAACCTTGGGTGCTTGCAAAGGATGAGTCGTGTAAAGATGAACTTGAAAACGTATTGTATCACTTACTAGAAACAATTAAGGAAGCTGCACTAATGTTAGAACCATTTATGCCTTCTACAAGTGAAAAAATCTATAAGTTCTTAAATTTAAAAGATCCTAAGTTTAGTGAATTAGGAGATTATGCAAAAGAAGGAAGTTATGAAATTGGCGAGTATGAAAACTTATTCCAACGTTTAGATACTAAAGCCATATTAAAAGAAATTGAAGAAAAACAAAAAGAAGCACAAGAAAAAGCTAAGGAATTAAATGCTAAATCTGATGAATTAGCTAATGATTCTAAGAAAGAAATTACAATTGATGATTTTTCAAAAGTAGACCTTGTTGTAGGTGAGATCCTTGAAGCTCGTGTACATGAAAAAGCTAATAAGCTTTTAGTGTTCAAGGTTAATATTGGCTCTGAAGTACGTCAAATTGTATCCGGTATTGCAAAATTCTATAAACCTGAAGAATTAATTGGTAAAAAGGTTATCGTTGTAAAGAACCTAAAACCAATTAATTTAAGAGGAGAAGAGTCTTGTGGCATGTTACTATGTGGTGCTACAAAAGATGATTCTAAATTAGAATTAATTACACTTACAAATATGAATGCAGGAGACATTGTTAGATAATGAAGTCATTCTTACGTTCAAATAAAGGTGATATGATTTTTCGTACATTAATTGTAATATTGGCTAACATAATATTACAATTAGCTACAATGTGGTTTCTTGAGCCAGCCCATTTGTATTCAGGTGGAGCTACAGGATTAGCTCAGTTAATACTTAGAACTATATATGCAATCAACAATATTAGTTTAGATAGTGCTAATTATAATTACTTCCTAGCTTTAACAGTATTTTTAGTAAATATTCCTTTTTTAGTCATAGGATATAAAGAAGTTTCTTATAAATTTGCTTTCTATAGCTTTTTAGCCGTTATTATACAAGTAATTGTATCTATTTTAGCTCCAGCTAGTTCGTCTCCGTTTGCTGAATACGATGTAAGTGGTAAAGTGACTAACGTACTAGCCTTAGCACTTATGGGAGGCTTACTATCAGGCTTAGCTGCCGGACTTGCACTTAAGTTTGGTACTAGCACAGGTGGTATTGACATAATTGCACAAGCTGTTGCGCTTAAAAAAGGCGTATCTATTGGTACGTTTACTCTAATTGCAAATGTAGCTATAGCAGTTGTTGGTGGTGGAATTGTACAAGGTAGTTGGACAATAACAATGTACACTTGCCTTCGTATGATTATTAATAGCCTTGTAACAGATAAGATTCATACAGCATATACATATAGTGCAATTAATATATTCACCGAACACGATGAAGAGATATCAAGTGAGATAATGTCTAAACTTAATCGTGGTTGTACAATGATGAATGTAACTGGTGAATATACACATAAGAGCCATAAAGAACTATATTGTGTAGTATCAACTTATGAAAACGAAAGAGTTATTGAAATTGTTAGAAAGTATGATCCTAATGCATTTATAACTATTTCACCTGTAAAGCGAATTGTAGGTAATTTTATAAAGAAAACAATAGTATAATAGGCAGTCAGGCACTGCCTTTTTCTTACTTTGTTTGTTTATGTAATAGAGTAAATATTTAACAAAATTGCTAAAAAACGTTTTATATTATATAATAATATAAATAAAGTTTTATGGTTAAAAATTAAAAATATTGACAGTTTTATCTATCATTGGTAAAATTATTTTAGCAAAACTAGAGTAATTTAGTGACGCAAAGCTATAGGGTCCTTAAGGATAGCCAGTTGCAGATAAAGCAATTGGCATTTTTTATTTTTAGGAGGGGGTCAAATGAGAATACGAATTAAAGAGTTTACATGGCATTTTATTATAATGTTAATCATATTCTTGTATATGATCATTGTTAACTTAATTTATACTAATTATGTTAATGATACATTAAATGATTCCTCAAGATTAGATGCGGCCAGTTTAGCTACAAACGAGGTTGCAAATTTAAATACTTCAATTAGTGATGTTCTTAGTAATTATAATAATAAAAAAGGTGATTATAAAACGGTAACGAGAAATGACCACGTAGTAAACGAACATGGTTACTTTTTAGAAGCAAATGATACAACACTTTATTGTTATATTCAAATAAGCGAGAATAACTTTATCGTTACATCAATGAGTGAAACATTTTATAATTATAATCATGATGTTATTAGCGATAAGTATAATGGAATAAATAACGGTTTAATAGATAGTGACGGAACTATATTTTGGTCATTTAAATCTAGTTCAAGTACTTCTGATACATCGCTAATCAGTTTAGTAAATGATACTACCGTTACAAAAAAAGTATTAGACGAAGCTAAAAACGGTACTAAATCTTTTTCTTATGATGCAAATTATAAAAATACATCATGTTATTTAGCTTTATCTAAATTAAGTGATGATGTGTATTATTATGAATTCTTCGATGTATCAATGTTTAAAGATAAAATTGAAACAAATAGTACAATCTCTAATGTATATAGATTTGCGCTTGTCATAGGCTTTGTTGTATTATTACTTGATTTAATTTCAATTGTTGTAAGATCTAATAGGATTTTAAAGATTAAACGTAGTAGTGCTAGTAAACAAGGTACAGCTATTATTAAAATTAATAAAAAAGGTAAAGTTAAGTTTTATGCGCGTGGAAGAGATACTTATGGTAGAGAAGTATATAATTTAGCTAAAGTATTTAGACCTGTTAGTGGTAATTCGTTTGAAGATGAATTAAAACATAAAACACGTTTTGTTTGTGAATATACTAACGAAGAACAAAATGAATATGCGGAATTCATTAGTATTGCTCAAAGAGGAGGATACACTATTGTATCTAATGTAATAACTGATGAATATAAGCAAGAATCAGAATTAAAGAAGATTACAGAACAAAACCCTATTTCAGGTTTACCTAATAATGGTTCTTTACTTAAGGAATTTGACTCTTTAAGAAGTAACTTCTTAAATAAAGATGTAAGTTTAGTTCGTATCAAATTTCAAGAATTTGAGTTTATCTCAAAGACTTTAGGCTTTAAAGCGGGTGATTTGTTAATTAATTCATCGGTAGATTTGATTAAACAAAACATTGGATCAAATTATTTTATGTATCATATTCAAAATGATACACTAGTTGTTATAATGTACGGAAAAAAAGAAGAGAACGATAAATTAATCAATAATTTATTTAATGTTTTTAATCATCCAATTAGTCTTGGCAAATCTCGTACATTTGTTCATTTAAAAATTGGTGTTGTAGAAATTAGTAATGCGGTTAACAAGGACTTTAAAATACAAGATGCATTAGATAAATCAGTACTTGCATTATCTCATGCGATTAAGCAAGTAAGTATTAATATTGTTAAATATGACCAAACACTTGAGAACCATCTTAAGTATAAGAAGCAAATGGAAGAAGATGTGCATAAAGCTATTGAAAATGGTGAATTCGTTATGTTCTACCAACCACAGTACAACATTAAGGAAAAGCGTATTGTGGGATTTGAGTCCTTACTTAGATGGAAAAACGAAAAATATAAAACTGTTTCACCTCAAGAATATATCGAACTTGCGGAACAAAATGGTGATATTGTAGAAATTGGTAGATTTATAAATAGAAGTGTATTTAAAGCAGCTAGAGAATTCCAAAATTATAATGTTCACTTAAGTATTAATGTTTCGCCTGCCCAACTTGTTCAATCAGGTTTTGTAGATGAACTACTTGAAGAGTTTAAGAAAAATGAACTTAAAAAAGGTTCTATTTGCGTGGAAATTACAGAAACATTTTTAATGCAAAATATGAATAATATGATACAAAAGTTAAATATTCTAAGAGAGAACGGATTTAATATTCACTTAGATGACTTTGGTAATGGTTACTCAAACATGATGTATTTAAAAGAAATTCCTGTAGATACAATAAAGACTGATATGTCATTTATTTCAAGCCTTGAAACTGATAAGACAAGTCAAATTATTGAGTCTACAATTATTGAACTTGCAAATAAACTTAACTTACATGTTGTTTGCGAAGGCGTTGAAAGAAATAGTCAAGCTAAATTGCTTGATACGTACGGAGCCGATATTCTTCAAGGTTATTTGATTAGTAGACCTGTAGAAGAACAAAAAGCTCTAGAATTACTTAAAACTGGTATTAATTTAAATTATGAAGGAGGAAAATAATGGCTAACTTTATATTAACTAATGAAGAAAGCGTATATGATTCTTTAGGAAAAGGTTTATCTTCCTTTTTGATAATATTAGCTATTTTAGTAGCACTCGCTTTAATTATATTCTTTGTATCTAGCGTTAAGAAACAAGAAAGAATTTTACGCGAAAAAGATAATGTACTTGTTGATACAATGATTACTAAACAGGAAATGCGCACAAGTATTAATACTTATGCCTCTAAGATAGGTTCTTATGGTCAATTTTCTTTGTTCTATATTAAATTAGATGACTATGAGACACATAAGGAAATTTTAGGCGAAGATTTACTTAAAGAAAACGTTAAAAACTTTGCCGAAAGACTTGTGCACGAATTTAAAGGTGAAGCTAATATTTGTCAATATGATAATGATTCATTCTTGATTTTTGATAAGAATGAATATGATTATGAATCTTTAGAAGACATAGCAAAAAAAATATTAGATATTGTTGGCGAATCATATAACGTTAGAAATCAAAATATAAGTATTACTGCATCTATTGGTGTTGCAATGTATCCTACATGTGGTACTGGATTTAAGGAATTATTTGAAAATCTAGAACTTGCGACTTATATTGCCCAAAGAGATGGGGGTAATAAATATATTCTTTACTACAATGAATTACGTGAGAAAGAAAGTTCTAACCTTGAATACTTTAACGAAGTTCGTGGCGCAATGGACAGGGGGGAACTTACATTATACTATCAACCTATCATTGATGTTAAATCAAAAGCTTTATATGGATTTGAAGCACTTCTTCGTTGGGAACACCCAACAAAGGGTATAATTTCGCCTGCTAACTTTATTCCTATTTTAGAGCAATCAGGAGATATAGCCTATCTTTCTCGTTGGTGTTTAACTCAAGTTATATCAAAAATTGAAGAAATTGAAACTGTATATCCTAATCGCGATATAAAGATTGGTATTAATTTATCTGTCAAACAGATGGTTGATGAAAATATGGCACCTGAATTTGCAAAGATTATTAAAAAACATAATGTTAATACTAATAAGATTATTCTTGAAGTAGCTCAATACGCGATGTTTGAGAAGATGAATCAAGTTCGTGTCAACATTTTAAGACTAAGAGATTTGGGTTTTAGGATTGCGACTGACGGTTTAGGTTTAGACTTTAAGTCTATTGCCCAAATTGAATCTAAACCAATCGATGTTCTTAAACTTGATAGAACTTTCTTATCAGATATAGAAGATAATCAAATTCAAGAGAAATATGTTCAAATGTTACTTGAAAATGCTAATAAGACTAATCGTGTCGTAATTAGTGAAGGTGTAGAAGATTTTAAACATTTAGAGTATGTTAAAAAACAAAATATCGAATATGTTCAGGGTTACTATATTGCAAAACCATTCGATTCAAAAGAATTAGTTGATTATATTCACTCTGAAGATTGGATAAAAAAACTTGATCCTAGCTTTAGTCGTTCTCAAGAAGACGAAAACATTGATCATGAGGAAAATAAAGAATCATAACTATAATCCAATTAAAAAGTCAAAGAAGTTATATAATAAAACATTAAAGGGAATTCTGATTTTATAAATGAAACTCTTAAGCTTAATCATAAAGAGTTAGCTTCTATGTTTTATAAATTCAAAGATGATGTATCTGTTATAGTTACTATATTATATTATAGATGTAATAAATTCTATTATGTTCGTAAAGAAGATATTGATATGTTTATTGAATATTATGCTAAAGTATTACTACTTGGCGTCTATTACAACTCAAAGACACTAAAACATGATTCAAAGATAAAATATATAGAATTTTAAATAAAAGTTTATCAATAAACTCTAGTACCATTTTAAAAATACTAGGGTTTTTATTTTCGCAATTTTAAATTAACATATAGTAAAATTAAAATAAATACTATAATAAAATTAGGAATGAAGGTGGTCTTATGTCTTTATATTTAAATCAAGATAACGCTAGATTTAAAAGAGCACTAAATAGTGAAATCTACGTTGATAAAAGTATGTTAATTAAAGAATGTAACAAAAAAAATAATACAGAAGATTGCTTTATGTGCGTAACACGTCCTCGTAGATTTGGTAAAACTATGGCTTTATCTATGCTTAATGCATATTATTTTAAGGGATGTGATTCCGCGTCCTTATTTGAATCTTTAAATATATCAAAAGACGAATCATATCTAAATCACTTAAATAAGCATAATGTTATATGGATTGATATGGCTAGTCTATATACAAAGATTGAGAATAAAGATGAATTTATAAAACAATCAAAGAAATATATATTAAAAGATTTGAAAGAATAATTTAAAGATATAGATTACACTGATTTATTATTAGATGATGCGATTATAGAAATAAGTTCTAAACTTAATGAGCGTTTTATATTCTTAATAGATGAATGGGATGTAATACTTAGAGAACAAGAATACAATACTAAACTATGTGATGATTATAT
>CAVFGN010000048.1:0-8098 GCA_963621965.1 Alistipes finegoldii
TTCTTTAAATTGATTAAAAAATATATCTTGATTGTCCATAAAAATCTAAATTTTAATTCTATGATAATAAAAAGTAAAAGTATGGGGAGACAATCCCCATACTTTTTATATATTTACAAGCCAAGTCTAGCTTGCAATTCTTTTAATTCTTTGCTTGTATAAGCACTCTTATCGATTTCTTGTTCAGATTCAGTACGAGCAATGATTTCATCAAGAATTCGTTTTACTTCTTGCAATTTACGAACTGTAAATTCTTTTGTTTCATCAACATCTACATTTTCCTCAGATTCTTCATCATAATCTTCATCATAATCCTCTTCACATTCATCATCACATTCTTCATCTTCTTCTGAAGAATCTTCATCTTGTGAACAAGTATGTCCGCAATCTTGCAATTCAGCATTAATGAATTTACCCAACCAATCAGTAATTGTTTTAAGATCATCTTCAGATGCACCAGAGGTAATTTTAGATTTCATATTAGTCATCATAATTACCAAGTCATTGGTAGTAATACCTTTATAAAGTACATCATGTGGCAATCTAGTTTCATCTGAAAGCAATTCTACTTGAGACAAACCTTCATAAAAGGTCATATCAGTGTAATCAACATCATTTATATTTAATGCTGCTTTAAGCTCTGCCAGCGTTTCTGCTCCAGTTTCAATTACTTTAGTCGATTGAGTTTTTGTGTTGATGATAGTGATTTTACGAGTTTCCATAATATATAAAATTTAAAAAATGAATAAAAATGTTAAAATTAAAAGGTTAAGTTTAATCCATAAAACTTTTATGGTGTTTGTTATCTTCTTTTAAAAGAAGTTCAATTAGTTCTTCTTTTGTCATTTGTTGGTACAACTCTCGTTGTGTTACTATTTTTCTTGACATATTTCTAATTGTTTATTTAAAGATTTTAACACATTTGTTAAATGTGATATATTATTTTCAGTCATTTGAAGAAGTTCTTTTTCCATTTCTAATCTTGACTGAATATCTTTAATATTATATTTCAATTCTTTAGCTTTAGCTCTAGTAAAGGCTAAAATAACTCCAGTAGTAGGATCATATTTATCATTTTCATGACATTGACTTTTACCACTGAAAATTTTACCACTATATCTATCTTTTAAAAGACAGATTGTTTTTCGCTCATGGTGAATAAACTGCATAATTAATATATTAGTGATTCTTTTTTATATTCAAGACAATCTACCATAATCCTATTATCAGGAAAAATAGTTATGTTATCTGATAATGTATGACCATATATTTGATAATAATTTTTATTTAAGAAAATATTACTATAATGTAATCCTTGTTCTCTAATCCAAAAAGGTGAATGAGTAATAGAAGTACCGTAATAATCAAAAGGATCAGCATTTTGAAAAAAGAAAAAACTTTTAGGATTAGTAATCCATAATTGATTTATAAATCTAGATGCTTCTTCTGGAGTTACATCAAGTTTAATCCATTCATTATTAAAGATATAATATTCGTTATCATATATATAAATGTGTTCTCCTTCATACATTTCATTAAAATTATCTATTATTATAATGCGTGGAAATTTATAATTATATTTATACTTTACATACCAAGCAATAGATAATCCAGCGTGTGTAAATAGACAATTATTATATGAATATGCTGCTTGAAAATAATCTTCATTTTCTTTAAATAAATCATGAATTTTTGGTGCATTTAATGTATCAAATCTTGATGTACTAGTTTCATAATAATAAATATAATGAGCATCGTGGTTTCCAAGTAATAAAATCGTTTCTGGATGTTCTTTTTTAAAATTTATAATATCTAAAAAATTTGATCTTAATTCTTCAAATGAAATATTATGATAAGGGTCAAAATAATCTCCAACAAATATATTAACATAATTAGGTTTGATTAATTCTTTCCAAACAGTTCTACCATGTATATCGCCTATTATATTAGTCATGATAATTCTTTATGTATTTTTTGTTCAAGTTTTGGTAAAATGTCAAATTTATGTTCAATACACATTCTACTTACCCAATTTACTATATTAGTATCTGATTTACAAGATCCTAAATGAGTAAATCCTAGTTTTAGCATTTGTTCATTACATTCTGACGATGGGAATCCATCCGCTATAATACCTACAGAGTAATGATCTTTCACCAATTGCGTTAAATGTATTTGCTCTAAAACAATATCAAGCCATTGTTTTTCATTTACTTTATTAATTTCAGGTAAAAGTCTAAAATATTGTTCAATCCATTTATCTTTTAATTCTTGATTATTAAGTTTAATTAAACTTGTATTACACATAAAAGGATTTGCTTTTAATGTGTAATTAAATTCAGATTTAAAAGATTTTTTTAGATTTTTTAATATTTTACCAACAACATTATTTTTCCAAAAACTTTGTGGTTCAATAAATGAACATACTAAATCTTCTTTTTTAAATAAAACATAATTAATGGCAGTAGGTTTAATAAAGAACAAATCACCATCAATTAGAATCTCATTAAGAGAACATTGCTTTAAAGCTTCAAATTTAATATTAGCTGTAAATCTAGGATCATTAGTTTGAAAATCATTAATTATAATAACTTCATCATAAGGAATAAAATCTAATAGCTCAGCTCCTTTTTTATCAGCAAAAAGTTTTATTTTATAACCCCATTCTTGAACAAGAGCTGCTGAATAAGCATAATCTAAAAGATTAGTTTTTAAACTTGTTTCAAAATTATTAAAATAATTTTCATATAATGGTACTGACCAAAAAGTATGTACAAAAGTTATATCAGTCCCACCATGTTTTAAGTCCAGATCCATCATATTTATCAGTATTATAATCAACAGTCTTTTGACCTTTTAGAATTTTCCAAATTTTTTGTGCTCGTTTTTCTTCTACCTTTAAAAGTTTTTCTTGAAAAGCATCAATACTTTCATGTTCAGGTCTATTAAACCATTCATCACCTTCATTATTAAGTTCATGTAAAAGAACAATCAATTCTGATATTTTCTTTTGTTTTAACTTTCGTTTACTACCTTCTTCATGAATCAATCCTTCTTTTAAGGCTTGAAGCCCTACTATAAAAAGATCTACAACATAAGCGTAATCAAAATTACGAAAATTCCATAGCGTTTTCCAAAATCGTTTTAAGTTACGAAAAAACCATTTAATATCTGAAATCCAACAACTTGGGACATAAATTAAATAGTAATCAAGACAAAACCAAATTTCTGAAAATAGTCTCATTGTTTAATAAATTGTTTTAATAGTTTAGTGTTTTTTTCTATTCTATCATTGTCTTTACCAAAACAGTGCCATTCTGGCAGTTTTAGTTTTAAATTAATACACAATTGTGTTAAATATTTAATACAATCGTATTCTGTTTTTTCACCATCTATTGTACCAAAATAAATTTTATTGGGTAATTTATATTTGTTAATGTAAGTTACAAATGATTTGTAACTTTGTAACCATATAATATCATGATCTTTGTGCAATAGATTTATTCTATAATCCAGTTTTGGATCTTTAGATTGATCGAGCCAAATTATTTTTTTCATTAATAGTACATATTGCCTTTATCATCACTATAATATCTACCATATAAGTTTTGTCCTGGTTCATCAAATTTCATTTCCCAGTTAAGAGTTGGAAAATCCCTAATCATGGATTGTAGCCATGTTTCTGGAGGACTCCAAGGAGAATCAATAGTTACATTACAGTATATACAATCTTCATCTTCAGTTATATAAAACCCATATAAAGGACAATCCCATTTTACACCAAAAGTTTTCATATTATATTCATACCAACCCACACAGCCATAATGTTTTTGTTGATAATTTTTAGCCTTTTGATAGCTAAAAAGATATTTATTATAATCTTTTTCAGTACTTGATGGATTATTATTTTTAAATCTTTCGTATGTATCGGGTCTATTTGTTGTATCCCAATTTTTAAAAGTTTTAGGAATTGGATACCAAGAACTTAAAGTTATAGGTACTTTTTTACAAAAAGTATCTAAACTTTTAATGGTTTTACCTTTATATCCTATTTTTCTAAAAAGATTAAACATATCTTCTTTTGGACCTGATATGTTTAATTCATTTGAACACCAATTTGGCATATTATTAATAATTTAAGAGTAAAATACAAAATCCTGCTAAAAATCCAGTAATAAATCTTGTAATATTATTACTTTCAATATTATAATATTCTTGATAACTCCAATCTAAAAAGGTTGGAATACATCCACATAGAATAATATGAAAAGGAACTGTAAAGAAAAATCTCATTACAGTTCCCATTATTGCTCCTATTATCAATCCTGTACATCTTGCACATAAAGGTAACATATAATTTTTTATTTTTATACCTCTATGTGGTTTTTTATTACAATAAGGTTTCATCCATTATTAAAAAAACAACAAAACAATATTGCCGTTATTACAATCCACAATGGAATTGATAATACACCATTATGACAAGAACAACTTGTAAACAATAATGGTATTAAACATAATTTAAATTTGGTTATGTTCATAACGATATGCTAATTCTCTAATATATTGCCATTTAAATTTATTAATTGGCTCATTTTCAAATGATTTATAAATGATACAATTATATAAATGTTCAATGGACATATCTTTTAACAAAATTTGTTCGCCTTGCGCCGTATAACGTACTAAAGAATTTCGTATTTCATCAAATGGTGAATCAGTATAAATACTTATGTTTTTAGCTGGTTCTTTATTTACACTTGTTCGCATATAATCCGAGCCACCATCTAACATATAAGTTTCACCATTTTTATCAACATGAGTAACATAATTATGTCTGTGAACAGAAGTTAAAATAGTTCCATCAGGAGTTTGTATTCTACTTACTAATAATTCTTTTTCAAACATAAAAATGTACTTTATGATAAAGTTTTAAAAATTCCTTTTTTTCAACAGCTTTTATTTGACCTTTATGATTAAAATATACATATTTTTTTGTTACAGTTTTTATATAAACAAGTATATTTTCATCTTCTTTAAGGGCAAATACATCTCCTTTTTCTATTTTATTACAATATAACCAATATGTTACTGCAAATAATACACAGAAAATTATTAATATAATTAATCCTATACTCATTTTATTTATTTTTAAGGGTTAAAAGACATTTAATTGGTATAGAAGTATAACCTTCTTTTGGTATAAAACTAACAACAATTTCTAATTGATCTGAATTAGTTTCTATAAAAGTATTTACTTTAAATCCACCTGTAGATATTGTATAATTCACGTCTTCTTTTAGATTATATTGATTTATAGCACCTTCTATAGCTTCTTTAATAAGATTGTTTATAGTTTTTTTAATTGAGTCTTTAGATACTGATACTAATTGTTCACCATTAAAGTATTCCCAATTTAATTCTTTCATTATTTCAACAACTTTATCAAAATCAAATAATTCATCATAAATAATATCATCAATTAAAAAATTTATTGTTTGATCATATTCTGATTTATTTTGAAAGTGATCAAGTCTATTTAAAGCTTCTTCAACTGAAAGTATTCCACATTTTACTTTTTCAAGTATATCTTTTTTAATATTCATTACTTTTTAATTTTTGAATATAAATGTTTAATGAGATTAAATTGAGAGCCAAAAACTGTAAAGAAAAAATCAACATCTACCAATTCTAATTTATTATTAGCACAATATAATGTGGCAGTTACAATATCTTGGTTTAAATATATTTGTGTAATTGTAACCTGTTCTGGGTTTGTATTAAAATAATTAGAATAAGTAATTGGTTTGTTTTTCTTAAATATAATTGGGTTTTCTTTTGTAGCATTTAATGCTTGAAGACATTCTTTAATAAGAATGGGTTCAGAATGCATTAGTACTTCATAATTTTTAAAGTATTGTTCAATTTTATTCATATGTTCAGTTTTTTTTGAACAAGAGTTTAATCATTAAAAATTTTTATCATCCCTAAATCATTGATTTCTTCGCAATTAAATGCATATTCAAAATCCTTTAAAGTAAAAACTTTATCAGCAAATTCTTTTATTTTTGGATTTGCTGTTTGCTCATAAAATTCAGCAACAAAATCTTCTTCATTTAAAAGAGGATTGTCTGGAACATAATAATAAATCATCATTTTAATCTATCTCTAAAATTTGTGTTATATTTTGACTACAATGTTCTTTTATATATTGGATTAAACTTTCTTTATCTATAGCATAATATTCACAAATATCGCCATATTCAAGTTTAACCCAAAATTTCTTTAATTTATCTATAAAATTAAAACACCAACCCATCAAAGGTATTGCATATTTATAATAAGAATTAGTATTGATTTGTGTTGTGATCCATAATTTTTCATCATCAGTATAATATTCTAATGATTTGTTGTATAAAATATATGCTTTACAATCTTTTAAATCATCTAATTTTAATTTACTGTCTTGATTAAATTTATAAATCATTCTTCATTCTCTCCATCTTTTTCATTAGAAATGCCCAACCATTCTTTGATTTGATCGAATTCAAACCACATAAGATCATTTAATTGAGTTTCATTAATACCATCTGGATACATATCGTCCAAAATGTATTCAAGTTCATCAAGTTGATCATAACTTAATTCTTTAACATTTTCTGCCGCTCCACTCCAGAAGTCAAAATTTCTCAATTCTTTGTCAGATATTATTATCATATTTTTTCTTCTAATTCCTCAAAATTCATACCTATATTTCTCAACGTTTCTTCAAAACCAAACCAAGCAAGAAGATTTTGATTTGTTCTTCCTCTACCCAATGGATCTTCTTCGTCCCAATTTTTAAATAGTTCTTTTAAATTATAAATTCCAGTTCCAAACATTATTTCATGCAACAAATTATCAATCTCTTTTTGATATTTTTGATAAAATTCAACGCAATCGTCTGTATAAATTAGAAAGCAAACACAACCAGTCTGACAACCATGATATAAAACATCTGTGAAAATTTGTGTTTTATTGTCATATTTATTCCATTCGTCTAAAACATAATTTATGCAACATTTTTCTAATTTACTTGCTGATTTTTTTAGTTGTTTTAGATTTTTAATATTTAACTTCATAATTATTTTTTTATTTTATCAATTTTATTTGCAAAATGTACAAAAATTTTAATATTATAATTATTATTTAAATAAATATAGTCGAACTGTAGTTTATTCGTAAATATTAAAGTAATTTACAACAAGGTTCACCATCTAACCATTGCCATTCTTCTCTATTTGCTAAACGGTCGTTTGTTATATCTACACCATCAGAAAATGCTACAGTAAATTTATTATCACTTTCTATATTAAGGAAAACTTCTGTAGGTAGATAATAATGTCCTGATAAGGTAAGATTTTTAATATACGGACCGTGTTCTTTTTGTGCCTGAAGAAATTCTTCCACACAATTATATGGTCGATATTTTTGTTTAGGTTTTATTCTGTAAGTAAAATTGTCCCAGTTCCAATTTGGTGATTTAGCATCTCTCCAACATGTAGATCCATTGTTATAGGTTATATATTCTATATCTTCACCATTTGCATACGCTTGCATTACTGTAATAAATTGTTTAGTTTCTTCTTTGGTCATAATATTCACAAATTACAGTTTCACAACTTAAATTAGGTTTAAATACCCAATCATTCTTAACACAATAAGCATCTATATCCCTTTTGTGAAGGAATAATAGATGCTTACAAGTTTTACAATTATTCATGATATTTACTTTTTGTAGTATAATAAGTAAATAATTCTTCAATTTCCATTACATTTTCAGTACCATCTTGGTCTTTAGTAAGAACATAATAATCACTATTATCATTCTTTTTTATATCTTCTACAGTCAAAAAAGAACATCTAGATTCAAATGGATTATTGACACATTCTTTAGAATAAAAGACAGTACCTATTGGTGTATTTCTTACTTTATGTATATAATAATAATGATATATTACTTTTAATGCAAGTAATATAATTAACACCATAAATGTATAAAGTGTAAAGGCTAAAAAAATTGCTAACATAATTATTTTAAATATTGTTTGTAAATACC
>CAVFGN010000048.1:8328-10327 GCA_963621965.1 Alistipes finegoldii
CCCATTCTGTTTTAACAACAAAGACAACAACATGCCATTTAATAAGGGCTTTTGCCTTATACATAAATGTACCAGACATTTCATTTATCATTAAAGCGTCAGCTATTTTATTATAATAATAATCTGCCTCTTTTAAAACTTCGTTACATTCATCAAGAAATTCCTCATTATTACATTCTAATTCAATGCAATGTCCATAAATAGGATAATCTAAATATCTTTTATATTCTAACATTTTTTATTTTATTTTACAATAATTTTGTTTTAATAAATCAAATTTTTCTTCCAGTTCATAATAACTAATTGGTCGATAATTATTTTGATCTACTCCAACATCATATTGATTTATTTTTAGCCAAGGTCTAACATCGTTATCTGCCATATTATGACAAAGACCATCACTATGCGTATGTATATGACCAAATACTTGATAATTTCCATTAAACGTTAAACAAGGATAATGTTGTGCAAATATTTCTATATCAACGCCAATTTTAATCATCATTATATCAACAACAACAAGCTTAACATCTTTGACAGTTACATCAGAGATATCAAACCTATTGCCATCAATGTCATATACACCTAATAAAATTCTATCATGATTACCTCTTGTAAGATAAATTGTGCCATTTAATCGCTTGATATATTTCCAATAGTATTTTATGTCTTCTTTATGTGGCAACATAAAATCTCCGCAATGAATTACAACTCCATCTTCAGGAACAGTTGCATTCCAATTATTAATAAGACCTTCATTCATTGATTTTCTATCTTCAAATGGTCTGTTACAATATCTTGCAATGTTATAATGATCAAAATGTGTATCAGAGGTAAAAAATAGATTGTCTTTTCTATCTAATTTTAGTGTGTACATTGTTGATTATATAAATATTTCTCATAATCATAAACTTTTGTAGCAGGTATTATTTTAACTTTTGAAACTCCAGTTTCATATACTATATTTCCATTTTCTTTTTGGATTTCATAATATAAGTCGTCTATTGCATAAACTATTCCCGTTAAAGTACCAATATAATTTCCGTTATTAACTTCAACAGTATGTCCAATCTTCTTTAGTTCATCTTTCCATATATTTTTAGATAAATGAGTACCAAAAAGATCATCAATGTTTTCTTTTGATAAATAACATCCGAAATCTGCATCAAATGCAGAAGTAAACCCTTTATATTGTTCACTAAGTTGTTGTCTTTCTTTTTCAAATATATCTTCAATTTCCTTCGTTAATTCATCGCTAGAAATATCATTTTCACAGGAGTTAATAAACATAAGTTTATCCATATATTCCGAATATTTGTCAGACCATTTTCTTTGTTCCTTCTTATATTCTTCAAATGGTAAAATTTTCATATTAGTTCCTCTATTATTGATTAATAATAACAAACAACTTAATACTTTAATTTTAATTCTTCAATTAGAATATCAACAAGAATATCAATATTTTGCATTATTTGAAAATGAATATCAATCTTTTCCATTGTATCTTTTTCTGTATTATAAGGCCAAGGAGCAATTAAAAATTCATATTCACATCTAGACCAAAACTGATATTGTGATGCACAAATAACCCATTCTTTAAAAGTCGCTTTATCAATAACTTTCTTTTTAAGGTATTTATCTGCCTTCCAATGCCTTACAAAGTAAGGAATTACATTATAAGATTCAACTTTTTTAGAGTTAAAATTATACTCTAATACATTAAAAGTTTTCATAATTTATTTTTTTTAAATTTCAGTGCTTCTAATATCATTCGTATTAAATCAGTTAGACAATCTAAAGCTGTACTTTTAACGGCAATATATTCTTCACCACCTGGTGTACCATCTGGCACAAAAACTTTTCCAAGATATACTAATTCGTCCGACATAATTCTAACGCTTTAAGTATGGCAGCATTCAACGCTTCCTCACGAGTAGGAGCGATTTTTGAAATATACTTGTCCTCTAAACGCCTCTCTCTCTGCATCACGAAACAGCGA
>CAVFGN010000049.1:0-10287 GCA_963621965.1 Alistipes finegoldii
GTTCTGACATCATAGAACAAATGTTAATAATCTTACCATGACCCTTTTTAATCATTGAAGGAATTACAGCTTTAGCCATAATGAATGGACCGTTTAAGTCGATATCAATAACCTTACGGAAATCAGCAGCTGACATTTCAGTCATAGGAACACGTTTAATGATACCAGCATTGTTTACAAGAATATCAATAACGCCTACTTCTTTTTCGACTTTAGCAACAAGTTCATTAACTTGATCTTCGTTTGTAACATCACAAACATATCCATGAGCTTCAATACCGATTTCTTTATAAGCTGCTAAGCCCTTATTTACTAATTCTTGATTAACATCGTTGAATACGATTGTAGCACCACTCTTAGCGTAAGCACTAGCAATAGCAAATCCAATACCATAAGAAGCGCCTGTTACAAGAGCAATCTTACCATTTAATGAAAAATCATTTTGTGAAAACATAAAATATATTTCCTCCTAGTTTCCAATAATAATTATACCATATTTTGTAATATTTGTTATAATTTTATTCTTTTTATGTCTAAAAAAGCCCTGCTTACGCAAGGCATTAAATTATTCAAGTTCAAAAGCACCAGTATATAATTGATAGTACTTACCTTTTTGTTCGATAAGTTCATCGTGACTACCACGTTCAATAATTCTACCATGTTCAAGAACCATAATGGCTTTTGAGTTTCTAACTGTAGAAAGTCTATGTGCAATAACGAATACAGTTCTACCATCCATTAACTTATCCATTGCACTTGTAACAAGCGCTTCAGTACGAGTATCGATACTTGATGTAGCTTCATCAAGAATTAATACAGGAGGGTTTGTAATAGCGGCACGTGCAATCGCAATTAATTGACGTTGACCTTGAGAAAGTTCAGAACCATTTTCAGTTAACATTGTATCATAACCGTCTGGCAGATGTTTAACAAATTGATCAACGTTAGCTAATTTAGCAGCCTCGTAAACTTCTTCGTCAGTCGCATCTAACTTACCATATCTAATATTTTCTTTAATAGTTCCTGTGAATAAGTTCGTATCTTGTAAAACCATACCAAGAGCTTTTCTTAAATCTGACTTTTTAATCTTATTAATATTAATACCATCAAATCTAATCTTACCGTCTTGAATATCATAGAATCTATTAATTAAGTTGGTAATTGTTGTTTTACCAGCACCTGTAGAACCTACAAAGGCAATCTTTTGACCAGGTTTTGCAAATAATGATACATCATGTAAAACAATCTTATCAGGATAATAACCAAAGTCTACATCAAAGAATCTTACATCACCTTTAAGTAATGTATAAGTAGTAGTACCATCGTGATGAGGATGTTTCCAAGCCCAAACACCAGTTCTTTCGCTACTTTCTGTAATATTTTCATTTTCGTCAACATTTGCATTAACTAATGTTACATAACCTTCGTCTTCTTCGCTCTTTTCATCCATAAGCTCAAAGATACGTTCAGCACCAGCTAAACCTAAAATAATTAAGTTGAATTGGTTTGACGCTTGTGAGATTTGGTTACAGAACATTCTGTTATACGAAATATATGCTACAAGAGCCGCAACAGTAAATCCAAGTACATTGTTTAAAGCAAGAAGCGAACCAACCATGATTGTTACACCATATGAAATATAACCTAAATTATTCATAATAGGCATTAATATGTTAGCAAAAATGTTAGCTTTTGTTGAACTATAACATAAGTCGTCGTTAATCTTGTCAAATCCTTTAATAGCTTCTTCTTCATGGTTAAATACTTTAACAACTTTGACGCCACTTAACATTTCTTCTACATATCCATTTAAATTACCAACATCGATTTGTTGTTTAACGAATCCTTTACCTGATAAGCCTCCAAGTTTCTTAGTAGCTCCAACCATAACAGTAATCATTAAAATAACAACCAATGCAAGGATAATATTTGATACCATCATGTAAATTAATAAGAATATCATCATTAAGAAAGCTTGAATTAAACTTGGTAAAGATTGAGTAATTAATTGACGTAATGTATCAGTATCGTTAGTATAACGGCTCATAATTTCACCATGTGGATGTCTATCAAAATATACAATAGGAAGAGTTTGCATGTGTTCAAACATATTATCTCTAATCTTTTTAAGTGTACCTTGACCTACAACAACCATTAGTCTAGCGTTTACGTAAGCAGCTATAACACCAAGAACATAAATTATAATAAGAGGTAATAATTTGTTAAATATATACAATTGTATAGAACCTTGTGTATAATCAGCAAAGAAAGACATAGTCTTTGTTCCATCTGCATTAATAACAGTAGTTACAACTTTACTTGGGAAAGATGAACCGTATACAGATGCAAACGATGTAATTGCCATACAGATAAATACAATAATTAATTGTAACCAATAATTTTTAAATACAAATTTAAGTAAGCGGCCAAATATTTTCATTGGGTGCTTTGCACCTTTACCGCCGCGTTGTTGTCTAGCGTTAGGCATTATTCTCACCTACCCCTTTTACTTGAGTTTCGTAGATTTCTTTATAAATAGCATTGTTTTCTACAAGTTCAGCGTGTGTACCATATCCATTAACTTTACCATCTTCAAGAACGATAATATGATCACAATCTTCAACTGAAGAAATACGTTGAGCAATAATAATCTTAGTAGTTTCTGGTATTTCTTCTCTAAATGCTTTTCTAATAAGTGAATCAGTTTTTGTATCTACAGCACTTGTCGAGTCATCAAGAATTAAAATCTTTGGTTTTTTAACAAGCGCACGTGCAATACATAATCTTTGTCTTTGACCACCAGAAACATTTGTACCACCTTGATCAATATGAGTTTCATACTTATCAGGGAATGTTTGAACAAATTCATCAGCTTGAGCTAATTTTGCCGCATGAATTAATTCTTCGTCAGTCGCATTCTTATTACCCCAGCGTAAATTATCTAAAATAGTACCTGTAAATAACACATTCTTTTGAAGCACAACAGATACTTCATCTCTTAGTGTTACAACATCATAATCTTTAACATTTACACCACCTACAGTAAGTTCACCACTAGTTACATCATATAAACGAGGAATAAGGTTAACAAATGTAGATTTAGCACTACCAGTTCCACCAATAATACCAACAGTTTCACCAGATTTAATAGAAATATTTACATTTTCAAGATTACACTTATTTAAGTCATGTGCATATGAGAAGTTAACATTCTTAAATTCGATGCTACCATCTTTTACTTCCTTGATAGGATTTTCTTTATTTTGAATAGCAGGATCCTCATTTAATACTTCTCTAATACGGAATGCAGATTCGCTAGCCATTGCAAGCATTACTACAATAAATGAAATCATCATTAATGATCCTAAAATTTGCATTACGAATGCTACTAAAGCTGTAATATCACCAGCAGACATTGAACCATTATAGAACAATCTACCTCCAATAAAACAGATTAGAACAATGCAAGCATGTGTTGAGAATTGCATTAATGGATTGTTGAAAGCAAGTGCTGATTCAGCACGACTTGAGTAATAGTAAACAGCTTCACTTGAATTATGGAACTTTTTATTTTCATACTCTTCATTTACAAATGACTTAACAGTTCTTTGTGATTGTGCATTTTCTTCAATAACAGTATTTAATTGGTCGTATTTCTTAAACATAACTTTGAAATGCTTATTAGCACAGAACATCATAATGCCTAAACCTATAACAAGTAGAGGAATAACTATTAAGAATGTGTATGAGATTTCTTTGTTAATTAAGAATGCCATTAAGAATGAGAACAAAAACATAGTAGGTGCACGGAATGTGATTCTTATAATCATCATGAATGCATTTTGTACGTTGTTAACATCTGTTGTTGTACGTGTAATTAATGAGGCAGTTGAAAACTTATCAATATTTTCAAACGAGAATGTTTGTACTTTATGATATAGTTGTTCACGTCCATTTTTAGCAAATCCGCAACTAGCTTTAGAAGCAAAATATCCAGCAAGCACACCTGCACCTAAGGCTATAATTGATGTTAAAATCATAATTATTGAGGCAATTGTAGCTGCGCTTGAAGCTGATTTAGCTTGAACTGCAGTGTTAGCTTCATAATTTGCTAAGAATTTAAATAAATAAATTTTTGCTGTTCCTGTTTGATTATAAATAGGTGAATCAGCAGGATTAATAAAGTTAACTATATCCGACATCATTAAAGGGATTAAAATTTCAAGAAATGATTCAATACAAACTGTAATAGGAGCTAGTATTGTTTCTTTCCAATAGCCTTTAACGAAATTTATAAGATGAGCTTCTTTTTTTAATTTCATCTTATTCTTCTTAAAATTTCTTTTTTTCTCTTTTTCGGCTTTTAGAATAACTTTTTGTTCTTCTTTTAAGTAAGTATACTTACCCATATAAACCTCCTAGTTTTTATTTATATTAGCAATCAATTTGTCTAATATATCACTTAAATTTTGTGCTTCTTCATGAGTTAGTGCTTTACGCGTAGTTTCTTCATTATCTTCAAAAGATTTTCTTAAAAGTTGAACCTTCTCTTCGCCTAGTGGAGTAAGTTTTAATTCTTTTAATCTATTATCATTTTGATTAGTTATTCTTATTACACACCCATTTTTTTCTAGGTTGTTGACAAGAGAATTTAAACTAGATTTTCTAAGATTAAAACTTTTTTCTAGGTCTTTTAAATAAACAGGTTCGTCCTTACAATCATTTAAAAACAATATAAGTCTTCCTTGTTCAGCTGTAAGACCATATCTTAATGTATCCTGGTCAATTTTTCTCTTATGTAATCGACTTAAAAATGCGATTTTATAAGCTAAATGTTCGTTTTCTTTTGACATAATTTCTCCTAATTGTTCGAAGCCTAACTATTTTAGCATTAGAATAAAAACAATGCAAGAAATTAAATTACATTTTCTAAAGAAAACGTTTACATTTTTTACTAATTTTATAATATAAAAACACGACTAAAATTAATAATCGTGTCTTTATAATTACTTCCCTTTTATTTCATACGATCTATCGAAAAAGTTTGTATGTAAAAGGTCATGTTTGATATGTTCATTAGTTAAATATGTATCATATATTTCTTTAACTAATGGATTTAAATGACTTAATCTAACATTTTTAGTTTTATCGTTATTAAATAAATTATCACGTCTATTGTTCTGAGCTTGAAGTAAGTCAGGTTTCTTCAAAATTTTTATTTGTCCTCCACCGTTAGCGCATCCTCCAGGACAAGCCATAACTTCAATAAAATCATAATGAATGTTATCGTTTATTACTTCATCGATAAACCCTTTAGCATTTGCCATACCACTTACGCGCGCAACATTTAATTCTTTATCACCAATTTTTACTTTTGCAGTTTTTATAAACTCTGATCCTCTAAGTGATTCGTAGTTGATAAAATCACTACTATTTGCATCTTTACCTGTTAGATAAAAGTGTAAAGTACGAAGTGCGGCCTCAAGCACTCCTCCACTGCTTCCAAATATCAAACCTGCGCCACTTCCTGTACCGATAATAGAATCAAATGGTGCACCACTAAGATTAGTAAAGTCAATATTATTTTTCTTAATCATTGTAGCAAGTTCTTTTGTTGTAATTGATGTATCGCAGTCTTTTAGAACATCATTATTAACTTTTTTCGCATCATTTAGTTCTTCTCTATTACACTCAAACTTTTTAGCAGTACAAGGTGTAACAGATACTACGTAAATATTTTTTGGATCTATATTTAATTTTTTGGCAAAATAAGTCTTAACAAGTGTTGATTGTATTGCAATAGGGCTTTTTACAGTAGATAAATTATTAATTAAATTAGGGTAATTCATTTCGCAAAAACTTACCCACCCAGGACAACATGATGTAAACATTGGTCCCTTAGCACCACTATTAATTCTGTTTGCTAATTCATTTGCTTCTTCAACAATAGTCATATCTGCGCCAAAAGTTACATCTAAAACATAATCAGCGCCAAGTGCTTTTAAAGCACCAACCATCTTCTCTTCAACAAATGCATTCTCTAGTCCAAACGCCTCCCCTAAAGATACTCTTACAGCTGGCGCAGTTAAAAAAACTGTAACTTTATTTTTATCTTTAATAGCATTTTCTACATCATCAATATTACTAACTTCCGTAAGTGCATTAAAAGGGCACGCAAGCACACACTGTCCACAGTTAATACATACTGCATGATCACCGTTTTTTGTTAAATCATATAGAGGGTATACACCCGCAACATTTGTACATGCTTTAATACAAAGTTTGCATTTTTTGCATTTTTCATCATCACAAACAATACTAGGGTTGTTTAGCTCAATCGGAACCCTATGTTCTAATCCATCAAATTTAGACATATAACTACATTAATGACAATACATCGTCATCATTCATTCCTTCAACAAAATTTATTTTCTTTAAATGTAAAATAACTTCTTCCTGTCCTGTAACTTTACTCATTTCATGAGTTAGTGTTACAACTACTTTTGCATAGCTTCCTGGTTTAAAATCAATATTTAAATCATTTGTAGTTTCAAAACCTAAAAAACGAACATCGTTAGCACAACATGTCATAACTTTTCTACCTGGTATAAATACCGACTTATCATCCACGCCTTCGATTTCCTCAAGTCTAGCGATAAAAGAAATCTCTTTATTAAAATATCTTTCATAGTTATCAAATGCATCCATGTAAAAAGTTGGATACTCACTATCAACTAAATCAATAGTATCACTACTTAAATCATAAGGTAGGTCTTCAACTAGAGTATCAGACATTGAACCATCTAATTTTTCAAAACCTATTTGAGCAGTAGAATTAAATGCTCTAACCATTCTTCTAAAACTTGCTAAATCTTTAATATCATCAGTTCTATTAAAAATTATAAGATCTGCATATTTAACCATATCACCAAATATTTGTTTCATATTATTAAAATATATGTTGAATGTAGTCGCATCAATAAGTGTTATGGATTGTCCTAAGATGTACCCATGTGGTAAGTCTAATAAGTCAAACTTAAAAAATGAATTAAATTCAATAACTACACGTGCTGGTTCATATAGCTTATCCATTTTTATAAACCAAGCTTTAGTCATTTCTTCTTGTGATTCAATAGTTAACAAATCTACATTATATTTTTTTAAGAAATCATCATCGTATTCAACTTCGCCTTCTTCACAAACGACTAACATTGTTCTTCCTTTTTGACTGCCGAAGTTTGATGAAATAACGTCTTTAATTAATGTAGTTTTACCGCTTTCTAAGAATCCGTTTATTACGAATACTGGAATTTCAATCATAATGTCCTCTAATTGTTTAGAAATAATTCTTTAATTTCTTCTTCTTTTAAATTTGAACCAATAACACAAATTTTTCCTGTAGGAATAGCACTAGTTTCACGAATTTCAAATTCTCCTGGAACTAGATCAAATTCAAACCATGTATCATTTGATTTAACAATGCCTTTAGATCTCAATACAATACCATATCTATTAGAGTTTGCTAAAGTATCAAGGACTTCGTTAAGTTTTTCTTTATCAAATGTTTTGGCAGTTTCAAAGCCATATGATACAAACACATCATCTGCATCTAAATCACCTTCGTGGTGGCAAGAACAATTAGGATCACTGCAATGGTGATGGTGGTGTTCATGTTCTTCGTCTTCGTCATGATCATGATGATGTTCTTCGTGTTCATGGTCATGATCGTCATCATGATCATCATGATGGTGGTGATGATGACTTACTTTATTCTTAACTTCTTCAAGTAATTTTTTCTCAAATTCATCATTTTTTGCTTCATATGATTCAATTAATTTTTCATCACTTAGTTCACTTGTAGGAGTAGTAACAATAATAGCTTCTAGGTTAATACCTCTGATGATATCTAAAGCTTCAGAAACCTTTTTTTCGCTTGCTACATCAGTTCTTGATAATATTATAGTTTTTGCATGTTTGATTTGGTCAATGTAAAATTCGCCAAAATTTTTTAAATACATCTTAGCTTTAGTTACGTCGCACATACATACAAGTGCATTAATTTTAGAATTTTCAATATTAGAATCAGTTACCGCTTTAACAATATCTGAAAGTTTACCAACCCCACTTGGTTCAATAATAATACGATCAGGGTTATATTTTGCGACTAATTCCTTTAGTGCTTCTTCAAAATCACCTTGAAGTGAACAACAAATACAACCTTGGTTTAATTCGGTAATATCAATTTTAGTATCTTTTAAGAAACTACCATCGATTCCAATCTCACCATACTCATTTTCAATTAATACGACCTTTTCGTCTTTTAATTTTGTATTTAAAAGTCTTTTTATAAGTGTAGTTTTACCTGCACCTAAAAAACCTGAAATAATATCTATTTTAATCATAATATAATTCCTTCTTTCATCAAATAATTATATATCTATTTTTATTTTATTGCAAATCATTTGCAACAATTGCACAACCTATTATTTTATTAGCCTTACAGTAGTTTCTACTTAAAATTTTATATTTACATTTTAAATCATTTTGGTTCTCGCACCCTATTTTATTTAGAGTATTTAATCCGTCTGATATATAGCAAGCTGTAGCTTTATTTAGGAGTGAATTTTTATATATTGTTAAATAGTTATTTGATTTATCAATAATTAAACAATTAAATTCACATTTTTTTTCAACTACAAAATGCTTTATTGTTTTAGGTAAATATAAATAATCAATATAGTTAAAATTTATCGTCACACTATCTATTTCTTTTTCATTAATTTTTGACGGAATAATTGCAAATAAATGTTCATTCGTATCATAATATGGTTTAGATAATCTGATGTCAAACATGCCTTTTAAATATACAAATTGATAATATTTAGCATTGGTAAAGTATCTAAGCGCATCCCTTCTAATTGAATACTTTTTAGCAATTTCAAATAGTTCATCAAATGTTTTTTCTTTAAAAATACATATAACATTATCGAATTTATCGAATATTATATCATTTTCAACTTTAAAATTTTGATTTCTTATTTCTACTTCTTCGCATTTTAAGTCTAATTTAATTATTACATTAACGTTAGAATTAATGATGAACTTTTTACATATAACTTGTTTTTCAATATCAATATATGTTATTGGTTTATTCTCTATTTCATCTTTTATTTCAATTATTTCACTTTTAGGTACGTCTAAAACAACGCCATCATCATTTAATAAATACTTATATCCTTCAATATAACGAGTAATATTATTAATTTTTTTCTTATATATTTTAGACTCAGGATTGTTAATAAGTTCATCTACATATAAAAGAATATCAAATATCATTAATATGACAAGTATTATATAAAAAATCGTATTTTCATTCATATTTTCACCTTTTAAATATTTTAAACTAAACTAAACAAATTTTAAAGAAAATATCTCTCTTTTCACCACTTAATCAAATTAGAATATGGAATTTACACATATTTTATTTTATCTTGATTTTTCTTTATGGTATAATTTAGAAGGTGATTTAAATGAAAAAGAAAATTGAATATATAATACCTGGATTATTATTTCTTTTTGGTATTATAAGTATAATTGTTAGAGCAATTACTAAAGGAAGTAGTGGCTTAACATTTCAGTTCATATGGGCTAATTTGATTGGATCTCTACTTGTTTTATATCCACTTTGTGGAAAATTATTAAAAATAAAACTTCCTATTTCTCTTGAAATAATGTTAGCTATACATATTGTGATTGGTGTTAATCTAGGAACCGGATATAGAGTTTACGATTACATTGAATGGTGGGATGTATTAGCTCATGGATATTTTGGACTTGAAGCAGCACTTATCGCTTACTTTATAATAATCCATACGAATGCACATGACATGACTTTGGCAGGTAAGTTAACATTTATGTATTCATTTGCAATGGGCTGTGGTGGTTTTTGGGAATTAATTGAATATATTACAGATAAAATTTCAGGAGACGATTCACAACACGTTTTTGATATGGCTGACGGTTTAAGTCCTGTAGCTGATACAATGGAAGATATGATGATTACTTTTGTTGGCGCAACAATAGTTATTTGTATTTACGTCCTAGATTATTTTAATTCTAAAAAACTTATCAATATTATCGACGAAGACTTCGGATACAAAAAAGATTCACAAAACTAATTGTGAATCTTTTTATTATATATTTAACAATAAAAAAACTGCATTACTGCAGTATTTGAAAGTTTGCTTGGCAACTACCTACTCTTGCACATGCTCTCATGTACTACCA
>CAVFGN010000050.1:0-9364 GCA_963621965.1 Alistipes finegoldii
TGGAGTTATAGTAGACTCTAGCTTTTTATATTTACACAAACTTTATGTTACTCTCAATAATTATTTATAGAATTCTTATGTTCTAATTTTTTATCCAAAAAAATAGTAATAAATTTAGAGTACAATTTCTAAGTCAAAAAAAAAGAACTGTTTAAAAACTTTCGTTTTTTACAGTTCTTTTCTAATTTAAATAATGATTAATTTATTAATTGTTTAATTCATCAGTTTTATTGCAAACTAGACATCTTTATATAAACAATATTTATAAATTGATTTTCATTATTTAATATTTATTAAATTATCTATTTAGCGTTCTTTTTTGGCATATATAAGTATACTAAGTATACAGCTAAAAGAATAGCTAAAACAGAAAGTAGTGAAAGCCATACAATTTGTGATACAGGAATTACTCCACCGAATAATCCTAGTGCACATAATTTATTGCTTCTTCTTTTATTCATACATAGTTTAACTGCGATAAGAACAATTTCTATAGCTACAACTATTGCAAGAACAATAATTAACCATGTAGCTGAACCTGTGTTATTAACAACGATTGAGAATTCAGATAATTCAGTTACGCTAAATATTGCATAATCGCCATCAATAGTATAATCAATATTTCTTACATCGCCTTCATGTAAATGAAGAATACGGAATGTTTTACCATTTGCATTATCTGGAATTAGAAGTTTAATAGTTAATCTTCCACTTGGTTCAATACTTACGCCTTCACTATAAAGTGAGATATCATATACAGCAGCTACTACTTCATCACGTTTTACATTTGCTTTAATTTCACTTGGAACAACTTCTTCTTTTGTAACAGAAAGTTCTACATTAGGGTTAGTACCACCCTCTTCAGATACGATTACATTAGGTTTAGTTGTACTATCGTTATTATCAGTGTTTTCAATTACCGCTTTTTTAATTATAAGAGTAGCACTCATATCATCGATAGCATTATAGTTTGTAAAGTTACCATTAAATTTAGCAATAACAGTGTATTCTCCGCTATCAACCTTATCATTGTTTTCGTATGTAACAGTTACACCACTTGGAAGTGTACTTTCATCAATACTAAGACTATGTGTATTAGAATCATAGACTACAGTCTTACCTTCAAATGTTACACGAGACATATCATAACTAGCTTTTGCAATACTCCACTTAACGTCAAGAGTTCCACTAAAGTTACCAGATGCAGTGATTACTAGAGTATATTTACCAGCATTTGTAGCACTATTACCACTTACCTTGTAAGTAACATTTAGTTTATCAACGTTTACTGATTTTATATCTTGTGTTTGTTCAACACCATTATAAGTAAGAGAATCACCTAATGTTACAGTTGCATTTTTAATATCTTTTGTTTTAATTGTAAGTTTTGCAGTTTTATCAGCGATAGTATTGTAGTTTTCACTATCTCCTGTGAAACTTGCGACTACAGTGTATTCGCCAGCATTAACAGCCGCAGCTACTACATTACCATTTTTATCAGTAATTTCATAACTAACACGAACCCCACTAGGAAGTGTCTCGTTTATAACTAGAATATGTTCTTTAGAGTCATAAGTTAAAGAGCTATCCTCAAACTTAATATTACTCATGTCATATGTTGCTTTATTTACAGTTACTTTTACACTTTGAACGTAATAACCGTTTTCATATCCGCTAACATTTGACCAATCATAGTTATCACTATCAACCCTTACCTTTATACCATAAGCTGTATTTTGGCTATCAGATACACTTGGTTTAATTGTACCATCTACCCAAGTCCAGTCGTTAGTTAATTCAATTTTAGATAGAGTATCACCATAAGTTAACTCTTTTGAAATTGTAGGAATAGAAGGTTTAACAGAATCTGTTACTTCTGCTTTGTTAATCTTTACAGTAATTGTAGTAGTATAATAACCATCTTTATATCCAACAATCTTAGACCAATCGTAGTTAGTATCATCTACTTTTAAAGTTATACTATAAGTTGTCTTTTCACTATCAGATACACTTGGTTTAATTGTACCATCAACGAAAGCCCAACCATCAGTTAAAGTAATAAGCGAAAGAGCATCACCATATGTTAATTCAGTAGTAATTGTAGGAACTGTTGGTGTTTTTGGAGTAGGTTTAACAACATTAATTTGTCCGTCTGAGCCGATTACAACTTTGATGTTGTCGCCTTCTGCAGTTGCCTCTCTTGTATCACTATAAGTAGTTCCACCAATAGTAACTGATCCTGATTTAGGAACCATTACAGTTATTGTACCATCTTTACTAATTTCAATAGTAACTTCATTTTTAGAATCGCCTTGAATCCTAGTACCATCAATATCAACAATGCCGTTTGCAGGAATTTTTACAGTATCTATTCCTTTTTCTGCGTCAGCTGTAACAGTAATTGTATCGCTTCCTGAATCTAATGGATTTAAAACAGGTTTACCAGATACACCAGTTACTGCTTCACCATCGTTAAGATCAAGAGAACCACTTGAAAGTGTTCTTGTTACAGTACCATCATTACTAATTGTAAATTCAGCATTGTCAGAATTTGCAGTATATGTTTTACCACCAAATTCGAAACTATCACCGTTTCTAGCAATAGTAACCTTACCACCATCTTCTGTCTTTTCTACAGTTACATTGCTTGTATTTGTATTTAGAACATCTATAACAAGATCTTCATTACTACTATTTTTACCAAAATATACTTTGTTTGATTCACCACTAGGAACAACTACTTTGTCCCCTTTGTTAGTAAGTTCAATTTTAGAAAGAGAGAATGAACCATTGTCTTCACCTGAAGTATAAGTTATAGTTCCAATTGTTACAGATTCACCTTTTTTAACATTTGAAACAACGCCTTTATCAGCATCAAGTATCACTGTTGAGTTTTTTGGAGCTGTTACACTAACAGTTTCAGTATCATTTGTTTTAACTAATACAGAAGTTTTGTCAGTCACAAGAGCTTTACCTTCTACAAGAGTAAGATTATCGGTACCAATTAAAACCTTTGTTTCTTTACCATCTTCGCTCTTTTCAACTCCAAAAATTGTCTTTCCTTTATATGTCGCGCTAGCACCATTAGAAAGAGTAACATATTGATTACTATTTTCTTTACTTAAAATGAATGTATCGTTTGCTTTTCCAATAAACGAAATATCGCCCATTGTAACAATACCATTTGCATTTAATTGAAGAGTACCATTAGTGTCAACATTATATTTAGCTTCACTCTTAAATGTATAATCAGCGCTAAATATTGTTGCAGTTAAAACACCTGTTGTCAAACCTGCACCAGAGTCAAGTTTTACACTTTGTTCATTAAGAGTGATTTTTGTATCATCTTTAGTAGCTGTAATGCTATTTGTACCACTTACAGTTGTACCATTATTTACTTTAATAGAACCGCTAAGTAAATCTATATTCTTTGCATTTGTATCACTTGAAGACATAGCAATTTGCGTACTTGCATCACATGCAGTGTAGCTTGTCTTAGTTTCTGGAGTAGATGCAAGCGCAACCTCTACTTTATCACTAACACTGCTTAATGTAAGACTCGGATTCTTATCAACACCTCTACCATTAATTTTAATATTTCCTGTAGTAGCAGTGTATATATAATTACCCATAATTACAGATTGGCCTTGTTTTAAATCAAAACTAAATTCTTCAGTTAAAGCACTTTGTTCATAACTTATAGAGCCCTTAAGAACAGTTACGTTGCCACTAGCATCAATACTTAACTCAACATCACCTGTATATGAAATGCCTTTAATTGTAATCTTACCTGGATTTGCAACTACTTTTAGACTTCCGTCAGCGTTGATATCAACACTTACTTCGCCTGTTGTAGCTGTAATTTCAGTATCTTTAATCTTAGCTATTCCACCTTCTTGGATAACTGCTTTGCCTGTACCGTCTGTATTTGCAGATACAGTCATTGTTGTATTACCAAGATTTTCTACTTGAGTGCTAGCTTTACCTACAGTAATTTTTCCGTCTTTAGCTAACTTAACTTCGCCTTCACTAAGTGTAATGTTACCACTTGCATCAATTACAAATTTAGTTTCTGAATCACCAACATTGTAATTTGTGTCGCCGATTGTAACTTTACCATTTGCAGGAACAGTTACACTAGATTTTCCTGATTCAGGATCATTTGTTTTAACAGTAATCTCACTATTACCATTATTTTGAACCTTTGTTTTATTAGTTCCTACAGAAACACTACCGTCATTTGTAAGAGTAAATGTACCATTGATTAAATCAATGTTCTTAGTGTCTGTATCGCTTGTAGACATAGCAAATTGTGTATTAGCAACAACAGCAGTGTATGTAGTCTTTGTGTTTGAATTTTCTTTAAGAGCAACTTCAACAGAGTTACCTACATTGTTTAATACAACACAAGGATTGTCTTGACCATTTGGCTTAAGTGTAACATCTCCGTAAGTAGAACTATCACTAGGAGAGTATACATATTTACCATAAATAGTTTTTAAACCTACTAGCAATTTATATTCACTAGTTAATGTTAAAATTTCAACAAGAACATTACGAGCGCTTATAAGTTCTCCGGTTGTAGGATCAAAAACGACCTCACCTTTACCAGTATCATCACCTGTATATTTAACACCATTTAATGTAATAGCATAACCAGATTTAAGACTAACAGTTGTATAATTGTTGGCTTTTGTTGTATCACCAATCACGAAATCAATTTCGTTTGTTACATCAGTAATTTGTGCTTTACCAATGTTTAAACTTCCGCCTGCAAGAACATTTACAGTTGTTTGATCATTAGCAGGATAATTTACCTTAACATCAATATCTATGCTACTGTTACTTAAACTAGTATTCTTTATAGAAGTATTCCATTTTGGTTCTTTAATTTCTCCACCAGAACCATATTTAACTTCACCAGAGGCAAGTATTAATTCACCATTATTATCAATTACAAACTTTGTGTTAGTTTGACATGTTGTATATTTGTTAATAACCAAATTATAATTAACATACTTATTACCTATACCAACAATATTACCAGATGTAGGAACAGTGAAATTGCTTTCGTATTTTTTCCCATTTTCATCATAATTAGTATAAACAGTAATAATTTCATCAATATTATCTGTGCCTACATTTTTGATTCTAGTATATGGATTTACATTAATTTCTTTGCCTTTTTCTAAATCAACAGAACCATCACACAAAAGAACATCAGTGCCATAAAATTGACATACCATGCCATTTGTACCAGCAGTGTACTCAATTTCATTACTATATGAATCTTTAAACTTAACTTTATTATTTGCAGAAACACTTACATTACCTACAAAGTATTCACTATCCTCAATTACACTAACTGTAATGCTACTACTACCTGTATTTTCAACGCAAGACTCTGCATTCTTATCATAGATTGTTTGTTTACTGCTAAGTTCAACACTACCTTTAAACAAGCAATTATAATAACTTGCATTACCCTTATCATCATATTGTGCATAAGGAACACATGTCATTCCATCTTTGCCTGCTGTATATTCAACATCGCCGACCAAAATTTTTTTAGACGCAGGAACTACTACCATATAGTTTCCTTCAGTAACTGAAACTTTAATCTTACAGTCATTATTAACATTTGTTACTTTAGCATCATTAACAAAAATTGCTTGATCATTATCAAGTTCTACTGATCCAGCTCCTAGTGATGTATAGCTAGAGTCCATGATATTAAATTTAGTTTCTTTGCCACATTTATACGTTACATTTCCAATTTTTATGTCATTAGCTGAAAAAGTTGTCACTTGATCATATTTAAGGCCACCATCGTTAATAACAGTAACACTAAATAAATCATCAAGATTTGTTGTATTAGTCGTTTTAGCAATCGTTACTCCTTTTGATCCTGTAGCACTTACAGTACCACACAAGTTTGCTTTCCCACTTTGTACTTCAACAGTTCCACTTGTAAACTTAATAGTATGCTTAGTATTATATTCTTCATCTTCATAAATACCAAGAGTTACATTGCTCGTAGCTTTAATTATACCTTCGTAATAATAAGTATAACTATCATAATATTGTTGCCTACTATCTAATGTTTTTATTGTGACACCACTTTTCAAAGTAGCTGTCGTTGCCCCAGCAAAATTAACATTTTCGTTTATAATTTCGATTGTTTGTCCACTACTTGCTGCATTTAATGCACCAGAAAGTGTTGTATATTTCACGCTGCCAATTTGAGCTTGATAATTTGTATCATCTGCATAAGCAGTGATGCAGCTTCTAGAAACATGCACGAATATCGAAGCAAACATAAATATCGCTAAAAAAAGTGTAAACCACTTTTTATTTTTTATAAAATTAATCATTTTTATAACCTCCTTATATCTTCTATATTATATATATATATATGCAAAATTACAAGAATTTTTACTCCAATCAGAATAATATTTTAGTATATAAATTCGTTTTAATAAGTTATTTTAAACGAATATTAGAAATAAAAAAAGCCAGATTTTACTCTGGTTTTAAATAAATAAATAAAGATACATAGCTATAAAATGTGCAATTGTCCCAAATAAAACAAATATATGCCAAATAAAGTGGGCACCGCCTTTGTTTCTAAGTAGACCAAAAGGAATCATTCCAAGTGTATAGATTACGCCACCAATAAAAATCCATAATGCAAAATGAAAATCATACTTAATCCACGAAGGCACCATGAATAAAGCCGACCATCCACCTGCAAAATATAAAGGAAAATTTATTTTTCTTGTTTTGTTAGGACCAAATATACAAGTAAATGTAATACCTATTATAAATAATACCCACATAACAATAAAATAAATTATACCAATAGTGTGACCTGCGCTACCATATACTCTTTCAAGAAGCACTAATTGTATAGGTGCAAAAGTTCCCGCAATAAGTAAATAAATTGATGTGTAGTCAAATCTTCTCCAAATTCTTTTCACTTTAAGTCCCCATTTAAACGAATGGTATAAACAAGAATTCAAGTACATTATAAACATACAAGTCATAAATATTATTGCGGAGAATAACATTACCTTGTTAGTTGATTTTTGTATCAATAATATAAGACCAATTAGTGAAAGTATTGCGCCCAAGCCGTGGCTTACCGCACTACCTATTTCTTCTAACACACTTCTTTTAGGAGGTTCATCGTAGTTTTTTTGAGGTCTATTTAATTTTTCAATACGGTTATTATTCTTTTTGATAAACTTTTCAGTTTTATCTATTTCTTTGTAAATATATTCTTTCATAATTAATGAGCTAAAATTTCCGCATGGTCCTCAAAAATTGCAATAGTGTATTCCCATTGAGCACTATCCGATCCATCGTCTGTATAAATAGTCCAATTATTAGATGCATCTAAAAATACATGCCTTTTTCCTCTATTTACCATTGGTTCAATAGTAAATACCATACCTGGAGTAATGATCATACCTTCATGTTTTTTTCCAACATGACAAACATAAGGATCTTCATGTATTTCAAGACCAACGCCATGTCCTCCGACTTCACGTACAACAGAATAGCCATAAGAAGTAGCCATTTTGTTAATAATATAGCCAATATCACCAAGTGTTGTTTCCCACGGAACTATTGATTCAAATGCCTTATCAAGCATCTTTTTTACACGTTCACATAAACCAACACGTTCTTTACTTGCATTACCAATAACAAACATACGAGAACTATCACCATAATAACCATCAACATAAGTAGTGCAATCAACATTTACAATGTCCCCTGGCATTAAGACATCTTTTTGACTTGGTATACCATGACATACCATATCATTAATTGATGTACAAGTGTAAGCAGGGTATCCTTCATAACCATATACTGCGCTTCTTCCACCAAATTCAATAGACTTAATACGAACAATTTCATCTATTTCTTTTGTAGTCATATAAGGTCTTATTTGTTTAGCTACTTCGTCTAAAACCTTAGTATTTGCAATACTAGCTTTTCTAATACCTTCTATTTGTACATCAGTTTTAATCATACTGTCTTCTGGTACGATTTTACCTTGTTCTTTTAATAAGTGAATTTTTTCTAAAATAAGATTACGATCCATAAAATATAAATCCTTTCAATTATAAACGTTAAAATTATAGCACATTTTTAAATATTATTAAAATAATTTTAGTCCAAACTAACATAAACATTTCTTTTGTTTAGAAAGAAAAGAATTTTCGTGATATAATTTATAAAAAGGATAAAAATATATGAATACATTAGATGAAATTTTTGATAAATACGATACAATTATTTGTCTAGACACTGAAACTACAGGATTAGATGAATTAAAATGCCAAATAATAGATTTAGGTGTTATTGAAATTAAAAGAATTAATGATAAACTTGTTGAAACAAGTTCTATTAACGATTTAATTAAATTAGAGGATAGCGGTGCTAAATTACCAGCTGAAATTGTCAATTTAACACATATAACAGATGAAATGTTAGCGAGTGACGGCTTGACAAGTACAGCAGTCAAAGAAAAGTTTGCTTCTCTTTTAGGAAAGCCCGGTAAAAAAATTATTGCTACATATAATGCACAATTTGATTTAAAATTCTTAAGACACTTCTTAAAAGGAATTAAACTTACTGATGTAGTTTTCTTAGATATAATGACAGTTTATAAAGATAGAGTTAGTTATCCACACAAATTGTGTGAAGCAATAAATCATTATGATTTAAATGACATTGTTGTTAATTCTCATAGAGCACTTGATGATACGCGTGCTTGTTTTGAGGTATTAAAGTGTATGTCAAACGAAAAACACGATATTGATAGATATATCAATTTATTTGGTTATAATGCAAAGTTTGGCTTGCCTAATCCGCAAATTAAAAATGTTGTTTATAAACCTCAATCAAATACCGCAAATTTAAAATATCCACTATATAATAAATAGGCACTTTATAAAAAAGTGCCTTTTTAACAATTTTTAGAATCATCGATACAAATTTTTCTACTATATTTTACATCAATTCCTTGTTCAATTAAGTAGTTATCCCATCTAAGAATTACATTACCATCATCTAATACAATAGTAGGTATACCAATTCCACCTATTTCTTTCATTAAATTATATTTTTTATTAGTGTCTCTTATTTGTAAAAATTCTTGCATATTACGAAGACTTTCATTGATATCAATATAGGTATAAGGAATATTATTAGTTTCTAAATTATACTTAAAATCTCTAGTTTTAGAGCACATATCTGAACCATAAACTTTTATCATATAATATACCTTCTTCTTTTAAATATTCTAGCACTAATTAGTGTAAAAATAAATATTAGTTTTAATTCGTCTTTGATT
>CAVFGN010000051.1:0-8901 GCA_963621965.1 Alistipes finegoldii
AGAAAGGTATTTGGAATTTTGATAACTTCATGTTTAAGTTTGCATCTAGACCAGACTACTATAACCGTATGACTATATTTACTTCTTAGATGATGGGAGACGGATGTTTGGATGCCCATTCTATAAATGGTAAGGGAGAATTAGTATATGACTGGAAATAGGATAAACGTTTTGATGCCTTTGCAAATGGAAGAGTGAATGATCCAAAATACAATGAACAAAAATCTAGGTATTATACAATAGCCAGGCAATTTGTTATAGAGCATGCCAAGAACAAGGATGGGGCAGACTTTACCTTAAATATGAAGAAACCATTACCTTTACCTAGGGCATATACCAACAAACAAGCAGAGAGTATGAAATCTTTGGGAGATGATATTTATGGATATTATTCTCATGAAAAAAAGTCCCTTATAATGTCTACTACTATAGGTAGCCTTTGGTTACAATTTAAAACCTATTGGTCTGGTAAGAAGAACCAATACCTTCAATCAGGAGGTGTTCGTTTAAGAGGTAATTGGGAGCAATACGAGGAAAACGGAGAGAAATACTACTATTAGGTAGATAATAATGGTAACGTTTTATTTGATGAACCTCCAACAACTACAGAGACATCAGCTCCAGTTATTCAGTGGAAAGGACAATGGCAAGAAGGAATTATATTAACTCTTGCTGATATGGCAAAGAATATGTGGAATGCTGGGTTAGTAGATAATAAAGGAATTCATTTAAGTGCTTTAAAGGAAGGATGGGATTCTAAATGGAACAATGAAGATGCTAATCTTCAACTCACTTATAGAAACAATATTAAGTAGGGTGGATATGACCTTATGATGTTTATCTTAGGAGGTTGCATTATGGCAGCCCTATTAGGAGATTGGTTAGATGAATTGAAAGATCCAAAAAATAAAGATTTTGTTCAAGGACTAGGGGTAGCAGCTGCGAATATAGCCGTTATGTCTGTTAGAAACTCTTTCTTAGATTTTAATACTTGGGACTCAGTTGGTGGCGCTTTATCTTCTTGGACTCCTTTCTCATTTGAATGGGGAGCCAGAACATGGAAAAATCTATGGAATGTTGCAACTGGGGATGAAGATTTCTGGGATGGAGTTGTTAAGACCTCGGGAGCTTTGAAGCCAATTAAGCCTGCGTTGGATGCAATCAAGCCAGATATGTTTAGAACTAAACGAGAAGGAGGAACCTTCGGACAAGAAGAATAAAAAAAAAGCCCTAGATAATGATTTGAGTATATTGCTCAACCACTACCTAGGGCTATTATATAATTATGACTTACAGTGAAATAACTGAAATCGCAAAACATGGAAAGTTAGGCAAGCTTCCTAACTTTATAGGATACTTCAAATGGAGCTATGGTTCTAACTCATTAATGTTTCAGAACGGAGATTATAAGTGTCCTGCAGAATCTCTAGATGTATTAAATAGAGATGATTTTTATTATATAATATGAATCCTTTACCAAGGAATAGTCTAAAAGGGAAATATCCTAGGTGTCATTATAACAGACTAGGAAAAGCTAAATAGACCTTCTTCTCAGAAGAATCCGCAGAGGAATATCTTAGAAGAATGAACCTTAAAGATTATATTATTTATTAGTGTAAATACTGTAATTAGTATCACATAGCACATTAAAAAAAAAATAAGCCCAGCATTCTCTTTATGAGAGTGTTGGGCTTTGTTTCATGTTCTAAATAAACAACCGTCTTCAACAGTACAAATATAAATGGGTTTAATACCATTATCTGATATAATATCTAATGCAACTTTATCATCTTCTATAAAAGCAATGGAAATATTTTTATCAAAAGCTTGTAATATCTGAGCTATAGTTTCACTTTCTAATGGAATATTTAATTTATATTCATTAATTTCTCCACTGATTAAAGCAGTTATTATATGTCCTAGCCCTGCTCCTAACATAAATAATCCAGATCTTATATCACTCTTTATATATTTATTCATTTAACATTTTAATTTTATCGTTTAAATACCAGACTGCTTTTCTTAAGTCTTCTATAGTTTTTTCTTTGTTAGTATAACCATTCTCCGATTTATGCCCGCAACGTAAAATATATTTAATAGCATTTCCAAGATCAAAATCAAGATGTCTAGTAATATCAATAACCTCTATTCCACACAAATCTTTCAACCAAGTATAATGAGACGGATGTGATACTCTATTGTTACCTTCAACCTCTATTGTTTCTTCTATCTCATCTATATCTCCAGCATCCTTGTCTAAAGGTTTTAAATGTGTAATAATATTATGAAGTATATCAATAGGAATCTCTTTCCCAGTTGTATTATTAATTACAGATTCTATTTTAACACTGTAATTTATACCTTCTGCTGTTTGTTGTTCAGCACCTTTTTTTATTGTAAGAATGTCACCATCAGATACAATAGTAGTATCATTTACTTCGAATTTATTACCTACGTATTTATACAACATACTGCTTAACAATAGAAGAAATTAATGATCCATCTGCTTGGGGATACTTAGATTTTGTAGCTTTAATAACTTTGCCCATTTCTTTCTTAGGAATTTCAACAATAAGATCGGAACCTAAAAAATGATTTTCTATACAGTACTCTATAATAAAAGAAGTTATCTGCGAGTCATTTACAGGCTCTGGAAGTAACTTTTTTAGTATTTCCAATTCACTTGTATAATCAGATACTAAGTCCTCTCTGTGAGCCTCAGAGAAGTCTAAAATGGCATCTTCTAAATTTTTGCACATTTTAGAGATGAGTTGAATCTCAGAAGCATCGGTGTAAGGTTTAGCATTTTTTGCTGTTTTAACCTTTTGTATTTCTGCTTTCAGGTTCTTGTAAGCACGAAGGGATGCTTTATCACCTGATTTCATACTAATCATTATAAGATTGTTTATGTCTATCATATATCCAAATATAAAGGTTTAAATGCAGGGTTATATTGTTCATCTATATAACTTACATTATAATGTTTTGTACTTCCAATCATTGTTAATGAATGCTGGGCTGTGTGAATGTGCCCACTGAAATGCAGAATCGGTTTTTTCTCTAGGATAGCATCTCGTAACTCTATTGTTCCAAAGTGCTCATCTGTTCCCCACCCTATATCTTGCAAAGATTGGTCTGCATACCCATAAGCCACATCATGAGTCATGAGAATATCAAGTTTCTCTGGGATTTCTGAGAATTTTTCTTTTAAAGTTTCATTTTCACGCATAAAAGCCCAATTCCCAAAAATTTTGCAGTACGGAGTTCCAAAAACCTTATAGATTTTTCCCTCATTACTTAAATATTCGTATTCTTCATGTATGAGTATAGTTGCTTTATATGAACGAGGAAACATATTTCTATATTCAATTTCATGTCCTTCTACTCCACATTCATGATTGCCAGGAATAAATAGAACTTTTTCACATAGAAGTTCTTCTATCCAAGGTTTAAAGTTCTTAATATACCATTTCTTACAACTCTGGTGATATTGTTGACATTTAAGACTGACAATATCACCACAAATTAAAAGTAATTCACATGGTTCTATCTTTGGAAGATAGCCATGTAAGTCACTTATTGCACATATCTTCATATTTCTACTGTATATTTAGTTATCCAATCACCACATTGTTCACAATTTCCAAGATCTTCAAATTCTCCTCTTGTTTCTACAAGATCTATTAAAATAGATTGAAGAGTTCCTAAATCAGATTCTTTATCTATTAATTTTTTAATAGTTTCTTGTATGTCTTCGATCTTCATTTCTGAAGTTTCTACATTATCAATGGTTAGGGAGTCACAAGTACAACCACTTACACTTATTATTTTCATTTTTTGACTTATTATTGTTCAATAGTCCATCCGTCTTTATCGCAAGTATGAAAAGCGCAATAAAAACAACCCCATTCTACAGAGAGACATGTCATATCTATATCATCTTTATTAGGAAGTCCTTCATAAAGCTCTCTCATTAATTCTTCTGGAAAATCCCATTTAGAATCAAAATAACCTTCTAACATATTGGAGTCTACTTCCTCTAGATCACATTGAAAAGTATTGAACATAAACTTAACTATGTAATTCTTATTATCCTCATCATCAGTAAAGACTCTTAAAGTATTTTCACAAATATTAGCCATTAACTTTTTGTATTTGATTATTTATAATTTCTTTTATTTGTTCCCAAGATACTGGAGTATAATTATTATTGTCTACCCCTACATCGTACTGATACGGGAAGGTAATAGATAATCTGTCAGTATCTTTGCCTTCGCAATGTGGTCCAGAGTGAACATGCCCATATAATTGGATTACTGCTTGTCCAGAGTTACGATACACCCCACCATAACAAAGAAATGGGTAATGATTTAGGTATACATGACGATTATCTATTTTAAGAGCTAATTGAGTAGTAACTCCTTCAAATAAATCAAATACTTGATGTCCTGGATAACGAATCTCATCATGATTTCCAACAATTAAATATATATGACCTTTTAACTGTTGTATAATTTCCTTCCATCTACTATTAGTGGCAAATGCAAAGTCCCCTAAATGAAATACTATATCATCTGGTTTTACAACTGAGTTCCAACGTTTAATCAAAACTTCATCCATTTCTTCTATCGTTTCCCATGGACGCTTACAGAATTTAATGATATTAGTATGCCCAAAATGAGTATCAGACGTAAACCAGATTCCCTGCTTAGATGAATCTAAGTTTAGTGGTTTAATATATTCCATATTCAGTCTCGTTATAAAATTTTATTTTAGTGTTATAATATGAAATACATGCTTAGAATCAATCTCTTCAATTTCTTCTTGAGTAAACCAATACTTATCCTCTAGTGGTTTACATGAGTTAAGCATATCCTCATATGAATGCTTATTTATTATCTTCTTAATAAGCTCTGCGTCTGGAGAGCACCTCTGGATGAGTTTAGTACGATAAAACCATACAGCATCATTACGCTTTAATCTTTTGAGAGATTTATTAGCTTGTATAGCAGAGTACACCATACCAATTAGGCACACTACCAAAACCACTACCAAAACCACTATTAGGATTATGCATATAATATTTCCCATTACCATTTATCATAATTAGTTATAAACTTCTTAGCACTCTCTTCTTCTATTTCATCCAATTTAAATTCTTTCATTTATATCTTCTCTTAAGAAATTCTTCATGAATTGGTTTAGCTATTTCCTGAGCCATAGGATGGGCATCTTTAGCATCTCTACGATAGAAGAAATTTTCCCATGCATCCCCAAATCCGCAAGATATAAGTTCAGACTTAACTCCTAGAGGGAGTACAGAACGCGCTTGTTGAGGAATCCAACCTTTAGCAAGTAAAGAAAAATAATATTTTTCTGCTGATTCCATAGCATTACTCCACTCTGAATCGGCAATAGAAGGACCCTCATTCTCTTTATTAGGACAGTGCGTATTTACCCAACAAGGAATAATAAAAGTTACTTCATTATCAAATTTGTCCTTAGAGTAGTTACAATAACGAGTACTTTCGGCTAGATGTGATAACCCTACATGAGTTCTAAACTCATCCATTACTCCCCGACTAAGAATCATATGGACTGTATATCTCTTAGGATATAATTCATCGTCTTGTGGGTCAAAGTACTCTTCTATGTTTGGGCATATTCTAAGGATAGTAAGATAGTACCTATAATTAGTAGTTACATAAGCAAGGTCTCCAGCATAATTATACTTAATCCACCAGTCATTCCACAACTTATTTATACAGAGAGTGTCTCTTAACTTATGAAAGTCTGAAATATGCATTTGAAGATGTATAGTTCCAAATTCTAGTGGACGAGCATGGTTTCTATTCTCCAACATCCCCACGAATTTCTCATAAGAAGTATCAGTCATTTTATCTTCACTCTTATACGACACTCTGGCGCATCTTTCGATAAACTGTTTAATACCTTTAATAGTGAAATCCTTTTGTTCGAGAATTTCAAATGATTGCTGTATAAGTTTCATTGTAATTTAATTAATTATTCTTAAAAATACACATCTAAAGTAATGAGGAGAAATAGGATTGTAAAGGCGTCTATTGTGGCAGCCAAGAAGCCTATTACTCCCATTGTGGCTATGCAGACATTGACTATCTGTTGTGCAAGGTGCAGGGTCATTCCCCACCTTCTTTCTTTGGTAACAAGTCTGACTTATAACACCAAGCAACTGCTTCGTAAGATTCCATATACCCTTCCCAGTCTTCATACTTGGTAAGATAAAGCACGTTCTGAATGTTTCTATGTTTATCCAAGACATAAATGGAGTTATATCCGTCTTGTGACTTAGGCTCTTCACTTGCATCATGCCACAGGCTTTTTACAAACTCTTCCTGCGCCCATTGTGCGCCTAATATAAAAGCATCTTTCTCTATTGAAGGGTTATTGTCTATGCCTTCAAAGACGAAGTTTGCAGTTCTCTCTATCTTCTTTTTGTCTATCATAGTTCTATCGTTTTCGGTTGAAAATGCTTATGAGCGCCACCACGAAGGCGGTTATCACATAAATCTTGAATATCAGATTGCTCATGTCCTTAATATTGATATTCTCTATTATCTTTCTTTTGTTTTACCCTCTCCCTGCTGTCACCAAGGAGAGGTGGTTAATCAATCGGTTATTCCATACGCTTGTGGCAGCTGCTGGATGATGTTACCACCATAAGCGTTCTTAGTCAGTTCTACAAACTCACGGACTGTTGTCTTGCCGTCAAGGGACAAGCCTTTGTCTGCTACGAAAGTTTCTCTGCCCATACGACAACTGCCTGTAAGCACATGATGGTAGGCAAAGAGGTCTTTGTTGTCATACTTGACATCGTATAACGGGAACTTCTCCTTGAAGGCTTCTATCCGTTCTTCTTCCGTGCTGTCATCATATAACTTTTCTTGCAGAGATGTGAAGGCATCTCGCAAGGTATTGCCATGGGCGAACTCATTGTTCTCCTTAACAATATAACAAGGCTTCAGCTGGAGGTCTGATTGTAGAATAAAACCTTGCGCTACATTACCACGGACTGATGTAATAAGAGTTGGTGTATCATCCACCGTGTAAACCTTATGGCCATGTATCTCTTTTATACCATAGACATAGCCTTCACCAGAACCATAACTACTGCAATAGCCATAGCTATTGCCACCACCCCCGCTATAGCCAGTGCCAGAGCCATAACCACCGCCATAACCAGTGCCAGTGCTATTGCCACTACCATAGTTATTACCACCGCCAGGGCCACAGCCATAACCAGTGCCAGAGCCACCGCCAGAGCCACAACCATAGCCACCATCATTACCATGGCCACCGCCATTGCCATCGCCACAGCCATAACCAATATCAATGGTTAAGAATTTCTTAATCTTGTCTTTTAATTTTTCCATTCTTTCACTTCTTCTATTGACTTGATAGCTTTGTTTGTACAAGGAATAATCTCGATAGCATCAAGGATTGTGATGCTATCCACGAAGACAGTAAATTTACAATCATCTGGATTAGATGTGCCATCCTTAGCAAGCTGTGACAATGATGCGGCACCACTCCAGTACCAGATACGGCGAGCGTTCTGCAAGGTCACTTCCTGACCTTCCTGTGCTACTAATGTTCCAAACTCCACTCCGCTTCTATCGCCGCGGATGATTACTTTCTTTCCAATGTTTTCTTTCATATTGTTTATGTTATGGGTTAATACTAAATCTTAATGAATAGCCTCATGATTTATATCTTATTTAGAAAGAATAGTTCCTTTTCTTATCATAGTTATTTATTAAATTTTCTACATCAAAAATATATGCGTCCTATATTTTTTCTTTCAAATGTATTTGTTATAATGTCCACACAGTATTCTTTATCTAGATAATAATGTAAAAGTTTACATTTAATTATCAACTTATCATTGTGGATTTTTACATTATACAAATCAAAAATAGAATATGAAGAACATAGATATGTACCATATACTATTTTAGGGTGATCTGTCTTATAGTTTTTATCTTTTATTATGTATGCTTTATTTATTTCAATTGGTTTGTTGAAATTAATATAGACTATTTCCATAGATAGAAACTTATCTATATTTCTTTCCCAATATGCAAATTCTTTCTTAGTCATAATCCTAATATATTTATATTGATTTCATATCACATAAATATTCTAATTCTTTACCATCAAAAGATTTACCATTATGAATAAAATCATTAGCTATTTTATATGCTCTATTCATTTCAGATAATTGGAGTATATCCAATTTAGTAGTATCAATAAAACTAAGATTGAGCGGTTTTAAAACATTATAGATAAGGGTATTCCAATATTTATCAGCAATTTCTCCTTCTACTACTTTACCTATATTATTAGTTGAGTAACCGTCAAGCATAAAACTGTCTAAATTCATATTGGTCAACTCTATGAATTCTGATTTAATGTCTGTATTAAATTCATTATAAATATGAACTAAATACGTCTCTATTTCATTCTCACTCTTTATTTGTCGAATTTTAGCCATCTTAACTAACTTCAACTCTTTACTATAAAATGCAATATAATATTTATTGAAATCAATTTGACTATTCCATTCAGCTAATGCTTTAATATATTCACTTTCTGATAAAGTATCAGGATTAATAATATCAGGAGCTTCTGAAACAAATTGTACATCAAATAATGTTACAAAACAATATTCCTTATTAAAATTATGTATAGAAACTGCAAGACCTTTTACTTGTTTACTTATATCATTATAGTCTCCTTTAACTATACCTATATAATGACAGTGTCCGTGACTTAAACTGTGTCCTATATCATGGCTACCTCCTGTTAAATAGACTATATCAGATGGAATAGTAACTGTTTCCGTGATAGTTCCATTGTAGA
>CAVFGN010000052.1:0-8364 GCA_963621965.1 Alistipes finegoldii
AATAGCTAGCTGGTCTAGCCCAATTTCTATTGAGGTTAAAGTAGGATATTCTCTTACTAGTAACAGAAGAATAAATAGAACTAGAAAAGGTGCTCTGATATTTAACTCTTTTAGCTTAAAAGGAAAAGCTTTAAAATGATGGTTCGAATCCATCAAAGAGTTCTCCTGTTCCAAAATAGTTATAATATATATATATGGCTGAATTTACTTATAATAAACAAAAAAGAAGATGGTACAGAAGTGATGGATCTGAAGTTAAACCTGGAAATAGAATACTAGGAAAAGATGGAATTTATTACTAGTATAATTCTGATGGTTCAATTTCTAGGGTCGGATCTGTATCAGGAGGTCTTGATAAATCTTATATAGACTGGAAAAAGAAACACAAGCAATCTGTTAATGCTACATTAGAAAATAATGCTATGCGTTCAAGTTTGATTAAAGATAAAGCTGGTAAATGGAGATTAAATTCAACTGATCATAGTACTAAAACTAAACAAGTTGATGGTAAAAGTTACTTTCTATCTAAAGACAAAGTTTGGAGAAATTTTGATACTGGATTAAAGATTAGCGAACAATAGAAATAGGATTTAGTTGCAAAAAATAAAGCACTGACTAAACTTAAGTATAATAATTCTGATGAATCTATTGGGGATAGAATAAAAAACCATGGAATTATTGAAGGTTTAATAGATTGGGGGATGGATAAGGCTGGTGTTGACGAAAACTCATATTTAAGAATGGGTGCTAGTTTGTTAGGTAGTGGTTTATATATGTTACCTGGAGTAGGAACTGTTTTATCTTTAGGAGATGCTGGATTAGCTGCAGCTAGAGGAGATTGGGCAGGTGCAGCACTAACTGCAGGTATGGGCTTAGTTCCTGTAACAAGAGGATTAAAATCATTAAAAACAATAAATAAAGCATTAGGTAATAATAAAGTAAGTTTTGCGAGTAAAGTTTCTTCTAAGATTCCTTTTTTTGGTAGTCCTGCTTTATCAAAATCTTAGAAAGTAATGAATACACTAAGATAGGCTAATCCTACAATACAGAATACTCGGTCTGCTGCTTATAAATATTTAAAAAATAATAAAAATCCATTAAGTAGACTAAAATTACCCGGTAATCGCACTATAAATGTTGGTGAAAAAACAGCCAGAGGTTTAGAATTAGCAACTAATTGGAAAGTTAATCTCGGACTTATAGGGACTAATATTGCACAGGATACTTATAAAAACATGAATAATGAAGCTTAGTACGAAGCTTAGCAATAGGATATTATGGATAGGTAGAGAACGCAGGATCTAAATTCTGGAATACTTTTTGGAAGAATGTCAAATTAGGATTTTAATTCTATGTTAAAAAAAGAAATGGGTATGAAGAATACTATAGATTAGGATACATATAATTAGTATAGGCATTATTATGCTTACGGATTACAATAAATATGAGTGCAAAAAGTGAAGCTGCAAATAAAATTTTAAAACCTATCTTTGGCAATTTTATTAAAACAATTGTAAAAGAAACAGCATAGCCAAGTTTTAAATCAATAACTAAAATTAAGCTTGCTCCTAATAAATTAAGAAAAATCTTCACAGGTGAAGCTGCTGCGGAAAAGAGATTGAACAAGTTAGCAAAATAGAGAATATTGCAATAGAAGAGTAGTTGGAGGCCTACATAGAAGATGAGAGATGCAAATCTTGAAGGAAAGAAATAGGCTATTAGGAATGCTAAAGCCATGAGAAGTGCTGCATCTAAAGCAGAGCTTGAATGGATGAAAAATAATGCTGATAAAGCCACCAAGGTTTATAAGAGCGGTACTATGGAATTTGGAGGAGATGCAAATAAACTAGCCCTTCTAAAGGTTAGATAGGAAGCAATGAAGCCCTTCATTTCATAGGAGGCAAGTAAGATTAGAAAAAATAGAGGTTTGGGGACTGCTGCAGCAGTTGCTCTGCTGAGTATTCCGGCATATAATGTTGCCTCTAATAAAATATACGATAATGTATTTCCTTTTGGATACTATGATAGTAGAGACGATGACCCTACTGATCCTAAGTCTATTAAAGCTATAGGAAAATCTTTATATAAATTTATTCTTGGAGCATATGGCTTCAAATCTGATGCAAGGAAGATATTTGACCAAATTGCTTCTATGGATTTAAACGATCCCAAATAGAGGGAGAGAGCAATATAGTTATATAATAGTAATCCAGTTGTTAGAAGTGCACTTGGAACTAAAGCGGATATTGGATACATTCAAAAAATATTTAGGGCAAGAATAGACTTGAACAACCTTCACGCTGGAAGAGAGTAGGAATATGCTTCTTTTGTTCCTAATGAAGAATACCAGTCTATTGCTTCAAGAGAAAATCCAGAACTAATAACGTGGGTTCCGTCTGATAAACAGTTAAGGGAAGAATATAGATAGTAGGGAAGAGCTTACAATCTTCTTTAGGGTAAATTACCTGAGGGTACGAAATATAAATCTTATGGGGTTTCAGACAATAATGGTATGTACGGAGGAATGAGTATTGTAAAAAACCACAACAATGGTGCTGGAAAGTATAAGGATGAATGGGATTTCATTGGAGATGAAGTTCTTCAACCTCTTGGGTTGTCTAAGAGAGTTATAGTTGCTGATACTATTCCTGCTAGTTCTCATTCTCGAATGTATCATAACTTTGGATAGGAAGCCTCGGTTAGAAAATAACAATAAAAAGAAAAGTAAGATATGGAAAAGATTTTAAGATATGTATTTGAACTTTGTAGAATAATAATCATATTGGCTGGGGCTTTTATGCTTAGTTGGTTTATAGACATTATTTTACACATGCATTTTTGTAATTTAACAGAAATGATATACAGCTGTGGAATAGAGTTAGGATTATCTCCCTCAGGGGAGTTTCCTGATGAGGCATGGTGGGTAACGTGTTATCCTTGGTGCCTATTCCTAGCAGTTTTAGGTTTAATACTATTAGTTAAAAAGATATGGTAGTTTTAAGAATTTTGTTGGTGATATTGTTTGTACTTGTAGTATCACCATTATATAAGTTTCTTTGTGTATTTCTCTTGGTATATACTTTTAAGAATATCATAAAAATTCCAAATTCTGTATTACTTACAGTATTAGTAATTGGTATTTACATTTGCACTCCAAGGTATAATACTGGGAAATTGAGACTTTTATATGAAAAGGAGGGTAAATTAATTTCTCCTCCTGTTATGGATTATATCACTGATTGCTTGATTCCAGAAGAAGAAATAATGAATGTTGGAACGACATGCTTTAGCCATTGTAGTGTTTTGTTCAAAAACTACCCAGATTGGATAGTTAAGACAGCTTACAATAACAGAGAACATCTATCCAACTTTGTTAAGCCTTACTCAAATTTAAGCAATAATATTATGTCCGGGGTCTGGGGACAGTTACACAACAGAAAAACAATATATTTACAATTGCCTGATAATAAGAGTGCAAAACTGGTTGTATTCTGTCATGGATATGCTGGAAATTGGAAGATGTACCAAGGTATACTCTCCAAACTTGAGGATTGTATCATATTGTCAGTAGGTACATCTAATATTTCTGGAATCTACGACAATGCAGATATAGGCAAGATATTCTCAGAATATATTCCTTATCTAGAAGACAAGGGATACATTATTAGTGGAGTTAATATTGTTGGATTATCCAATGGTGTAACTGCAATTGATAGCGCTATAAGATGGTTTCCAACTAAGTTTGATAGTTACACAACAATATCTGGGAATCTATCTTATTTATCTACTGTTTCTGGTTCTATAAATTTTATAGGAGGATCTAAAGATCATAGTTCCAATAGGATGCCAGAACAACATAAACAATGCAGGGAGATAGGAGTAAAGTCAACTTTATATTTTCCCAATGATGATCATTTTCTATTGATTAATAGACCCGATGATGTAATAAAAACATTGCAGGACATTATACAATAGAATAGGCTCTATATGGTATTTTTGGCAGGTTCGATTCCTGCCAGAGCTACAATTAATATTATAATTATGAGTAGAAGTTTTAAAAAACATCCATTTATGGCAGTTGCTTGTTATTTTTCTAATAAGAAAGATAAAATTCTTGCTAATAGGTTATTTAGAAGAATTTCTAAAAAGAAACTTAAGCAGGGAGAAGAGCCATTACATTCATTGAAGGAAATTTCAGATACTTGGAAATTTGATTCAGATGGATTAGCTTATTATCATCCCAAAGAGTACTACAACCACTTATTAGAGATAGGATATACTCAAGAGGATATAGATGAGTTATATAGAAAACAAATGAGTAAGTGAAAAAGGGTTTATAGTAACTAGAATACAAACCAGAAACCCTGATTAGGCTATAAAGCCAAACAGCCATCCTTGTAATGAGGTAGGAGTGCTGTTAGGTATTCTTACAAGACAACATACAGCAAATTTAATTTTATATAATTTCTAAAAAATAATAAGAACCCTCTATTTTATTCTTCAATGGAGGCTAAAGAGAATGTTAGAATATATTATCTGAACTCCTGTAATAATTTTACAGGAGTTTTTTTGTGATAGAAAATTAAATTATGACAGATTATGAATTTATAAATACATTTAACGAATATTATCCTTTTGAGAGATACATAGTCAAAACTCCTAAATCAATTAATTGTTTATTTGATGATTTATTATTAATTGAACTTTTTGTACCAGATACAGAAATAAAGCCAATACTTTATGATAAAAATGGCACTAAAAATATTTTAACTTGGACAGAAATTAATAAAGATGAGATTTATGTAAAAGTTAAAGGAGTTTCTGGAGAAGCTAGATTGGCTTATTATGACTTTTCAGACCATATCAGAGAAGAAATTAGAGGAATTATAATAGAAGATATGGGAGGTTTTAATTGGCAATCTTTATATGTAGAGGATGAAAATTCTTTAGAGGAGATGTTGAATGAACAAAAGACTCTAATAGAGTCGAAGTATGGAGAATGTTTTATAAAGAAGGATAGTACTAACGTTCATTTTATACATGTCTAGTTATAAACTAATAACTGATGGTGCATACTCGTCTAAGCTAGACCAAGGAGGACTTGGTCTGGTGTTTTTAAAGGATGATAAGTTGATCCTTAGGTATTCAAAAATGTACAAACATACTACTAATAATCAGATGGAATTAGGTGCAATTATCACTGGACTTAAATGTATTACTAAGCCTATTGATAACTTGACTATTGTGTCTGATAGTATGTACTGCATAGGATGTGCAACTAAGGGTTGGAAAAGAAGTAAAAATGTAAAGTTGTGGGAAGAGTTTGATAAACAATATACTCGTGTGTCTAAGTTGTGTCCAAATATTGTGTTTCAGCACGTAAAAGGGCATAATGGAGATAGATGGAATGAGTATTGTGATAAACTTGCAACTACAGCTTCTAAAAGAATAGGAGATTAAATATGGGATTTTTAATTGTGTTAGGAATATTTGTGGCTCTAGCCATATTTTCAATTTTAATGATAGAGTATTCCTCTGTAGAGGTAGATCCTAGAGAGGAAATTTAGTAATAACATAAATTTAGAAGATTAATGGAAATTATTAATGCAACTGATGGCTACAAGCTTGGTCATCATCGTATGTACCCCGAAGGTACACAAATGGTTTACAGTAACTGGACTCCAAGAAGTTGTCGTTACTTTCCAGAGGCTACAGAGGGTTCTGTAGTATTTGGCATTCAGTACTTTGTAAAGAAGTACCTAATTGAGGAGTTTAACAAGTGGTTTGCTCTTCCTAAGGAGGAAGCAATTAAACAGTTTGCTTATCGAGTAGGTAACTTCGTAGACCTTAATCAGGTTGGAACCAAGCATATTGAGGAACTTTATGACTTAGGTTATCTCCCTATAGAGATTAAAGCTCTCCCTGAAGGTTCTATTTGCCCTATAAGGGTTCCTATGATGACTATCCAGAATACTCTTCCAGATTTCTTCTGGCTGACTAATTATTTGGAAACTTTGATTAGTTGTACTCTTTGGCTACCTTGTACCTCGGCAACGAGTGCTCGCCTTTATAAGAAGAGACTCATGGAACACGCTAAGAAGACTGGATTCCCAGAAGATGTAAATCTTGGCTTCGCTTGTCATGACTTCTCAATGAGAGGTATGGCTGGTCTTGATGCAGCAGTTATCTCTGGTATGGCTCATATGACTTCCTTCTGTGGTAGTGAAACAATTCCGGCTATTGAGGCTGTTGAACATTACTATAATGCAGATGTTACTAAGGAATTGGTGGCAGCTACCGTTCCAGCAACTGAACATAGTGTTATGTGTGCAGGAGGGGAAGAGGATGAGATACAGACTTATCGTCGACTCATCAATGATTTGTATCAAACTGGTATTATCTCAATAGTATCTGATACTTGGGATTTCTGGCAGGTAATTGAAAAGTTCTTGCCAAAACTTAAGGCAGATATTATGAAGCGTGACGGTCGTGTAGTAATTCGTCCTGATAGTGGTGATCCTGTGGATATTATCTGTGGTCTTCGTACTAACCCTCATTATCATACTGCAATGAAAGAGGGCAAGTATTACTGTGATTTTAATCCATTTATGGATAATGATGAAAGTCATTATACTGAAATTTCTGAAGGTCAATATTATGGAGCATACTATATGCTTGGTAAGATCTTTGGCTGGAACACTACAGTAAATGATTATCGTTATCCAAGTACCAAGGTTGGTTTACTCTATGGTGACTCTATAACATTAGAGCGTCAGAGAGACATCTATACTCGACTAGAAAGTGCCCACATGGCAGCTTGTAATCTTGTACTTGGTATTGGTTCATTTACTTATCAGTTTAAGAGCAGAGATTCTCTTGGATTTGCTGTTAAAGCAACCGCTTGTACTATCAATGGAGAGCTTAGGGAAATCTTTAAGCATCCAAAAACTGATGATGGAACTAAGAACTCTCTTAAAGGTCTTATAAGAGTTGAGGAAGAAAATGGTAAATATGTTGCCTACGATCAGCAAGATGGATTCCATGAAGCAGGTGGTTGTTTGGAGCCAGTGTTCGTGGACGGAAAGCTCATGAGAGACTATAGTCTCTCTGAAATTCGTGAACGTGTAAATTCAACATTATGAAGCACCCATTCAATCAGCAAGCCTGTTTAGATAGGCTTAAAAGGGAGTATGATAAATACGGTAGGCTGATTGTTGCTTTTGATTTTGACAACACTATTTATGACTTTCATAATAATGGAGGTGATTATAGTGAAATTATTGAATTGTTGAAAGAATGTATCAAATTAGAATTTAATCTCATTCTGTTTACCGTGGACGAGGACCCAGAGAAAATCTCTGAGAAGGTTCGTTGGCTAGTATCTAAAGATTTGTGGAGCTATAAAAGCTCCCATTTCTTTGTAAATACCAGCCCCATCTTTAGTAGGTCTAGAAAGCCTTATTACAATATTCTGCTTGATGATAGAGCAGGATTAGAAGAAAGTTATAACATTTTAAAACAAGTTGTAGATTATGCAAATTCTAAACTTAGTGAATCTAGAGAATAGTGAAATCAAATATACTATATCTAGATTCCCAGATGGAGAAATCCAAATCTCTCTAGGAGAATTTAGTCACAAAGATCAGGTTTGTGTGAAGTGTAGAATCACTAATGCTGAGGAATTGTTTATTGTAACTCAGGTCCTTGACATCCTTGATAGACATGACGTCCATTATGATGTTGACATCTTCTATCTTATGGGAATGAGGATGGATAGAGTTATGGATTTCAATCGTCCTTTTACTCTTAAGGTAATAGTGAAGATGCTTAGCAGCTCTAATGCGGAAAATATTGCTGTCTTAGAGTCTCACTCAGACGTGATATATGATTATAGACTGGGGAATAAGTTCAAAGCCTTATATCCTGAGGAGTTGACACGCCCAGAAAACTGGATGACTAATTACCAATTAGTCCTACCAGATGCTGGAGCAGTTGAGCGTTATGGATATTTTAGTGAGAACTGTATTACCTGTAGCAAGGTTCGTGATCTGACTACTGGTAAAATACTCGAAATCAAGGTGGACAATCCAGAAAAGATTGAGAGTCAACCATTAATGATTGTGGATGATCTGTGCGACGGAGGTGGAACTTTCTGTGGTATTGCAGAAGCTCTTGGAAAATTAGGAGTACCGAAAGAGAGACTTAATATCTCTGTAGTTCACATGGTTAATCCGAAGGGTATTGAGAATCTATCCAAGAATTTTAATCATGTATGGATGACTAACTCTTATAAGAACTGGGAGAACCTTCCTGAAAATGTAACAATGCTTAAAGTAATATAATATGAAGTACAAAAAGAAACTC
>CAVFGN010000053.1:0-8118 GCA_963621965.1 Alistipes finegoldii
ATTTTTACCTTAGTTAAGGCATTTTCACCTTTAAAATCAAGACTTTCAAGGACTAAACAAGATTAAGCGGTTGTAGTAATTTCTTCCAAAAGGGTGGAGTGTGTAGTGGAGAATCATTTTCCACTACCGAGTGAAGATTTGTTCCACTACTCATAGAGGTTTATCAAGCCATTTTGTGTAAAGAGACCTCTTTAGTTCCACTACTAATATAGCATTAATTCCACTACCTTACTAGTAGTGGAAAATAATTATTGAATACTCTCATTATAATGCTTAATACGATTGAAAAGGCTGAAATGTAAGGCTTAAATAATCTGATTAAACTTTTACTTTTTTTTAAATTATATCTTCATTTAATTTAACTATTAAAATCTTTAACAAAGTGCTATTCAACATTAAATGCCGTATGTTATATTGTAATTAAAATTAACAGTTTTATCATTCCAAGGCCAAAAATCATCTCTAACCATTTGAATCGTTCTTTTATCAAGCATATTGACTATTTTTGTATTCGATTTTTTCTCTCGAATCAAATAGACGGATGTTTGCATAGATTGATTGATATTATATGAATACCAAGGATCATTTTCAGACCATGGCTCAAGATAATCAAATTCAATATTTACTACATCTTTTGCCATATTACCTTTATCATAAATTTTAGGTGATTGTAATGTTGTTGAATAAGATGAGGATACACTTGCACTAACCTTAGCTGAACAATCAGAAGATATTTCTGAACTTAAATCACTTCCATAAGTAATATTCATTTCTGGATTTTTAGCTTTTGGTTGATAATCACGCAACTCTACTTGATCACTTTGAGGATCAAAATTATAAATGATCTTACTAGTACGGAAATCATCAGTATTATCATTATTTGGTGACACATAAGTCTCATGAGCAATCAAATAATACCTATAATTACTTGTAATTATTTTAAAAGACGAATACCATTCAGAGAAATCTCCATAGTGGACTCCATCATAATCTAGACTCCATGTTAATTTTTGAGAGACAACTGATTTCCATGAATCCCCAATAGTCATACTAACAATATCGTTAGAGCAAGTGCTTATATATTCTTCACAAAGTTTACCAGTATTTATTTCATCTTTAACTTTATCTATCATCTTTTCTAAATCTATAGCTGTAGTATAATTTGTACCTATCAAATAACCTTCGCCAATGGTTGAGTCATCAATTTTAAAGAAATATTTTCCATAAATTTCAGCACGAATATCAATTTCTAATTGATTGTCTAAAGCGACTGATGAAACCTCATTTTCATTGTTAGAATTAACATCTTTATAGATGATAATACCTTTACTATTTAAATTATTTGCTAGATCATTCACATCATTTAAGTTTTCTACATGTTTAATTAAAACATCATCAACTTCATTTTTTATACATAGTGTTTGGACAGTACTCCCTAATGTTACAGTAGAAAGTAACAATAAAGTTTTTGTTATCATTATTCGTTGTGTTTTCTCCTTCGTAAAAATTTAACGAGTGAGATAACAAATCCTACAATAGATAAAAGAACAAGGAAGCGAAAGAATGTTCCACTTGAAACCCAAATACGCACATACCACCATACAAAAGAATAAGATGAGTTATACAGAATCGGATTTAAAATAGAATAAATAAATGTACCAATAAAAAGCCCAATTGAAAGAAGCATTACAATAAGTAAAATTATATCTACTTTATCCAGCACTGTTTTTTGTATATTTTCTGACCCAGTGATGTCTTCTTTATTTTCTATCTCTTTGCCATTAACTAAATAATCTAAATTCACATTGAACAATCTAGCAATAGCATTTAACGTATCAAGACTTGGTTGGCAGACATCAGTTTCCCATTTTTGAACAGCTTGTCTAGATACATTAAGTTCTAATGCAAGTTTTTCCTGCGATAGATTACTCTTATTTCTTAATTCTTTAATTCTTTCTCCAAGTGTCATATATTCACCTCACGTCATTATTTTTCTTGCTTAAAAAGCCTCTATAATTTTAAACTTTTCAAAATAAAAATTCAGCCAACCATAGGTTGCATTTTGCATAATTTTAAGAGCATTTGCTCTCATATCAAAGAATTACCAAAAGAGAAATAAATCCAAAAAAACGATATTTTCCAATCATATTACAAGGAATCAAAAAAAATTTTTAAGCACATACATCTTATTTAATACTAATAGCTATGGAATTAATATATTTGACTCTTGGATCTTTACATAAATTCTAAATATTATTATTTTGATTTTAAAATGGATATTAACGGTTCTAGTTCTGAATTAGCCTTATCTAATATTTTAGAAATATCTAATCTTTCAAGTAAACCAGATACTTTCTTACCCTTTATGTATATTCTATTTCCTTTTTTAAATATATTTTGTATTTTATCATAGCCGTTTTTACCAGTTAACTTATTTGGTATTTTAATTCTCAACCAGTTACACATTCCTTCAACATCATATAATAACCAATCTTCAATACTCTTACGTGCTTTCACTTAAATCACTTTGTTGGCACCAGCATTTTCCATTTTAGATTGAACACTATTCCAATCAATTGGAGGAACGCTTGCAAATTCAAATATATCAGTATCATAGCAAAGTGCAACTATAAACTCTTTTTTAGGATTCATTTGTATGATACGTTTAAATTTCATTAAAGAATCTTTTTTAAATCCACCTACACCACGGACATTAAAAACACTTACTTCACATTCAAGTCTCTTATTAGGCAATTCATTTCTAATCAAAGGAATAATATAATTTTTATAAAGTTCTTCCTCAGTTTCGCCTTCTACAAATATGACTACATATTTACTCATAACTAATCCTCTAAATAATCATTAATTAGTTCTGATTCATCAGCGATTAAAGAAAACAAATAATCTCCTGTTAGCATATCAACTTCCTTAGCATCTCTTATTAATGGTTTCATGTTAACGCGCTTGAATATAACCCCACCTTCATTATCAGATAAACCTGCATAAATTGATTCATTTGAAAGATAACTAATTATATATGGAGAATGGCTTGTAAATATAAGTTTTGAATCATCAAGAAGACTAGCTATAACTTGAATATACGAATTAAGTAAACTTGGATGAATAGAATTTTCTGGTTCTTCAACTGCAATTAGAGATACATTACTCATTTCAGCAAGAATTATCCTTGTCAATAATACTAATATTTTTTTAGCTCCATCAGACATTTCTTCAAAGCTCAATGATGCAACTAAGTTCTTATCTTTTACAGAAAGTAAATAAATGCTATCTGATATAGATAGTTGTGATTCATCAGGAAGTTTTACATTGCTTGTATTTATTTTTACTTCAGCCACATTCAATTCTTCGATATTCGGAAATAATGATATAAATGTAGATTCAATCAAATCATACTTATCTTTATTGTTTTCCTTGAGTTTGTATAAAACCTTAGGAAGATTACTTATCATGAACATTACATTACCAACATCTTTGACTAATACAGGCTCGGAATTATACATCGATCTAGGGTCCAATGTATCTTCCATATATAAGGAGATACTATTTAATTTTTTGATAATATCAACACAAAATAAATCATCGAAAGATTTCAATTTGTTGATAGCTAATTCCATACCATCTATTTTTAACTTTGTAGTGCATCTAGACTGAGGTGAAGCTTTATAGAAACATTCATTCGTATTTCTATCAATTATTGTAGTGTATTTTTGATGTGCTTCATCTCTCTTGATTTTCAAACTTTCTTTTACAATTAATGGTTCTTCATCCTGCTTATACGCCCATTTTGTTTCATAAGAATATAAAACTAGATACTTTTGATTATCAATATTAGTTTTAGTTTCTATTTCAAAGCAAAAGTTCTTTCCAAAATTTGATTTATTAAAAGGCATAGAACTTTTTGATGACAACATCAAGGCTTTAGAACTATTGTTAGCTTTAATAAAAGATATGCCATAGTTAATACCTTTTAAAAAATTTGATTTACCTAAATTATTTACAGACACAATAGCAGTTAATCTATCAAATGAAATATCAACATCAGAAAGATTTTTAAAACCATCTATCCTTACTCTTTGAATTTTCATTATTACATCTCCGTTTCTCTTTATTACACATTCATTATAATATTAAATTTTAAAATACGCAATAAAAAATTGCGTATAATCTTACAAAGCAAGCCATTTTTGATGGTTTTCTAGATAATACGCAAATTTTAAAGTTATTTATATGTATCAAATTCAAATATAAGTCTAAATATTATTGTGTACTTACCAAAGTCTAATGACATGCGTTCAACACTATCTATAACTTGAACGATTTTAAATATTCAAACATTCTTCAATTTGTTTTTTTATTCCTACAACACGCCCATCATTACTTATTCCAAAAATTATTGTTCCATCATTAAAATTAGCAAATGCGCTAACTGTCTTTAAATAACTTTTAGAGACATTTTTTTATATTCGATGTCCTTAGCTTTCCTTGTAATCAAATTTCTTCTATTTGTTCATCGTCGCTGCAATGATTGCAACGATGAAACTACTCTTTTAGAAATACATAAGCATTTCAGCAATAAAATATTAAATGAGAGTTTTTAATATTATTTTATTTGAGTAGTGGCTCTATTTTTAAAGTCAAAAAACACTCGATTCTAAGGAGACTATGGATGATTTTAGGACTAGTAAGGACAAATTTCAATGATAAAGGATTTTGAGTTCTTCATCCATATATACAATGCCATATATAGATGGGACTCCAGTCCTTGATTTTGCCTTAGCTAGGGCATTTTTGCCTTTCTGTTTAAGACTACAAGGGACTCAGTGGGATTAAGCGGTTGTGGAGTTTTCTTCCAAAAAGCGTGGAGAGTGGAGTGGAGAGTATGTTTCCACTACTGAGTGCAATGGTAGACGATTCTATTTCAATAGGTAAACAAACCAATTTACTAAAGTCGACCTCTTTAGTTCCACTACTAATATAGCATTAATTCCACTGCCTTTCTAGTAGTGGAAAATTAAAATTTTATGAGTTTAAAATACAACAAATTATTCTTTTCCTAAAACAAAAACAAAATTAGTTGTGGCAGACCCACCAATATTAAGCATCATTGCATTATCAACATTTTTAACTTGATAGGTACCAGCTTTACCACTAACTTGTTTATAAAGATCTAAAAACATTCTTGCACCAGAGGCTCCGACTGGATGGCCACATCCAATTAAACCACCGCTTGGGTTAATTGGCTTCTTTCCTTCAAAAGAAATTAATCCACTTTCAATTGCTTCATATTCCTTTCCAGGTTCCGTTAACCCAAAAGCCGAGATTGCAGCATATTCACTAGATGAAAAGCAATCATGTGTTTCAAAGCAATCAATGTCGTCTACAGTAAGGCCACTTCTTTTATAAGCATCTAAAACAGTTTGTCTAGTCCACGGAAGAACATATTTTGAATTTGCATTGTCAGCAATTTTCTTATCAAATAGCATGGGCGCTACTCTATGGCCGTAACCTTTAACCACAACATTATTCACAATACCTTTTTCTTTCAAATAATTTTCAGAGCAGAGAATTACACAACAAGCACCGTCAGTAACTTGAGAGCAATCGGACACAGCCAAGCGTCCACCAACAAGAGGATTTGTTTCATTACCTCTATTAACCGCTTGATCAAGGTTCATAAACCACTTCCTAGTTTGAGCATTTGGATTTCTCTTAGCATTAGAATAATTATTTACAGAAATTTGAGCAAGTGCCTTCATAAATCTCTTTTCATCTAAATCAGGATATTTATCTAAAATAGCATCAGCTAATCTACCAAATAACTTTGGAAATGGTAAATCTATACCTTTTCCTTCTTTTTCATAATAAGCGGCTCTACCAAGAATACTTCCACCAGTTTTAGAATCAACATACTTCATAATTTCGAATCCTACAACTATGGCAACGTCGATGTCACCAGTTCTAAGTTTCGTTATAGCAGCATCTAACGCAACTGAACTTGAAGCGCACGCTGCTTCGTATCTAGCAGAAGGAACGCCATAAAAAGCGTCATTTACTTCAGTTAAGAATGGTCCTAAATGCCCTTGATCAATATAATCTTCAGCAATGAAATTACCTATAAAGGCTTGAACTCTATTATCATTATTCAATCTTTTTATTTCATCAAAGGAAAAATCAGTTTCTTTAAAAGCGTCATTAATTACTTCCTTTAAAAGAGCAACAAAGTTCTTACCCTCTTTTTTCCAATTGCGTTCAAAATCTGTTTGAGCGCCACCTAAAACATGTACCATCATATTATTTACCTGCCTTAAAGAAACTTCTAAAATCATATTTTGATGGATAATTAGTGCCAAAAAGTAAATTAGAAAGAACTAATGGAGGACACCAATTAAATCCTGTTGCCATTGCATCATCAACCATCGAAATATCTTCACAAACTTGTTTAACCGTGTTTAAAGAATAATCAACATAATCCTTTAAGAAAAATAAACATATCTTTGCTTCTTCAGACGAATCTTCGAGTAATGACTTAAATGCCAATTCATAATCACCATTATTTAAATAAGTATTCATCTTCTTTGAAAAATCAAATTCTTGCTTTTTATATTCAATGTATCTATCACTTGAAACATCATAAACAAGTTTAAGCTTATTTCCATCTTCTGTTATTTCATTTTTAAACAAGCCTGAACCAGTCTTTTTCCCTAATCTACCTTCATCAATAAGTTTTCCTACATATTTTGGTAAAACAAATGAATTATTTGCATAATCCGATGTATTCTTTAAAAGATTGTCAACAATTGCTTTATGAACATCTAATCCAACAAAATCAACTGTTGCACATGGAGTCATAGCACGGCCTGTAAAAACACCAAGAATAGATTCAATATATGCAATTCCACCTTTATCTTTATATTTTTCAGCATATTGTAATGCTAGATTTAAAAATTGAAATCCAACTCTATTTGCAATAAATGCTGGGGAATCTTTACAAACAACTACAGTTCTAAGTAATTGATTTTCTAGATATTTTCTTAATTCATTGGTTTGATTAGTATCCGAGTATTTAGATGGTATAAGTTCTAATAAAGGCATACTATATGGTGGATTAAAAAAATGGACACCATAATAATTTTTCCTTAAATTATCAGGTAAAGAGTTTGCAATCTCATTAATTGATAAGCCACTTGTACCGGTTGCAATAATAGTATTGTCAGATACATATTCACCAATCTTTTGAGTAATTTCTTTTTTTATCTTCAAATTTTCAGCAACACTTTCGAAAACAAAATCTGATTTTTTAATACATTCAGCTATAGAAGAATAATCACATGGTATCATATTTTTTCTAATTGCTTCGGCTCTAACTGACTTAACAGCTCTATCTATTGCATTTCTTGATTTTTGAATATCTCGACTAATCATATAGACGGTAGCATTACCAAAAGATGCAAACATAGCACTAGCATTTGTACCCATAGTTCCGTTAGCACCTATAACAGTAACAATTTTAACTTCCATAATAATTATCCTTTCAAAGATTCTCTATTCCAATTTCCTACAAATTCATGAATACTATTTTTTGTGCCGTTAGAAACTACAGAATGCGCTGGAATATCTTTTTTTACTGTTAAAAAAGAAGAGATTAAAGAATTATTCCCAATTGTAACACCCTTTAAAACAACTATATTATTTACAAGCCAAACATGATCTTGTATGGTAACTTTTTTAGCTGGATTAGATATCATTCCATTTTCATCTAGCATTTGATGAAAGTCACTATCATATACAATTATATTGCGCCCCATCATAACATCGTCTCCAAATTGTATCTCTTTAGCAGAAATAATGGTTGACCCAGAATTTACTGAAAAGAACCCAGTTACAAATTTAGAATTTGGTTTAAGTTCTATATTTACATTATAAAAAATTTGAGCACCATTATTACTAATCCATGTAGAATTCTTTTCCATTTTTAATAAAGTTTCATATTTTGAACCTTTAGGTTTATTCATGCCAACTAAAATAGATTTGCCTTTAACAATTATTTTTGCAGTTTTATCAATAACAATAACCGAATTTTTAAAAGGTAAAATATAA
>CAVFGN010000054.1:0-8047 GCA_963621965.1 Alistipes finegoldii
GCCTGGAAGCTTCTTCTAAACTGGAGAAAAGAGATATTAAATTCTTTCAAAAAGTTAGGAGACTATAGAGTATCTAATGGACCAATGGAAAGAGCTAATAGAGACATCAAAACTCTATTCAGATCTTCTTTTGGTTCAAGGAACTTTACTCGTATGAGGAATAGAATCATGTACTCTATCAATCAAGATTGTGCAATACTTTATCCAAATAAAAATAAAACAAATAAATACAAATATGAAAAACGTGGAAAGTATAAAAAGAAAGAAAATAAGTAATTAATAAATTAGAAAATTATAATTGTTAAAGGCAGGAAAAGGCGGTGCTGAGCACCACCTTTTTTAAAACACGTCGCTGATTTTAAAGAACCACTATAATTTACTGTCAACATTCAGTCCTTTCTTCCAGTACCATTTTATTTCGAACACCGACTTTTCTAATTGATAACTATATTACTTACGATTATGAGATTTTACTTACAGTCAAAATCACCCTACCGCTTGTTGATGTTATATTATATGGTGATAAAATCATAAAGTAGGTTCTACCTGCAACCAAATCCAGCGTAATTAAAGCCTGTAAATCACCTGCACCATCGTCATTATAATAACACGCATTTGTTGTAGACGGATCTATAACATATAAATATGTATCTATACGTGTTTTACCTACATAACCAGACTCAAATGTATAAGTGCCACTCTCCGTTGGTGTAAATGTCATTACACATGTAGTATTTAAGGACGATGAGAAAAAGTAAGTAATGCCTCCTGCTGATTTATTAGTCGTTATATCCTCATAATTAGAATACTCAACTGAAGCCGGTGTAATACCAACCTTCACATCACCTACTGTTGAATCAGAATAAAACTTAACTCTTAATATGTATGGTTTATTTGCTTCAACATTGTAATAAAACATAGAGTTCAAGCCATATCCAGCATCATCATTGTACGCCAATTGATTATTGTTGGTATCAAAGAGATAAAGTTTAGCATCTTTTGGTCCGAAAGTTTGGAACATTTTTTTGCCTTCGGTATCGAATTTTACATAGTAGTCCTTATAAGTATATCCATTTTGAGGAATAGTTGCAACTCGCTCTATATAACGATCCCTCGCTGTCATATTGATAGCATCATCAGTCCTATGTTTACACGTACTACATTTATATTCCGTTCTATTTGTACCTGGAATTGTACCTACAGTATAATAATTATGTTCGTGATTCATTGCCAATGATATATAACCTTTGCACCAAGAAGAATTTATCCATACACTTGTTTCACCCTGCCATCCAAAATGAACTATATATCCTTCATAAGTACCACTTCCATCAGAATATGTATAATTTTGATAACCATAACCAACAACTTGATGATCTACAGCTCCCAAATTTGAACTCAAACTAATAATTAAAGGTCGTCCAGCATCTATTTCAGCCTTTATTGGAGCAGAACTAACAGGAGAAAATCCGAAAAACCATCCTTTTAGTTCATAATTAATAGAATAATCACTCGAAGAAAGATTTTCGTTTAAAATTGATTTTATACCATTATATACTTCCTTAACAGTTGCACCGCTTGTGTTAGGTTTCATTATTGTTGTTACTACTTTAGAATAAAAGCTATTCGTGCCAGTATCTTCACTTCTTGTACCAGTTGTCCAACTTGTCATAGACATTGGGTCAGTGCAATGATTTGGATTTCTTTCAGGGATATTAACAGTATTTGTTGAATCATCATAACCATTAAGAAATCTATCTTCAATTATTCTTCTATCATTATAGTAATTGTTATACCCCAATAAAATTTGAGCTGCAACAGATCCACAAGTTCCAGAATTTCCATTTCCATAAGATCCACCAGCATAGTTATCTCCATGAGTAGGTCTAGCAATAAAATAGCGATAATTTGGAATTAACATTCCAGTTCCTACGCCTGGATGAATCAAATCACCTGTGTCAATATTTGGCGCACCATCTTCATCATTAAAAGTATTTATATTTAATTTCAAAAAATTTTTTACTTCATCAATAATATTACTATTTTCAAACTTTATATTTGATAGATATGAGCTTTGACTCTTTATATATGTTCTTACTTGTTGAGCAAATTTTAATGCTTCATCAATGGTTATAGAAAGTTGTTCATTCGTTAACACATTTATAAATTTTGAGCCAATTTTCTTCAAATAATTTGATGGGCCTGCATAATAGTCTTTAGTTGTAGAATTTGAATATGGTAATGTACCTTGCAAAGAATACTCCATCATTTCCATTGTTTCTCTTGAAAAAAGAGCATATCCACCATTTTCAAATTCAACATATATGTAATCCGCTGAATCATCTAAATTATAAACATATTCACACTCACTAACCGTTTTATTGGAAAAAGCAAATCCTGATGCTTCAGCATTCACATCATTTGAAGCTTCTTTACTTTCTACAGCTTTTTCTTCAAAATTAAGTGAAGTATCTTCTGCAGCATAAGCTACAGTTGACCCAAAAATACTTAATACAGAAAAAATTGTTACTATAGCAATTATAAAACCAATCAACCTTAAACATTTAAATTTTCTCATATTTACCTACACATCATTATTCAAATTTTACTTCATTTATTTCTACTTTATTAAGTTTTATCGCAATACACCTTTGACATGGCATAGTTGCATCGTCAACACTTCTACGTCCCAAATTCGTTTTTACAGTTAAAATTTCATCATTAACCTCTATTTTTTTCAATTTATACTCTCTATTTGGATTCACGTCAGGAAAAATATACAATATTACCATTTCATACTCAAAATCAACATCCAATGGAGAATTAGAAAAAATACTACTATATTCAACTTCATCACTAACAATGAATACTCTTGACGATGGCGAGTTTGTATCATAAATATACTTGTCATTTGGATTATCTTGGCCATCTATATAATTTTCGTTAGGATAATATGCTTTTACTCTATTATCTTTTAAGAATGTTTCATCTATCCATTCAGTTGCATCACTATATAAAACGGCATTATATTTGTTATTATTCGACCAGCCTCTCAACAAACATAAAATTATTATTAAAACCAATCCTAATGATATAAATGATATAAATTTTACTTTTTTCATATATAACCTCCTTATACGCTTTTGAATTACACCCCTAAAATATTTATTGTTCTATTCTCCTATCATTGATATAAATTATTAATTAACATTTTATTAAATGCTAAACTAATAAATTTAATCAAAATAAATTAGGTAGTAATCTAAGATAATTTTTACAAAAACAAACAAAAATCATACAAATCCCAATAAATTCTAAGCATTTGGAAAAAATTTACAATAGCAAAATTCTAATTAAAAAAACAATTTTACTTAATTCACCCAAAATCATATTTACGTTTGAATTATCTTTTTGAATATTTAATCAACGTTCAATCAAATCCAACGTTACAATACATTCAAATCAATAATTTTAAATCCATAACATTCAATAGCAACACTAACTAAATAGTGAAACATTAGTATTTTAGATATTTTAAAACCCATCATTAATAATATATGCACTTAATGAACAACTTTATATTACATATATATTTTAATTCAATTTTTTTATTATAACAATAGAAAAAATATTTTTAATAAAGTCCTTATTTGCAAACGGGTGGTGGAAAGTGTTATAATCTAATGAACTTTTAAGAAATGAAACTATAATGGTTTTCGTGAGTTGATTAGCTTATAGTGACTTGGCGGTTATTCGGTTAATCTACTCGCGAAAGCTTTCGAATAATCGCCAATGAAATCTAAATATAATTTTGGTCCTTCACTAAGAAAACTACCTTGGACAGATAAGGATCAAACCAAATCACAAAGTTTAATTTCTTCCACCATTTTAGAATGGTATGATGCAAAACACAGAATAACAAGTGATGAGGAGATTGAATTTATTAATTCAATTGAAAGACCTACTTGTCCTTATTGCGAATCAACTAGCCTCATAAAATATGTTTTTAGAAATAAGATTAGGATTTTTAAATGTAAAAATTGTAATAGAAAATTTACAAATTTAACTAATACAATTTTCGATTCAAAGAAGATTCCTATTTCAGAATGGATTGAATATTTACTTCATTTATTTGAGTATCATTCAATCACTACTTCTAGTAGAGATAATAGAAATGCATCAACAACTGGCCGTTATTGGCTTAAAAAAGTCTTTAAAACCTTAGAAAATTGTCAAAACGACGTCAAATTAAAAGGAACTGTTTATTTAGATGAAATCTTCTTTTCTGTAATTTCATCTAAGATAGAGACTAAAGATGGAAAGAAACTAAGAGGTATTTCAAGAAATAAAATATGTGTTGGTGGGGCATTAGATAAAGATTCATTATTCATTAAAGTTGAAAACACATTCAAACCATCTGATTTAAGTACTTGGAATACTTTTGGTTTGGTAATTGAAAAAGGATCTCATTTAATACATGATAAAGAAAAATCACATAATGTTTTAATTGAAAGACTTAATTTGACTAGTGAAACTTATGATAGTTCAATCACTAAAGGTTTAAAGGATTCTTAAGAACCCTCTAGATCCAATTAATAATATACATTCCCTTATTAAAAGATTCATGAGATGTCACGGTTCTTATGATCGAGATAATTTGCAAGACTGGATGAATCTAGTTTGGTTCATCTTAAGCGAACCAAATAATGTGTATGAAAAGGTGGATAAATTTTACAAAATCGCCATTTCTACACCACAAAGAGTGAAATTCAGGGATGTTATATGAAATAAATCCTTTAAGTAAAGGATTTAGTAACACCCGTTTGCAAATAAGGACTTTTTGTAAATTTAATTGAGGTATATAAAAAAGAGAGTATTAACTCTCTTTTTAGATGATTATAATAAAAAAGTCATATATATTGGCAAATAAGTTATTTGATCGTCGTATGATAAATTCTTAGGAGAAACTATAATTTTGTTAAACTTTAATTGAGGATATTTTAACTTTAATGTTGATAAACTAGAAGTAGTAAAGCGATTTGTTGATTTTACTTCAATTGCAGTCATTTTTCCTTTTATAAAACAAACAAAATCTAGTTCATATCTTTTTTCATTGTATTCAAAAGTATGATAAAAAGCTCGTCTGTTGTTGCATACAAGGCTTTCTATTACCAATGTTTCATATAAAGCTCCTAAATTCGCTCCATCAAGCTTTCCTGTTCTAATTTTGATGTATGTTGATTCACTATCTTCATTAGCATCACCTATTAAAGAACTTAACATTAATCCTGAATCTAGCGGATATAATTTAAAGTTATTTTCTTGTTTCATAAATGTGCCAAAACTTAAATCTTCTGTTCGATAAACAGCATTTACAACTTTAGAATCTTCTAAGTCTTTAAGTGATCTTTGATAAGATTGAACCATTTGATTATTTCTTGTATTAGTTTTAACTCTTTTTGACCATGATTTTAGTGCTGGTAACATAGAATTATAAATCTTTAATGTTTGAGTTTTTGATTTATCATCATGACGTCTCAAATCATCTTCATAAAGTTTCAATATATCTTGTTTTTCTTTTTCACAACGCATAAATGAATTTGTTTCTTGATATAGTGATATAACTTTAGGCATACCACCTAATGCGAGATATAGTCTAAAATCATCCATAAGTTGATTATGAACATTTTCACTTATAGTTCTGTGTTCATTGTATATACTACGTAATAATTCACATTTGTTATCCCATCCGAATGCCCAACAAAATTCTTCAAAATCCATTGGATGCATTTCTATTCTTCTTTCCTCTGAAGGAATTTGAATATCTTGAGTGTTTTCTCTAATAGAAATTAGAGAACCTGTTTCAATATAGTCAAAGCGTCCATCATAAACTAAAGCCTTTATAGCTTGACGTGCTTTTGAAAAGTGTTGAACCTCATCAAATATAATTAAATCACCTTTAGTTAAAGTTTTACCAGTAAAAAGAAATAAATCTGAAAAGAACTGATCCATAGATAAACTATTTGCAGGATTGATTCTTAAGAATAACTTTTTAATATCATCAGTCGCATATGTAAAATCAATATAAATATGATTTTTATATTCTTTTTTTGCAAATTCTTTAACGATTGTAGTTTTACCTACACGTCTTGCACCTTCAATTAGTAGTGCTGAATTCTTATTTTGTTCATTTTTCCATTCTAATAAATCTTTATATATTTTTCTCTTAAACTCCATAATTATTCACCTTTTATTTTTTATAGCATTTTCTAAATGAAAATTCAATAAAATAGTTGCATTTTCTAAATGAAATATAGTCAAAATAGTTGCATTTTCTAAATGAAATATAGTCAAAATAGTTGCATTTTCTAAATGAAACTGACTTTTAGGCTTAAAATTACTTGAAAATTGATATCTAAAAGTTAAGTATTTAATACCTTCTAAATTCAATTTTCTTGATATGGTTTGTTTACAAAGTAAAATTCATTTGTTATAATTAATAATGGTGATAAAATGGCAGAAAATAACGAAGTTAGTAATATGGAACTCGTCTTTGACGTTATTAGTGAATCTATTGAAATAATGTTTGACGAATTTAAAGAAGATTATTTTACATTATATAGCTATACTGTAAAAAATATATTAGAGTCAGATATATTACAAGATGATTTAAGTGATGAGGCTAAAGATAAACTAATTGCTTGTTATAAGAAATTAGAGGGTAAAGATATTTCAACTGAAGATATTAGAAAAGCTATTCAATCATTAATGTTAAGAGGTTTACAAGAAACAAAGAATAATAATGGTAATATTACACCAGATACTATTGGTATATTATTTGCTTATTTCATTTCTAAATTTGAACCTAAAGAAAGAAATGTTAAGATACTAGACCCACTAGCTGGATTTGGTAATTTATTATTTACTCTTGAAAATCATTTAACACTAAATACTGAATTATATGCGATAGAGCACAAAGAAGCGTTGGTTAACTTAATGAAGTTAAATTCTAATCTTTTAAGCACTAATTTAAACATATATTTTAGTAATACATTTGATGCGAAAATAACTGGTATGGACTATGTAGTATGTGACTTTGACTATTATGATTTAGTTGAAGATAGATACTTTCCATATGATGTTATTATCTATCATATGCAAAGTCTTAAAGACGGTGGTGTATTCTTAACTACCATTCCATCTGATTTCTTTAATTATGATTCAGAACAAAACTTTAAGAAGAAATTAATGGAAACAGGTACAATTATCGGACTTATAGAACTTCCTGATGAATTATTCAAGGGGGAGAAAAAGTCTATTCTTATCATTAAAAAAGAAGTTTTAACTGATAAGAAATGTTTAATGGTCAAACTACCAAGTTTCAATCAACCTAAAGAATTTAATAATACTTTAATTAGAATTGAAAAGTGGTTTGAAGAAAATATAAATCAAAAATAAGTGAGGAATTAATTATGGCAAAAATTATGGCTGTAAATGCTGGTTCAAGCTCAATCAAGTTCCAATTACTTGATATGCCAGCTGAAGAAGTTATTGCTTCTGGTGTTATGGAGCGTATTGGTACTAAGGATGCAAACGGTAATGCATTAAATGGTATTTTTACTATTAAGTACAATAAGAATGGTGAAAAAGTTAAAGAAGAAACTCAACCATTACTTCCAACTCATGCTGAAGGTGTTGAATTATTATTAAAGACATTAGTAGAAAAGCATATCGTTGAAAAGTTAGAAGAAATTACTGGTGTAGGTCACAGAGTAGTTCAAGGTGGAGAATATTTCAAGGATTCTGCTTTAATTGATGGTCCAGATGGTACAGTTATTAATAAAATATTAGAACTTGCTGACCTTGCTCCACTTCACAATAGAGCTCACGTTGTAGGTATGCGTGCTTTCATGAAGGCTTTACCTTCAGTTCCTGAAGTTGCAGTATTCGATACAACATTCCATCAAACAATGGCTGAAGAAGCTTACATGTATGCAACTCCATATGAATGGTATACTAACTATGGTATTCGTAAATATGGTGCACA
>CAVFGN010000055.1:0-7982 GCA_963621965.1 Alistipes finegoldii
GGTAGCACCTACATTACAAGTAGCCCACTTCACACTTAATCCAAGATCAACATATTCGTGATTGATTTTAGAAATATCATCAATTTTATTGATTAATTTTTCTTTATCAATTTCATCACAATAACATTTAACAATAGATAATACTCTTGCAATAGCATAATCTATTGTTTCTTTTTTGGATACATTTTTCCTATAATTTATAAGGTATTCGTAAGCTTCTTTTAGTGTCATAGTTTTTTTTTAAATTGTTATTATTTGTTATTCTCTAATTTATTATTTTATCAATAGTGTAAAAAGATAAATATAGAGAATTTATTTTTTTAATCAACTACACCATCCCCATAATAAAGTTTAGCAACCACATCAAATCGTGATTGCTAAACCAAGAATAATTATTTATCTTTCCACCATTTATAATATTCTGGACAATCATTCAAAGTATTAACCAAATGACTTGTTTCTTCATTATATGGAATTGCATACTTCCATACTGTCTGATTACCAATCGTTTTAATACTTTCAAAACTTTGACAAGAAAATAAATTAGCCTGCCATTCTGTATCGCTATATTTTTTTGTTAAAATCTTATCAAAAGGCTTAAATTCGTTCACATCAAACCTCTTAATTGGCATTTTAAATTTATTCCAATCTCTTTGTTCTTTCGATGGAAACAATACACATTCTCCGCAGCCTTTTATAAAAGTACCATCTTGAAAATAAATCTCCGTTTTATATGAAACATCATTATTATAATTAACTATAATAATATAACTGTCGTCGTCTGCTATTATATCTTTATCAATGCGCGAAAAATATACAACACCGCGAATCATACTATAAAGTTTAGTACCAGAAGGACAGTCTTTAAGGATTTTTACTAAATCAAGTTTTTTATTCATAATTGTGAAAAATTATTTGAGATACACAACACTTTTTGAAATTTTCATATTCAAAAAGTAAAAGTTATTTGGAAACCTATCATCTTCTTTGTTGTTTTTATTTGTATAACTTATCAATTTGAAACTTGTATTTCTTGGTAAAATAATTTCATGTTGTGAATAACAATCAATTTCATCTTCGCTGAATAAGTCATTAACATCAATACAAGAACATTCATCATCAGATGTGATGTGTATTAACAATTCATAATCTGACCAATAATTAGCCCAAGGCGATAACATATATTTTGAACTTGATGTGAAACCTTTATTAGTAAATGTTTTATCAATATAGTTGTGTATGTTATCTTTTGTTACACCATATATGTTTTTCATATAATCCCAATCAACCGTTCTATAAGTATTGATAATTTGTTTTCTATATTGAAATGCACAATCTAAATCAACTTTATCAATAGGCTCATCATTTCTTAATTGATTATTTATGTTTGTAGTATAACCTAAAACATAATCTTTTATAATATTTTTTATCTTTGGACTATACATATTTTTTATTTTCTCAAGAACCTAAGTTCATAAACTTGTGGGCGTAACTTATTTGCAAAGTCTTTATAAATTCCCATAAAGGCTTTCAAATCATCAGGGCAGAACATTTTGCATAATGCTTTTATTTGATACCAGCCGCAATCCCAGTTGTTAATTTGATATTTTGGTTCTTCGTCATTGAACATCTGTCGGTACTTGAATGACTTATAAACCAAATCTTTTGCTGCTTGCAGAACCTCCAAAGCCTCTGTACTGAACTCACTCTTATGCTCTTCAATGAACTTATAAACAAATCTGTCAGTGTCTGTTCTTGCGTCTGTGAAAAGTTCATTATTGTTATTCTCATTAGCCAAATTTAGCATCTCATCTTTGGAAAGGAAAAAGAACTCATTTTTCAGTCTGTCATTCTCTAAACGATAGGACATACAATAATTTGCAAAGAGTGCTTTTACCAAACAATCGTATTTGAAAGTGTCAGGAATAGTTACATTCATATTATATTGGTCTTTATCTATTGCCCAATTTGTCGTTATTAGTTGTTTGATAGTCAGCACGACACAAGACTCTAAAAGGTTTGTTTTGGTGATATTAGTAGCATTCACCCCTGCTTTTGGGTTTCTATTTGATATTTGGCAGAACTGATTCGGCTGTACATCATTGGCAGGTAAATTTATAGACGCCAAGTAATTCCCGTATAATTTGAACTCTCCTTTTGCAAAAGTCATTGTTTTGCTATCTTCACAATAGACAACGGATTGATTATATTTTTTTGTATCTCCGAAAGTATTTGTTACATATTTTGTACTTGTTATCACATCTTGCCCATCGAAATTATATAGTGTCTTTTCACCTATTGCAACGATTTCGTTATCTTCATTTTTCTCTACTAATGTATGCACAAAGTTATTCTTTTCTTCTTGCTCTCCACTTGTCCATATATTGAAAGTTATTCCCCATTGTGAACTGCAATCTGCAAACTCACTTGCACAGAACATTATTCCATTCTCAAATTTGAAATTCTTGAACCAAAGTTTTCGGAAATTCTCACTTTGTGGTTTGAGCATCCAACTCGGTTTGGTGAAACAGCAAACATTAACATTTGTTAAATTATATGCTTCTTTTATCTTTGCAATACGATATAGGAATTGTTTGATAAATTCAGAACTATCTAATTTGTCTGCTTTCATTTGTTTGCAAACAGCGGTTTCTGTGGTTTGTCCTGCTTGCATATTCTTTTGTCCTGTACTTTTCCCATACGGCGGATTGATAAAGAACATAAACGGCTTATTCTCTTTTAGTGCTTGAATCAAACCATCAGGCACTTTGTTTCCCTCGCTTATCAAATCATCAGGCATTGGGAAATAGTCATTGAGAAAATCAAATTGGAACTTGGTTGCTTCCTTGTTGTAATTCTTGCCTATCTCCAACTCACTATCGAAAAGAGTGCTGCAATATAATTCTTTGAAATAGTAATCACGGGTCAAATTATGAGTTCCACAACAATTTGAAGAAACATATATCTTATTATTTCTGCGAACAATCAGCATACCACTTTCTACTTCAAAACAATAGCATTTCCTATCATTATTTTTTTCGAGATAGAACTTATTATTTGGATTAGAAATTTTAGCGTTTGTGAATTTTGTTTGAGAGATTTGATAATTGGGTTTATAATTCATTCTATTTCTATTATCGGTTCTAAAATGGCAAGTTCCATCGCCGCAACTTGTCAAAATAAAAGATATTAAATCGGCATCTTCTTTTTTACTTGTTGATACAGACTTACGAATGTTTGCCCTTCCATTATTGAAAGTTTCTTTTACGAGAGAACCATCCCAATAAAAGATTTCATCTGCAAAAATTTTCTTGCTTTCGATAGAAAGATTATACCACTCTTTTGGAAAATGTTTTGGATTAAACCCATAATCAAAATGAAAATAAAAATTAGCACACCCCTTTTTATCAAACTTTAAAGTATATTCTTTTCCGTATTTTTCAAGCAGCATTTTCAAGCGTTCAATTTTACGCCCTTTTTTAATAGAAACTAAATATACATCACGAACACTTGTGTCATTTTCAGTAAAACGAGTATTACGAGAAGTCCTATTTTTATGATTATTCAAAACTGATTTTGGTAAATATGTTCCATCGGCATTTATTGCAATTGCTAAGCGTATAACACTTTCATCCACATTTAATTCTCCATTATACACAAAAGTTTTTGGTATTGATAAATGAAGATTTCCAACTTTTTGCTGTTTAAAATATAATTCTTCAGCACTTACCTTAAACGGAGCGGAATTTTTATCTTTATCTTTTTTAACAACAAAATTGTGATTTTTTGTGCAGCAAACATCTAATTGAGAACCTACCAAGCGTACCCAATCATCTGTATAATTTTTTATAATATGGCGTATAGGTTTAACAAAATTAGATGTTCCATCAGCATTATATTGCATTACTAAATCACCGTCTTCATACTCGCTTATCTTCTTAAACCCATTTTGTGAAAGGAACTCGGTTTCTTTATCAAAACAATTGTCCCAAACAACATATTCTTCTCGCCAATTCTCGCCAAATCTTTTACTAATCATCTCATTAGCAAAATCTGTATATTTTAAGGGTGTAAAGAAGTCCCCGCTGTTCCGTCTTTCAGTGTCTTCAATCAGTCGATCAGCAATCTCGGTGAATTTGACAATCTCTTGCGGTGTGTAGTTCTTTTGGAAATAAGAGAAGAACGAGTCAAATTTGCTATTGTCAATCTCTACATTTCCTTTTGGTGTTACCAAACAATTCTTCTTGCTCGGGTGTTTATAGTATTCTTCCCCATTGGTTATAATTCCCATAAAGATAGAAACCAATTCTTTGCTGCTATATTTTTTAGAGTTTTTAATAACTCGTCCCAAAAAAGTTTCATATATGTTAGCGATATTATGCTCGGTTATATGCACATATCTTTGCACATTGGCTGCCAAATCTTTTATCTTATCTGTAACGGCTTTGAACGAAAAGTTCTCATCTACATTGAAAATATAGGGATTTAGTTTCTCGCTTTGGGCAATCTTCAAAACAAAATCAGGATTTAGTATATGTGCAGAACTTGGTGCAATAGTCCAATCGGTTTCCTCATCGAGAAAATCAATAATATCATTAGTGTGAAAAACAAAGCACTCATTTTTATCAGCGATTAGGCAGACATTAGGCAGGATTAGTCCGTTATCTTCAAATTGTTTCATATAATAGAGCACTTGGACGATAACCTTTGCACGACCAATTCTGCTCTGCATATCTTCGTCAAATTTGTATTCAATGATAAGTTTCAGTAGTTTACCGTTGTCTGTCTTGGTGTCAATCAATCCATCACACGCAAAGGGGTGTGTAATATCTACATTGGGAAAATAGAGAGAAATCCCCTTATTGTAGATTTGTTCAACCTCACGCTCAACCAACGAGTTCTTAATTTGATAAAAAAATTTGCTGTTCATAATAATAAGTTGTAAGGTATTTTTGTTTTTTAATTTATTTAAATTTATCCGTATTATTGCAAATAATACGGATAAATTTTATAATTCTTCTTCCTTAACAACTTTTAATTTGTTATATTTTTTCCATTCAAAATCATACAATTGTGATGGTGTTTCAATCAAGAAATATAATTTTTTATTATCTTTGATAATACTACAGTTATATTCTTTTTTTTCATCAAAAAGAGGAAAAACTTGAGACATCATCCAAGCAATAGCATCTTCTGATGTATCTGGAAGAAATTTCTTTTCAAGAATATCTATAAGGCTATCTCTTACTTGATCATAATTATAGTAGAAATCAGAGTGTAAACAAGTAACTTGTCTAACTGCTTCACAGAAGATATTATCAATCTTTTCTTGATTAATCAATGCTTGAACGGCATCAACAAAAAGTTTTTTATTTTCTTTTGTATAAGGTAAGTTTGTCATAATAATAAAAAAACTAATAGATAGTAAATATTAACAAGACCTAAAACAAAAACTAGAACTAATTGTTAAACCAGTTTTTTCTAAAAATACTTTGTCTTTATTCATCTTTATCTGTAATATTTGAATCTTTGAATTTTTCACAAAGACTATGTTTATAATTTGTTATCATTGATTCTTTAAAATAATCAAGTTGTTCGTTTATTGCTTGAACTTTTTCTTCAAAAGTATCTCTATTTTGAAAATAATCTGGAGTTTTAACTACAAAAGCTAAAATAGAAAATTGAGTAAGTTCTTGTTGATAGATTTCATCAATATCTACTTCAGTTGGTCTAGCAAATTCCCATCCAGAAAACGCAAAATCTTCATGATCTTCAAAATCACTTTTAATATCATTATTAACTTGCCATTCTAAATGTTTTCTTAGAAGGGTTAACATAACATTTAAAGTTCTTACTTGAGTATAACCATCGTTTTGAAGACAAAACATGAGAATATCTCTCTCATCATCGTAAACAAAATCATCAGCTTTATCACAAGTATATAACTCGTCAAGCTCTTCCTTTTTTGGTTTAAAAATTTCGTAATGACTCATAGTAAATTTTTATCTAAAATTTCTTTAATAGCATTATGTAATGCAAAAATACGTTCACCGTAGACATATAAACTGGATTGTTCTCCATTAATGCTATACGACCACATCTCATATTCATGATTATAATGTAAAGTTATAATAATATCTTTTTCATCTAACCAATCTAGTACTTCCAATACAGTAGGAGCAGCAATAATATGCGGCTCTTTATTACCATATTGTTTCCATTCTTGACAGTAATAATCCCAATCTTCATTAGTAGACTGACGCATAACATCAGCCCATCTTAATGTAGGATAATCACTATCACGATCATCATAACAATAGTTACAAGATTCATTAAAACCTTTCTCTTTTAATTGAAAAGCAATCTCATAACTTACTATAAATTTGTCTTTCATAAAATAAAAAAGTCTAGTTAATACTGGATACAACATAATCATTAATTTCTGAATGTTGACCAATATTAACTAGACTATAAATTAATTGTTAATGTAACTATGGAGTCTATTAATAACTCTCTCTATATCAATTACAATATTAGGCTTACATTCTTCATCATCAGATGTTGTAGCTTTAATATCATAATCTCGAACTGACACATGACCATCACTACTAAAGTAGGTAGGTTCATCATCAGATGACACATCTTCAAATGAGATGTCAATGACAATATGAATATCAATTACATTGATAATGTCATCAAGTTCATATTCATAAGAATTATAAATATCTTGATGATCATCCCAATTAATATCTTCTTCAATATCGTCTACTAAAATGTCTGTATAGTCTTTCATAATAAAAAAAATCCTCATCTTACATAAGTAAGATGAGAACTCAGAAAAAGTATTAACTAATGATTGGAGACCATTCAAAGGAATGATTCTCAGCAATCAATTTACAATGAACATTAAGCCTTTCAGCTTCAGGCATCTTTTTCCAATGCTTTATGTCCTGCGCCTTAACACTAGGACAACCAGCTTCAGAAATATAATAATTAACTTGATCCTCGTTTAATCTCACTCTCTTTATACAAGAGTGATAAGTAGGATCTTTATAATTATTATAAGGTACAAACTTCTTATCAGACATAACTCGTCTAATAAGATTCTTCGAAGAAGAATTCTTGCCACGTGTGGCAAGGCGTCCCTCCAAGTTAATGGTCAGGACGACTTTACAATTTTTAAGTTTCATATCTTATAGATATAAATAAGTGGAGTATGGCGGAGTCGAACCGCCGTCTTTAAATTAATTAAATTATAGAAGCTTTACCAAGATGTTATTTACAGTAACTTTTCTGATGACCTTTGAGAAAGACCATAAAAACAACCCTTAAAAAAAACTATGAACTACACCTTTCTGTTCCTAAGCAAGTGCTGCTTGGTTCTTATGCTGCGACCCTATTCAAATGATGACGCAAAGAACGACGATAATTAAATTTGTCAATTAATGTTTTTGAGCATTTTAAGTATGCACATACTCTTGGTTCTATAAATCATCAACCTAAATCAAACACCCAGATACCCCTAGCGGAAGCTATAGGATTCGAACCTATGGACCGTCACCGATCGGTGGTTTTCAAGACCACTACATTAGACCACTCTGTCAAACTTCCAATTAGGCTTTATCCTGCAGGTAGCCTAATAACCTAAGAATCGAGTAAATTCTTTTATATCATACCCTTGATATAAGCATTGGCTATGTAGCGCAACATAACCTAAAAAGATTATTAACTAAAAAGTTAAGAGTCTCAAAGTTAATAAGAGCTTTTTAACTCCCTTAAAAGCGCTATAACTTATCAGGCTATAAATTCTCAACCTGATTTTTTGTAATCCTACGAATAGTAATAACAAAAGTAATCTCATCATTACTCAATGTGGTATGACGAATATCACCCTTTTTTGTAACATTACCTCGTAACTCACACATTAACCTATGCATCGCATTAACTGCAATGTTTTTAGCACGACGCTCACTGGGAGTAAT
>CAVFGN010000056.1:0-7033 GCA_963621965.1 Alistipes finegoldii
TTCCGGCTTGTTAGCCTGTGCTAACTTGCTTTATTATAATTCTAACTTGATTTTACAATTAAAGTAGTACATTTTTTTGACAAAAAAACAAATATATATTGACATAGGAAATACATTGATGTAAAATATTTGAGTAAGTGAATAAGTGGAAAGAAGAAACGCCCATGTTTCTCGCCTGATTGACCGGTTGTTGATAGGCAAAATGTCACATAAGTTTATAACTTTATGATTTTGATTTCTTGAGGGCGTTTAACGTCCTCATTTTTATTTACATAAATCAGGCGGAGGTGTCTTATTATTAATAAGCCAGTTAAAAAACAAAATGATAATGAATTCTTTGTAAACGAAGAAATCAGATCAAAAGAAATGCTAGTAATCGCTGAAGATGGCGAAAAACTTGGCATTTTATCTAAAAGAGATGCATTACAAGCTGCAAGTGATAGAGGATTAGATTTAGTTCTTATTTCTCCACAAGCTAAGCCACAAGTTGCAAAACTTATGGATTATTCTAAGTATCGCTATGATCAACAAAAGAAAGCTCGTGAAATGCGTAAGAATCAAAAGGTTGTACAAATTCAAGAGATTCGTATGAGCCCTACAATTGAAGATAATGACTTATTAACAAAGTCTAAGGTAGCTCGTAAAATTATTGAAAAAGGTAACAAGATTAAAGTTTCTATTAGATTTTACGGACGTCTTATGTCTCGCCAAGATTTAGGTGAGGTAGTTTTAAACAAATTTATTGAAAGCTTAGCTGATTGTGCTCAACCAGAAGCTGAGATAAAACGTGACGGTAGATTCTTATTTACTGTACTTGCACCAATTAAAAAATAGAAATTAAAGGAGATTTATATTATGCCAAAACAAAAAACTCATTCAGGTTTAAAGAAGAGAATTAAAGTAACTGGTACTGGTAAGATTAAACGTAGCCATGCTTATACTGGTCACTTAAAAGCTAACAAAACACACAAGCAAAACGTTAATTTAAGAAAGAGCGCCATCGTTGAAAATGGTGACTACAAGAGAATCAGACCATTAATCTCTGATTTACTATAATATTTAGGAGGAAACATTTATGCCAAGAGTAAAAGGTGGATATACAACTAGAAGACGTCATAAAAAAGTCTTAAAATTAGCTAAGGGTTATTATGGTTCTAAGCATGCCCTATATCGTACAGCTAAAGAACAAGTAATGCGTTCTCAAGCATATGCTTATAGAGACCGTAAAGTTAGAAAGAGAGATTTCCGTAAACTTTGGATTCAACGTATTAATGCTGCTGCACAAATCAACGGCTTAAAGTACAACCAATTCATCTGCGGTTTAACTAATGCTAACGTACAAATCAACAGAAAGATGTTAGCTGAAATGGCTGTTAATGATGCAGCTTCATTTGCTAACCTATGCGAAATCGCTAAGAAGAACTTAAATGTTGTTCGTGAAAAAGAAAATGTTGTTACATTTACAAAAGAATCTAAAGCTGATAGAGCTTTAAGAGCTTTAAATAGTGCTAAAACAACAAAAGAAACTGTAAAGCCTGCTAAAGAAACTGCAGTTACTAAAGAAGCTTCTGCTAAGAAAACTTCAACTAAAAAGACTCCATCTACAGTTGATTTAAACAGCTTAACTGTTGCTAAGTTAAGAGAAATGGCTAAGTCTAAAGGTGTTAAGGGTTATTCAACACTTAAGAAAGCTGAATTAATTGAAGTTATCAGAAAGTAATAAGATTGAGAATCGAAAGATTCTCTTTTTTTTGCTTTTTGTGCGTTATTTTGATACTTAAGCAAATTTCTTGCAATAAAAATATAACTGATATATTATTTATACAATACTTTAAAGAAGTCTTCTAATAAAAGTAAAGTATATTGTGAAAATATAGAAGGGATGGTAATGTCGAGGAACTTCTACTTGACTAATATTATGGAATATTTGATTAAAAATGGTACAGTATTTACTATGAAAGAAGGTAAATACAAAGAAAAAACTAATGTCTTAGTTAAGGACGGAAAGGTTTTAAGTCTTGGTAAGATTTCAGAATCTGATTATCCTAATGCAACTGTAATTGATGCAAAAGACTGTTTTGTTACTCCTGGATTTGTTGAAGCTCATTGTCATATTGGTATTGGTGAAGCTAATGTTGGTAGAGTGGGTCAAGATTATAACGAAATTACTGATCCTATTACTCCTGAATTAAGGGGATATGATGCAATTAAGCCTCTTGATCCTCATTTTGATGGTGCTTTAAAACATGGTATTACTACGGTAGCAACCGGACCTGGTAGTGCAAATTTAATTGGTGGTACTTTCTGTGTACTTAAAACTAATACAAGTGATAAATATGATGATCGTGTATTAGTTAAAGAAGTTGCAATGAAGATGGCACTTGGTGAAAACCCTAAACGTTGTTATGAATCTAAATCAATTATGACGCGTATGGCTAATGCAGCTAAACTAAGAGAAGCTCTAACTCGTGCTAAAAATTATCATGATGCGATGAAGAAGTATGAAGAAGATGCACAAAAAGGTGTAGACGCAAAGAAACCCGAATATAATCCTAAATGGGAATCTTTAATGAGAGTATTTGATGGTTTTCCTGTAAAAATTCATGCACATCAACATGATGATATTTTAACTGCTGTTAGAATTATAAAAGAATTTAATTTGAATGCTACTATCGAACACGCAACTGAAGGTTGGATGATTTTAGATGAACTTAAGGATGCAAATCAAAGAGTATGTTGTGGACCTATATTCATTGATACAATGAAATGGGAAGTAAGAAACGTTAATAGACAAAGTCCTAAGTTATTTAAAGATAAAGGAATTGAATTTGCTCTTATTACTGATGGTCCTGTTGTACCTATGGATGGCGGGCAAACTTTCCAAGTAGCTCTTGCGATGAAAGAGGGATTATCAGAAGAAGATGCTTTAAGATCTATCACAACAACCCCTGCGAAATTTTTAAATGTTGATAATAGAATTGGAAGTATTGAGGTGGGAAAAGACGCTGATTTAACTATTTGGTCCGGACTTCCTTATGATTCTTTAAGTGAAGCTTTATGTGTATTTGTAAATGGTAAAATTGAATATAAAAAATAATTTTTAAATATTCTATTTTATGCATTCTTTTGTTATAATTTAAGTGGTGATTTTATGGAAATTAAACGTTTAAACGATAAGCAAAAGAAAGTTGTTAAAGTAATTATGCTTATAAATCTAGCTCTAGTTTTAGCACTTGCATTCTATTACTTTTTTGCATACATTATAAATACAGGAGTGGATAATTTCTTCCATTCGTATGTGTTTTTACCTTTGTTTATATTTTTACTTGCAACACTCATTATGGAAATGGCGATGTTATCGAATAATTCGAGTTTTAAATCAAATTCGAGTGCAGATAATGCAATGTTTTATCTAGGTCTTATCTTGATAGTAGTCGCAATCTTTACAATTTTTGTCGAGATTTTCTTAAACAGTTTAAAATGAGTTTGTTGACAAAAAAAATAAATTGACTTATTATTAAATTACTAGGAAGAATGCCCTGGAACCCTAATTTTTAATTATTTGGATTTGAGGGTTGTATGTGTCGAATGCCCAACTTTAGCTTTGGGAATCCTAATTACAGCCAAAAAGAGAGTCCACTTGTAGTCGTTTACGTTCTACAGAGGACTTCCTAGTGCATTTTTTAAAAAAGGAAGATTTCGGTCTTCTTTTTTTTCTTGTAAAATATGCTTCCCTTCGATATAATAGAATGGTTATTTTAAAGGAGTGATATAAATGGCTACATTTGAAAGCCTAAATTTAGATAGCGATATTATGCACGCACTAAATGATTTACAATTTTTAGATGCGACAGAAATCCAAGAAAATGCAATTCCACATATGATAAACCATAAAGATATTATTGGTATTGCACAAACAGGAACAGGTAAAACATTTGCTTATTCCATCCCTTTAATTTCTAATATTTTAAATAATCAAGTTACGCAAGGTCTTATTTTATGTCCTACAAGAGAACTTGCTATTCAAGTTAGTGAAGAAATTAAGAAATTAATTAAATATAAAAAGTTTATTAAAATAGCTACAATTTATGGTGGTGCAAGTTATGATAAACAAATCAAAGAATTAAAGAGTAAACCTCAAATTGTTGTAGGTACTCCTGGTAGAATCATTGACCATATGAATCGTCATACGCTCGATCTAACTAATATTAGAATGCTTGTCTTAGATGAAGCAGATGAAATGCTTAATATGGGATTTAAAGAAGATCTAGAAACTATATTAAATGAAACCCCAAAGGACAGACAAACAGCACTATTTAGCGCTACAATGCCTGATTTTATAAAACATGTAGCTTCAACTTATTTAACAAATCCTGTAAAAATTGAAATCAAGAAGAAAACAATGACTGTAGATCGAATTAGACAAGATTTGTATTATCTTAAAAGAGAGTCAAAAGAAGATTTACTTATTAGACTTCTTGATTACTATTATTTTTCACGTGTAATGATATTTGCAAATACTAAATCTAAAGTTGATGATTTAGTTACATCACTAAAAAAACAAGGGTATAAAGCTGAAGGACTACATGGAGATTTAAAACAACAATCTCGTGATAAGGTAATGGCTAATTTTAAAGCTAATATTTCAAAAATTTTGGTTTGTACTGATGTTGCTGCTCGTGGTATTGATGTAGATAATCTTGAAGCAATAATTAATTACGATCTCCCTTTTGAACAAGAATTATATGTTCATAGAATTGGAAGAACAGGTAGAGCTGGTAAGAGTGGTTTATCTATTTCACTTGCCTCGTATTCAGAAGAACGTAAAGTTTCATTTATTGAACGTTATACTAAATCAAAGATGAATGTATGTGAAATTCCGACCATTGAAGAAATCAAAAACAAGATTAATTTAAGATACATAGATAACTTTAAAACTCATTTAAATGATCAAATAACTAATAATAATTTAATTTTATCTTTAAAGTCAGAATGCGATAATATCGATCAAATTTTAAATGCACTTATCAACATGTCTTATAAAGGAATGAAAGAATATCCTGAAATCCAAGTTAGAGAGAAAAAAGTTTTAAAAGATAGAAAAAATGGGCGTGAACAAAATAAATCTAACCAAAGCAGAAAAGATAAGTCTAATCAAAGAAATAATAAAAAACAAGATTGTATTAAAGTAGAACTTAATGTAGGTAGATCTAATAAGTTTAATATTTTAGAATTTATTAAATATGCTACAAACAACTTAGGTGTTAGAAAATCTAATATTTTTGATATTGAAATAAAAGATAATTATACTACTGTAGAAATAACTAAGGGTGCACTTCCTTTCTTATTGCATTTAGAAGGAAAGACTTTGTTTAATAAAAAGATACGTATAAAGAAAAAGTAATATGAGAATTAATGCTGGTATATATAAAAGACATAATATTTATATGACTAATTTAGAAACAACTAGAGAAACTAGCGATAAGGTCAGACAGGCTATTTTCAATCTAATTGGTCAATATTTTGATGGTGAAACTGTCCTTGATTTGTTTGCAGGTTCTGGCGCTATGGCTCTTGAGGCTATTTCTCGCGGCGCATCTAAAGCCTATTTTAACGATATTAATAAGAAAGCTTGTATGGTCATTAAAAAGAATATTGATTTGTTAAAAGTATCTATTCCTACTATTGTTTATAATTATGATTATCTAGAAGCTATTAATCATATTAATAAAAAAGAGATCGATATTATATTTCTAGATCCTCCATATAAAATGAGTGATACTAAAACTATAATGGAACAAATTAATGCGTCTGATATTTTAAAAGATAAAGGCATTGTTTCATTTGAAATGGCTAAAACAACAATGACTTCTAAAGTAGATGGTTTTGAAATAATAAAAGAAAAAGAATACGGTATAAAAAAAGTAGTCATTTATAAAAAAAATAGTAATAATAAATAGTTTTCATTTTAATTTTTAATTAAAAATAACATATAAAAAGGTTTTAGAAGAATTGATTTAATCAATTTATATCTAAAACCTTTTATTCTTTATGTATGTGCTTTTTAGTTGCTTTATCTTTTTTTGCAAACTCTAGTCTAATATCTTTTACTGTATTTCGATATTTTTTCTTTTCCTTATCCTTTTCTAATTGCTTTTGGTCTAAATAATTAGAAATATTTAGTAAATTTTGTTCTTTATATTTTTTAGTAGATTCATTCAATTCTTTAGTGAGATTATCTAATTCTTTATTCTTTTCATTTGTAAGAGTATTAGTTTCATAGATTTGATTTGTCGTAAGACGAGGAATCATTATAATTTCATTTTTGAATTTTTCGATGACTTGTTCAAATACTTTACTTTCGTTAATGAATGATAAATCGGCTGATTTTGCATGATTTTTGACTGAACTATGTTGTATATTAGTATAATGTTTAACTGAATTTTTGTAGTTGTTTGTTGAGTATCGAATTAATTCATCACAAGATTTAAATCTAAGGAAGTATTTATTATGATTTTCATTAAAATCATCATTAAGACTACTTTCCTCTAGTTCGTAGGCATTTTTTTCTTTAGTTAATAGTAAATTACAACTTTTATTTATAGAAAATAAATTATTTTTATGAAATGTTACATTATCATTAAATTGATGCTTTAAACGGATGTATTCGTGATTGGTAGCACTTAAATCTTTTAAAAGCAATTTATTAGCTATTGTTCTATTCTTTAAGTAAGCATTAAAATTTGATGATTTAATCTTATCTAGAGAATTCTTTAAGTTGCCGTTATATATATCAACAATTTCATACAATGAGAAAATCATCTTGCTAGACTTTTTGTTAATAGCTTTATTGAATTTATTAAATCTAGCATTTGCTTTTTTATAAGTGAGTAAATTCTCTATGAAATCTTTTTTATTCATGTTGTTAATTAAATTAATATAATATTCACAAATTACTTTGAATTTCGCAATTGTGTTATTAGAATCTTCACTATCAATGATTTCTTTACGTTTTATTACTCTTATTTTCTTT
>CAVFGN010000057.1:0-7009 GCA_963621965.1 Alistipes finegoldii
CTCTTATTTCTATTCCATATAAAAAGACTAGCCATTTCTGACTAGTCCCATATTTATAGGAGGTAGATCAAATGTCTACACTCTTATTATATTACTTTTTTGCTCTAATAGTAATATATGGATAATTCTTTAAATGCTCAAGTGTATTGAATCCCCATATAAAGTATTTATTCTCAGTCAATGATCTAGGATTGTAGAAAGAAGTACCAACTTCAAAACTAGACATCAATGGAGGTAAATCACCAACAATCACTTTAGCAATAATAGAATCATCTTCTGTGTAAGTTTCATCGCTAGCCTTTCCACTAGGAACTAGTTCACCACCAAAATAGTCACTCTTATCACTCTCGTAATAAGTCTCATTTAAGAATCTAATAGTTGAACCATCGCCTGAAGTACTACCACTATTTACTTTACCGAAGTACTTAGCAGGTAGTGAATACTTGCTGAATAGCGAATCCATGAATTCATTGTGGTAAATAGTAGGTAAATCTATAGTTCTAATTCTATCTAAATATCTTTGATTCCAAATAACTTTTATCTTATTTTTTGAGTAAGCTCTTAAGAAACCATAATCACTATATGAGCGAGTTACGTCGCATAAGTTTCTAATCAATGTACTCATTTCATATGCTAAATTTTGAGCTTCTAAATTAGCAGCTGCAGCAGTTGTAGGTTTTGTTATAGAAATATCATCAAATACTATAGACTGTCCGTTTAAATCGGTCTCGTTAGTGCCTATAAATGCATTATAAAGAGTATAATCGTAAATTCTCTTAGTATCATTAATCCATGTTATTAAGGCGGTTGTGTATTGTGAGAATGATCCTTCATCCAAGAAGGCTCTTTTAGATAAGTAATAATCAACAGTTAAAGCTATCATTCTTGTCTTATTAAGTTGTAAAGCTTGAACTTTTGGATCCTTTGCTCTATGAATCTCGAGTAAGTTTTTTGCTTCCTCGTCGCCTTCCCAATCTTGAGATCTCAAAACATCTGTAGAAATGTAGAGTTTTGTGTCTCCAAAAAGTGAACCGTCAACTCTTGCACTGTCTACTAGTGAAGAGTCTAATGAAACATTATCGGTGAATGTTTGGATTGAGATAACCATGTTCCATAATGAAGCGTAAATCTCATTTGAATTTAATTGTCCTGTAAAGTCTGCCATAAATGTCCCTCCTTTATTACATTACAATATAGTTTTTTTTGCTCGTGGTTTAGAATCAATCACGTCCCTATTATATAGCATATTGAACGCTGTAGGATCGCCTTCACTCTCTTTAATCATATCGGCGATTTTGTCAGCTACTTTGTTAGCTTTCTCTTCGTCGTCTGAGTCGCCTTTAGCGTTAAATAAATTCTTCTTATAAACTTCTTTATAAGCTTCTTTCAATTCGAGAGCTGTTTCCCAATATTCAAGATTTGAAAGATTTCCGTTACCACTTGCTAATTTTCGTGCTAGTTTTTTAACATCATCAGAAGTATATTTTTTTTCTTCTACTTTTGGAGTAGAATTTAAAACATTGTTGAAGTACTTTAATTTATCACTTTTATAATTTTTCTCTAATTGTGAATACTTGTCTTTTAATTCATCATTTTCTTTTTTTAGATTGAGAAAATTTTCAATCTCATTGTTTCCTGTTTCTTCATTTTCTTTAATTTCTTTTTCTTCTTCGTTCATTCTGTATGTACTCCTTTTAAAAGATTAGGCTTAATAATCATGATAGTTTCTAGTGTAGCTCCCTAGCACTCTTGTTGTAGCTCTTCGCTAGCACTCAACAATTATAGAGTGTTCACTATGATATATGATTATAGCTCACTTATATTATAACAAAATTAGTACTAAATTAGTACTAAATTAGTAGTAAATTAGTAATAAAAAGACTCTAGTTAATGCAATAACTAGAGTCCAAACCGAAAGGAGAAGAATAGAGGTTACTACTGTGAGTTATGCAGTAGTTACACCAATATAATAGATAGGCTCTTCAAGCATGAGCCATTATTATATTATCACTTAATTTTTAATAATTCAAGTTGTCGTTTAAATTGTCTTTGGCACATAAGAGTATGAAATTTGAAATATCTTAAATCATAATACTTTATAACTTTCTTAACTTTTTCAGGATCATATCTTTCATCGATTAAATACTTCACCATTGCATAATGTGATTCTTTTTGTTCTCCGTTATAAAAATTAATTATATTATCATTCCAAACAGTGAACCATTCTTTTTTATTATTAGAAAATTTAATTATTGAATATGGTTTTAGAAGTTTATTTTTACACACCAATTTTAAATCGAACTCTACTTTATTAGTAAATGTAGATTCATCTTCGCCTAGCATAACATTAGCAATAGCGTTTTTTCTCATCTCTTTATAAGCTTTAGAGTTAGGAAGATATTCTACGACTAACTCCTTTTTTCTTATTTTATATCGTCCAAATTTTTCAGGTAGAAAATTGAAACAGGTCATCAAATCAGAAGCTTCTTGAAGAGTATTTCCAATTAGGAAGATTCTAATTCTATGCTTATCATCATTATGAGCGTCTCTTAATAAGTTCTCTATTTGATTAACAAAATTATAAGATATATCGAAAGTATTCCTCTCATTTCTTTCTCTATTCATTTCATCAAGACAAATGTGATAATTTCCCTCTCTATCTTTATCGTAAAATCCTATACCTTTATCGTTATGCATTCCTGCCAAAGACAAGACTCGACAAAGTAAAGTATCAATAGTTTTTATTTTGCCTTTATCATCTTTAATTTTTTTTCGGTAAAAAACATTATCACCTTTCACAACTAAATCTAATTTATATTTTCTTTTTAAATCAGGATCGACTAAATCATAAGCGTTATTTTTTAAAAGTTTCTTAGCAGAAGTTTCAGAAAGTCGTAACCAAATAAAATTATCTTTCATACCACTTTTAAAAAAATGATAAAGAAAGAAGTCCATAACCCAATAACTTTTTCCTGTTTGTCTTCCTCCGATTAAAGCGAAAATTCTAGCCCAATGGTTTCCCAAAAGAGAACGTCCATTATAGAACGTCCTCTTATCAAATTGTGCTTTTTTATATTGTAAATTATGTCTCTTCCCTCTCTTAGTCATAATTAATCAGTTCTCTTATAATAATAAATCTTCACACTGTTAATAGTTGTGTAACCGATTTGTTGCCAAGTTCCCCAATATACAGGAACGGTCGCCTTTGTACTTGCCATAACATAGCCAATAGGAGTGAAAAGTTCTTTAACTAAATCGAAAGTAACAAAAGGAGATAATATTTTATACTCTGTTGAATTAGCAATGTTTACCACATCTGTAGCATCAATATAGCTAGGCGTGCTAGAACTTTTAGTGCCTGCAAATAAAATCATATGATCATTTCTACAAAAACCAAATCCTAAGCAAACATCTCTTATAGTTTCGCCTAGATATATTTTAAATGATAGATCGTTTACAATTTCTTTTCTTGTGGAACTTCCAGGCGCGTTTAGTATATTAACACTTCCTGGAAGTATATCATCAGTCGTTGCTATATTTAAAGCACTTTTTGTCAAGATTTCAGGATTTACTTGAATTGCATTATTATCAGTCAATGTAATAGTTTTTTCATCAATGGCAACGCCTGCCGATTCCTTATCAAACACTTCATTAATAGCGCCAACTATTGTTTTAGTATTAGTTTTTAAAGAGTTATCAGTCATGTCTTGCTTGACTAAAATTTTATTTTCTAGTTCAGTTTTATTATTATCAATGGTATCTTTATTTTCATTAATAGCACCTACTATTTTTTTAGAGGTAGTCTTTAAAGTATCATCGTTGATATTTTGTTTTAAAGCGATTTCTTGCTCTAATTCACTTTTTAAATCATTAATTTTAGTTTGAAAAGTAGTAGCTTGTTCTGCAATACTTGCAAGTACTTCCTCATAATGTGCCTTTTCAGTATTCTCTAATGTAGACAGTTTTTCATTGACTAAAGTAAAAGTTTCATCAAATTCTTTACTCTTAGTCTCTAATGTTGTTATTCTAGAATCTAATGCTGTTGTACTGTCTTTATATTCTTCATCAATCTCGTTAATTAATTGAGTTAAATACTCTACTTGTTCATCTATCTTCATATAGAAGATTTTATCATTTATTTTGTACATTGTTAGAATCCTCCTTATTATCTGTACTTTTATCTTTATTAGCTTTTGTAATCGTCTCTATTTGTTTTTCAATATTTTCAGTCTCATTCTTGATTTTTATCTCAAATTCTTCTTTAGTTATCGTTCCGTTTTTCTTCAATTTGAATGCGAAGAAGATAGCCGATAGACTTCCAATTACTGAAAGACATGCTATTATGATTGTTATAATTTCATTTACATTCATGTTATACCTCCTTTAATGCTCATGTTTTTTATTTCTGTAATAATAAATAGGTTTATCACCTGTTAAGAATCTAGAGAATAGATTTTCAAATTTTCTAAGAAATTCTTCATTTGCGTAACTTCCTATACTTCTATATTTTAACAAAAGAATTGAGAGTTTATCTCTTTTGGTTGCATTTGTTACTTGTTTGTTAATATATGTTAATTCTTCGATTGTAGAAGAATCAGGAGAAGTAGCAGGATTATCAGCTATATTTTGAATTGTCACATTAGATCTTTTTAAATCTTCATCAGATAAATGTAATAATTCGTCTTGTATTTGAAGTTTGGTGTACCATTCACTTCCATAAGTATATATTACATATTGCAATTTCATTTCCCAACGGTACATATTAGCATAACCTAATACTTCTCTATCTCCATATCTAGAAGTTAACATTACAAATAATAATTTTAAATATTGTTCAGGAAAATTAGAAAAATCAAATCCATATTTTTCAAGACTCGCTTTAAACGTATCAAACGATTCATAAACTTCATTAAAAGTTTTAGAATTATAATTATACATTTTCATCACCTCCTTCTATATCATTATTGATTATATCAGCATATTGTCCGTTGTTGAATCCTTTATTAACATTATCTATTTTTTCACCTAAAGACTTCTCTTCATTATCAACTTTTAAAACAATTTTTATATTTAAATTAAATGTTTTATTAATTAGGTCTATACTTCTTTTTAGTTGTTCATAATTAGATTTTAGTCTAGCACTAGCATTGACTGTATTAGTAGCTTGCTCTGATATAGTCTCTCTTTCTTGCTTTTGGAAAAGACCCCCGTTAGATAGTCCTAAAGTTGCCAATCTTAAATTGTCAACTGATTGCATTGCTAAAAAATAGTCTTGTACGTTAGCAGTCGGTTCGTTTCCGAAATCTTGAAAATCGGATTTTTTAGTGACAGGAATAAAAGGAACTCCTGATAATATAACACTGTCAATTTTTGAAAGTGACGTCTTAACGTCTTCAGCTTCTTCTTCATCATTAACAGCTATCATTTTTACGCCTGTTGCAAGTTTTAAAGAAGTACGCATATAAGGTATAAAGTACGATTCAATCTCTAGAAGTGACTTATTGACTTGATAGCGAGGTAAATCATAATTGACATTTAAACCACTCACGTAATCTTTTATAATAACAGCTTTAAGTTCATCTTCATTAGTATCTTTTAAATCGTTCTCCGTTATTATTACTTTAAATATATAAGAAGATAAAGGATTATTCTCTCTATATTTCTCTTCTAATTTTTCATTTTCAGTATATGGAATTAATGATAAATTTCTAATTCTTGAATAAGTATCAAGATTACCCTGCTGAACGTATGGAAGTAAGAAGTAAGAATCTTCAAGTTTTGCAAATGCTAACGTATATTTATAGTATAACATTCTTAAAACTTCATCAGAATTAAGATTTAATTCATTTGGTAAATCTTGAAGTTCATACCTTGAAATGAAATCTTCACGATCAACTATTTCCATAATTTTTAAAATACTAGGTTGTATTTTTTCGTCGCTATCTTTCATATTTCTTAAAACTCCCATACTTTCATATAGAGTCTTATCAAATTGAAGATAAGCATTATTTTTTTCATTTTTCATATAATCACCTCCTTAACCTTTTATTAAATCGAAAACTTCTTTTTCCATGTAAACACCGTTAGATAATTCTTCATTGATTTCATTATATATACGATTGTTGAGTGTTACAACATTATTAGTATTGCAAAAATCAATTTCACCTTTAAAATAAGGTTGACCTGTCATTAGTGAATAAGTAGTCATTTTTATATTAGTAAAGAAATCTGAAAGAGTTATATTTTTAGCATTCCACATAATGCCTTTTTCATGTAAGAAAGTAGTATATTCATCAATATTACTTTGTGAATCTTTATAAATTTTAAGTATATAATGATAATAGAAAGCCTTAGAAAATAACAAATTTACAATAGGTTTATCGGCTCTATTCTTAATATTATCTATTTGCATATTGAAAGTATCAATTTGTGTTTGTCTAGAATTGAAATAGTTACCTATTTCAAACGGTCTTTGTAACTGGTTCGAAATACCTCCGAAAATATTAGATAAACCGAAGCCTGCACTAACACCACTCATTAATTGAGTGCCACCTTTAGCAACTTGCATAATATCCGAAACAGTAGAAGCTGCTTGATTAAGCGTGAAACTAATATCTTGCGACTGTATTTGTCGATTAAAAATGTTTTGATAGTTTTTATTATCAAGTTCATATTGTGTAAATTGAGAAGTGTTGAGCGATAATGATTTATTACCTGTATCTGTAAAATAAAACTCTTTATCACTATAAGTGATATGAGAAATCCATGAGCTGTTACTTGCAGAATTGAATATAATAGTCGAAGAATATGGACGTGCATAATTTGACACAAGAAATTCAAGTGTCTTATCGCTGCTTAAATAATCAATTAAATTAAATGTGAAAACATTATCTTGAGTGTAATTTACTATTCTAAAAGAATATTTTGTATTATATATTTTCATATCTTCTAAATTAGTTGCAAATGAATAATTAATAGACATTTTTTTAGAAAACAAATTATCTTTTAC
>CAVFGN010000058.1:0-6963 GCA_963621965.1 Alistipes finegoldii
AATAGCTAGCTGGTCTAGCCCAATTTCTATTGAGGTTAAAGTAGGATATTCTCTTACTAGTAACAGAAGAATAAATAGAACTAGAAAAGGTGCTCTGATATTTAACTCTTTTAGCTTAAAAGGAAAAGCTTTAACATGATGGTTCGAATCCATCAAAGAGTTCTCTTGTTCTGAAAAAAAAAAAACTATGAGTGGATATATTAAAAAGGGAAACCAATGGTATTTAAACGGTTAGCTAGTTAAAGCTGGCGATCAAGGATATGATAGATTTGGAAATTTAAATTAGATGCAATCAGATGGTACTTGGAAAACTCTGGAGAAAGCTACCTTCGAAGGTAAAGAAGCTAGAAAAAATAATTTATTTACTCCAACTTAGTATAAAAAATGGAAACCTAAATCTTAGGAATCTGATAAAAGTTCATTATTTTCCAGAGCTTTATAGGGGCTTGGATTAGGAAAAACAGCTTCAGATATAGCAGAAATGGGCGCTTACCTTACTCCTGCTGGAAATATGATTTCTTTAGTAAATGCTGGAGATTATTTCTTACATGGAAATTGGAAAGAAGGTCTATTAAATACAGCTTTTGCATTACCTATAATTGGTAATGCAGGTAGATTAATGAAAGTAGGTATGAATACTGCTAAATTAATGGGTAAAGCAAGAACTTTACGAAATCTACAAAGAGTAGCTAATACTTCTGATACAATAGGAAAAGTTGGATAGTATGGAATGTTAGGAATGCTTGGTTATAATGGCGGAAAGTCTCTAGTATCAGGTATTAAAGAATCAATGACTTCACCATAGTATAATGATTCGGATAAACAAGAACTAGTAAAAATGTATAATTAGGCAAAACAGGCGGGATATTCGGAATCTGATATGATACAAACTATGGGTAAAGATAAATACAATTAGTTAAAATCTATAGTAAGTTAAATATATGGCAGGTAAATTAAAAGGAAAAGCAGCTCAAGTAGTTGATAAAGAGTTAAATCAAGTAGGAAAACAGGTTGGGAAACTTGCTACAAGAGTTACAGGTAAATATAAACCAGAAGAAATTAGTTTTTTAAAAACTTTTTTATCAGATCTTATCAAATCTCCAAAAGCACGAATGCGAGCTCAACTAGAAAGATAGGGAGCTTAGCGCATTAGTAATGCGTATGACACTGCAGTTAATCAAAGAGTTGCTCAGAATCTTAAAGAATTTTAGAATTTATCTTCTGCCTAGAGAGCTTATGCTAGACCCCTACTTAAAGGCCGTGCATACACTAATAGCCTTCGTAGAACTGGAGAAGAAGCTGCAGAAAAAGCAAGAGAAAGATTCTAGAAATATATGGAAAAAGAACTGGAAAATATTCCTGGATGGGGTGGAGTTATTAAAAATGGATTAAAAGGTGTTGCTAATAGTAAAATTACTAAATATGGTCTAATAGCGGGTTTACCTGCTTATGGTGTTTATAGGGGTGTATTTGGGAATTCTCCAGAAGAAGAAAATGAATCCTCTGACTCAAACTATAGGTGGACACCTAATAATGGATGGCAATTTAGAGATGAAGATGGCAATTGGAATGACCAGCAAGAAGAATTTGGTGTTGACAGGTTTGGTAATACTAATTTTTATGACACTGAAACTGGATAGTGGTACTCTGATTACATTCAAGGTTCTAATGGTTCTGTCTATGATAGACAAGGAAATCTTTTAGGCAATGTAATGCCTCAAGAAGGAAATTTCTTTGATTATAATGCTTAGCAGGTAGCTCAATAGTTAGGTAAAAATAGTTTATCGCCGAAGGAAATAACGGCTTTACAACAATAGTTAGGAGTAACTCCTGATGGACTTATTGGTGCTAGAACGCTAAATGCAATAGCAAAACAATCAGGAAATCCTTAGAATTATTTCACAATTTATAGATAATAAACTCTATATAATTATTTTACACTTATGAGTAGAAGTTTTAAAAAACATCCGTTTATGGCAGTTGCTTGTTATTTTTCTAATAAGAAAGATAAAATTCTTGCTAATAGGTTATTTAGAAGAATTTCTAAAAAGAAACTTAAGCAGGGAGAAGAGCCATTACATTCATTGAAGGAAATTTCAGATACTTGGAAATTTGATTCAGATGGATTAGCTTATTATCATCCCAAAGAGTACTACAACCACTTATTAGAGATAGGATATACTCAAGAGGATATAGATGAGTTATATAGAAAACAAATGAGTAAGTGAAAAAGGGTTTATAGTAACTAGAATACAAACCAGAAACCCTGATTAGGCTATAAAGCCGAACAGCCATCCTTGTAATGAGGTAGGAGCGCTGTTAGGTATTCTTACAAGACAACATACAGCAAAGCAATTTAATTGTAAATGCTTTAAATAATAAGATCCCTCTATTTCGGGTTCTTCAATGGAGGCTAAAGAGAATGTTAGAACCTTGTTGTCTGATTTATGCACCTGTCTGTCAATGGTTAGGCATCCGGTCTCCAAAATCGGTAATGGGAGTTCGAGTCTCTCTGGGTGTGCTAATTAAGTTTAGCAATATGGAAAATATAAAGGTAAAAGACGAAGAGATTATCGTACCTTGTAATGACTCAACTAATGAGTTATTTATTTGTCAGTGTAATAACATGGAACATCAACTTATTTTCTCGTATTTTCCAGACGATGAAGATAAAGATGTCTATGTGTCAGTACATTTAGTTCCAGATTCTTTCTGGAAACGTATTTGGAAATCTATAAAGTATATATTCGGATATAGGTGCATGTTTGGGCACTTTGATGAATTTATCTTTAAGAAGCAAGATGCAGACAAATTACAAAAGGTAGTAAATTTTCTCAAGTCTTAAGGTTATTTAGGGCTTCTGTGGGAATTTTTCTTGCAGAAGCCTATTTTTTTTTTTAATATGACAGACAAAGAATTTGTAAATGTGATTAATGATTATTATCCTTTTGAGAGATACATAGTCAAAACTCCTAAACCAATTAATTATTTATTTGATGATTTATTATTAATTGAACTTTTTGTACCAAATACAAAAATAGAGCCAATACTTTATGACAATAATGGTACTAAAGATATTTTAACTTGGACAGAAGTTGACAAAGATGAGATTTATGTAAAAGTTAAAGGAGTCTCTGGAGAAGCTAGATTGGCTTATTATGACTTTTCAGACCATATCAGAGAAGAAATTAGAGGAATTATAATAGAAGATATGGGAGGTTTTAATTGGCAATCTTTATATGTAGAGGATGAAAATTCTTTAGAGGAGATGTTGAATGAACAAAAGACTCTAATAGAGTCGAAGTATGGAGAATGTTCTATAAAGAAGGATAGTACTAACGTCCGTTTTATACATGTCTAGTTATAAACTAATAACTGATGGAGCTTATAGCTCTTCTCGTGACCAAGGAGGTATAGCATTCATTTTCTTAAAGGATAAAGCTCCTATTATAGAGTACTCTAAAATGTATAAGCATTGCACTAACAATCAAATGGAAATGATTGCTATTATTTCTGGATTAAAGTGTATTAAGAAACCCATAGATAATTTAACTATTATATCTGATAGTATGTATTGTGTGGGTTGTGCTACCCTTGGATGGAAAAGAAAGAAAAATGTAAAGTTATGGGAGATATTTGATAGTGAATTGGATAGGGTTTCTAAATTATGTTCTAACATAGAATTTAAACATGTTAGAGGGCATCAGAAGGATTCATCTGAGGAAACCAAGTGGAATAATAGATGTGATGAACTAGCAGTTCGAGCATCACAAAGAATTTAAGTATGGTGTGGTTAATTATTTTAGGAATATTTATACTGCTGGCAATATTTATGGTATTAACAATAAAATATTCTTCAGTAGAAATAGATCCAAATATTGAAATTTAAGGTATATGATTAAAAAGTACAGAAAGAAACCTCTTGTAATAGAGGCAATTCAATGGACGGGAGATAATCTCATAGAGATTACCGCATTCCTTCGAAAGATTCCTACGGAGGAGATTACTTCTGAGATTAATAGTAGTGAACTTGCACAGAAGAATTGGAAAGAGCACGAAAAGGCACTTTACCATAAAGGTATTACTATTGCAACCTTAGAAGGAGATATGACAGCTTCTGTAGGTGATTACATTATTAAAGGAGTGGAGGGCGAGTTTTACCCTTGTAAAGAGAAGATTTTTAATGAAACATATGAATTAATTTAAAATTTTAATGTTATGGTTAAGTACAAGAAAAAGCTGGCTAATTTACATGCGGCACAAGTATGGTGGGATAAACTTCCGGAAAGAGAGAAAGCAGGATTAACTCGTCCTGGTGGAATAAATCAAAGAACGGCAGCTTCCGCCTAAGGCTTATGAGGAGAGTAGTTATTGTTGGGATGGGTATCTATTCCAGCATAGGATCCAATAAGAAAGAGGTTCTAGACTCTTTAAAGAAGGGTTTCTGTGGAATTGGAATAGACCAGTCTAGGGAAGGATTTAATTCTAAACTTACTGGAATTGTTCCTACTCCAACTGAAATACCTCAGCATATTAAGAGGTATATGGCTCCTCAGACTGAGTATATGTATAAAGCACTAAGTGAGGCTTTAGAGGATGCTCATCTAGGATGTCCCTCAGTGAACTGTGGACTAATTATCGGAAATGATAGTAGTTCACAGTCTATGGCGGAAGCAATAGAAACCTATTCTGAACTTGGGAGAACTTCTAAATTAGGATCAACCCATGTCTTTAAGACTCTAACCTCTAATCCTACAGCGGTACTAAGTACTCATTTTAGGTTAGAAGGTCCGTCTTTTAGTGTTGGAGGTGCATGTGCTTCTGGGGCACATGCTATTGGAGTTAGCTATAGCCTAATTGCTAGTGGTTTTTATGAGGTTATAGCTACGGGTGGTTGTCAGGAGGTCAATTCAGATGCTACCTTTGCCTTTGATGCTATTAGAACTTTTTCAAAATCTAATGTACCAGAAAAAGCAGTTAAGCCCTTTGATGAAAAGAGGGATGGATTAGTACCTAGTGGCGGTGCTGCCTGTTTAATCTTGGCAGAAATGGATTGGGCATTAGAACAGAATCTTCCAATTTATGGGGAGATAATTGGATATGGTGCCACTTCCTCAAATCATCTCTCTAAGAGTGATATGATCTCTGAACTAAGATGTATGCAAAAAGCGCTTGGAGAATATTCTCCTAACGTCGTAGATGTGGTTAGTGCTCATGCTACTGGTACAGTTGATGGGGATCTTAGCGAGGCAGGAGCCTTACTAGGATTGTTCAGCAAACATAAGCCATATATAAGTGCAACCAAAGCTCTTACTGGACATGAAATGTGGGCAGCTGGGGCTTCTGAGATAGTATATTCCATATTATCTGGAAAGGCGGGCTTTGTTCCACCTAACATTAACACTGAAGATAACTCTTTCTCTCTTAACATTCATAAGGGTTTAGTAGACATTGATCCTCCTAAGTTCATTTTAAGTAATTCCTTTGGGCTTGGTGGTACAAATAGTTCAATATTGATTAAGCTATGGTAGAAGAAATAATTTCTGATATAATTCAATTTATTACAAAAGATATAGGGTACCCCGTAGAGCTAAATAATCAGAGTAATCTCGCTGATGATGCTGGGATGGATAGTCTAGATATTATAGATTTAATAGGTCATTTAGAAGCAAAGTTCAATGTTAAATTTGATGAAAATGATCATTCAATTTTTAAGAAAAGTATTCAGGATATAGCTGAACACACTAACTCTTTAAGGCATGATGCATAAAATTTATTTAAAAATTGTAAAGGGAAGATGGTATATATCCCTAGGATGTAAGGGGTATAAATCCACTCATGCATTGAATGAGGCTTTGTCTAAATTGATTGGAAAGAACTCTGCAATTGTGACCTTTACGACTGAGAAGACTGAATTGTCTGTATATAGGGCTACTGTTAGAAAAGATGAGAAACTTTATATTCTTGAGTTACATAATATAAATACTGATGAAATGGAAATGTCTATAAAACAGTGCCCGAAGATATTCAATGATTTTGATATTGGTTCTGAGTTTTATATAAATTATAATTCCCAATGGTAATTGAAGAAAAAGATTTTCGACTAATACCAGTCTCCGAGGTAAGTCCAATGTTCGATTTGGAACTCTTATATACAATTCGACCTAAAGGGAAGGAAGCTCGGCAAGAATTTAAAAATGCTGGGTATGGTATGGGATTGGAAACTGCAGTTAAGAAGATAGCTCAATATAGAGTATTTTCTAAGCATGAAGATGAATCAATAAAACTTCTGGAGTACTTTACTGAATTTAAGAAAGAGCTGGATTCACTTAAAGAACTATGCGGAATTTAAATGTTCATAGTTTACAAAGATTATTAAATGAATTGTGCTCGCAACTCAACAAAAAATACTACATTAATAGTGGAGGTTGTTGTTTTGTTGCGTATCTAATTGCTTTACATCTTGATAAATTAGGGTTAAGGTATAAGTTACTTATTTTTACAAAAGAGTTAAAAGATGATGTTAGTATTTCCTTTGAGGTTCGCTCTAAAATCAGAAATAACTCAAGAAAAACCTCTATAGTAGGTTCTGGAACTTGTAGTCACTATACCTTATATTTAGAAGGTGGCGGTATTATAAATGTTGGAGAATTTGGTACTCTCCCCAAATATTTTGTTGAAGATATTAACTCCTCCAACATTAAATGGATTTATAAATCTGGACGATGGAATCCAGAATATAATATTCATAACAATAGAATTATTCGTAAAACTTTTAATGCATTTTTTAATGGCTACGAAGAAAAAAACGGTTTATCCAGTCACTAAGACATTATTATGTCCTAGGTGTAGACAAAGAGGGAAACATATCCTCTATATTCCTGAGTATGCAATTTATAAATGTATAATTTGTGGTAATATACACGCATGAAAGAAGAAAATGTTAAAAGTCCTATTAAGGCA
>CAVFGN010000059.1:0-6741 GCA_963621965.1 Alistipes finegoldii
AAACTTGATAATTACATTATAAATGAAATGGAAAATGAAATTCAAGTTAATGATATTAAGACTTTAGGCAGAGTTGTATCAGAATTTAACATCAATATTGAGAAATATAGTTACAATCGTGAGTTGGCTATGTATTCCTTCTTATTATCACTTGTAGCTAAAAAATACTATAATTTAGATAATCCTATTGTAAAAGGACATTATTTAGTTGTATCTACAATACCACAATATTACACTAAAGTTGTACCTATTACTAAAAAGATGTTTATAGAAGGATTTACTGAATTTAAGAATTTGTTGAAAAAAGTAGCTTATTATGTAGCTACTGACTATAAAGAATTTGGGGTATGGATATAATAGAAACTCCACCTTATAAAGAGATGCAACGATTGTATAGTCGTTATTATTCTCTTGGGTATCTAAATACTGACATAAATACTAAATTTGCTTTAATATCTTTAATAGGATATTTGGTTTTTAAATTAAAGCAGAAAAAGCCAGATATAACTTCCTATCAAATTATAAGAAAAATAGTTGGAGATGATTTACCAGAAGACTTTATTAAAGGGGTGGCTGTAGTCGTCGATGACTTTTCTTATGGTTGTAAAGAATTTCCAACATTTGGAATAGAAGATAAGAAAATTCCAGCAAAGATTAAAGAGATTTTTAGTACTTATGTCCCATTTTAGTAGAAATAAAGATAAATTCAATTAGTTTGTGCAGATAATTTTGTTAACACTTGTTAACAATAAAATAGCAGTTTTTCATTTTGGAGGAAGTAAATAAACATTATATTTGCTTTACCTAAATGAGAAAAAGAAGATCATAAAAATTTAGAGTTTAAGATTGTTTTACAAATTATTGTTTTGGTAATTCAATAAGAAATAGTATATTTGTAATGTTAGATGAAAGATGTTGATATGAATTAATGTTTTTGATTATAAACTTTTTAAACTTTATTGAATTATGACACAAATTATGAATTTTAAGAGAATGGAAGTAACTGGAGCAACTAAGGATGAAGCACTTGCAAAAGCTCCTTTTGACATTATGGGTGATGCTACACAGGCTTATAAAATCTGGAAGAAAAAGCAGGCAAATGGTGTAACTGATGCTGACAAAAAGCAGTTTATGCTCGATTATCTTGCTAAGAAATCTAAGAATGTTGCTGGCGTAGGATTCTCAATCACATTGGAGTCAGCTGTTGCTGATAGCCGTGAGCGTCCTTACGGTATCCACGACAAGAAGAATGAGTCTGGTGCTCGTAAGTATAAGACCACTTATCAGTTGATTGATAAGGCTACTGGTTCAGTTATCGCTGAGACAAACGAGACTAAGGCTAAGGCTAAGGAGATTGCTAAGGACTTGTATGTAAATAAGGGATTCAAGGGCAACATCATCTGCACATATACAAAGCAGGTAGTTGACGGTGAGCCAATTGCATTCGAGGCTGAATATACTCCTTCAAAGAGTTCTCGTGTTGGTAGTTATCTTGTATTCGGAGTTGAAAGAGGTTAATTCTATATCCTATATTAAGGGCAGTTGTTGAGAAACGACTGCCCTTTCTTTTTTATAGCATAATAGCTTAATATAAAATTGAATAAATCAATTAAAATAATAATGAAAAATTCCACAATAAAGAAATATACAGACATTTTAACTGCTGCAGTGAATGGTGGCAAAAATTTAAAGACATTTTGTGCAGAAAACGGACTTAGTTATAGCAATATAAGTTCTCTTTTCTGTAATCTTAAAAAGGAGCAATCTGAGGAAACTAAAGAATTAGTAGAACTGTATGATAAAGTAACTCATAAGAGTGTAGAAGCAGTTGATACTGATGATAGAGCAGAAACATCTATTACTAGAAATGATGAAGGAAAAATAATATCCTATAATTACAAAATATTTAGACGAGATAAAGAACCTTTGATTGGTTCTCTTAGTAGAGAAGAAATGAATCTTATATATAGACTTTATTCTTATTATGGAGATTCATTAACTCAAAGAACTATTTCTAGACATTTTGTAGAATTGTCTTTAATAGATTTTAAACGTATTCTTCGTTCTTTTAATATTACAAAAGCTTGTGGTCCTTTTGCACCTCACATGTATGAAGAATATTCTGAAAATGATTTGAGGGAAATTCAACTTCGCGAGAAAGAGAATAGTTTTCTTCGTAAAGCAGAAGAAGACCAAATTAAGAATAATGAGAAACTTCTTAAGAAGTATGCTCAAGAAAATATTGATCTTAAAGACAAATTGAAAAAAGCTCAATTTAGTATAGAGCTTGATAAAATTACTCCTTATACTATAGAAGTGCAGAATAATTCTGATAGAACTATAAACCTGTATCTGGCAGATATGCATATAGGAGCTGCTGTATGTTCTGGGGCACTTTATAAGGATAATGTTAACTATGGTAAGGATGAGGTAATTAGAAGACTTAAGTATATTATTAAGAGTATGACTGAAATAGGTCCGTTTGGCAAAATTAATCTTGTACTTCTCGGTGATAATATAGATTGTGCAGGAGTGTATGGTAAAACTGCTCGACTTGACCATGAAATGCCTGAAAATATGGATCCTAGAGAACAAGCGAATACATTTCTAACTGTTATGAGATGGTTCATTTCATCACTTATTACTACATTTAAATGTGAATTTGAAGTCTTCTCAGTGCCTTGTGGTAATCATGGCGGTAATTATGAATATATTTGCAATAAAGCATTAATGAGTGCAATAAATGTAGAATTTCCTAATGTTCAAACTACATTGTGGGAAGATTTCTATGGTTTATTTGAGGTAAATGGTATAAGACTGATTTGCATGCATGGCAAAGACCCACAATTTATGAAAAAGCCTATGCCTCTCAATATGAATGATAAAACTCAACTTATGTTGTATGAGTGGTTGGATTCTCAGCATATTTATGGTGATAATATTCATTTTATTAAGGGAGATTTGCATTCTAATGCTCTTAGTAGTTGTAAGAAATTGTCATATCGTAATGTTTTAAGCTTGTTTGGAGCTTCTGATTACAGTGATTATAACTATAGCAAAAATAGTTATGGTCTATCTTATGATATTATTTCTGGATTTAATCTGATTCGTGGAACTTTTGAAAATATGTAATTATGATAGAATTAAATAAAGACCAAATTAGTGCATTAGCTTCTTTGTTGTATGAAAATATAGCAAATAAAATTAATTTAAATAATGAAAAATATGCTGAAGAAATATTAAAGGATGAAACTTTTAATGTGGCATATAATGAATTTGCATCATCTTTAAATAAGGCTAAAACTCTTGAAACTGAAGCCGAAAAAATAAAGAAAGAAGCAATTCGCTCTATTAGAACTAAATTATTAAATCCTAATATTGATAGATATGATTCAAAGAAAAGTATGGCATACTATTATGGGAAAGCATTAGGAAAAATCAAAGACTCTTTAACTAAAAAAGAACTTCGGGATAGAATTGCTCTATGTACAATTGAAGCTCAAGACCTAGAAACATTAAAACAAAATATTATTAAATCATTTAATATATGAAAAAGAATAATAAATATGCTTTTGGTGTTTATAAACCAAACAAAAATTGTAAACCAGTTACATATAATGGTACTGAGTATCTGTCCAAGGCACAGTGTATGGCTTTAGAAGGAATTGATAGAAAAACATTAGATGAATATCTTAAAAATCAAAACAATAATGATTAAATGGAAATAACACTTGATGAATTACTTTGTGGAAATGCTACTACTATTAAAAATAAAGAGTATTTCCCTACTAGAGCTTATGTAGAACCATTCTTAGAGAGAATGCAAAAGTATACTAATGATTTTAGAGTACAAGTAAAACTCCCAGATCAATTAGCTTTAGATGAAGATAATCCTGTTAATATATATAACAGAGTAGTAGTTCAAGCAGTGCTTCCAGATAATTTAGTTGTTGATAACCATTCACAAGTAGTAGGTATGGTTTATGGGCTTGATGTCCGTAAACCAGTTGTAAAATTCTATAGTGGTGCATTGGATATGGTTTGTACAAATCTTTGTGTATTCTCTCCAGAACAACTCAATTGTGCAGGACTAGAACCAGAAACAGCTATAAATTATAAGCCTGTAACAAATATTATGGAATCTATAGAAGATACTGTTAAATTCATTCAAAATCTTAAGAATACTAAATTTGATTGTTCTTATGAAAATACTAGCAGAAAATTAGGTGATTGGATTAAACAATGTATGAATGTATCTTATGATAATGGTTATGGTAAAGTAAAAATTGCTGCAACTACTCCCATAGATGCTTATAAACTTCTATTTGAAGATAAAGATTCTAGATACCTTGTTAAGGAACCTATTACTGACATGTATAATATTTACAGTGCCTTTACTCAAATATTTACAGACTCAATGAAACGAGATCTAATGAATGTTTGTGAAAAGACCTTATTGGTTAAGCAGATTTTAAATCTATAATTAATATTTTGAAATATCAATTAAATTAATTATATTTATATTCTGTTAAATCTATTAAATAAATATTATGCAAGTAAAAAAACGTAATGGAAATTTTGAACCTTTTGATAAGCAGAAAATAATATCTGCTATTCAAAAGGCTTTTTTGTCTTGTAATGAAAATGTAGAAGACAAAGTAATTAATGAAATTGTAGATAATGTAGATGTATGGGATGGAATTAGTATTGAGGATATTCAAGATCAAATAGAAGAATTATTACTTGATTACGATTATTCTAATGTATATAAAGCATTTTCTACTTATAGAGAAAGCCATTCTCAGGCTAGATTTATAAGAGAGAGGCTTGATTATATGAATAAATATAAAGACCCAAAAGTTAATGCCTCAACTGCTTCTGAAACAGATTCTAATGCTAATGTTGCTATGAAAAATGTAGCAAACTTAGAAGGAGAAGTATATAAAACAACTAATAGAATCATTCAAAGACAACGCATGAAAGAGGAACTTAATTTACTGTACCCTAACGAAAATTTGGGAGAACAATATATTAAGGATCTTGAGCATCATATTATATATACTCACGATGAAGCTAGTACTCCTGTATTGAAACCTTATTGTAAAGCAGTAACTCTATATCCTTTAATGCTCGAAGGTGTAGGAAATATTGATGGGGTCACTCCAACTGCACCTAATGACATTCAATCATTTAGTGGTCAAGTAACTAATTTAGTATTTTTACTTAGTTCTCAATGCAAAGGGGCCGTAGCTCTTGGAGATTATTTTATTGCGTTAAATTACTATGTAGTTAAAGAATTTGGGTTGGATTGGTATAAAAATATAGACCTAATTGTAACTAATCATAATATGTTAAGTACATATACAATTGGGCATTATATTTTGAAGGGAATGAAACAGTTTATCTATGGAATTAATCAGCCAGCTGGTAACAGAAGTTATAATTCACCCTTTACGAATGTTTCCTATTATGATAAATACTATTTTGAGTCATTATTTGGAGACTTCTATTATCCAGATGGAACTCAACCTGAATGGGACGCAATAGATGTCCTTCAGAGAATGTTTATGAAACTTCATAGAAAACTTAGACTTATCAAACCTCTTACTTTTCCTGTAAGTACTATAGCTTTAGTTCATAATAATAAAGAATATCTAGATCTTAATTATAAAGAATTAGCTGCAGAAGAATGGGCTAAGGGTGGTAGTTTCTTTTGTTATTCTAGTGATAATCCTTCAAGTCTTGCAAGTTGCTGTCGAGTCTTAAATGAAATGTCAGACAATACTTTTAGTTCTACTACAGGTATGACTGGTGTAATGACAGGTTCTTGTAATGTAATCACTCTCAACCTTAATAGGATTGTACAGGATGTTTGCAAAAAATATGGCTACCCTACTTTTCCAGAGAGTAATAACATTCATGGTTTATTGCCTGAATGTATTCAGAGTGAACTTGTTACTATTTTAGAAAGGGTCTATAAATACCATATTGCTTATAAAACCATGCTCTATGATATGGAAGATGCCAAAATGTTCTCTGATTGTAATGCAGGGTATATTTATATTAAAAAATTATATTCTACAATAGGATTAATAGGTTATTGTGAAGCTGCAAAATTCTTAGGATTAAAAGTATCAGATAATAAAGAGTATAAAGACTTTCTTAAGTTAATATTTGGTACTGTGAAGGAGCAGAATAAACTACATTCTATTCATGATAATAAACGTCCGTTTTTAATGAATAGTGAAGCTATTCCAGGAGAAGGATTAGGAGTAAAATTATATAATTGGGATAAAAAAGATGGATATTGGATTCCTGAAGATCAAAATCTCTATAATTGTTATTTCTATAATCCTTGGAACAGTACTTCTATTCTTGATAAGTTTAAATTACATGGAAGAGAGATAGCTAAATATTGTGATGGAGGTCAAGCACTTCATGCAAATCTTGATTCACATCTTTCTAAAGAACAGTATATAAAGCTTCTCGATTTTGCAATACAACAAGGAACTAGTTATTTTACATTTAATATACCAATGAGTGAATGTAAAGACTGTGGTCATGTTGTAAATGCTCCTATTAAAACTTGTCCTATATGTGAAAGCAAAAATATTGTATATTGGACAAGAATAATTGGGTATTTAGTTCCTGTAAGCTCTTGGAGCTATGATAGACAAAAGGAATTCACTAAACGTGTATATTCACATGAAGAAGAGAATTAAAAATTTAGAATTTAGAGAG
>CAVFGN010000060.1:0-5546 GCA_963621965.1 Alistipes finegoldii
TAAAGAGGAGACGAACTCATACCTACAATATCTTCTACTTTTAATCTCTCAATTGAACCAGAGAATGTATAAGCAATATCTACTCTTCCGTCCTCATGTAGATATACATTAGAAATGAAGTTATCTATTAAGAATTTCTTATCTCTAGCAGTTAATGGTTCAGCATTAAATACTTTAGCAACAACGTTCTCCATTGTGAATTTATCTATTAAAGGATGATTTACTCTTTCTTTGTATAAGGCCTCATTTAATTCTTCTTTCTCATCATAGAGTTCATCGTATCTATGTTTAAATGATACTGCATCAAATCCATTCTCAATCGCATTCATGATGTTATTCATCTTTGAATCTATTTGAGTAATTCTTTTTTCTAATTCTTTGATTAACGGATTATCTTTCTTTTGGATTTGATAAAGGTTTTCAGTTAAAGATTTACCATCAATCTCAGTTCTTAAATCTCTATTAATAGTCTTAATAACGAAGTCTTCTATTTCTTCTTTCTTGATGGGTTTTGAATCGCATAGTTTATCTTTCTTTTTTGCGTTATTGCATTTGTAGTAATGATAAACCTTACCAGTCTTTGAAGTACCAGTCTCACCAATAAAAAGACCACCACATTCAGCACATCGAAGTTTAGAAGATAATAGATATTCTTCTTTTTTATAATAGGAGCCTTTAGCTCTATTTCTTCCTAGTTTCTCTTGAACCTTATCAAATATGATCCTATCGATGATAGGTGGAATACATTCGGTATTCACATTATCACCAAATCTATATTCACCTATATATTTCCTATTTTGAAGAAGATGGTAGAAACTACCATGAGGGAATTTCTTTCCCTTATGGTTTCTAACACCTTGAGAATGAATGATATCAAGAACTTTAGGTATAGACATATTGTCTTTAAGATATTCACTAAAGACAAACTGAAGAACCTTAGCCTCTTCTTCAACTATTACGTATTTCTTATCTACAAGCTTATAGCCATAAGGAACAACTCCTCCATTGGCTTTCCCTTGAATGACGTTCTCTTTCTCTCCACGCTTGATTTTACGAGCTAATTCGACTGAATAATATTCATTGTAAGAATCACTAATTCCTTGATATAAGATTTGTTCAGGACCATCAATGTTTGGTTCGGTACAACTTAAAAGTTTAACACCATTTCTTGATAATATTTCTCTATAATCAAGTGCTTGTCTTCTATTTCTTGAAAATCTATCAGATTTCCAAACTAGAACACAATCAAATAAATTATTATAAGAATCATTGATCATCCTTTGAAACTCTGGTCTATTGTCACTTCTTGCGGATAATGCTCTATCAATATATGTAGCAATAATCTCAATATCATTTCCTTTAGCGAAGGCAGTGCAATCTCTTATTTGACCATCAATAGATTCTTCTCTTTGGTTGTCGCAAGAATATCTTGCGTAAATTACTCCTCGTTTCATTACTATGTTACCTCCTATATTAGGTGTAACATGAGTTAAGAAACAAAAAAGCCAGTTACACCTTTAATGATCAATAACTAGTTGATCCTTAATTTCTAGCTTTCTTTTTTTGAACGCGCTAGAACGTGTAGACGGCTTTGCCTCAATTGCGACCTTCTTTTACAACTTACAGGTCTCTAAAGTTGTACCGCCAGACTTAGTAGTTAGCTAAGATTGCGATAAATTTAATTTTAAAAATATTCATGCAAAATAATCAAAATATATCATAATTATATGCAAATTTTAGAAAACATTACTTTTTAATGTCATTTTTATTATCATTATCTAAATAATCATCAATAACCTTTTTTATCTCTGAAAATGTGAAATCAGAATATTTTTTTATGCTATCTAAATTTTTATTATTTAATGCATTAGAGATAAATTCATCAATACCAGAAGCTTTTGAATAAAATTTCATATTTGAATATTCTACTAAAGAAACAAGATTAGCAGTTCTCAACATCAATTTAGTATCATCATGTATAAAAGGTGCAACAAGTTCTAAATATTTTTCGCCTTTAGCATTTTCATTTATGTGTCTGATAAGGTTGATTGTTTCGTTATTTAATTGTTGTGTTTTATTTTTTATTAATGTCGCTTCTATTAACCAATAACATTTACTATTATAAATTTCTATGTCACCAATATTACCTGGCGCATGTGAATATGGTATACCTGAATCATCACATTTAAAATTTGGCTTATATTCAAAAGTTTCACCATAGCAACAATATACAAATAGTGTAATTAAAAACTCAAATTTCAAAGGCGCCTGCATAAATTTAAAAACCCTGTTATCTCTTTTTTCAAAAGCAACATCTTTCAAGTAATTTTCTAATATTTCCTTGTCCAAATTATAGGTCTTTAATAAATTAGGAATTTTTTTGTTATATTCAGCAGTCGAATAATCTTCTTTACTCTTATATTTATTTAGTATTTCTTCTAATAGTTTTGAATATGACCCTATTTTTTTGAAATAAGAAAATTCATTATCTTTTTCATTTTCAGTCAAAGAAAAATCTTGAGACATTAACTCATTCAAAAAATCCAAGCGATTAGTATTAAGAGATAAAAGCATTACGCCAGAATGATCGATTGTTATAAATCCTGTTAATTGTAAAACTCTAAATACAGTGTCTCCATAATCATTAAAACAAGTGCTTTGTTTTGAGACTTTAGAATGTTCCGAGTCCATTTCCGAATATTTGTCAAAAACTAACTTATAAGCTTTATCATAATCATTGCCAATCTTATTATTTTCAATTAATTGTATAAATTCATCTACATCTCCCGAATCTGAAAACAATGAAATTAAAAATTGCACATATGATAATTTTTTTCTTCTTTCCTTAAGCTGTATCAATATTTTATAAAGAAATTTAAAATAATTAAAATCATTTAACACTCGTCTATATGGAGATTTTCTCCAAAAACGAAAACTTTGAATAGCAAAAGCTTCAGACAAACTAAGCTTACCATTAATTAGAGCTTTACCTATTTCCGAAATTAAAAAAGTTTGTTTGTATTGAGCATAGATAAAGCCAAACTCTGATAACGTCTTTAAATATCTAGTAAAAGCGGCTTGATAACCCGTAGGAAAGCCCCATTCGTTATTATGTTTATTATTCTTAATAATATAATCTTTAATTTCTAATTCAGACATATTACTAAAATCACAATCATTAGTAGTTAAGAAACCATCAATATACAATTGAGTATATATTTTTAATATGCCATTATCATCTAAAAGTATTCCGTCAAATTTATTAAAAATTTGCATTAATAGCATATATCTTTCAGGATTTCTAACAGCAACTTCTAACGCCATTTGTTTATAATATCTTTTACCATGCGAAACCGTACTATTAAATATAACCATATTTTCCATCTTATTAACGTCTCCTAATTATGAACATAAATCTCAATGCTATTATCTTTAATGGAATTATCATTAAAGCTAATATAATTACTTTTAATTTTTTCAATTGTGTATTTTTTTGACCATTCTTCAAAAATAATATTTTTTTTACCCTTGTGAATAATTAAATTAGTTATACCAAATTTAATACCTTTATCGTTCAATATATCTAATGTTTCGTATAACCTTTTTTCTTCATTTTCAGTCCAATTTTTGTTATATTCACTCGCCGAGATAAGATATGGTGGGTCTAAATACACAAAATCATTTTTAGAATAATTTATATTTAATAAGAAATTTTGAAAATCAAAAGAAGATAATACAATTTTTTTATTTTTTTGAATTTCGAAATAATCGTTCAATGAATTAAATACATTTTTATTAAAATCAACATTACCAACAGGCAAATTAAAATCACCACTTTTATTAAATCTAATCATATGATTAAAACCATAGATCAGTAATAAATATAACTTCATAACATCTGTTTTATCTTCATTATAGTCTTTTTTTAATAAATTATAAGCTTCCCTATTAAAGTGAGAATAATATGTCTTAGGATACTTTTTTTTCAAATCTTTAGGAACAACATCTTCGATAAAAGAACAACTAAGTTTATATTTACCAATTAAATACATAATTTTCGAAAAAAATAAATTTGAATTTTTAGCGTTTTCAATCAAAAATCTATGAACTGAAATAATATTTAAATCGAGATCATTTAATAAATATTCATTTGCCTCTACTTGTAGTTGAGATGATCCGCCACCATAAAATGGTTCAATATATTTATTTATATTTTTGGGAAAATATTCTAACAGTTGAGGAACAAGTTTGTATTTATCTCCAACATAAAATAATGGTGATCTAATCATGTTTTACCTCCGTTACAAAAAGCACTTCTTGATGGTCATTCATTTCTGTTTTGCCAGCATTAAATGCTTTATATGACTTTTTATAAATTTTAGTTAAACCTTTATTTGACAAAACACCCATTATATCATCTAAAGTCATTTTATTTTTACTTGAATTACTTTTGCTATCATAAGTGTTGTTATAACTAACAATAATATATTTGCAATTTAACGAATAAATTAAGTCCTTAAACGAATCTAAAGCTTTGCTTTTACAATATTCACTCATATTTTCTTCTTTGGGTTTCATGGCAGTACCATATAGTTCAGGCTTATCCCACTTTGTTATTGTTTCTAGAACGTGATAAAACCTACTATATTGGCGTGACGAATATGGAGGATCAATATAACATATATCTGAGGCGATTTTTTTTGCTAATAAATTTGCATCTTCTCTATAAATATTTATATTTCTTAAATCTTCTTTTTGTTTTATAATTGGCGTTATCAATTCATATTTAAAAGAAGATTTTATATTGTCTTTTTTTATATAAGCATCATAGTGGCCACAAGTATTAGATGAGCGATCAAATGAATACAATAATGATGCAATTAAAATTGCATATTCTTTATCATTTAAATTGTTTTTTTCATCTTCAATAATTTGACGAATTTCACCTATAATCTTAGCGTCATGATTTGAAAAGAATTTACCACCAAAATTTATAGAAACATAATTTTCATTTAGATTATTTGCATCTAACTTTTGAAATTTAGAAACAAATTCATATAATTTTTGTTCACTATAATCTTCTTTCATAAAAAATGCTTTATAAATTATCTCATTTGAAAATAAAAAATCATTAATATTAAATGTTTTATAATTATTAATAACGCTTGATGTAACTACACCTGTGCCTGCGAAAACATCAAAAAATGAATTGCAATTTTTACAATTCTTTTTAATTACCTCATTTATCCATGGAGTTAGTTTCATTTTACATCCAGTGTATCTTCTATTTTGAATTAAAAAAGCCATATTATTTACTCCTAAATTTATATAGTTGGAATTATATCATACATCATTATTTTTGTCCATCGGATTTGTCCATCTAACTGCATCTTTCAACGTCACCTAGGTATCCTAGTGTTGAGCCTTGCCTCAAAGTCGATTGGAGCAATTTGCTCCACATCTCTTATCCTGTTTCGGTTTTAGAGTACTTTTAGCATAGATTTTTGAATTTTTAAACATCTTCAAATATATGAATCCTCTTAGTC
>CAVFGN010000061.1:0-5539 GCA_963621965.1 Alistipes finegoldii
ATTGCATGTCATAATAAACGATTGTATTAATTATTTACACAAACTATTGACAACTCTCTCAGTATTAATAATCAAACTTAAATACTATAAATATTGTATCATTTTTAACAATTTATTAATAATACTTAATGCATATAATATTTAATAAATTTTAAAAGATATAAGAAAAAGCCTACAAGAAATTAATCCTGTAAGTTTTATATTAATTACTACTTTTTAACAATATATAATATATGATTTTTATTCATGCTTAAATTAACTACTAAGTTATACGTAGTTGTTGAATCAGATGCCTCTTCATAATATGCTACAACTTCTCCACTAGTTCTATCTATTAATTTATAATTTAACAAATTAGAATCACTATAAGTATAACTTCCTGTAGATGTTAAACTACTAATATAATATCTTAAGATTTGATCAAGAGTATAGTTGGCATTTGCATCACTTGATTTATCACTATCAGTTACACTCATACCTTCAATATATGAATCATTCTTAAATAGTAATGTGGCAAGATCTTTAGTTTTATATGTGTTACTTGTATTATCAAAGGTAGTAGATGAATCTACAAATCCTTCACTTGTAATTTGAGTCAAATTATTATCAAATATATATAAATACATCTTAGTATCATGTCTATAAGCATATAATTCATATTTATCTAAGTCATTATTATACTTAATTAAGAAATCATATACTCCATAATATGACTCACCTGATGTATTATCTTTTAATTTAAATACTATTTGACTACCTACTTCTTTTATTTCAAAATATCCACTATCACCTAATGCTTTAGAATATACTTCACTTGATTTAATATTATCTTTATTAGATGTACATATTAAATAGTTATAAGCATATTTACTTGAATCAGTATTCATTAATGTAGTTGATTTATTAGTTTCATTAAATGAAATAACAAAATAATTATTACTAGTTAAATCTATATTCTTAACTAAATATGTATAAGGGCTTGATGAATTTAAATCGTTCCCTGTAATACTATAAGTGCTATCACTAACTGTAGCATTATATAAACTATTAACATTCTTATAGAAATTTCTACCACTTGAAGATGAAATATAGCTTGTTACATCACTTGGGACATTATTTGTAGTACTGATTACTGGTTCATCTATCTTTTCAGCTACTACTACTGTAGGACTACACTTATATGAAGTATATTCTGAGTCAATTGAGGTAATTTGTACTAAACGCTTACCTGTTAGTGAGGTAAATGAACCTGTTGTGATTTGAGAATAGATATTCTCATAGAATGTTTGAAAGGTAGCTTGCATATCAGAAACTGAATTTGAACTACTACTAGATGGTCCGTTTTGATATGAATAGTTTGCAACTATTACATAGAAAGTATAAAGTCCTTCTCCGTAAATTGAAATTAAATTATTAGTTATATAAGAAGAATCAAGACTATATTGTTTTTGCCAATAAAGAGAACCATCACTATCATTTTTATTCCAATTAGTAGGGCTATTCCAAACGTTATTTGCAGAAAATACTAAACTCGAAGTATCACTTGTAATTTCAATATTATTATAACTAAATAGATTAATATATTTACTAACAAGTAATGACTCACTCTTTGTTGTACCATCTGTATCAGTATAAGTAAAACAACCCTCTCCATTATTATATACATCACTATTAAAGAATGGATATTTATATTGTGTATTACTTGATGTAGTAATAGTTAACTTTTCAGTAGCTCCTCCACCTAAAGTATATTTCTCAGTATCAGTTACTCCCTCTTCATAACCACCATTCTTCTTACCATTACTAAATAAAGGATATAGTCTAATAATATTATTATTGTCTGCATATTGATCTAAATCTGCAAACATATCAAAATATCTATCTCTTTGTTTTGGTTGGAAGGCCTCCCCTATTTTATTAGCTTGCCATTCACCAGTATTTTTTACATACGAATATGGATAGTCTGAATCAGTTATACTTGATGGATTCTTAACATTTGTTACATATGTCCATTCAGTAAATGAATAATTATGATAATAAGCGTTATTATAATAAGTACCCATTGATGTAAAGATATCTTGAACTACAAGTTCCATAATAGATGACATTAATTCATTAGTGACTGTTAATTTAATAGGAAGATATCTACCAGTATTAGTATCATCCATATCACTAGCCTTATTAGTATCTGCACCTTGAATTAATCCTGTAGGAGCTAAATCATCTGAGTTATCACTAATAGTTTCTCCAAAGTAGTAACAATCACCCCAAGAACCAAATCTATCAGTTGAATATTGATTTCTTGAATTAAAGTGTTCTTCTCTATTTGAATCCCCCTCAAATATAGTGAATGCATCATTAGGTATTCCCCATGTTCTTCTAGATAAATTATTGCTACTTAAATAGTTTTGAGATTGTGTATAAGCTGAATTACTTGCGTATGCCGAACCACCATCAGCTTCAAAGTTACTACAAGAAAATAATTCTCCCATGTATCTACGATACGCTCCGTCATACGTGACAGTTCCTTTGCTTGAAGTATGTCCTGTATAAGATACCTTACCAGTATTGTCACTTAATTTATAAATAACCTTACCATTAGAATCAGTTTTTAAACTACCATCTGAATTATATACTGGTTCTTTATATCCAAATTGTTCTTCAGGGGTATCAGATGTACCACCAGTAATATAGTCATGAAATAGATACATATAAGCTGCACTAGGAAAGAAATAAATGGTATAAGTTTTACCACTCTTATCACTTGCGTTTTGACCAAAGTCATAATTTTCTTTTATATCATCTACTTTTACATTGTTTATTGAGCTTGACTGTTTTTGATTATTATCAAAATAGAAAAAAGAGAATCCAAAGGATGTTGTAAATATTAATATAGTAAGAAATAAATATACTACTTTTCTTATTATTTTAGCCATTCAATCACCTCTAAATTGCCTCAACTGTAATGGTTATTTTGGCATCCTTTACACTTTCTGATAAGTAATTATATTTCTCTAAATCAATAGGCTTTACTCCACTACTTCCTGCACTCTTATATTCAATAACATTTGATAACTCTAAAGTATACAAGAAATATCCATAATCTTCATCTTCTGTAGCCTCAATCCTTTTAATATCATCTTTAATATCATATCCACCATTTTCTTCCGTACTAGATGAATATATATCAGTAAGTTTTACAATGTTTGTAAATGCTGTACCACTAAAAGAAACATACAATCTATAAATGCCGCCATCTATAGAATCATTAGGATCTTTAAGTTCGTATTTAATAATAACTTTATCGCTTTCAACGAATGCACCATTTTCTTCTTTATAAAAGTTAATACCATCTTTAGTATTATTAATCTCACCATTACCTTGTGAAAATACCACTTTAGAAGGTGCTTCAATTAACTTTAGTTCACCTTTTTCTACATTTGAAACAGTATAAACTGATATATTCTTACTGCTTTCTAATTCGTCAAGTGAAAAATACCAACTAGAAAAACCAACACCAATAATTGAAATAAATACAAGTAGGGGAATAACTATAAATAAAATCTTAAATCTCTTCATAGTTATCATCTTCCTCATCATATTTTTTAGCTATAATTAATCTTCTAGCCTCATAATCTTCATCTATTAAAGTTTCAGATATTTCAAATAATATTAAGAAAACTAAAGCACTAACTACAGCTACAATACCTGCAGTAGATTTAAAATATGTAGTTGCAACACCTAATCCATAATTTTGATATCCATTATATCTTCCTATTACTTGTGAGTATTTAACTGATAGTTCATATGAGTTAGATGCATTATTTGCATCCCCTCTCAAGGTATAAGTAATCTCTCCATTAATACTATTTATACGTGTTACTCTATGTACAATTGTATCTCCATCACTGTTAGTGAAAGCTAAAATATCATATAATTTAATGTCACTTTGATCTACTTTATCTACACCTATCATAGAAAATTGAATAATTTGATTATCAAGTTTATTATCTTTTATATAAGTATTAACCTCGTTAACACTTTCCATAGATGATGTTTGAATAACTAAATAAGAAGTATTTCCTATAAAGAATTGGTTCCCATTACCTTTAAACACAAGCGCAACTACAATAATTGAAGCTAGTACTACAAATAAAACCTTAGATAAAACATTACCTATAGTTTTAAATATTCTATTCTTCTTTTCTTCTTTTTTAATTAAATCTACTAATTTAATTTTATTAATTTTTTCTTTAGTATCATTATCTATTACTTCTTTGTTATAAGTTTCTGAAGTATTTACATCATCAATATCGAAGCTATCTTCTGTTTGGTTATTGCTATCTGTTAAAGAATTATAATTAGATTCTATAACGTAAGAATCACCACTAGCAGATTCTAGTGATGATTTCTTATCTTTATTTAATTCCTCTATTTTATATTTTTTCTTTAATTCAGATAGGATTTCGTCATCTTCATGTCCATTAGTAATGTTCTTTCTTTTATATATAGCATATAAACTAAATAGCATTATAAATGTAGCTGTAAGTGCAATTACAACAATTAAAGATACATAAAAGACTAGTTCAACTAATTTGTGTGATCCCATCTTTTACCTCCTAAATTTAAATAAATATAAAATAATTATTATGCATTAACCTTATATGAATATGTAATACTTAATACATTTTTACCATCTAATGCTGTTTTCATTGTATTGTAAGCATTTGCATCTGTTGGCTTTTTACCTGTTGCATATTGAATTAACTTATTTACATAATCAGTAGTTGATACATCAAATGAGAATGTTTGATTTACTTCAGTTGATGCAGTATATTCAACAGTATATTCATAAGTTAACTTGCTAGCTGTAACAGAAAGTTTACCTGCAGCAACTGCTGGTGTAGCTGAAGTGTATGTTGTATCGAATGCTAAATAAGCTTGTGCTGCTTGACTTAATTCTATTGTTGCAGTAAATGTACCACTTGTTACATTAGCAGCTACTAATTTAGTTGCGTCATCAGCCGCAATTTTATAAGTTGCAGAAAGACTAGCTACCGCTGTACCTAGATTAGAATCTGATACATCACCACTTACTGAAGTAACAGAAATACCTTTAGTTATATCATCTTTATTAGAATAAGTACCTTGATCTAGAATAACATATAAAGACTTATCAGCATCATTATTTGTTAAAGTACCAATTCCATCAACTAAATCTGTAACATGAACTGCTACATTACCAGTTCGATTGTCTATAGTGTTTTCAAAATACCAGCTTGAAAAACCACTACCTACTACTGCAAGTGCACCACAAAATGCAATTGAACCCATTAATAATTTTCTTTTCATATATAAAAACTCCTAAATTCTTAAAAAATTTATAACAAATTTTATGATGATTATTCGTAAATTTGATATATATATATATATATAACTTTTACCAGTAATTGTCAAATTAAATTTTATCATTTTTGCATTTAATATGATTATCTTGTGATAATGTCTTAAGTGTTATCTTACGATAATGTCCTAATTC
>CAVFGN010000062.1:0-5380 GCA_963621965.1 Alistipes finegoldii
AGAAATTAGGAGTTACTGAAAGAGCATTACCTAATTTACAAATTAAAAGTATTAGGAGAATATTCGGAAATGGTTCTGGAGATTCTTTTGCTAATACAGTATTAAACTTCTTTACTAATAAAGGTTTATCAGTAAATCAAGCTAGAGGTATTCTTGGAAATCTAATGCAAGAAAGTAGAGGTAATCATTATGCAGTTAATAGAACTAGTGGGGCAATTGGAATAGCATAGTGGCTAGGTTCTCGTAAGTAGAAATTGTATTAGAGGTATGGAAAAAATCCTTCTTTACAAGATCAGTTAAACTTTATTTGGGAAGAATTAAACACTACTGAAAAAGATGCGTTTCAGAAACTTTTAAATACAAGTACTGTCTCAGATGCAACTAGAGTATTTGCCAATCATTTTGAGAGAGCTGGTAAAGGTGAGATGAATATGAATAAACGAATACATTATGCTTATGGAAACACTTAACATTATTCTCGGTGTAGTTGGTAATTTTGCAGCAATTGGTTTGGCTGTTTATTTTTTCTTTAAAAGAAAATGAATTGGATAAAAGAAAGTAATAGAAGAAAGCATTTATTGTATGCAATTCCTATTGGATTAGTATTTACTATATTAGCCGTATTAGGATGTGCATTCGGAATGGAATTTAAAGATAAGCAATATGGAAATAAGTTTGATTGGTTAGATATAGCTGCCACTATGATAGGTGGATTAATTGGTTAGATTATACAAGTAATTATTGTACTACTTATAATCTTATGAAAGATTTTCTAAAATAGATGATTACATCACATTCTGGTATTAGTAGTAAGCGAGTTTGTGGTGTGGTAGGGTTTTTAGTTATTATATTTATTTTGATTTACTGTACTGTAAATTCTATATAGGCTCCTCAAATTGTGGAGCCTTTTATATATGCAGTATGCTTATTATTAGGTATAGATTCAGTAACTGGAATTTGGAAAGGTAAAATAAATGAGTAAAGACTAGAAAGAAGTATAGGATAATACTAGAGTTGTTAAACTTTAGTTTTTACCTTTTCATCTTACTAAAGAATAGCTGGATAAAATTAAATAGAGACAATTATAGGAAGCTGTCAGAAAGAATCAAGCAGTAATCTATGATGCAGATAGGGCTAAATACTACTAGAATATGTAGAATTTCTACAATAATAACTTCTTTGGATATGGAGTATTTGGACATCAAACTCATTATGATCCTTCTAAAGAAGAGGACTAGTAGAAGATATAGTCCAATTTTAATTATGCTAAAGATAATATAAAGAATGCGGGAACTTCTCTTATAACGGCAGGACCAGTAAGTTTCTTTAAAGGAGTTTTACCTACTGTTACTAGGAGAGCTACAATAGGCAAATTATCTGCTTTAATTCCTTATAAAATAGGATAGGGTGCTGAAGCCCTTGTAATAAGAAACTCTCTTCCTCTAAAGTTTGTAGGATATGTAAAGAATGGAACTAAAAGATTTCCAACTTTTATTTAGAAGAAGGTAAAAGTTCTTAGTAAGAAAACTTTTCCGAAATATATTAAGAAACTAGACAAAGCTATGTAGAAGAAAGGCTTTAGAAAAGTTAATGATCCTAATGTGCAATATAGAGCATATACTAACGGTAACATAGTAATTGATGATGTATCTCCCGGAAATGTTGGATTAACTTTCTTTGGTAAACCCAAACTATTAGATTTTAATCTTCAAACTGTTCCAAATTGGATAGAACAAGGATTTACTCTTAAAAATGGAGGTAAGTTAAAATATTAATAGTTTTTAACAATATTCTATTTTTGACTTTTAAAATGGAAATATATATTTGCTATGTAATAAAAAAGAAAAAAATAAATATGAATGAATTGGATACAGTACTTAAATTATTAACTAATTTAATTCCTGATGGAACTAAACAAGAATTGGAAATAGATGGAGTAAAATATAAGTTTAGTAAAGATGGAGGTGATATTAAAATAGAATTGAACGAATCATTTGATGATACTTCTACTAAAGAGGTAGTTACCGAATACAAAGAAAACATAAAAAAACTTGATGATGATCTATTTGTAGAAGTTACAGAAGAACTTTCTAGCAAATTAAATTTAAAGGAGTTTAATGAATTGTTAGATCTCGAGAGTTTTAATGAAGAGCAAGCAAATAAAGTAGAAGAAATGATTGATGTTTCTTCTGATATTATTTGTTTACATTTGCAACATAAAATTCAAGATATGGTTGAACTTTATGAATTTTTTACTCTTTAAGGTTAATTACTCCTTTTAAAAAGTAATAATTAGAAAGGATTAATCCTTTCTAATCTTGGGGTGTAGTCGAGCGGCTTCAGACTGGAGACTCTAAATCTCTGCATTACACGGGTTCGAATCCTGTCGCCCCAACTATGAAATTTAAATATAATGGAAGGATTTATAATCCTGTTAATACCGAAAAGAAATTAAAGAAGATGGGAATTACTATGGATGACATAGAGATAATAAAAGAGGATTCTGTTAAAGAACCCCCTCCCATCTCAGATGTAAAATTGTTTTATTATTATAATCCAGTTACAGGTTATAGTATTACATCAATTTATGATAATGTAAATGAAAATGGATATGAAAGAATTGACAAAGGACAGCTTAATCAAATTATTAAGTGCAGGCAGATTTCCAAATGAAAAAAATAGAATTTGGACTATGTGCCAAGTAGCATTAAAGTTATGCTTACAATGTGTGAAAGAAGCTGAAAATAGCAATTTAACAGATGAACAGTTTTATCTTGCTTGGGAAAATGCTCTTAATAAAGTGAGTTGCAAAGACCATACAAGACAAGATAATGAAATTATAGAAGACTTTAAACAATTTAATACTGACTCTGGAGTTGAATAACTCTGAGCCAGTATTTTTTATAATATATATTCTTTACATTTTCTATTTTCTTTTAAAGCTTGATTCTCTAATTTTAATTGTTCTATTTCTTTTTTAAGTAAAGCAATATCATTTGTATTCTTTTCAATCTTTTCATCTTGTTCTTTAAATTTCCAAATGAATAATTGATCAAGCTCTCTTAGTTGAAATCGTTTAGTTAATTCAGAGGCTCCTTGTAAAAATCCTTTTCTTTCTAAGGAGTGATTACATTTACTAATAGTAGTTTCTGGCATTTTAATTAAAGAAGATAATTCTTTATTTGTGTATTCTATTTTACCTTCATTTTCATCTTTAAACATGTATTGCTGGGAAGCTACTATATATGATTTTTCAGTAAAAGATAATTCTGGTTTATCTAAAAATTCGTAACTAAAGGGTTCAAATTGTTTTTTATTATTAAATGTGTATATTAATTTACGCCCCTCCCTTCTAGTTTGTAAATAGTTTTCTTTTACAAGATTGTCTACACATTTCTTGATAGTCTTGGCCGCTGCTCCAGTATCTTTTGTAATTGTTGCATAACTAGGAAACGCTTCTAATGTAGATTTATTCATATATCTTCTAATTGCTATATAAATCAATTTATCTTTCGGATCCAAATCTGGTTGAATCTCTTCATTAGAAGGATGTGGGTAAATTACGTATTGTTTATTATTTTCCATATTTAGTATATTTTAATTATGGTATAAATATAGTAATAATCTTGGTAAATACTATATAAAATTATGTTAAAATTTGTTAATGCACCAGCTACCAAGATGATGCACCAAATGCCAAAGTCGATGCACCAGTTACCAAGGTTGATGCACCAGCTACCAACTAACTATACTTACTATACTTACATAACTATACTTAAAAGGAAATTTCTGATTAAAATTTTACCTTTTTTGCTCTCGAAAATCCAATTTTAAAAATTTATGAAAGTTATATGAGAGGGAGTACACACACCTCAAAGTCCCCCCTACACTTTTGATATAAAACATTTTCAAACATAAAACATTTTTAGATTATGGAGAATTTAGCAGAAAACATTCTTAACGCCATTGTGGTGGCTCGTGACAATGATGCGGTGCGTAATATGCCAGTATTTGCTGGTGACGTGTATCACATTCACGTTCCAGCAACCGAGGACGAAGCCCGTGCCGTTGTGCAAGAGCAGAACGGTGGTTGGGATGGAGTCCCGACCGAGGAAGGCATGGTTCTTTCCGTTACTGCGTTAACTCGCGGTGGAAACGGACTCAACTTGCAAGGGGCAACCCGTCAAGCCCGTTTGGGTGAGATACTTGCACATGGCAATGATGGACACGTTGCTTTGCGTGTAACACGAGTTAACCAACGTATGGCATTTTCCGATGAAGGTCAAGCACAAGCAAGAAATTATTATTTCTTTGCATACGCTTAATCCATTAAAATCTAATTGGGGCTTATGCCCCTTTTAGATTTTTGGTGTAAATGTTGTACAAGACCATCAAAGGTAGACTTTCTTCAACCTATATCATCGATGATGATGGTAAATTTTATGGTTTGAGGAAAAGTTATTTTGGGTGTAAAGGTGATGGCTTCTTTATGATAACTCCGAATGGTTATAATTGGAATATTATCAAAGCAATGTTCCTGAAGGAGTGAAAAAGAGAGGCCACACCTCCATCCACCTAAAAACCCAAAATCCAAAAGTTTAAAAAAACTCCCATTATTGGGATTATATAAAAATTAACAATTAGTTAGTAAACAAACCTTTTTAGTGGTATAGGTGAAACTAAAAAATTAATGATAATTTAAACTTAAACTAAAAAGTAAAAAACATCACTAGAATATGATTTTTTCTCTCTTTATAAAGAAGAGTTCTTAACAGAATGAATTCTAGCAGTTATTCACAAATACTGAATGTAAATTAATAAAGTAGATAGTAAGTGATAAAGGACTTTATATTAGTTAAGCGAGTACCTCAGTGCTAAAAGAGAGGCTTCCCTTGAACAAGGAGTAAGAGAAATTGTTCATCGCCTGAAATGGTGAACTCGTATAGGGAGAGTATAAATACCTAAATTAGCACATTATTCATAGTTGGCGAACAGTAGTTCTTGTGAATAAAGGAATAACGTAGAGAGTTGGTGTATATGCTCTACATTATTAGTTACCCTGTACTTGCTGGGGTTACTTGCAAGGAACTCTCATTATAATGGACTTAAAGAGCTAAGTAGAAACTATAATGAGGATTTAGAATATGAAGTTGTATAATGCTACATTAGCAACCGTCATCCAGGAGACGTTAAAATTCATGCTGATGAGACTGGACGAAACACAGAGAGAAACTATTAATGTAATTAATAATGGCTCTGTGTCCATGAACAACTTAAAAACATTGCCGTGGATAGGTTAACGGTATACAATTATGCATGGAATAGATTTCGACATCGAGTTTGCACCAAGTGTAGCATATGTACTGTATTGGGATAACAA
>CAVFGN010000063.1:0-5377 GCA_963621965.1 Alistipes finegoldii
GTAGAGAAATGGATAACCACTTTGAATGTATGTGGGATATGTATAGAGATGTAGAATCTATTGAAACACCAGGTGTTTCAGTACTTGATGAATATTACTGGTTAAATAAGAAAGACCCTAACTATTCATTATGTCGTGCTAGTATTAATAGAGGTGAAAATGCACATACTGATGGATTATTTAAATTAGATAAGAAGTCAGCACTTGCATTAACTAAATTGTTTATGACACCTGAAAGTGAACTTGAAGATAAGGAAATTCAAGAAGTATTACCAGAAAGTTTCTGGTCAACTAACTTCTGGCTTTACTGGCAAACTATGTTTGCATTCCAAAGATGGTCAAGTGCACTTGAAATGAAGAGATATATTTGTAGATTTGTACATCATATCGATGGATTACCTGATTTTAGTGCTTTAAGATTTACTAAATATAATCAATATGAGTCTATGATTTTACCACTTGTAAAATATCTTGAACGTCATGGTGTAAAGATTACTTATGGTATTGATGTAAAGAATGTTGTAATTGATAATAAAGAAAATAAGAAGGTTGCAAAAAAGATTCAATACGTTGAAAAAGGTATTAATAAAGAATATAACTTAACTGAAAATGATTTAGTTATTATTACAAATGGTTGTTGTACTGATACTTCTTGTTATGGAAGCCAAAATGTAGCACCTGATTTATCTCAAATTAAGAATGGTTATGGTGAATCATGGGATATGTGGAAAAACATTGCTAAACAAGCTTTACATGGTGAGTTTGGTAATCCTGATAATTTCTGTAGTCATGTTGACAGAACTAACTGGATGAGTGCTACTATACAAACAAGCGATGAAGAAATTATAGAGCATATTATTAAGGTTTGTAAGAGAGACCCAAGAGAAGGCAAGGTTACAACTGGTGGTATTGTAACAGTTAAAGATAGTACTGATAATTGGTATTTATCATGGACTATTAATCGTCAACCTCAATTCAAGGCTCAAGATAAGAATAGTGTCCTAATTTGGGTATATTCTTTAAATACTAATAGAAATGGTAACTATGTTAAGAAGCATATGAAGGACTGTACTGGTGCTGAGGTGTGTATGGAATGGTTATATCATATTGGTATTGATGAATCTAAGATTAAAGATTATGCAGATAATAGATGTAATACCACTACATGCTATATGCCATATATTAATGCATTCTTTGAACCAAGAAAGAAAGAAGATAGACCATTAGTAGTTCCTCAAGGAGCTGTAAACTTTGCATTCGTTGGTCAATTTGCAGAAACTCCAAGAGATACAATCTTTACTACAGAATATTCTATTCGTACAGGTATGGAAGCTGTTTATACATTGCTTAATATAGATAGAGCTGTTCCTGAAGTATGGGGTAGCCAATATGATGTAAGAGAATTATTAAGAGCTGGATACTATGGCCTTGATAAGAAGTCTTTAGAAGAAGTACCACTATCTTTCAAAGAAAGAACTGCATTAAAGCTATTAAAGAAGAAGGTTAAGAACACTGATATTGAAATTCTTCTTAAAGAAAGTGGATTAATTAAATAATAAGTAAATTAGGTAACGGGGGACCGTTACCTTTTTATTATGCAAAATTGTCGGAAATAGTTTCACAATTTTTTATTTGTAGTCTTGTAATAAACTTGAAAAAAGACTAATATATCACTGATATATCACAAAAAGGAGAAATTATGAGCCCATATGATTATATAAAAAAAGAAATAATATTAGCTCATCTTGAAGCAGGATCTGTATTTGATGAACAAGAAGTAGCTAAGCAATTAAATGTATCAAGAACACCAGTAAGAGAAGCTGTTTTAAGATTAGCTAGTGAAGGATATTTAACAATAATACCTAGAAAAGGTACACTAGTGTCTAATATATCGCTACGTGATATTAAAGAGGTATATGAATTTAGAATTATATTAGAATGTGCTTCAATAGATGAAATTAAACATATAGATAAATCTAAATTAGAATATTGGAAAGATTATTTTAATAAAGCTATTCTTAAAGTTCAAGACTTAAATGAATATTCTACTGATGAACTTGAAAATGAAGATAGTGATAAATTATTTCATGAAGATATTATTTCGTTTTTAGATAATAAATTAGTAAGTAAAGAAATAACTTTACTAATGGATAAGTCAGCTCGTATTAGATACACATCTAATATAAAGAATATTAATAGATATATAGAGTCTTTAAAAGAACATATAGCTATTATAGATGCGCTTATAAAAGATGATAAATCTAGTGCTCAAAAATTAATGAAAGAACATTTATTAAGTTCTTTAAGAGGTTATAATTTATAATGGATTTAGCACGTATTTCGCTTGAACAAGTATTTGTAATGTTCATAATGATTTTCTTAGGATTTTTACTAGTTAAACTTAAATTAATTGATATTTCTAGTAAAAAGAGTCTATCTAATATTTTGGTTTATTTAGTAGTACCATTTATGATCGTTAATTCTTATCTTACTACAGACTTTGATGAATCTATAGCGCAAAATATAGGTTATGCATTCTTATCAAGTTTTATATTACTTGTAGTAGGTATTATAGTAACATTTATAGTAACTATATTCTTTAAAACAGATGATAAACCAGTACTTCAATTTGGATTAAGTTTTTCAAATGCAGCATATATGGGATTCCCATTAATTGAGGCTATGTTTGGAAGCGATGGTTTAATTTATGCATCTTGTTTTGTATCAGTATTTAATATCTTACTTTGGACAATAGGATATATGACTGTATCACATAACTTTAATATAAAAGATGCACTTAAAGCTATATTAAAGACTCCAGTAATTTATTCTTTAATTATAGGATTAATATTATTCTTTGCTCGTGTAAGTGTACCAGATGTTATTTCAAAACCACTTTCAATGATTGGTTCTATGAATACTCCCATCTCAATGATTATTACTGGTATGATTATTGCATCTAGTAACATTAAAGGAGTACTTAAGAATAAATATTTATGGCTTACAACTGCAATAAGATTAGTATTTATACCTCTTATTTGTTTAGCTATAGTTTATTTATTAAGCTTATGTAATATTGATGTTAAAGTATTACAAATAGTATTTATTCTTGAAGCTTGTCCGGTAGCCGCTATTACCTCAATATTTGCAATTAAGTTTAATTATAATGAGGATCTAGCTGGAAGTTGTGTTGTAGTATCTACGCTACTTTCAATTATTACACTACCATTGTTTACATTACTAATTACAAACATATTATAGGTGGATTATGAAATATATTATTAAGACAACATATCATATTGATGATATAACAAATGCAATAGAAAAATTAGAATCTGGAGATGAATTAGTACTTTCAAAGGGTACTTACTATACAGCTCCATGGGATTTAAAAAGTGATATTATTATAACACTAGAGGCTGGTGCTAGAGTATTCTTTACTCATGATAAATCATATTATAATGAAAAGAGATTTATTCGTTTTGAAGGTGTAGAATGTTTTGGTAACCATCCATTAATTTATGCTTTAAATTGTAAGAATATTACAATTCAAGGTGATGGTGAATTACATGGTAATGGTGTAGTTTATTATACTTATAAGAAACTTCAACAAGCAGACTGCGACGCTTTATGTAGAGCTGAATATAATCATGTAGCTGTAGAGAACAGAGTAGGTGACTTGTCTAAAACATATCTTAGACCTGACTTTATTGAATTTGTAAATTGTGAGAATGTATTACTTAAGGACTTTAAGATATTTGATTCTCCAATGTGGACAATACACCCTGTTTATTGTAAGAATGTATCAATACTAGGACTTACTATTTCATCTGATGGTCCTAACACAGATGGAATTGACCCTGATAGCTGTGATAATGTGTTAATTGAGAAGAATACTATTATGACTGGAGACGACTGTATAGCAATAAACTCTGGATTAAATGAAGATGGTATTAGAGTTGGTATTCCTTGTACTAGAGTTGTAATTAAGAATAATAAGTTCTTAAAAGGTCATGCAGCAATCGCAATTGGTTCTGGTATGAGTGGTGGTGTTGAAAACATTCACGCATTTGATAATATTGTTGATGGATGTGAACGTGGTATAAGAGTTAAATCTATGCCAGGTCGTGGAGGATATGTTAAAAATATCTTATTTGAAAATATGACCATCAAGAATACTAAAGATGCAATTGAATTAACTATGGATTACCCATCATCTTCTAGTAAGCCATTAACTAGAATATATCCACATTTTGAAGATTTTAATTTTATTAATATAGATATCACTAATTCTAAAAATGGATTTATTGCATTAGGTTTATCTGATAACTATATTAAGAATGTTCATCTTGAAGGTGTAACATTTGAAAGCTGTGAAAATGATACTGATATTAAGTATGCTTTCGTTGCTATAAAATAATTAATAAGAGGTTGTAAAATAACTTGTTTTTAAAAAAGGAATTTTACAGCCTTTTTTAATGGCTTGAATTAGTTGAAATAACAAAATAGATATAGAAATCTTTTTATTACTAATATATTTATCATTAGATAAGATATCCTATTGAATGTAAATTATTTTAGGTGTAACGCATGAGCACGAATGATTTAGTTGGTTTCGGAATTGATTCAAATACTGAAATCCATTGTGGTGAGGCTGTGAATTTTTACTATTGAATTGAGTGTTTGTAAGGCGCATTAAGACAGTCTTAGTTAGACCATATTTCGATGATTGGTGAATTCAATATGACTCTACTCTTATATAGAACGATGCATAAATGTCTATAAAATACAACCGACTAGTTTGGAATGGAATTTAAAGTAACAGATGATGGAAGAACATAATTTATATATGAAGATTAAAATTTATTAACAAAGAACTAATATTTAATAAATCGATTTTATTGAAACTTAAAATGTAATTATTTTTAAGCAAACATAAATTAAAACCTTAAATTTAGAAAATATTTATTGTTTTTTTAAAATATAGTTGATAGTTTATAAAAATTGTTTAGCGGAAGACTCTCAATAAAAACTATATGTTTTAATTATGTGTTTAATTTTGAAAATGGCATTATAGAGGTTAGAGAAAATAATAGTATATCAACAAATTGATGATAAACGTGAATGGCTTTGTGCGAAATAATATTTCAAAATGAGCTGAAAACACCAAAAAAAATACATAAAGCAAGTGTTGACAAATTATAATATAAGAATTATAATAATAACAATTAAGGGGAGATGGTATAATGTTTTTAAATGTATTTGAAGTAGTAATAATATTACCTACACAATTGAAAATGTTAAATCAAATTTTGAAAAAGATTATTGCAAAATCTACTACATATGTTCAAGCTTGTTATGTCCATAATGAATCATT
>CAVFGN010000064.1:0-5201 GCA_963621965.1 Alistipes finegoldii
GAGTTCTATCTGTCTTAAAAAATAGATATGGAGAAGCTGATGTTGAAGTTGGTTGCGGGTTCTATGGTAGGATTGGTATGTTTAGAGAATTACCGTTACCAGATGAAATTTATGATTATGAAAAATATAAAAGTCCTAATTGGACTTTGGAAGATACAAAAATAGAAAATTTAGATGTAAAAGTTGAACAAAAATCTAAATTTGTATTATAATGGCTGAATTAATAGCAATTGTAGGAGAAAGTGGTAGTGGAAAAACAACTTCTATTAGAAATCTTAATCCTGAAGAAACTTTTATCATATCAACAACTGGCAAACGCCCAGGAATTAGAGGTGCTAAAAGGTTGTACCCGTCAGTAGAACTCACTAAAGATAAATTTACTGGAAATTTTTATGAAACTTCAAATGTAGAAAATATCGGCAAAATGATGGCTCTTGTTTCAGCTAAAAGACCTGAAATAAAGACCATTATTGTTGATGATTATCAGTATATTCAAGCCTTCGAATCAATGGATAGAGTTGATGAGAAAGGTTACAGTAAATTTACTGATATGGCAAAACATGCTTATGAAGTTTTAAAGAAAGGGAAGAGTCTTCGCGATGATTTGTTTGTATGTATTCTTACTCATAGTGAAAATACTGGAGATAACATGAATCCCTATTATAAAATTAAGACTCTTGGCAAACTTCTGGATTCAGTAATTACTTTGGAGGGGTTATTTACTTATGTACTATTTACAAGGGTTGTTAAAGATCCTGCTACTGAAACAGTACAATATAAGTTTGTAACTAATTCAGATGGTACATGTACTGCTAAATCTCCTATTGGTCTATTTAGCGAAAATCTTATAGATAATGATTTGAACTTTGTAATTAATGCTATTAAAGAATATAACGAGTAATGGCAATAATTAAGCAACAATTTACTATAACTTATGAAAGAGAAGTAGATGTTGATACTGGTGAGATTATTAAAACTACTATAATAGGTAGTTCTGATATTAAACCAGAAAAGAAGAAATCTGTCAAAAAAGATCAAGACACAGAAGCTAAAGTATATCTTGAGGATAATAAACTTAAGTTAAATTCTTTAGCTGTAGAAATGTTGAATGTCAGTCCTGGAGATAGAATTGATATTCAATATACTGATACTCATCCTATTATAGGTAAAAGTGAATCTTTTGGAAATCCAGAAGGAGGTACTAAACTTACTAAAACTTGCACATTATCTTTTAGAGGTAAAAAATCTGAAGTATTGCAAAAGTTTGGTACTGAATTTAAGATAGTTGATCGTAATGGTCAATTTATACTTGATAATGGAAAAGAGGTTACAAATGACTTTAATGGCGATGAAAATGTTAATGTAGAAGATACTGATTTAGATTTAAACTTAGATGATTTTATAGATGATACAAAAGAAGTTAAATCTTCAATATTTCAACTTTAAATAATTTAAATTATGAGTTTTAATTTTAGTCTTAACGAAGTAAAGCCTGCTAGTACTACAAAATATCTTAAAGCATATCATATTTATAATGATGTAACTCTTGATGGTGTTGAAGTGAAGGAAGGTGTTTCTGCAAAAGGAAATGCTTGGAAATCTCTTAATCTCACATTCTCTTGTCCTGAAGGTAGTTATAACCATAGTATATTTTATTTGACTTCAGATAAAGATACTGATCGTCCAGAAATGGATATGCCTAATGGAGGCAAACGTTATATGCCTAGTGCATGGGAACGTTCTCGAGACGCTATTGCGGCTGTTGGTTTCACATTCTTTCCAGAAGACTTTGCTAAATTACAAGCAGCTACCGCTAAAGCTGGATATAAACATGCTAAAGAAGCATTTGAGGGAATTGCAGATATGTTTGTTAAGTGCGTAAACAAAAATAAAGGTAAGGTACATACAAACATGAAACTTGTAGGACGTAATTCTAATGGTACTGTATATGCCACGCTTCCTAATTGTACAGGTATTGCAGAAGCAAAAGATGAAAAACGTGCTGCTGACAATAATGTAAGTGTAGGGGATTGGTATACTTGGATGATTTCTCCCTTTGGTGATAATCTCTCATTTAGTGCTTATGAGGAGACAAAGAAGAAAGAATTTGAAGGTGCTAAACCTACAAATATGGATTCTGTAAGTACTCCTGTTGGCATAGATGAAGCACCTAAGGGTTCTGAGGATGATATTGACTTTGATTCATTACTCTAATATAAAGTGCCTGCTGTAATAGTAGGCACTTTTATTTTGATTCTTTCTGAGAATTTAGTATTTTTATATCTTATATGGATTTCTCATTTCAACAAAAAATTACAAAAGAATTAATTTTATCTAAATTCTCAGAAGAACAAATAATGGAGTTCTATTTAAATATCCCTATAAAAAAGGGATTATTTTGTAGTCCTTTAAGGAAAGATAGAAAACCAACTTGTTCTTTATATAGAAATAGTTCTGGAACTTTAATTTTTAAAGATTTTGCTACAGGTCAAAACTTAAATGTATTTGGTGTAGTTCAAGCTAAGTTTAATTGTAATTACAGAGAAGCTTTAAGAATTATAGCAAATGATTTTGGGATTGTAAGTAATAGAAATATTTCTAAAAATGTAGGTAAAATTAACTATACTCCTAATATAATTAAGGATAAGACAATATCTAAAATACAAGTAGAAATACAAGACTTTACAGAAAGAGATTTAAAATGGTGGGGTAAGTATGGTATTACTAAAGAAATATTACAACATTTTAATGTATATTCTTGCAAGCACGTATTTTTAAATGGTAATCTTTTTGCTGCTTATCAACAAAATTGTCCTATCTACGGTTATTACGGAGGTAAGATTCAGGAAAATAAAGAAAAAATAGAGTTATGGAAGTGCTATTTTCCAAAGAGAAGAGAGTATAGATTTATAGGAAATTATCCTGCAAAAAAACTACAAGGATATGATAAATTACCTAAGAAAGGTAAAATATGTGTCCTTACTAAAGCTCAAAAAGATGTAATGGCATTATATGCTTATGGTATCCCTGCTTGTGCTCCTAATAGTGAAACGGTTATTCCATCTAAAACTATTATAGATGATTTAACTAATAGATTTGAATATGTATTTGCTTTATGGGACAATGATAGCACTGGTATTACATTTTTAAATAAAATGAAACGTCAGTACCCTCAATTGCATTGTCTTATAATACCAAAACGCTATGAAGCAAAAGATTTTTCAGATTTAAGAGCTAAATATGGAGAACAAGAAACTAAAAAATTTATTGTTAAATATTTAAAATATTTTAAAGAACATGAAAAAATAGAAAGAGCTTGATACATCTGTAGAAATTACTTTTAAAAATGGAGATGTTAAAGTATCTTCATCTTTAGAAGAGGCTGCTGAGATTTCGGGATTGTCAGAAGCTAGTATTAAAATTCGTTGTAACAAATCAAGACAAGGTTCTTCTAATAAGAAAGACAAAATTAATTGTAAATGGGTTAATGATACTACTTTTAGACACTATCAAGCTAAAAAATCTAAATCTAAAGGAAGCAATTGGGAATCTGAAATAGTTGAGAAGCTCAAATCAATAGGATATGAAGATGTTTGTAGAGCTGCAGGAGAATCTAAGAAATTAGATAATTCTAAGGTTGATATTGCAGGTTCTACTGAATGTGCAATACAAGCTAAACATACTCAAACCCTTCCTAATTATTATAAAATTAGAGAAGCTTGTCCTGATCCACGCCCTTTAGTACTTTTATGGAAGAAATCAGCAGAAGAAAATAGTATAAGTAAAGGCAAACTTGCAATAGTAGATTGGGATTTTTTCTTTACTTTATTATCAAATTATCATAATAAATGAACAAATACATAATTCCAATATGTAATATTCCAAATTCTAAAGTCTATAATTTAGTACTATATGCAAATTCTAATTCAGATTGTCAGGATAGAATTATGGATAAATTTGCTGAGTACTCCAATAGCTTTGAATATCATGATTTTATTAAAGATCTAGATAGTCAGGATATTCTTATTGGGAAAATAACTGACGTTGAAGAATTATGAAACTTCGTATAGGTTTGGATATAGATAATACCATCGCAGACTTCAATTATGGTTATATTAAACGTTTTGGAAAATGGCCAAAAAAGGATTGGTGTATTACTCGTAATGTCCAAAATATTTTAATACATGATCGGGATTTCTGGTTAAATTTACCAGTAATAAGAAAACCCGATTTTGAACCTAGACTATTTTGTAGTGCTAGAGTAAATAATAAACGCTGGACTAAGAAATATTTATTGAATATAGGATTTACTAGTCCTTTATATCAAATTCCAGGATACCATCTTAGTAAAGCTAAAACTTTAAAAGGTAGAGTAGATGTATTTATTGAAGATTCTTTAAAGAACTTCATAGACTTAAATCTACATGGTATCCCTTGTCTTTTAATAGATACTCCAGATAATAAAGAATGGGGTCCTGTTGGAAGAATTTATTCTTTAAAAGAATCAGAAATAGAAGAATGTTATAATCTATTTATAGATACAGTTTTTTCTAATTTTGAAAAATTAATTAATGGAAATTAAACTTACACCTTTAATTGATTCATTAAAATTAGAGAAAATAGATGATTCTGTATATTTCAGTGAACAGTATAAAAATTATATATCAAATTCTAGACTTGGATTGATGAAATCTGGTGGTCCTGAAGCATTCTTTGCAGGATTTAAACCTATTTATAGTTCAAGTCTAGATCTTGGAAGTGCCGTCCATGAAATAACACTCCAAAGTGATTTATTTACTATCTGTGAAGAAGTAGATAAACCTACAGCAAAATTAGGAGTACTTTCAGATAAGATATATAATATGCTAAAAGGAGAACTTCCAACTCCTAAACAAATATGTAATGTAGCGAGTGAAATTGATTATTATCATGGGCTACTTACAGAAAAACAAATTCAAAATGTATTTGACAAATGTACCGATTATTGGGCTTCTAGAAGAGATTTTGAGGCATCTTATACTGATTCCAAGGAAGTTATCTTCCTTGATAAAAGAACCCGTGAGACGGCTCAGAATTGTATTCTAGCACTAAAAAATAATAAGTACATACAGGATATTTTACATCCTACAAGTGATTTTGGAGAGATAATTAGTGAAAATGAACAAGCTATATTACTTGATGTTTTAGTTGAGATTCCTGAA
>CAVFGN010000065.1:0-5161 GCA_963621965.1 Alistipes finegoldii
TAGCTCAACAGATAAAGGAATCTACAAATTTAAAAGTTGGTTGGTATAGTGGTAGACAAGAACTTAATAAATTAATAGATCCAAAATGGTTTGATTATATTAAACTTGGACCTTATATAGAAGAAAAAGGTCCATTGGATAACCCTAATACTAATCAAAAGATGTTTAAGGTAAAACATACTAAATTTGCTGACACATTAGAGAATATTACTAATAAGTTTTGGAAATGAAGATATGGGCAATTATTTTAATAATACTTAGCTTAAATAAGTTAGGTATAGCTGGAAGCCAGGAAAAACAAGAACTTTCAGATGACTTAATGTATCAGATAAGGAATAATCCAGAAAGTTTTCAGAAGAAAGCTGTTTTTATCTTGATTCTTGATAGTATTATTGGATTAGTCTGCGGTGCTATTATATTATTTATTTTATGACAGACGTTATTGTTATTTATAATGATCCTAAACAAATTGAAGAATTTAAAGATAATACGTATTCTTTAGATTTTAAATTTATAGATTCAAAAACTAAAAAAGGTAAAAAAGAAGCATTTAGAATAAAATCTCATTATGCTGCTAAACTAGATCCTTTTGCAGTTATTTTAGATAATAATAAACCAATCAAGGCTTTTTATTCAGAAGCAGAAGATGTAATTGATTCTTTAATTAAATATCTTAATAACAATGAAAGTAAAAGTAATTAACATTAGTAACAACAAACTCCCAAAGTATGAATCTAAAGGTGCTGCAGCTCTTGATATTCGTATTGATCTTAGTCGTGTAACTCCCGAAAATCCTATTAAAGGTTTTGGTGATGCTGAAGTTATTTGGTCTGGAGAAGGACATACAGTCCCTATGGTACGTATTGCTCCTATGAGTAGGGCACTTTTGCCAACAGGATTATTTACTGCAATTCCAGAAGGTTATCAAGTATCATTCAGACCCCGTTCTGGTATGGCTATTAAGAAAGGTCTACAGTTGGCTAACTCTCCAAGTACTATAGACGCAGATTATCGTGGGGAGTGGATGCTTCCAGTTATAAATCTTGGTCTAGAGGATATTTATATTGAAGATGGAGAGCGTATATGTCAAGCTCTTCTTGAAAAAGTTAATAAGATTGAATGGGAAGTAGTAGATTCTCTTGATGAAACCGAAAGAGGAGAAGGTGGATTTGGACACAGTGGAAGTAAATAAACATTATAATGAGAGATAACGAATTTATAGCTAGGCATACAAATTGTCCTGAGATTTACCTTGTAATTAATAATTGGCAAACTCCATCAGAAAATCAATTTGAAATCATATATGCTACTAAATCTAAAGAGGATGCAATTGATTGGCTCAAAGGCCAATATAGTGATGATTTGGATTGGATAACTGATAGATGTAATTGTAAAGCTGATGAATTAGAAGAAAATGAAGTTTCTGAATTTAGAACATTTGTAAAACAAGATATTTTCTTTTCAGAAAGTTATATTGATTCAATTTATTTACATTGATACATATGGGACTTGATATATACGTTAATAAAATTAAATACCATCGAATAGGCTATTTTAGAAAGGTAAATTTCTTAGTTAGATTCTTTGCAAATAAGGGGTTTGATGTAGAACATCAGATTCCTTTTTGTTTTAATAAAGATATTGCTGAGGAATTACTAGATTTGTGTAATCAAGTGCTTGAAGATCACTCAAAAGCAGCAGAATTGCTTCCTACAATGGGTGGATTCTTCTTTGGAAGTACTGATTATGATGAATACTATTTTAAAGATGTAGAAGAAGTTAAAAATTGGATAGAAGATAAACTATTGCCAATGTTTGATAAGTTAGAAGATAATGAATATATTGAATTTAGCACTTGGTATTAAATGATAACTAAGGAAGAATTTATTGATCTTATTTCTAAACAACAGAAATGGTCTGATAGAGTTGATGAAGTTTCCGAAGCTCTCGATGTACCTACGCTCTTTGAAAGTGACTGGGTAGAATATGCCGCTAGTTTATTTGATAAAACTATTAACTTCTTATTTAATGAAGAAGGGGTAGATGATATAAATTGGTGGTTATATGAAAAATCTGGAAACCCAGAACTAAAGATGTGGGACACAGACGAGAATGAGATTCCAACAGATACAATAGATGATCTTTGGGAAATCGTTAAAAACAGTCGTAAATGATAACATATCTATTAGGTAAAGCATCAACTGGTAAATTTCGTTTTGTAGTTGTTACATGGGATGAAGAGTGGAAGGAACCTGAACACGGGTTCCTTATCACTCGTGAATATGGTCAAGTAAGAGGTAAAACTACTAAAAGTCCAGATACTTGGGTTAAAATAGGTAAAGCTGGTAGAAGTCATAGAGAGCAAGCAATACTTCAATTTAACAGTTTTGTTAAAGGTTATCTCGATAAAGGTTATATACAAGTAGAAAAACATCCAAATGAGTATAATGATGGTGAACTTAATTCTATGTTTGGTGAAGTTAAAACTAACCAATATGGAGTAATTAAACCTCAACTTGCTAAACAAGCTGATAAAGTTACTAATTCAAAAATATTTGATAAAGAATGGCTTATATCAAGAAAACTCGATGGAGTAAAAGCCTTATTCTATTATAAAGATGGAGAAGTGCTTACAGCTTCAAGAGGCGGGGAAAATTACAATGTAGCGACTACTCATATACGAGAATGGAAGCCTTTAGTTAAGTTTTTTGAAGCAAATCCTACTGTAATTCTAGATGGCGAGCTTTTTGTTAGGGGTAAAACTCTACAGCAAATAAGTGGTGCTGCTAGAATGGAGAAGAATGCTTATGACTGTGATTGGTTACAATATTGGGTTTATGATTGTTATTTTACAGATAATCCTGATATGATTGCTAAGGATAGATATAATTTCTTAGTAAATGATCTCAATCATAAATTAGGAATTTTTATGTATATGTCACCTGAAGATGATGAAATTAAGGATGAAGTACGACTACTGCATCATGAAAATGTTTCAGGTTGGGATAATATGAAGAAGCTGCACGATAAGTGGGTTTCTGAAGGATTTGAAGGAGCAGTAATCACTGACCCTTCCAAACCTTATAAGGTTGGCTCCCGCTGCAATAACCTTATAAAAATTAAGCAATATAAGTCTGAAGACTTTGTGGTTGTAGGATATAAACTCGGTCTTCGAGGGTCTGAGGATATGACTTTTACTTGTCAGTTGGAAGATGGTAGAACATTTGAAGCTATGCCTGTTGGAGATAGAGCTACTAAAACCGAATATGTTGAAAACTTTGATAATAAGTATAGAGGACATAAAGCGGAATGTACCTTCTTTAACTATTCTGATGATGGTATCCCAACTCAACCAAAAATGAGAATATTTAGATTTGATTTAGAAAAATAAACTATGAAATTTAAAGGAACTATAATAATTACGGATCCTTGTTATATTATTAAGGATAAGGATAAAAAACGTATAGATTTTTCATACGATAGTATAAAAACTTTAGGTATTTCCCATTGTATAAGTGGTAGTACTATCTATGGGGACTGGAGTTGCACTACATTTCAAACTATAGATGACCCCTATTACAATCTTAAAGTACTTGAGGATACTTATGATTCTAATGAATATGTAAAAATAGATTGTCCTAAATTAGGAGAATTCTGTGCAGACGCTGGTATGGTGGCAGTCTTTGATCTTGACGAAGTACGGAAATATAATTCAGATATAGACGAATGGATTGCGTCCCATAAATGGTGTGTAACTACCATTACAGATTTTGATGGTGAAGTTAATTACTATGTTGACAGACAAGGTAATGCTCATATAATGGGTATTGGTAATATTAATTTCTTTACAGTTCAAACGGGCTTATGAAAATACCGGAAAAGTTTACAATTAACTCCCAGGAAATAAAAATTGAAATAGTTGATAGATTATCAGATCAAAATTTTGGAGAATTTAATTGTATTACAAATGTAATTAAGATAGCAGAATGTGTAGAAGACGATAATAAAGATTTGATTAAATTAAAAGATGAACAAATCTTAAATACGCTTATGCATGAAATTCTACACGCTTATCAATGGTATAGTACTGGTGAATATGATGAACCTCAGTCCAATACTTATGCTGGATATATTGTAGAATTTCTTAAATCTACTAAATTAATTGAAAAGCTTTAAAATCACTCAATCTATAACAGATAGAAAGGATGCATCTCTAGGGTTATACTTTAGAGATGTATCCAAACTATCTTTAATAAGCCAAGAAGAAGAAGTAAAACTAGCAAAAAGAATACAACAAGGAGATATGAGAGCTGAGAATGAGCTAGTTAAAGCTAATCTTCGATTTGTCATTTCTGTAGCTAAATCTTATCAAGGAAAAGGTTTGGATTTAGTAGATTTAATCCAAGAAGGAAATTGTGGGCTTATTACTGCTGCTAGAAAATATAATCCTGATAAAAATATTAAGTTTATCTCTTATGCTGTATGGTGGATACGACAAGCCATTATGAAAGCTATTTCAGACCAATGTAGAACTGTTAGAGTTCCTATGAGCCAAATAGTTAACATGTGTAAAATAAACAAAATGTCTGAAGAGTTTGAGCAAAAGAATGGAAGACCCCCTTCTATGATAGAAATAGAAGAAGAGACTAATCTTAATAAAAAGAAAATAGATATGTCTTTAGCTTCGACTTATAGGTCTGTTTCTCTAGAAAGTCCTTTTAAGGATGAAGACGTAAGTTGTTTATTGGACGTACTTCCTAATGATAACTCAGAATCTACAGATACAACCACTTTAAAAAGTGATTTAGTTATTGAAATAGAACGAATCTTGTCCAAACTTTCTTATAGAGAGCAGGATGTTCTTAGAATGTCCTTTGGAATTGGGGTGCAGGCTATGTCTAACGATGAAATAGCAAATCGGTTTGGAATTGGTGGAGAACGAGTCCGTCAAATTCAACATAGTGCTATTAATCGTATTAGAAATAAGTATAAAAACGAATTATCTGAATTATTATGAAACATGAATTAATTATTTTACAGGGTATTCCTGGTTCAGGCAAAACTACATGGGCAAAGAATTGGGTTAATGAAAATTCCGAGCATAGAGTAAGATTTAATCGAGATGATATACGAAATATGCTTGGTAAATATTGGGTTCCTA
>CAVFGN010000066.1:0-5132 GCA_963621965.1 Alistipes finegoldii
CTCTTTATAAGGAATGGTTTGTTCATTTTAGATATCCTGGTTATAAGCAAGCCAAATTTGAAAATGGTATACCATCTTCTTTTAAGTATAAAAAATTCGGCGAAATATATAATACTATTAGGGGTATTTCTTATTCGTCTGAAGAAATAGAGTGCGATGATGGAATGGATTTGGTAAATCTTAAAAATATCCAATCTTATGGTGGCTTTAGGCGAGATGGATTAAAAAAATACTCAGGCAAATATAAAGATAATCAACTTGTTAAATTTAATGATTTGGTAATGGGCGTTACAGATATGACTCAAGATAGAAGAACTGTAGGCTCAGTCGCTTTAGTACCAAACATAACAGGTGTAATTAGCGCTGATTTAATCAAATTAGATTCTACAATTGATAATGTTTTCTCATATTGTTTATTTAAATATGGATTTTATTCTAAAATGATTTCACAATTTGGAAATGGTGCTAATGTTATCCATTTAAAGCCACAAGCAATTAAGAATCAAAAAATATTAATACCAAGCGATAATTTAATTAATCTGTTTGTTCAAAAAGTAAAACCTATTATTCAGCAAATAGAAAATTACAATACAATAAATGATAACTTAGTAAAACAACGTGATGCTCTACTTCCTAGATTAATGTCAGGAAAACTTTCGGTAGAGGGAAAGGAGATTTTGTAATATGCCTAAAAACTTTATATCTGAAGATGATATTGAACAAAGTATTCTTAATCTTCTTTCAAAGCCAGAATTAAATTATGAAATTTTAAAATTAAATCCTGATCCAAATAAAATGGAAAATCTTGATGATGGAACAAATCGAAATGATAAAAGAGACTGCATTCTTCCTGATATTTTGCTATGCTCAATCAAAAGATTAAATCCTGATGTAAGTGAGGATTTAATTTCGACTGCTTTTGATTATTTATGCAGAGATTTTAGCGAAACAGATATAGTTCAAACGAATTATGATCTATATAAAGTGTTGAGAAACGGATATAAAGTTACTTATATAAATGAAAATGGTATCGAAGATAGTAAATATTTAAAATTATTAGATTTTGAAAATCCAACAAATAATACTTTTACAGCTGTTTCTCAAATGTGGATTAAAGGTAGATACAATTGGAGACGTCCTGATATTTTAATATTTATCAACGGTCTACCATTGGTATTTGTTGAATTAAAAAACAGCATTAGAAAAGTGGAAGAAGCCTATATAGATAATTTAACAAATTATAAGAAAGATATTCCTAATTTGTTTGCGTTTAATCAGATATGTGTTCTTTCAAATGGATTAGAAACTAGAATCGGCTCATTCTGTTCCGACTATGACTTTTTCTTTGAATGGCTAAAGGTTAGTGATGAAAAAGAAAAAGTTGATAGAGTTAAAATGCATGAAGATAAAGAATCTGTTTATGCTTTTGTAAAAGGTTTATTAAATAAAGAAAGATTAATAGATTATATCGAAAATTTCATCTTATTTGATAATGGAAGAAAAATTAGTAAAATCATCGCAAAGAATCATCAATATTTAGGTGTTAATAACTTGATGGCGTCTTTAAATAATAGAAAAGAGTTAAATGGTAAACTAGGTGTTTTTTGGCACACTCAAGGCTCTGGTAAATCCTATTCGATGGTTATGTTTGCTAGAAAAGTTATAAGAAAAGTAAAAGGGAACTTCTCTTTCTTAATCATTACAGATAGAGATGACTTGGATACTCAAATATATAAAACATTCTTGCGCACAGAAGTTATAGGTAAAAAGGAAGAATGTAGACCAGCTGATAGTAAAAAATTAAGAGAATACTTATCTTCGAATAAACCTTTTATCTTTAGTTTGATTCACAAATTTAGATACGATAAGCAAAAGAAATATCCATTATTATCTGATCGTGATGATATTATTGTTATGGTTGATGAAGCTCATAGAACCGAGTATGCAGATTTAGCAGAGAATATGCGTACAGGTCTTCCTAATGCTAATTATATTGCCTTCACTGGAACTCCTTTACTTGGGCCAAAACGTTTAACAAATCAATGGTTTGGTAATTATGTTTCTATTTACGATTTTAAAGAATCGGTGGATGATGGAGCCACTGTACCTCTTTTCTATTCAAGAAGAGTTCCGGAAGTTGGTCTAACAAATAATTTCTTAGATGATGACGTAACAAGAATTATTGAAGAAAATGATTTAAATGAAAAGGAATCTACTCTTGTTGAGGATAGTCATTCAAGAATACTAGAAGTCATTAAAAGAGAAGATAGGTTAGAAAAAATAGCAAAAGATATCGCACACCATTTCCCTAGAAGAGGCTTTTTAGGAAAAGGAATGGTTGTTTGCGTTGATAAATTTACAGCAGTTAAAATGCATCAATTAGTTGAGCATTATTGGCAATTAGAAAAAATTCAAGTGATATCAGAACGTAACAATGCCAAAACTGAAGAAGAAAAAAATAAATTTTCATCAATTTTACAATACATGGACAAGGTGAAAATGGCAGTTGTGATTTCTGACAATGGAAAAGATGATGAAAGATATACTTCTCAAGGTTTAGATATTCAAAAAGTAAGAGACGAAATGTCAAGAATAGATGAAAATGGAGCGGATATTGAAGATAGATTTAAAGATCCGAATAATCCATTCTCATTAGTTTTTGTATGTGCTATGTGGCTTACAGGGTTTGATGTAAAAAACTTATCCACAATCTATTTAGATAAGCCTATGAAGAGTCATACGCTAATGCAAGCAATAGCTAGAGCAAATAGAGTTTACCCTGGCAAAGAGTGTGGTTTAATTATCGATTACATAAATATCTTCTACTATATGAAAAAAGCTCTAGGGGATTATGCAATAGGCGATGGTAGTGAAGAATTACCTGTTAAAAATATAGAAGAATTAATTACCCTTTTAGATAAAACTATCGACGAAGCAGATCTTTTATTAAAAGAAAATGGCTTTGTTGTCCAAGATTTAATCGACGAACCAGATACTGAAAAGAGACAAGAATCTTTAAGATTGATTTATAATACTTTACTTTCTAATAAAGACACTACTGATAAATTTAAAGTTATAACAAATTTGATGGCTAATCTTTATGCTGCAAGTAAACCAGAAATTTTTGAAACTTCATGGCAAAATTCAAAATTTGCACCACTTTTATACTTGAACGGTTTATTCACTAACAGCATTGACGATACAAAAATAAAAAAAGCTAGAACTGAATTATCTAAAATTCTTGATATTAGTGTTTCGGCTTCAGAATCAGAAGATAAACAAACTGAATTAATTGTTAACGGAGAAAAGGTGATTAATTTATCTACTATTAATTTTGATGAATTGAAATCAGATTTTGCTAAGGCTCAATATAAAAACATTAAAATTGAAGATTTAAAAGTGTTTATTGAGAAACTACTTGTTCAGATGCAAAATAAAAACGTTACAAGAAGCAAATTTTCTGAAAGATATCAAAAAATAATTGATAAATATAACTCGCAATCTAATGACGCTGAATATTATTTTGAAGAACTAGAAAAACTTCTTGAAGATTTAAAAGCTGAACAAAACAGACATACTTTAGAAGGCTTAACTGATGAGGAATTGGAAATATATGATCTTCTAATCAAAGGTAAAAAGCTTACTAAGGATGAATTGCAAAGAGTAAAACTTGCCGCGAAAAATTTATATAAAAAATTAGTAGATAACAGGGATAACTTACTTGTTGTTGATTGGTATAAAGACGCTCAAACAAAAGAAAGAGTAAAAACAGCTATAGAAGATTCGTTAGATATAGATCTACCTAATAGTTACGACAAAGAGTCATTTAATTCTAAAACCAATTTATTGATGTCTGTAATAATTGATAAAGCTGTTCAAGGCTTGAGAATTTAATATGTCAAAAAGAATGATTCAAAACAATTTGATAAAAAATTCAATTGCCGCTTATTTTGCCGCCATAGAAATTCATAATAAGCCTAATATTTCGTATCGTTATGAAACTGTCACACTTTTACTTATGAATGCATGGGAGTTAGCATTGAAAAGTTTTATAAGGAAATATATAAAAAACAAGGATATTTTTGAAGATAAAACGCATACAATAACATTTAGTAAATCTTTAGATTATGTAGACTCATACATTAATGAGCAAAAACCGAAATCTTTCACCTCAATAAGAAAGAATTTGGAAGAAATAGAAAACTTTAGAAATAATTTTATACATTATTATTCTGAAAAACTTGATCCATATCTATTTATGCTAATATCAAAATCAACATTAAATTATGTTGAGTTTGTTAAGAAATATTTTAATAAGGATATTATGAATATTGATGGATTGTTTATTTTACCTTTAGGATTTAAACTACCATTTAAACCTGAAGATTTTCTTTCAAAAAAAGCTGTAGAATATTCATCAACAAAAGAAAGTAAAGAATTTATTCTTGGCATTATTAAAACAATAAGGGAATTAAACGAAGAAGGAATAGAGGATTCTATAGTTTTAGGTTTTGATATCTATTTAGAAAGCGTAAAAATATCTACTAATAGTGATATTATTGCTGCAATAACAAGTATAGATAATGCAGACATAACCATTGCTAAAACGACAAATTATAATTTGACAACTGATGTAAATGCACAAGTCATAAATATGAGTGATGAACAATTTAGAAAAAAATGGAAATATACACATCAAGAACTAGTGAAAAAATGTAGAGAAGTTCTGCCAAATTTTAAACTAGATAAAAAATTCAATGAGGCTAAAAAAAGTATAGAAAGTGATATAAACTGTGCTTATAGAAGAAAATTGGATAGTAAAAATCCTAAATCTGCTTCAAAAGTTTTTTATACTGAAATAGCTGTTGATAAAATTAAAGAATTATTAGAAAAAGAATAAGAGTTTTATAGTCTATTCAAATTTAACATATATGTTATTCTTCTTTAGGCCTTAAAAAATAGAAACAGGATAAGAGTATGGCGCATCATGACGTCAACTCGACTTTAAACAAGTTTAACACTGGGATACCCAGATGACGTATTAATACTATAGTATATTAATGTAGTTTTATTATATTTATATTATTAACACGTGAATTTAAAAGAAGAATATATAAGAAGAAAAGAAGTAT
>CAVFGN010000067.1:0-5042 GCA_963621965.1 Alistipes finegoldii
TTAAAAAATATTGTAAAGAAGAAAATCTTGAGGTTATACATATAGCTGATGTAACTGATGAAGCTAGACTTAAAATGTATTACAACAATACTTTATATGTAAACTTAAGTAGAAAGTTTATTGATAGTGCAGGCGCTAATCATACAGCAAAATGCCATGTTTTACCTCACAAAGAAGGTAATTTCTTTGCTCGCGAGTTAAAAGATGACTTCAAATCACAAGCCCTAGACTTATTAAAAGATAAGAATGCATCCTCACAAAAGGGATTAGTAGAAATGTTTGACTCTACAATTGGTAGATCTACAGTTTTAATGCCTTATGGTGGTAAATATCAATTATCTGAAACTCAAGTTTCTTGTCAAAAACTTCCTGTAGGTAATAAAAATACAACTACTGCTTCAGTACTTGCATATGGCTATGATCCTTATTTAACTGAATCAAGTCCATTCCTTGGTAGCCAATATGCTGTAATTGATGCCTGTGCTAAGGTAGTAGCCAGCGGTGCTAAATACAACAAGATGAGATTTAGTTATCAAGAATACTATGAAAAGATGACATCAAGTGAAAAATTCGGTCTTCCTTTTGAATCGCTTCTTGGTGCAATTAAAATTCAAAATGATTTAAAACTTCCATCAATCGGTGGTAAGGATTCAATGTCAGGATCATTCAATGAATTGCATGTACCTCCTATGTTAATGGCATTTGGTATTACTACAGTAGATGCAAAGAATGTAATTTCTACTGATTTCAAGGCTGACGGAAACTATATCTATTTAATTAAACATAATCCGCTAGAGCATTTAATGCCAAACATTAAGGAATTAGATGAAAATTTCACATATGTTAACGAAAATATCGTAAACAAAAATATTGTAAGTGGATTCGCATGTGGATTTGGTGGAGTACTTGAAGCGCTTGTAAAAATGTCTCTTGGTAATAAACTTGGATTCATCGTAAAGACAGATCTTAACGTATTAAATAAAGATTATGGTTCAATTGTTGTTGAATCTAAGATTAAACTTGATTATAAAAATGCAATCTTACTTGGACATGTAAGAGAAAATACATATAAGATTAATCAAACTAAGTTTACATTTGAAGAATTATACGATGCATCCTTTAAGGGTTATGCAAGTGTTTACCCAATTGATACAAACGCAAAAACTAATGCGTTTACAAAGTCAGTAACAAAAGAAAAAGTAGTTTATCCATATGACGCTATTAAAAATCCGCTTGTATATATTCCAGTATTCCCAGGAACAAACTGCGATTACGACTCTATTAAAGCTTGGAAAAAAGCTGGTGCAAAAACAGTTAGCACTGTATTTAGAAATTTAAAGAGTAGTGATGTTACTAAATCAATTCTTGAAATGAAGAAAAACATTGATAAATGTAATATCTTAATGATTGCTGGTGGTTTCTCAGCAGGTGACGAACCAGACGGATCAGGTAAGTTTATTGCGACTATCTTAAATAATGAAATTATTAAAGAAGCAATAAACAAACTTCTTGAAAGAAAGGGTTTAATCCTTGGTATTTGTAACGGTTTCCAAGCCTTAATCAAATCTGGATTACTACCATACTCATCACTTGGTAGTTTAACTAGTGAAAGCCCTACACTATTTAGAAACGATATAAATAGACATATATCTTGTATTGCAACTACTAGAGTATGTAATACAAACTCGCCTTGGTTAAGCGGATTTAATGTTGGTGACTTACATAAAGTAGCTATATCACACGGTGAAGGTAAGTTTGTATGTTCAGATGCATTCGCTAATGTACTATTTAAAAAAGGTATGGTTGCATTCCAATATACTGACTTAGATGGAAATATTGCGACTACTACTCCAGACAATCCTAACGGAAGTAGTTATGCAATTGAAGGTATTGTATCTGAAAATGGTCTAATTCTTGGTAAGATGGGACATAGTGAAAGATACGAACAAAACAACTTTAAAAATATTTACGGCAATAAGGAACAAAATATATTTAAGAATGCTGTAGCTTATTTTAATAAAAAATAGAAAGAAACAAAAAGGAGAATTATTATGAAACAATTAGAAATGTTATATGAAGGAAAGGCAAAACAAGTTTATGCAACAGACGATAAGGATCTTATTGTAATGCACTTTAAAGATGATGCGACTGCATTCAATGGTATTAAGAAAGCCCAAATTAAAGATAAGGGAGTATTAAACAACGAAATTACTACAATTATCTTTAATGAATTACACAAAGCAGGAATTCCTACTCACTTCGTTGAGAAATTAAACGATAGAGATCAATTATGTAAAAAGGTTACTATTTTACCTTTAGAGGTTATCGTTAGAAATATTGTAGCTGGTTCTATGGCTAAACGTTTAGGCATTGAAGAAGGTACTCACATTTCAAATACAGTATTTGAACTTTGTTATAAAAACGATCAACTTGGTGACCCACTAATCAATGAAGATCATGCGGTTGCACTTAAGGCTGCTACTTATGAAGAATTAAATACTGTAAAAGAATTAACTTTAAAGATTAATGAAATCTTAAAGAAATTATTTGCTTCAATTAATATTACTTTAGTTGATTTCAAGATTGAATTTGGTAAAACAAGTGATGGACAAATCGTATTAGCTGATGAAATTTCACCTGATACTTGCCGTTTATGGGATTCCACAACTAATGCAAAATTAGATAAGGATAGATTCCGTCGTGATCTTGGTAAGGTTATTGAAGCTTACGAAGAAATTTTAAGAAGATTAAGCAACAGATAGAAGGAGGATCCCTAAATGGATTCTAATATCTTTAGAGGATTACACGAAGAGTGTGGTGTATTTGGAGTATACGGAGTAGATAATGCAAGTGAACTTATCTATTTCGGGCTTCACGCACTTCAACATAGAGGCCAAGAAGGATGCGGTATAGTTAGTGTAAACGATGAAAAACTTAGCCGTGTAAAAGGTGAAGGACTAGTCAGTGAAATCTTCAATCAAGAAAAAATTAATAGTTTAAAAGGAAAATCTGGCATAGGTCACGTTAGATATGCGACTAGTGGTGGTGGAGGCATTGAAAACGTTCAACCGTTTTTATTCCGTCACCATGGTGGTGATTTTGCGCTTGCACACAACGGAAATCTTGTTAACTCAAACGAGCTTAGAAAATATCTAGAGGATAATGGTTCTATTTTCCAGTCAACATCAGATAGTGAAGTTTTAGCCCATTTGATTAAAAAAGATAGCGTAGAAACTAGCCGTATTGATGTAATTATTAGAGCTTTAAATATGCTTGAAGGTGCATTCGCATTCTTAATAATTACTAAAGATAGATTATATGCAACTCGTGATAAATACGGTTTAAGGCCACTTTCTATAGGCTCTTTAAACGGTGGTTACGTTGTAGCTAGTGAAACGTGTGCACTAGACATTGTAGGTGCTACATTTATTCGTGATTTAAATCCTGGTGAAGTTATTGCAATCGATAACGAAGGAATTCATTCTTACGATTATTCTATGTATAAACATCACCATATGTGCGCAATGGAATATATTTATTTTAGCCGCCCTGATAGTGATATTGAAGGAATGAATGTTCATGCATTTAGAAAAGAAGCAGGTAGAAGATTGTATCAAGAATCTCCTGTTGATGCAGATATCGTTGTAGGTGTACCTGATTCGAGCTTAAGTGCCGCAATAGGATATGCAGAAGAAAGTCACATTCCTTATGAAATGGGTTTAGTTAAAAATAAATATGTTGGTAGATCTTTTATTGAACCAAGTCAAGAAATGAGAGAAAGAGCAGTAAGAATGAAATTGTCTCCTGTAAGATCTATTGTAAACGGTAAAAAAGTTGTACTAATTGATGACTCTATTGTTAGAGGTACAACAAGTAGAAAGATTATTAAGCAACTACGATTAGCCGGAGCTAAAGAAATACATGTACGTATTGCTTCTCCGCAAATCATTTCTCCTTGTTTTTATGGTGTAGATATTTCTACATATGAAGAACTAATTTCAGCTCAACATTCTATTGAAGAAGTTAGACAAATAATAGGTGCAGATTCACTTGCTTTTTTATCTGAAAAAAGCTTATTTGAGATTTCAAAACGTCACGAATTATGCACTGCTTGTTTCACAGGAAAATATCCTACAGAATTATATTCATCAATTTATGATGCTAATAAAGATAATAAATTTTAAGAGGTAAATTATGGCAATCGATTATGAAAATGCCGGCGTTAGTCTTGAAGCTGGCTATGATGTTGTTAAAAGAATTAAAAAACATGTAAAATCAACAGAACGTATTGGTTCAATGGGAAATATTGGTTCATTTGGTGGCATGTTTGATTTAACTAAATTAAATGTAAAAAATCCTATTTTAGTATCAGGAACTGATGGTGTTGGTACTAAACTTAAGATTGCTTTTGAAATGGATAAACATGATACTATCGGTATTGATGCGGTAGCTATGTGTGTAAATGACGTGCTTGCGCAAGGTGCTGAACCTCTAATTTTCTTAGATTATGTAGCACAAGGTAAGACTATTCCTGCTAAGGTTGAAGCTATTGTTAGTGGTATTAGTGAAGGATGTAGACAAGCAAACTGCGCTTTAGTTGGCGGTGAAACTGCCGAGATGCCTGGCATGTATGAAAATGGAGAATATGATATTGCTGGTTTTACAACAGGCGTCGTTGATAAGGATAATTTAATTGACGGAACTAAGGTAAAAGTTGGGGATGTATTACTTGGTATTGAATCAAGTGGTGTACACTCAAACGGATTTAGTTTAGTTAGAAAGATTGTAAGCGATGCTTCTCTTGATTTACATAAAGTATATCCTGCACTTGACGAAACTAAGACACTAGGTGAAGTTTTACTTACTCCTACAAATATTTATGTTCGTGAAGTGCTTGAAGTTATTCATACTCTAGATGTTCATGGCGTAGCTCATATTACAGGTGGCGGTTTCGATGAAAATATTCCTCGTATTTTAACCCCTGGTGAAGGTATTTATGTTAAAGAAGGAACTTGGCCAATTTTACCAGTATTTAAATTCCT
>CAVFGN010000068.1:0-4891 GCA_963621965.1 Alistipes finegoldii
TTAATCATAAAGAATTAGCTTCTATGTTTAATAAAAACAAAGAAGATGTATTATCTGTTATAGTTACAATCTCATATTATAGATGTAATGAATTCTATTATGTACGTAAAGAGGATACCTGTACTTTAGGTAGAGCAGATATTACGTTTACTCCTCGTGACAATTTGCATATTCCATTTGTCATTGAGCTTAAAGCAGATGACACTGCACAAAGCGCAATAGAGCAAATAAAGAACAAAAATTATATAGATGTATTTAAAGGATACAAAGGTAAAGTACTACTACTTGGTGTGTCTTACAACTCAAAGACATTAAAACATGATTCAAAGATAGAATATATGGAAATTTAAATAAACGTTTAATGGTAAACCCTAGTAATTGAAAACAAGGTTTTTTGTTTATTTATTTTGATTTTTTAATTTTTTATTAAACAGGCATAAAATTATATAGGGGCTAACATTATAAAATTTTTAGTTATATAAAACCGTGAATTATATAATATTAGTTTATTAAATAGACATACTCGATTATTAAAATATATTACATAATATAAATGATATTTATTTAAAAATAAAAAGGCACAATGTGCCTTAATGTTAAATGATTATTTAATTATTCATTAATTGTTCTTTAGTTATATGATTTATTTTCTTCCATCTACCTATAAAGAAACAAGTAACACAACAAGCCATACCAACTGCCCAACCAATAGGCCATGATACAAATATTCCTTTATAACCAAATGCATATGATAATGCATAAGATAGAATAATTCGTACAACAAGATCAGCAACAGTACCAATCATAAATCCGATCATATCTTTACTACCTTTTAAGACACCATCAAAAGGCATCTTAACACCTAGTATAATAAAGAATGGAGAAACAATATAGATAAACGCTTTACCATAGTTGAGTGCATCAACACTCGCATTTGAATCCATAAATATTGATAGGGTTAATTTAGGAGTTAATACAAGAATAATAGACATTATTATTGCAAAACATATATTAATAAGTAAACTGCTTTTTAAAGCTTCGTAAACTCTCTTAGGTTTTCCGGCTCCAATATTTTGACTTGTAAAGTTAGATACAGCATTAGAATAAGCTGTAAATATATTTACTATTACGTAACATAACTTATAAGCAGCACCGTAACCTGCGATTAAATCTGAACCGTAGGAGTTAATATTTCTTTGAATGAAGAAATTACCAAGCGAAATAGCGCTACCTTGAATAATAGAAGGAATTGCTATTGTTTGGATGTTATTTAACATCTTGAAATCAAATATTTTAACTTTTTCATCAGTCTTTAGGTTTTTCTTAATATCTCTAATTAAAAATAACAAGGATAAACTCATTGCAATTCCTTGAGCTATAAATGTACCAAGTGCTAGACCCATAACTTTAAGATTACATGGACCAACAAATATGATATCTAAAAAGATATTTAGTACAGTTGAGAATGCAAGGAAATACAGAGGAGTTTTACTATTACCTAAACTTTGGAATATACAAGTTATTACATTGTAGAGGAATGTAAAAAGTAAGCCACCGCAGTAGAACTTTAAATAAACAGCAGAGTCTTCAAATATGTTTTGAGGAGTTGCTATCCACCCAAGTGAGGCGTTTGTAATTAAGATACCTATTAAAGATATAATTAGTGCAACAAGTGATGTGAAAATTAACGAAGTATAAATACTAGTATTAGTATCCGTGTAGTTTTTTTCACCAAAATATCTTGATACTATTACTCCGCTGCCTACCCCAAGCCCTGTCGCAAAAGCTAGATATATCATTGTAATAGGATATGAGGCTGAAACACTTGCTAGTGCATCCGCTCCTATCATGTTACCTGCGATTGAACTATCTGCTATATTATAAATTTGTTGAAGTGTAACAGATAATATCATAGGTATTGCAAATAATAATAAACTCTTTGTAGGAGAACCTTGACTTAAATCTTTAGTTTTCATTTTATCACCGGTGTTAATTATACAACTTGAGATTATTGATTTCCATTAATTTGATTTTTTCTTTTAATTTACACATTATTACCAAATTAATGTGCTATGATAAAATAGGTGATATTATGGATATTGATGATTTAATTAAAGAAAATGAAAGATTAAAACAAATAATCGCACAAATTGATGCATATCAAGAAAACAAATTACGCAGAGTGTTTGGCAATATAGAGAACGAAGAAGTCGTAGCTTTATCAAAAGAATTGATTCTTTCAAGTGACGAACTTAGGAATAGACTTTTAAGTGCACTTGGTAATGATTTCTTAAAAGATGATTTTTCTTTTTCAGTGCTTATACACGGATCTTTAATCGGTAATTATTCATTAAGTTCTACACTTTATGAAAAAGAAAGAGATAAACTAAAAAGCGATGAAAAGTTTATTACTTCACTTGCGACTAACAGTGTAATGCAAATGATATTATTATCTGATACATATGAGACTATGCCATATTCACGCACTTTTTATTTTCCTATTATAAGTGCAATGTATGCAATTAGTGATATCATTGAAAAACGAATTGTAAACAACATAGATAGTGATGCAATAGTGAAAAAGCATAATAGTCCTATCATGTTAAATTTACTTCCTTATATTAGAGAAGCAATAAATTCGCTTGAATCTACTATAATACTGTTTACATATCATTCATATACAAAAGCAGCTATTGCAATGCGTACATTTATTGAAGAGTTTATAGTAATTGCAACTCTATCACACTATCCTAATACAATTAAAAAGTTCTTATTTCATAATGAACTTAAAGTGAAAGAAGAATTAGAACCTAAGAAATTTAAAAAAGAAATTGATGAATACTTAAAAAGTCAAGATATTAATCCTGAGAATTTAACTTTAAGATCTAAATATATTGATTATGGTTGGATGGATGAAATTGAGGAATTTGCATCCGATAAGTCAAAGAAGATGTATAAACCAAAGACTATGTCTAAACTTATAGGACTTGAGAATTACTATGAATGGTATGCGGATTTGTCAAATTATGTTCATGCAAATTTCTTATATTTACGTATTAATTGGAATAAGTTTTTAAATATACAAATCGAGCGTTTAGCTGATATTACAATTAAACTCATGGATTTATATTCATGGCTAACTAGTTATGATTTTAATTACAAGGGAATTGATGCTGTAAAATATTTTAAAGATTTAGATAATGCATATAATATATTAATGAACATTACAAAATACAATTTTGAAATTGAAAAGTAAGCAAATCAATTGTAAAGAATAGAATTCTAGAATATTATTTATTATAAAAAGGTGATATTTTGGAAGCAGTTAAGAAAAAATCAAAAAATATTGATATGACTAAAGGTAGTCCTATTAAGGTAATTATACTTTTTACATTGCCTTTGTTACTTGGTAATCTATTTCAACAACTATATAATATTGCGGATAGCGCAATTGTAGGTAAATATGTAGGAGATGAAGCGATGGCTGCTGTTAGTAGCAGCGGTTCACTTATTAATTTACTTATTGGTCTTGTACAAGGTATATCGGTTGGTGCTGGTATTGTTATAGCACAGTATTTTGGCGCTAAAGATAAAGAAGGAATGTCTAAGGCAATTCACACAACTGTTCTGTTTTCATTTAGTTTAGGTATTGTTTTATCCTTTGTTGGTTATTTATTAGCTCCTACATTACTTAAACTCATGAATACTGATGCTGATATTTTGCCTAATTCTATATTATATTTCCATACTTATTTTATAGGTGTAATATTTACAGTTATGTATAATGCTTTAAGCTCTATTTTAAGAGCTGTTGGTGACTCTAGGAGACCTCTTTACTACTTAATTGTTGCGGCTATTGTAAATGTTGTCTTAGATTTCTTGTTTGTAGGTGTATTTGATATGAAGATTGTAGGAGCTGGGGTTGCGACTATTATATCGCAAGCGGTCTCTTCAATACTTACATTTATTCAGTTAATAATGACTAAAGATGACTATAAGGTATATTTCAAAAAACTTCGTTTTAGTAAACAACAACTAATTCAGATTATAGCTTATGGTATTCCTACTGGTATACAAAACTCGATTGTATCTTTTGCAAACGTCTTTATCTTATCTAATATAAATACATTTGGTAAAATTCAAACTGCTGCTTATGGCGCTTATTCTAAGATTGAGTCTTTTGCAACAATGCCAAGCGGTTCGTTCTCTATGGCTTTATCTACTTATGTAGGTCAAAATATAGGCGCAAAAGATTACGCACGTACTAAAAAGGGTGCATATCAAGGATTACTTATTGCGATGCTCTTTACCGAATTTTTAGGTTTACTTATAATCATATTTGGACGCTATGTAGTAATGCTATTCTCAACAACAGAAGATGTTATTTCTAATGCACTCGTACAAATTAGAATAATAGCACCATTTTATTTCTTACTTGCATATTCTCATTCTATGTCAGGAATATTACGTGGGGCAGGATATTCTAAAACTCCAATGATTGTAATGATCTTATTTTGGGTAGTTGTGAGAGTGTTTGGAATTCCTGTAGCTTTAAACTATATTTCAAATAGCCCTAAAACAATATTTTGGTTTTATCCTTTAACTTGGAGCTTGTCTACCATTGTACTTACAATAATGTCGTTTACTTTACCATGGTGTAAGCCAAAAAAGAAGTAGTAAATTGTTAAAAAAGGCCCGTGATTTATATCGCGGGTTTTAACAAGTGTGACGGGCATGTCATATATCTAAAGGGTGAAAGTCCCGAGTAGGAACGTCGTTATAACTACATAGCGAAACTCAAGTCTAGTATCGTGAGATACGGGATGAAAGAAGAGCGTAGCAAATAGACTGGGTAACGGAAAGAAACTTGATATAAGGCGATTAACTTGTG
>CAVFGN010000069.1:0-4851 GCA_963621965.1 Alistipes finegoldii
AATAGCTAGCTGGTCTAGCCCAATTTCTATTGAGGTTAAAGTAGGATATTCTCTTGCTATTATCAGAAGATAAATGGAAATAGTGGAGGTGCTCTGAATTGTTTAATTTAATTAAATTTTTATGAAGAAATTTATTTTCATCATGAGTTTGCTGTTCACTCTGTGTAGTTTCACCTATGCACAAACAGCGTATGAAAAATCTAAAATCCTTGATAACACTTCTATCAGTGTTGTAGGTGGGGCAACTACTCCTTTGGACTTTAATTCAGTATTTCCTGTAAATGGAGTTGCTGGCATTAAGTTACAGAAGGATCTTACTCCTGTATTTGGATTAAATGTTGAAGGACTTGCTTCTTTTGGAGATAACCACTATGGCGATGCTTCCACTGTAGTAAAATCCATTAATACTGGGTTGAATGGGGTTATTAATCTCTCTAACCTACTGTGTGGATACAATGGAACTCCTCGCAAATTTGAAGTAAGTACTGAGACTGGTATTGGTTGGCTTCATAGCTGGACTGGACATTCTAATTATCTTACCTCTAAGACCGGAGCAATATTATCTTTCAATCTGGGTAAGGAGAAGGCTCATTCAGTTATAATCAATCCTACAGTATATTGGAACCTCAGTAAAACTGGAAAAATTCAGTTTAACAAGAATCATGCACAGCTAGGATTGTTGGTTGGTTATGTGTATCACTTTAAGACGTCAAATGGAACTCATTCATTCAAGACTTATAATATTGGGGCAATGAATGACGAAATTAATAATCTTAAAGCCGAACTTGCAAAGAAACCTACAGAAATTGTGAAAGAAGTCATTAAGACTGAAGTTGTCACCAATACAATTGGTAACACAGTAGTATTCTTTGCTCAAAACTCTTCAGAACTTACTGGAACTGCTATTGCAGAACTATCGAAGATTCCATCTGGTTCTAAAGTAAGCATTATTGGTTCTGCTTCTCCTGAAGGTTCTGCTGAATATAATCAAAAATTGTCAGAGAAACGTGCAGAAATCGTTTCTAAGTTCTTAACTGAAAATGGTGTAATTGTTGAAAATTGCATTGGTACTGGTGTCACTGACACTACTAGTGGTCGTATAGCAACAATTACTATTAAGTAAAAAATTAGACTCTCTTAGCTCAAAGGAAGAGCCTTGGATTTTACCAAGAGCTGGTGGTTCGAATCCACCAGAGAGTCCTCCTGTTCCAAAATAGTTATAAAAAAAAATATATAAATATGGCTGAATTTAACATGAGCAAGCTCTGGCTCGGCAGAGATGGTAATTACCGAGATTTAAATGGTAATATTATTGCCAAAAAAGGATAGCCTATTACTGGTGCTGCTTGGAGATATTTAGCTTCTAAGTATGGTAGAGACTATGCAAATAGGACTTCTATGAATACTAGAAATGGAAATATATTCTAGAACGGGCGCTGGCGGCTCAATGATATAAAATCCTCTAAAGAGGGAAGAACTGCTAGTTGGAATGAAGCTAGTTTTAGATTAGATGAGAATGCTAAAGCAGCTGGAGCTAGAAGAGATCAATACGGAAATTACATATAGAGAAACCCCTTTGATAATAAGGATACTTATTTAAATATATCTGATGAAAGAAGGGTTGGACAACCTCAACAACAGAAAAGATGGCAACCAAATAAACCCCAAAATAACTAGCCAACTGATGAAGCTGAGTCAATTGGAGGTAAGGCAATTTAGTGGCTTGGAGACAAAACTGGATTGTATCATGCTAACTCTACAGTCTCAGATTTAGCAGGAACTGCTGGCTACTTTATCCCAGGAGTTGGCAATGCCATGGCGGCAGGAGATGCATATAATGCAGCTCGTAGGGGAGATTGGGGAGAAGCAGCAATGAATGCTGTCTTTGCCATTCCTTTCATTGGAAATGTAGGACGAGGCTTAAAGGTTGGACTACAGGCTACAAAATTAGCAAGAGCCGCTAATACAGTAGGAAAGGGTGTAAAGGTACTTAGTAAAGTAGAAAAACCAGCTAACTGGGCTTTAACTGCCAAACTAATGTATGATATGCCTCAAATAGGATCCAGTCTTTATACTGGGTATCAGGATGTCAAGAATACTAAACAACAGTTACAACCTCTATTTAATCAGATAAACTAGGCTAGAAAACAGGGAGCTTCAGAGTCAGACATTAAGAATAGTTTAGGAGATAGTTATAATGATTTTAACATACTAAGTTCTAGAGATAATAGTTTCACTGGAAATCTCGGAACAATGTGGGATTTAGCAACTAATTAATATTATGGGAAAAGGATTAGGAAAGGGAGTTGAAAAAGCAACCTAGAAACTTAGCCTGCTGCCAAATAAAACTAGACAACTGATGGTTAGATTGGGTGGTGGAAATAAGAGGGTTATTGAGTTAAGACAGGCTTCCCCAGAATTGGCAGAGGCTAGGTAGGGACTAAAAGCAGCTCAATAGTCTGAGAAAGCCTTGGCAAGTAGGTCTGCAAAATGGAAGAATCCAAGCAGTGCAAGAAATCAGAAGAAGCTTAGTGATGCGGCTAATGTAACTGCTGGAGCAAGAGAAAATCTTTCTAGAACTAAGTAGTAGGTTACTCAAGAAGCTCTGCGTCGGGTTAGAAATAAAGGAATTAAGCGGTTATCAACAGTTGGAACTCTAGGAGCTCTTGGTCTTGGAACATATAGTGCTTTTTCTGGAAGTCCTGCATCTACCAATGTAGCTGAAGAGACTCCTCAGCAATATATGTATGATCCCAACAAGGGTTGGTAGGAATACAACTAGGAAACTGGTCAATATGAAGACTAGCAGCAAGGATTTGGTGTTGATAGATTTGGGAATACCAATTATTATGATGGTTCCAATTGGTTAACTCCAGACCAATATCTTCAAGGTAGTAATGGTTATATCTATAATAAGCAAACTGGGCAAATTGTAGGCACAGCTGATGATACTATGGAAGCTCATAATAGCGGTTATGATAACGTATTTGATTACCGTGCAGCCAAAGCGGGATATGATAGTCCTGAAGCGGTTAAAGAACTTCAATAGAAACTAGGCATAAATGCTGATGGAAAATGGGGACAACAAACTCAAGATGCTTTTGATAAGGTAGCCTAGACATGGGCATCACAGTATGACCCAAATAGCTTATTCTCTATTTATCAGAGGAAAATGTAGTTTGGATATTGATAAAAAAAAATGACACAAATTAATAAAGCACAGAAGGGTGCAATTCTCTAGCTAGGTAAACTAGTAAACAAAGCTAAGCTTGCTTCTAATGGATTAAGAAGAATCTTCACAGGTGAAGCTGCTGCGGAAAAGCAATTGAACAAGTTAGCAAAATAGAGAATATTGCAATAGAAGGGTAGTTGGAGACCTACATAGAAGATGAGAGATGCAAATCTTGAAGGAAAGAAATAGGCTATTAGGGATGCTAAAGCCATGAGAAGTGCTGCATCTAAAGCAGAGCTTGAATGGATGAAGAATAATGCTGATAAAGCTACTAGGGTTTACAAGAGCGGTGCTATGGAATTTGGAGGAGATGCAAATAAACTAGCCCTTCTAAAGGCTAGACAGGAAGCAATAAGACCCTTCATTTCATAGGAGGCAAGTAAGATTAGAAGGAATAGAGCTTTAGGCACTGTTCTGGGTTTAGCTGGCTTATCTTATGCAGTTAATTCTTTTGAACCAACAAGTTTTTATGCTAATGACTTTCGTAAAGGAGTAAAAAGTAAGCTGGGTCTAAACCCAAAGAGTACAATTCGAACTGAAAAAGATATGTCTAAGGAATTTAATAATCAAATACAAGAGCTGGCTGCCTTAGCCATAGCTGCAGATTAGAAAGGATTAACTCCTTGGGTTTATCAGGTGTATAATAAGTCACATGGTAGGGAGGCTAAGTATGCAGATTTTAGTAATCCTATAAAATTCCTTAATCCTGGGTAGAGAGTTGAATATTCTAATGGAGGTATGAGTATGTCCAAATCTAAAAATAAGGATGGTTATGACGTAATACTAACTGACGAAGCAGCTTGGGATCCAGATGAAGGAAAATCATATTCAGCACTTTCTCCTAGAGGACTTCCTATTGCACTTGGGGTTACTAAGAAGAATTTAGGTGATAATATTGATAAAATGAGATATACGTACAATATACCTTCAGAAAAGGTAGATAGTATGAGAAATGTATATAATAAATATGCAGAAATAATAAGAAAAGAAAGAGAAAAGAAATGAAAAAGATAATAGTATTATTTATCAGTATTCCATGTTTATTTATTGCATGGTACTGTTATGGGATGAATGATTCACAATTTTCTGGAAGTATTTATTCTTGTATAGATACTAAAATAGAATATGGTCATATTAATCCAAATAATTTGGAAGAAGTTATTGATTTTTCAAATGAGATGACTTCTCGTGTACTAACATTTTCTACAAAATCTGAATATAAAGGTTTTGATAAGTTATCATTAAATAAAGAGACAAAAACTCATTGTGTTTATTACGCTATAACTTATAAGAGAATATTTGATTATATCATATCAAAAGGTAATCTAAAAGCAACCTGCAAAATAGAAAGGGAACCAATAAAAGGATTAGAGTTTATTCCTAAATTCTTTAAGTCTATAGGGGATTCTAAAATGTATAACTTTACTAAAGACCATGATTACTGCGTAATTAATGACACAATTAAAGTGGATCCAACTGTTTATGATTTCTTACATTAAGAAAATAGGCTCTATATGGTATTTTTGGCAGGTTCGATTCCTGCCAGAGCTGCAATTAATATTATACTTATGAGTAGAAGTTTTAAAAAACATCCGTTTATGGCAGTTGCTTGTTATTTT
>CAVFGN010000070.1:0-4841 GCA_963621965.1 Alistipes finegoldii
ATAAGTGAATATACTGAATAAAAAAATAAGATAGGTTTAATACCTATCTTTTTTTGCGTTTATTTGCGTTCTACGCGCGTTTTAGCATTGGGGTGGTTAATTTATCGTTCTAGTGCAAAGAATGCGAAAAACGGGCTATTTTGTGCGATTTAGAGCATATATAAAAAAAGACTAGTTTCCTAGTCTTATAATCTTTCTATTCCGTAATGTGCTTTGATTTCAATCATAGATTTAAAGAATAATATGCCACCAGTTGATTCTTCTTCTACTATATAAACGTCACCATATTTTCCTTTATATTTATGCAATGTTGCTGATGCTGTTTTTCCGTATCCTATAGGATAATCAAAGTTTGTTATTCCTTGCACAAAGTTCTCAAATCTAATACTAATCGTGTCCGTCTTAAAAAGGTTCGTTCCTTCGACTTTTTCCTTTTTACCATACACACCAATTTTTGCTGCCTTCATAAAATCTATAGCAAGCCCGTTGTCTTTTATAAGGTTGTTATAGAACTCTTGACCATCTATATACGACTTATTTGGCAATGTTTTTAAACCGGTCTTTTTGTGAGTGCTAGCGTCTATCAAATCAACTTCTTGAGTAGATTTGACAAACTCCCTACCTTTGGCTTTTTTGGTTGCTTCAGCAATTAATAAATAAGGATTGCGGTTTAATTTCTCTTCATATTCTTGCGGTCTGCTTTGCTTTATATTCATCATTTCAATGAAAATCGCATTACTCATTAGGTTCTCACCAAATTGATTTTTTTGCTTTGATAAATCGAACTTTTTGGTTCCGTAGTAGTTGTTTTCTACCGTTATATTAATAAGATTGAATAAATAATCTTCGTCGTGAATGTTTTTTCTAATTTCTTTAATATCTGGTTTATTCATTTTCTTGACCTCTTTCTATAATTTTAAATATTCCATTATTTTGAGTTAAAATGTACTTATTAGCGTAGTGGTTTGGCATGTCGTCCGTTAATATGTTAAAATTTTCAGTAAACCACTCTTTAGATACGCCACGCGCAGTAGGCTTTTCACCAACCCACTGATATGCTCCGTTTTTGCGTCTGAACGCGCCTTCGTGGTCTTTCTTAAATTGTCCTACATCTTCGCCAATTAAAGCCTCTAAATCGGGGCGTATGACTTTTGAGACAATACAGTCAGTGTTTATATAAAGCGTGTTTTTATCTCTAAATTGTTCAATGAATCTTCTAGCATTCTCTAAAACGCAAGCGTGTATAAAAGGATTTTTTCTCAATATATAACCAACAGCAAAATTAAGGATGTCTTTGTATTGTTGGCGTTCTTCCTTTGTTTTTGCGTTCTTTTTAGATTTATAATATTTTTCAACAAATCTTTTAAAAGGTGATTCAACCCTTTTAAATACATAGGTTGCGTATGTTCCTACTTCTCTCAATTCAAGACGTCCAGAGTCTGAAACAAAGCCTATTTCATCGCTTTGAACTCTTTTGCTTCTTCTATCATTTACATCTCTTAGTTCATAACCTTGAGAACAATCGGGCATATCAGAAAGCATAGCATAGGCATATGAACTATTGACGTCATAGGAAACGCATCCAGATAGTTCATAGTTATTATAATTGTTGTTAAACTCTAAAAGAGCCTTTGCATAGCCTACTGACCAAATAGGTGAGCCTTTTTCAGCATTCCATTCGTTCCACAAAACGCCTTTATATTCTTTTTTTGAAAAATCATAAATAAACTTGTTGCTCATACGTTGTAGCATAGCAAACGCTTTGCGTCCACTCGCCCTATTTGCTGATGATTTTGAGCCGTCCATTCTAAAAATGTACTTTTGTGGCAAATCGTTTTCGGGAAGTCTTGCGTACAATGTTAATTTTATGTTTTTATAGTCTATATAATAAGAACGTTCTAAATAAGATTTGTTAAAATCAATGAGTTCTCTTCCATGTTTTAAACTTTTAAAAATCTCATTCATTTCGTTTACGTCATCAATATAATTCTCTTTGAAACTTTTCATATTTTCCACCTCTAAAATGGTAAATCGTCTTCGTTGATGTCTTCAAGTTGCAAGTCTGTTTTAGACACCTCAAATAAGTCATCTATTTTTAATATATTTTCGTTAGGATGTTCGTTGTAATATTTTTGTAATTCTTGTTGTATGTTTTTTTCATTTATTTTAGTATATTTTTCGTTTTCACGATTATAATTATATAATTCAAGAAAACCTTCATCTATTCTTAGGAACTTGATGCGTCTATATAATTGAAAGCGTTCTTCTTCTATGCCTTTATAGATGTCTGTAGGGGCTATTGTTGATGTTATAATAATAATCTCACAACGTGCTAGATTCTTGTTGTGGTATCTAGCGCCCGCACTGGATGTTGTATTATTATCTAAAAGTTTTAATAATTGTGAGTATCTCATGTCAGAGTCACGAAAATCGTCCAAAATGATAACACGCTCGCCGTTATATTCGTCGAACATTTTCTCACCATTTGATGAGATATAAACGTCATCAATTCCGTAATATTTTTCACCTAAGATTTTAGCGTATGTTGTTTTACCACTTCCCGCTGTTCCTTGGATGTAAAATACTTGCTTTGTGCTTTTTCTGTCTTTGATTGAGTCTAAATACAAGGCATAGCGTTCTTTTAATTCTTTCATTTCCTTAGTGTTTTGGCTTACAGCAACACGCTTAACATAAGTCTTATAAGGAACGTTCTCAAAATCGTAAACCGTTTTATTAGATAAATCTTTAATATTTTCTAGCATAGTTTTTAAATCGCTAGGTGATAAAGGTTTATTTGTTCTTTGTATGTATTCTCTAGTGATTTCGCCTTTAATGTCTTTTACTAAAACATTGTCTTTAACATAAGCACCGTATGAATACGAGTATTGTGCCATAATATTCATTTTAATTTGTTGTAAAATTGTTTCCTTACTATTATACATGTTTTTTCCTTCTTTCATATTGTGAGAGAAGGGGAAAATTATTCCCCGAAAATCTCACTTAATAACTTGTTGATTCCTTCTTTTGTACAAACCCAAGCAACTAATTCCTTAGTTTTTACTTCTTCTAATTCCTTAGTAATCTCGTCTAAGTCCTTTTGTAGTTGTTCAACCTCTTCTGATAGCTTATTCAAAGCCTCTGTTAAGTTGTCTAGTTGATAATCTAATTCTTGTAAATCTTGTAATAATTCTTTCATATAGTACCTCTAATTTTATTATATATTTTTTAGGTAGTTTATAGACTTGCCTAGGTCTATTATATATATAGTTTTTATAAATTATTTTTCATTATAGTTGATTTTACTATAATAATACTCTTTTGCCTCGTCGCATCCATCAGCGAACTCTTCAATGGCGTCTAAGCCATCTTGATAAGTCTCTGATTGCTCTAGGTCGTGCTTTAAATCATTCATTTTATTATAAATGATTTTGACAGTACCAAGCGAAGCTGTTAATGCGATAGCATCAACAATAATCTTATTTGCTAGAGTCATAGCATTCACATCCTTCCATTTGTAGCATTTTTGGCTACATATATATTATAGTTTTTATTCTAAAAAAACGTAAAATATTTTTTGTAGCCTTTTTTGCTTGCATTATATATATAGTTTTTATTTATTTTTTTTCTTAATAATTAAGCCAGCGAATAAAATCTTGCCGTTATCTTTAAGCTGTTTTTTATCAAATGTGCCTTCAAACGGGCTTTTTTCTGGATGTAATTTATTCCAATAATTTAATAAGCTAGTAAAATAAATGTCATAATCTTTATAATTCACATATTTGTCCATTGCACTAAGAGGAACAAACATCCAGCCGTCATAATCATCGGGGAAGAACTTCATTTTTTCGATTCTTATCGGGTGAGTTCCGTCTTTCATAGTGACCAATTCAAGAACGTGATACTCGTCTTTTAATGTATCGTATTTTAAACCAGTTTTGTACGTTTGAGCATCTAGCTCGTCTTGCGCGTCTCTAAATGTTGTAATCCAGTCAACGGCTACATTTTTAGTTTTATATCCGTTTTCTTTTGTAGGATTAATAAAGTTCAAAGATTTGTCTCTATTATATCCTAAAAATAATTTGTTATCTTGTATCCATTCGCCTTCAAGTGGGCTTGTTCTATTAACAAAAGGTGCAATTAAAATACAATCAATTCCGCTTGTCATAACTTTGTTTAGAAATTGTTTATATAAGCTAAAAGGCGGATTCGTTACAACTATGTCATATTTAGAATAGTCAATGTCAAAACAATTTACACCTTCAGATGTATCTGGTAGGAACCCGGAAGCTGTGACGCTTTTAATTCCCATTCTTCCGCCGTTTACTAAGAAGAATTGAACGAAATTGCTTTTAATTCTATTTCTTAAAAAATTGTTGATTGCGTTTTTGTCGGTTATTATGTCGCTTGTGTCTTCTTCGCATATAGTTAATAAATTATATTCTTTTTTAACACAATTTTTGTAGATAGTTGCTTGACCATTTTCGTCAAACTCAATTTTAATGCTAATAATTCCGTCGTCTAAGATGTCCCAATCACAAGGGCAAATAATATTTTTGCCTTTAAAATGTTTGCTATAATGTAATAATTCGTTGTTGATGTCAGCAAGTGATGTATAGCACTCATCATTTGGCTGAGTTCTTAATTTTAATAATTTTTCATTTTTTGCTTTTGTTATATTATCATTTTCCTTTCGTGTAAGCATATTATATATTAAATTGTTTTATAATGTAAGTACTAATTTGATAATCACCTTCTTTTTGTCTAATATATATATAGTTTTTATTCAAAAAAAACGTAAAAACATCTGACATATATATTATAGTTTTCATCCGAAAAAATTA
>CAVFGN010000071.1:0-4610 GCA_963621965.1 Alistipes finegoldii
TTAACCCAACATCTCACGACACGAGCTGACGACAACCATGCACCACCTGTATGAGATATATATTTCCTTATTTCTAAGTATTTAACCTCTATGTCAAGCCCTGGTAAGGTTCTTCGCGTAGCGTCGAATTAAACCACATGCTCCACTGCTTGTGCGGGACCCCGTCAATTCCTTTAAGTTTCAATCTTGCGATCGTACTTCCCAGGCGGATTACTTAATGCGTTAGCTTCATTGCTCCATAAAGGAACATTTAGTAATCATCGTTTACGGCGTAGACTACTAGGGTATCTAATCCTATTTGCTACCTACGCTTTCGTGACTAAGCGTCAGTATTGTGCTGGTTGGCCGCCTTCGCCACCGGTATTCTTCCATATATCTACGCATTTCACCGCTACACATGGAGTTCTACCAACCTCTCACATACTCTAGCCTATCAGTTTTTAAAGCGAGAATAGGTTGAGCCTATCCATTTGACTTTAAACTTAATAAACAGCCTGCTCACTCTTTACGCCCAATAATTCCGGATAACGCTTGCAACCTACGTATTACCGCGACTGCTGGCACGTAGTTAGTCGTTGCTTTCTCACAAAGTACTATCAAATTAATGTCATTACCTACACTAACCATTTATCCTCTGTAACAGAAATTTACAATCCGAAGACCTTCTACAATCACGCGGCGTTGCTCGATCAGGGTTTCCCCCATTGTCGAAAACTCCCTACTGCTGCCTCCCGTAGGAGTATGGACCGTTCTCAGTTCCATTGTGGCCGTTCACCCTCTCAGGTCGGCTACTGATCCTCGCCTTGGTGGGCTATTATCTCACCAACTAGCTAATCAGACGCAGGCTCATCAATCAGCGAAGCCGAAGCTCCTTTTATAATAAGGAATTTCACCTTATTACGTATTACGGTATTAGCCAAAGTTTCCTCTGGGTATCCCCAACTGAAAGGTAGATTACCAACGTGTTACTCACCCGTTCGCCGCTAGGTAGCAAGCTACCTCGCTCGACTTGCATGTATTAGGCACGCCGCCAGCGTTCATCCTGAGCCAGGATCAAACTCTCTAAAAGTTTGTATCTAAGTTCATAATTATTCTGGTTTGAATTTCTTTATCAGAAATTATTGAAGTATTAATATATATTAATAACTTTTGTAAAATTGACGTTGTTTCTTGTACATCATCTATATAGTTTTCAAAGATCTCATGCACTTTTCAATCTCTTGAACAGCGCTTTATAAATATACCATTCATATAATATTGAGTCAATAGATATTTTTAATATTTTTTAATATTTTTTTAATATCTTCAAACTTTTGAAATATTAATATTAAGGTATCAATTTTGGTCACCAGTCATTACGGCTGACAACGTTTAATACTATACATTTATAGTATTTATAAATCAAGTACTTTTTTGAATATTTTTTAAAATATTTTATAAGAATAAAATTTCTCGATTTATTAAGGAAAAAGTCCTTCCATATTATATATAAAATAAAAACGCTACTCTAAGTAGCGTTTTATTCGTTCATTAATTGGTGGGTGCTATAGGGATCGAACCTATGACCTTCTGTACGTCAAACAGATGCTCTCCCAGCTGAGCTAAACACCCGTGCTGAACGTTTAATAATATACTATAAGAAACAAATTGTTTCAACTATTTTATACAGTTTTGAATAAATAAATTAATGGAACAATTCCACCAAGCCCTTCAATAAGGAAAGTAATACCAACTAAAGGAGCATAAGCGCCATCAACATTATCTTTAACAATTTCAACTGCTCTTGTAATTTCAGCAACTCCACCAAAAGCAAGACCGATAATTGAAATAATCATTGAAGTAAATGCAAATATTGAACAAAACTTATAATTATTATCGTAATAAAACTTAATTCCTAAGAAAGCAAGTACCATTGCGCATACACAAATTACAAATTGTAAATAATCTAATGGCATTGCATCCCCTGTAAAGGCATAACTAATTCCCATCCAACAACATGGAATTGCATAAATCAATACTAAATATAATAAGGATATAAGAGTTGAGTCTTCATTTTTGCGAATAATAAGATATGCAGCTATGCAATAACCAGCAATAAAAACTGAACTCATAAGACCACCATAAAATGTTGGAATAAATCTTGCACTAATACCAAAAAATACTGCGTGGCAAATATAAACTAATGACATAACAAGATAAGTAATTCTTATCATCTTATTTCTATCCAAATTTTTTGGAACACTATTTACAGATATCTTTATATCTTCGCTTTCAGTTTTTCTCATATCCCCAACTCCTTTCAAATTAATTTTAAAAACAAGCACATATATTATATAGATAAATAGTTTTTTTAACTAAATATTTTTATTTAGTTTTTAAAATTATTTTCATGTAACATCTATTTTTCATGGTGTTATAAATTATTCCATCATTATTTAAGATAGCCTTTTGTACTATTAAATCTTTTTTATCTACCATGAAAAATAGCTCGCTACTTTTTAAAATATAATTATTTTTAAGATATACTATTAAATCTCTTAACGCATCTTCCATTAACACAGTATTTTGATGTTCTTTATCAAATAAAATCTCGATGTAGACTTGATTATTCTTGATTTTGTTAAGATACAAGGTTACTAAAAATAACCCAAAAACATCATGGTTTTCTGAAACAGGAAAGAACACAACTTTTTCATTATTAGTCAATGGACTATTCGCAAATTCTGAATTAATAATTTCTTGAGTATAATAGTTTCTAAAAGTTCCTATCGAACATTTTTTTGCAATGCCAAATCTAAAGAAATTATTTTTTTGATTTCTTTTTAAAAAATAATATAACTGATCAGCAAACTCTCTATTAAAAGGTTCAACTAAATCCATATAGTCATTATAAATAATCAAACATGATATTTCTAAAACAAAAAACTAATTTCTGTTGATACCATCAATAAAAAACCATAATTGAAATTCAATGTTTCAATTATGGTTTTAAAAATTTAAACATTATCGCTCAATATTCATGAATGATTTTTTATTGATGTGGTGCCGACTATAGGATTTGAACCTACGACCTACTCATTACGAATGAGTTGCTCTACCAACTAAGCTAAGTCGGCACTCAAAAATTATACTTTAAATTAATAATTGTTTTAATATTTTTTTATATTTTTGTTTGTGATATGCCCTTTGTGAGGAATTCTTGACCAACTTGTACGTTTTTTCTTATGAAATAAACCATCAAAAAACGCAAATATAAAATCAAAAAACCAAAAAGAAAAAGTAAATAAACCTAACATATTTTGCAAAAAAGTAAATTTAAAATGTTTCCTATTAGCAATCAATACACCAGCAGTTCCTAAAAATCCTAAAAGATATATTGATGAAAGTGGTATTAACGAATGCAAAAATAAATAAATTGACATTGATGGATCAAAATAAAAACTTGTTAAAAACAAGATAAACATTCCTAAAAAAGATAGAATTGCTAAAACTACATAAACCACAACTGGCCACAATAAAAAGTTGTATTCAAATATGGCTAAATTACGAATCCATCGCTTCTTTGCGTTATGATTGGTTCCATTTTTCTTGAATCTCTTTTTATTTTCAAGATATCCCCAAACCCATCTAATATGTTGTTTATGCATAACTTTATGAGTTTCAGGTTCTTCATCATAGTATTCAGCTTCTTCACAATAGCCCATTTTAACATTGTGATATGTACAATATGTTGTTAATTCAACATCCTCCGTTAATCCATTAAAAATCCATCCACCAGCGCCATCAATAACTTCTCTATCAATATAATATCCAGTGCCATTAAGCATTATCTTATCAAACAATATACTTCTACCTTTAGAAAAAACACCATTCAACATTGCAAGTTGTATTGCACTATTAATTGTGATGTAATTTTTAGTAGCATTTAAAAAATTGCGATAGCCAAATCCAACTTCATATCCACCACTAATTCTTAAATCATTCATTTTTTCAATATAATTTGCACCTAATAAGTTATCAGCATCAAATATCATAAATGAATCATAATTCTTGTATAATCGTATTTTCTTTAAAGTAATTAAACAATCTTCAATTGCAAATCCTTTCCTTCTTCTATTTTTTAATTCTCCCCGATAAATTATTCTATATCTTGTATTCTTAACAATTTCAACAGTTGGATCATCTTCAGATTCAACAACAACATACACATCAAAAAAATCTTTAGGGTAAGTTTGATTATCTAGCGAACTTAAAATGCCTTTAATAACATCGCTTTCATATCTTGCAGGAATAATTACCGCAAAACGAGTATATTCTTTTGCTTTAGCATATTTTTTTGGTTTTTTAAAACTTAAGAAAAAATAAACCAAGTAATACCAAAAAAATAAAAGCATAACCACGTATGCAATCATAATTGCTATATCACACCAAAAAATAATCTCGTTATAATTCATTTTTTTGTTTTTACCCTAAAATATTATAACAAAAAACATTTTTATTTCTTTCTACACATAGTAGAAAACATAAAAAAATCCTGAAAATTCAGGACTATTTTTAAATTTGGTTGCGGGGGAAAGATTTGAACTTTCGACCTCCGGGTTATGAGCCCG
>CAVFGN010000072.1:0-4500 GCA_963621965.1 Alistipes finegoldii
CATGTGGAGTGTGTGGTGTTGCTATCTCGCAAATAATGCGATAAATGCTGGACCAAATTGGTAACTTTATTCTGATACTATCAAAGTTTAAATTATTATGATATCATTAAAAATAAATATTTAACTTGTTTGAACAACTTGAACAAACAAGTTTGCTGATGTATAATAATTGTAAAGAAAAGGGGGATATTTAATGATATGTGTTAATTGTGATTATCGTCTTAAAGATGATATTGATTTTCTATTAGAAGCTGAAAATATTAACATGCTAGAATTTTCAAAAGGGACAAGGGTATCCAGAACAACATTAGATGAAATAATGAAAAAAAACAATGCAAGAGGAGATGTATGCGAAAAGATATATTCTTTTGCGTATCATCAAAATTACAGAATTAATTCTGTAAAAGAAGAATTACTAAAAGAAAAATACCCTTTGGTTTTATTTCACGGCTCAAAAGATGGATTAACTGAAATCAGTGAGAATGGCTCACGAAATAACTGCGACTTTGGGAATGGATTTTATCTTGGCGAAACATATAATCAAGCATTGTCATTTGTTTGTGAAAAAAATAACTCTTCCGTATATTCGTTTCATTGCTCCTTGGATGAATTGAAAATTAAGAAGTTTGAATGTGATCTGGAATGGATGCTAGCGATATGCTATTACCGAGGAACTATAAATAATTATAAGAAAAGTAAAATTATTAATAAAATAGTTTTGGAAGTTGAAAGTGCTGATGTGATAATTGCACCAATTGCTGATAATAAAATGTTTTATGTTATGGCCCAGTTTACAGAAGGTGAAATCAATGCGGATGTGGCTTTACATTCTCTTTCAGCTTCTAAATTGGGTCTTCAATATGTCTTTAAAACAAAAAAGTCGATTCAAAAATTAATTCCGATTGAAAAATATTATATATGTGAAAAAGAACGTGAAGATTGTAGAAATGTTTTGATTGCAAGAGGCTTTGAGATTGATACAAAACTTAAACTTGCAAAAAGAGAATTTAAGAACGGATTGTTTATTGAGGAAATTTTAAATGAAGAAATTTGATCAGACAGGATTGTTATTAGCAGAGTATCAGGGAAAACTATTTGAGGCATCTGAAAAGCTTAATTGTTCGAGTCCAATCTTTATTAGGAGATTTTTGCACTCTGAATTATTGGAATCACTTGACAAAAATGATGCATCACTAGTGACTTTAGATGTGACAGAGGGTATTAGAAGCATTATGAATCAATTTGGAGATTCAGAATACGGGAAAGAAAAATATTCCAAAGGTTCATTATTTTGGATGGGTTATATGTATAGATACATTGCTTATACAAGGGGACAATCAACAAAGTATATTATGCAGTTATTTAAGCATAAACAAATGGATTCAGTATATTATTCTTACCATACACAAGATCCTGAATGGTGTGTAAAAAGCCTGCTTGACCTTAATAATATTTCTGAGGATTTTTTTGATAATAACAGAAGATTAAAGGAAATAATCAAAGCCAAAGGAAATTTTTGATATTTTTACTAAAAAAATCATTATTTAATTTGAATTAAAGTAATACAATATTTTTGGAAGAAATAGATATGGGTTAGACAAAACGTTTCTCGGTATATCTGATGGTAAATTAGCTCATAAAGCATGAGTGTTGAGTTACCACGATAGATGTCGATAAGTTGAGTTACTGACATAGTTGCCAAGTATCAAAAATGTCATCATATGCGGAGTGGAACATATATTAACGAACTCAACCTATGGTTCGTGTAAAAATTTGATGATGCCTTTGATATTGATTTGCAACAAGCAAAAACATTTTATAATGGATTAGTAACCGAAGATTTATTCTCTTTGAAAGATATTTCTATAAGAAAAGATGAAAAGAGAGCAAAGAAACTATTAAGAGCGTATTCTAGGAACATTTCAATGGAAGCATCCAATGAGTCAATAAAGGCCGATTTAAAAGAAAATGGTGACAAAATAGATAAGGACACGTTTGTAAAATATTTACTTGCTTTGCAACGCTTTTATGTTGTTGAGGAATTAGAAGCGTGGAATCCTAATTTGAGAAGTAAAACTGCTATTAGAGAAAAAATACAAGGCATTTTGTTGATCCTTCAATTGCGACTGCAGCCTTAGGCATTACTCATGAAAGTATGTTTTCCGATATGAAAACTTTTGGTCTTTTGTTCGAATCGTTAGCAATTAGAGATTTACGCATATATTGCGATTCAATCGGAGCAGATGTTTATCATTATAGAAACAAAGCGGGTAGAGAAGTGGATGCGGTAATTTCTTTTACAGATGGTTCATGGGCACTAGTAGAAGTAAAATTGAGCGATAAAGAACAAATCGATGAAGCTTCAAAGAAACTTATTGAATTAGCAGCAAATATCAATGAAGAAAAACACCCAAAGCCAGCATTTCTTATGGTTATAACATCGCAAAATGTCGCATTGCAAGATGAAAATAGCGTCTATAAGATTCTTTTAGGGTGCTTAAAACCATAGGCATATTTTCAATCATCTAAATAGGATTGTCATACTTAGTTTATGATAGCAAGAAAGGCGTATCCCACAAGTAAAAAGGTATGCCCTAATTTCGATGCATGTGGAGACTATTGTGTTGCTACAATGAAAATGAAAGATAACTAAATTTAGCTTAATCATTTGAAACGGAGGTATTCTTTGTAATTGTACGATTTTATAAACAGTTAAGATTTGTATAAAAAGGTTTAGTAACAATATATATAGAAAATTTGGTAATTTAAAATATCAAACTTGCACTGTGGCTAAATATAGCCACAAGAAAAAGAGTTGGTTTTATGCAAATTATCCCAATTCGTGATTTAAAAAATACTGTAGAAGTGGAAAGACGATGTGCAGAAGAAAATGGTCCTGTATTCGTAACCAAGAATGGATATGGAAGATTGGTTGTTATGGACATTGATTATTACGAAAAAACTATGAAAAAGATTGATGAGGCAAGATTAATCTTGGATGGTTTGAATGATGTAAAATCTGGTAATACCGTAGATGGTGACATTGCAATTTCTAATATAAGGAGCAAATATGGCATCTAAATTTAATTATTGCTTAACCAAAAAAGCAGAATTTGATTTAGATGAAATTGTTTCGTATTTTGCAATTGATCTTGCGAATCAGCAATCTGCATCTGATTTTATATCTAATATTTTAAATAATATTGACCAAATAAGAATTTTTCTAGAAAGTGTTTCTCTTGTACAAAATGAATTTTTACGAGTAGATAACATACGAAAAAAATTGGTGGATAATTATATTATGTATTATATAGTGAATATGGAAGAAAAAAGATTTATATTCTACGTATAGTATATGGAAAAAGTAAAACGGATGAAATCCTAAAGAAATTGAACGTTTAATAATGAAGGCATCAGTCATATATTGATTGGTGCTTTTTTCTTTAATTTTATATGTAAATAATTAGTTTTATTAATTAATATTATAAGGCTTATCACAAAAAAAGGTTTTTTAATGCCACAAATCTAGTTGATTTAGATAGAAGAACTACTAAAAAGAGAAGAATAAATAGAAAATTAAGTCATTAAGAATTATAATATAGATAATCAATACGTATAAAAAACAAGGTGATAGATATGGTATTTAATAGAACAAAGGCTTATGCATGGATATTTACAATTTTATTTATATTATTTGTTCCTGTAGTTATATGGCTATTTATTAGTTTATCAAGTAGTAAAGGTAACCCTGACTCATTACTTGTTGTAATGACTATAGTATGTTTATGCCTTGATATTTTATTTTTAGCTTTATCTATCATTCATACGTTACAAAAGAAAGATGCAATAACTATTAAAGACAAACAAGTTATTCTTAAAACCTACAAAGAACAAGTTATAGAATTTAATGAGATTATTGATATAAAAAGACATTGTAATTATTTTAATGCAAGAGGAAGCGCAATTGCTGCTTCAATTGGTCTTTTAAGTTCTGGTTATATTGAATTTACTTTGAAAGATGGTAAGAAAGTATATATTAAAGATATTAAAAATGTTAGAAAAGTTTGTACAACTTTAAGAGAAATAATTTTGAAAATAAAACCTTAATATTCTAAATGCTTCATAATTTATAATATAGAAAATATAATAGATAACAGCCGTGAGATGGTTAAAAATGCCTTTCACGGCTTTTTTATTATAAATATATTGAAATTAACGCCTTAAAAAGTATTAATTTAGCCTCTAACCTACACAAAAAAAGCCGTGAGTGCTTATTTTTATGCCTTGACGGCTAAAATGTAATGAATTATAATTGTATCAAAGGAGCAAAAAAGCCGTGAGTTATCAAAAAATATGGTTCACGGCTGAAATGGTATATGATAGGAAGAGAAAGAGAAGTCAAAGAATTAGAAAAATTATATAATTCTAATAAAGCGGAATTGGTTGCTATATACGGTAGAAGAAGAGTTGGTAAAACTTATTTAATTAACCAATTCTTTC
>CAVFGN010000073.1:0-4366 GCA_963621965.1 Alistipes finegoldii
TGGTCTAAGTACCTCGGAAGTAAACCTCATCGTATCGGTGTAGTTGCCCGTATGTACACAGATAATACTCTTAACTTCATTACTGATGGTTTGAGAAATATCTTCTACAAGGATGAGAAAGCAGACCAATTCCAACTTTCTAGTTCACTGCTTTTTGAATGGGTGGTTAAATTGTCTTGACCACCATATAAAATAAATTCTTTAAATTGCTGGAAAGTGCCAAACTAATCAGCAGCATACCTGTGATGACAGGGGTGTTCAACGACTAGGGGAGACCCATAAATTTATATTATATAAATTGAAAAACTGAATTACTATGAAATATATTGTATATTTAACAACTAATTTAAAATCTAAAGTTAACGGTATAAATAGAATTTATATAGGAGTACACAAAACATAGGATCCTAAAATATTTGATGGGTATATAGGTTGTGGATGTTATGTTAATCAACCAAGTACTTATAAGTATCCTAAAACTCCAATGCAATATGCTGTAAAGAAATATGGACCAGCAGCATTTAAACGTGAAATTCTTTTTATTTATGATAACAAAAAAGATGCTTATAAAAAAGAAGCAGATATAGTAACATTAGATTTTATAAAACAAGATCATGTATATAATGCTTGTATAGGAGGAGATGAAAATTGGTATTTAGGAAGAACTATATATCAATTTAACCTACAAGGTGTTTTAGTAAAAGAATGGAAATATGCTATAGAAGCTTATGAATTTTACAACACTCCTAGAGAAAAATTTAATTATGCCATTTTCGATAAACATCCTTTATTAGATAGTTATTGGGCTATAACTAATAAAATAGATATTACAGAATATCAAACTCAAACTTGGGGAGAACCTAAAGTAACTCATTTGTATTCTAAATCTGGAAAATGGTTAAAAGAATTTATTTCTAGAAAAGAGTGTGGAGAATATTTAGGTATAAATGAATCTAATATATGTTCAGCTATTAAACGAGAAAGTTTAATATGTGGTAATTATTATGTTTCTGATAAGTTATTTGATGAATTTATACCAAAAGCTAGAAAGCAATATTCTAAAATGACTTTTTTCATCTACCATAATTACAAATATATAGGATCTTATATAGGTAAAGAAATATTACCGATAATTGATGAATATTCTTGGGCAAGAGTTCGAGATTGTTTAAGAAATAATAGAAAATGGATTAAAGATTTTTATATTTCCTTTACTAAAATTGAAGAATCTGAAATACCACAAAAACAAATAGGTAATGGCATTTCTGTAAATGTTTATGATAAATATGGAAATTTTATAGAAACTGTTGATTCCATAAAAACTATAAAGGAAAAATATAAAGTTCCTGCTTCTAAAATTAAAAATATACAATTAGGTGATAGATATTTTAAAAATTGGATTTTTAAATATGCTACTAGAAAAAAATAGTAAATGATATAGTCTGTAATTGGAGACAAATAATATTAAGAAAGTTGAATTTGCAGAAGTTCCAACTGAAACAGGAGAAAATGGAACAGAAATTACAATGGCATTTAGGGAAAATTACTACCAGAAATATGACATTTTCCGTATTGATAAGACAAAGCAGCAATGTCAGGTAGTAAGTCGCCCAATCCGCAAGCGTGATGATTATTGGGAAGTTCAGGTACGTCTAATCGACAATGATTATGATACTATACTTGACACTGATGGATGTCAAGTAGGTGATACTACTACATTCCAATCTGTAGCTATGCCTGAGTTGTCCGAAGAGGGTAAACATCTCATATGTTTCATTTTTGAGTTGCTCTCTTCCGTTAAGTTTGCCGCTTAATGAAAAATTAAATAAATATTCTTAATTGCTGGAAAGCTAACCCGAAAGGTATGCCAATCAGCGGCGAAGCCCTGGAGATTACAAGCTCAAAGAGAAGTACTAGGGAACGTTCAACGACTAGTCCGGACGGACGTAGGGGAAATAAACCCCGAAATGGAATAAATCTAAAATTTGAATACAATGAAGTATATAGTATATCAAACAACAAGTAAAATAAATAATAAAATCTACATAGGAGTGCATAAGACTGAAGACCCAAACACTTTCGATGGGTATTTAGGAAATGGAGTCTATATATACAGACCCTCAAGTTATATGCACCCAAAGACACACTTCCAATTTGCTGTTAAAAAATATGGTATTAAGAACTTTATAAGAACTACATTAAAAGTCTTTGATAATGAAGAAGATGCTTATAAGTTGGAAAGTGAGCTAGTTAATGAGGAGTTCCTTAAAAGGGACGATACATATAATCTTGTTCTCGGAGGTAGAGACACTTCCCAATTTATGGTAAAAGTCTATATGTATGATTTAGAGGGAAACTTTGAAAGAGAATTTGAAAGTCTTATAGCTGCTGCTAAGTACTTAAATCCAGACGCTACTGGAGGGGGTCATTTACCAAGAGCTATAAAGAATAGACACCAATTTCTTGGGCATCAGTTCTCTTATGAAAAAGTTGATAACATTGGTTCTATTAAAGCTATGAAAAATAGACTCCATGTAGAGAAAGCCTATTCTGGAGGGAAAGTTGGTAGGTTTGATAAAGAGGGAAATTTACTTGAAACGTTTGAAACAATGACTGATTGCGTTAAGGCAGGATATAAAAACGCAAAATTAGTTGCCTTAGGCAAACGAAATGTTTGTAAAGGCTTTGTATTTAAATATTTAGATTAAGATATAGTCTGAACAATATGGAAACATATTGATTAACACAAATTGTACTCAAAATTCCAGAGTCAAATGGAGCGTCATCGCAATTTTATGACTACATTCCGTGCAGATGCTAGCTGGTCTAGCTTGTTTGCTATTCAGGAAAATGTATTCATGAGCATTGCTGACGACAAGGATCAAACTAAATCTGAAGGTGTATATAAGATGCTCAAGAAGGAGAAGGAACTTCTTGATACATTTATGTATGCAATAAATACAGGGTCGAATTAAAGGTCAGCCCTGTTTAAATTTCTCTAATTGCTGGAAAGCTAACTATTTTAATCTGCAACTATTAAAGTATATGCCAATCAGCAGCAAAAATATATTAACTAGTGTAAACAGTTATATATAATGTTCATCGACTATCCGAGTTAGGGTAAATAATAAAATTATTGAAATGGGAAATAAATTAAAATTTATAGTATATCAAACTATTAATATAGTTAATAATAAAATTTATATTGGAGTTCATGGAACTAAAGATCCAAATGTATTTGATGGATATATTGGTAATGGAGTTAATATTAATTACCCTAGTACCTATAAAAATCCAAAGTATCCATTTTAGTATGCTGTAAATAAATATGGAACTTCTAACTTTAAAAGAAGCACCCTATATATATTTGATGAAGAAGAGGCAGCATATTTAAAAGAGAACGAAATAGTCAATAAAGAATTTATAGCACGTTCTGATACCTATAATTTAGTGTTAGGTGGGTGGCATGTTAGACATAAACCTCATAAAAGTTTAGTATATCAATTTAATACAGATGGTATACTGCTAAAGAAATGGGAATCAGTATATGAAGTAGCAGAATACTTTGAGATATGGAAACAATCTGTTTACTCTGCTATAAATTACAAACAAAGATTATATGGCTATTATTGGAGCTATTCCAATGAAATTAATATAAAAGAATATTCTAATCCTAACAATAGTAAAAAAGTATATAAGTATAACAAAGATGGAAAATGCGTTGCTATATATGATACTATAGGAATAGCAGCTAAAGAGAATAATACACAACCTGGACATATAATTCAGAGAATTAAAACAGGTATGTTTTCAGAAGAAAATTATTATTATTCTTATAAATTATATGATACTTATATTCCTAGACCCAGTTTAGATTTAAAAGGTAAAAATGTATTTCTTTATAGTTTACAAGGAGAATTTATTGAAGAAATTTCTGTTAAAGATTTAAAGAAGAAATATAATATTCATAGCTATAAAGAAATATCCAACATAATTCTAAATAAATCTTCACTACAGGGAAATCAAATTAGATTAGAATATTCAGATTAGATAGAAGAATACAAACCAAAAAATAAAAAACGAGCAGTAGAAGTATATAAAATAACAGGAGAATTTGTATCGAGTTTTGATAGTGTTACGAATGCTTGTAGAACTTTAAAATTAGATTCTTCTACTGTTAGTAAAATATTAAGAGGGTGCGCTAAAAGCACAAAAGGATATACTATTAAATATAAAATTTAAAGATATAGTCAAAACTTTATAGAAATATAAAGAATAACATAATTGTGACTTTTAATAAGGGTAATATTGATGTAAACGGTAAGGCTACTATTAGCGAACCTGATACTGGTAGACCTATTTATAT
>CAVFGN010000074.1:0-4345 GCA_963621965.1 Alistipes finegoldii
ATATAGTGATGGTAAATATTTTATTCCTAATTTTCCAAATAGAAATGTATCTAAAGATATGTTCGAAATGCTTTTGGAAAAAGAATTGAATAAATTATAGAAAGTAAAACCAGATATTAAAACAGGAGTTTCTTCTAAAATTAGAGAAATTAAAAAAGAAATAAAAAGAAAAGCAAAAACTTATAATTCTAATTTGGATAAAGCTATATTAGAAGAAGCTATTGAAAATGGAGTTAAAGTTAATTTGGGTGAAAAAGAACTTCCTATATTCAGAAGTTTTAATCCACAAGATAATGCAGAAGAATTAGTTCCAGAGATATTTAAATACCTTGTTATGGGAGAAAATGGTGTAAAACATTTTAATAATGATATTATGCTATTATTTAGAGGAACTAAAACTACTAGAGGTCTTAATCTTGAATATGATCCAACTAGATATAAAGGCAATTTTATGTCTTCTTTAGGTACTGCAACTAGGTATAGTCAAAATATGCCTCATGTTTATACTTTTAGAGCAAATGATAAATTTCCAACTATAAGAGAATTAGAATCTACAAAACAAGGACTTAAGGAGCGTTATACCAATAATTTTGATGCTAGTGATAGTGGAATAAGATTATATGCAATTCCAAATAGTCAATTTGAGGCAATTCCTCGATTTTCTGCACATGGAGGTAGTTATCAAAAGTTTGGAAAACCTATTTCAATTAATAACAGTATACATGATAATATAGACAATATCTATCCAGAAAAATATGGATTTATTATAGATGATTTATATGATGGTGTATATAATATTATTAAAAAAGGAACTCTATTAAATAGAGATCATTATTTAAATGTAAAAGATTTTAAGTATAATCCTAGACTATTAAGACAAGCTGAACCTACACATTTACTTGATATCGATGGAAGTCCGATTTATAGAATTCCCAAAGGAACTATTTTAAATCAAGATACATATACATTATCATCAGATGTAGTATTACCTAGATAGAGTAAAAACACTGTTGGGTTTTAGTCTGTTGGTGGTAATTATGGAACTTTTGATAAGAATTTAAGTGTAATTAGAAAAAACGGTGGTAAATTAGTAAAAAAGAGAAAATGTCTGAAATAATGTTTATGAGTGGTGCTATTATGGGAGATTTCTATGGTAGTCCGTATGAATTTCATCCTAACAAAGATGAAGAGTATGTTTATCGTACAATATTGAAAGGTGGAGAAAGAAATTGTAAATTTACAGACGATACAATTCTTACTTTTGCCATTATGAAATGGCTCAGTTCTCCTAGAATTGATAAACAAACACTTATTAAAATTCTAAAGGATTTTGTTCGGCGTTATCCTAGTAGTTACGGTACTCATTTTGCACAATGGGCATTGAGTGAAAGTACACGTCCGTATAATAGTTGCGGTAATGGTTCAGCTATGCGAGTATCGCCTGTTGGCATTTATGCTGACAGTCTGGAAGAATGTCTTGAACTTGCTAAGCTGTCAGCAGAAGTAACACACAATCATCCTGAAGGAATTAAAGGTGCACAAGCTATAGCTGCAGTTATATATTTATACAATAAAACAAAGTGGTCTATAAGTGAAATTTGTGATTATATTACAAAAACATTTGGATATGACCTCAATAGAACTTACGAGGACATTAAACCTAACTATAAATGGGATGGTACATGCCAAGGTTGTGTGCCAGAAGCAATAATAATCTGGCGTGATGAACCTGATTATTACAGAGCTATAGCCAAAGCAATAGCTCTTGGTGGAGATGCAGACACACTTGCTTGTATTGTAGGTTCAATGTATATTATTGAACGAAGTGGTGCATATAGATCATTTCCTTTTGAAATAAAAGATAGTGCTTATGAATTAATTAATCCAGAATTTGCAGAAATAGCTGTAAATTTTTTACATACAAACATATATAGATACGACTAAATTTAAGAAAATAAATAATTATCTAAACAGAATCCGGATGGCAAGTATGGGGATTAACCCAGTTATGAATAAGTTCAGATGAAATCTATTTAAAGAATACGAAACCCCAGCCTCTTGTACAAGCTGGGGAAGAATACTTTGAACTTTTTATGTGACTGATTATCTCTTATGAGGCAATCTTCGACAGTGCTATCTTACATATTCCCATCTTCCGAAACAAAAGTGTAAATATGAATGTACAAACACGGGCTTTTCACAACAAGCCCAAACTGTTTTACTGTTTTGAGGCAGAGCCTACATCAGACGGTTCTACTGACGAGGATGCCTATTGTTACGATAGTTCATAACATTAAACCAAGAGCTTTTCATGACTGCAACATGCTGTCAAGTGTCAACTTGACAACCTTCTTGGATTTTTTGGTTAAATAAATGCAAACATAATATAAGCAACTATCAATGCTTCAATTACTTTTGCAACATCAATATTAACTGTAATCACAACTGTCTTTTTCACAACTTTTTTCATTGCTTAAAGTGGTGTATAGTTAATACCGTCTACTAGTTGGGATATCTCATAACTGTCTCCCAATATTCGATAATCTAGCGTAAGTGACAGTCATAGAACTCTTACTTAGTAGTATGATGCAAAAGTTATGCCAATGTTTAGGTAATTTTCAACCCTTTTAGCTCAGATGGATGCCAGAGCCCCCAATTTTAGGTGGAGACACAGGTTCGAGTCCTGTAAAGGGTTCTTATTTTATACAATAATCAATATATTTTGTACAAAAAATACAATTTATATTGTATTATATATTTTAAAATTGTAATTTTGAATCAAATAATTTAAAAATAAAAAATATGTCAAATCCATTATTTTTTTTAACAAAACAACTAGCTAAAATTAAAGGTGCTAGAACAGCTTTTAAAGAAGCAAATGTAGCTTAGAAATTAGAGTAGATAAATAAAGAATTGAAAGAACTAACTGGTCAAAAGATTACAAGTTTAGAACCTCAAAAGAAATTCTTTGGATTATTTAAAAATAAGGATGCAAAGCTAGCAGATCAAATTCGTAAAGCCAGACAAGCTAGAAGTGTTGGAGCAGCTGCAGAATTAAAATTTATGTAGAATAATCCAGAACTTGCAACTATACTTAAATCTGGAACAAAACAGTTTTCTAGTGCAGAAGCTAAAGCAGGATTAAATGCAGCTAGACTAAAAGCTTATCAAAAACTAGGTTATGGAAAGAATTCACATCTTAAACGTAACTTAGCACTTGGGATATTAGGAGTAGGAACAGGAGCAGGAATTTATGGATATAATAAATTAACTGATGATCAAAAAGAACACTACATATATCCTGGTTTAGCTTGGGGTAAAGATATTTTACATCATAATACTTTAGGTTGGTTATCAAGAGGTGTTCAAGCAACTACAGGTAAAGATTATGATGCATTGGATCTTATTTTGGATGAATCTGATTTATCACCACAATCTATTGAATATTTAAAATAGAGAGCTTCTGGAATTAATCCTGAAGTAGGTGATACAATTAATTTTAATACAGGATATGATGGAGAACCTTATGCCTTAGAAAAAACTATTGGATATGGTACTTTTGGAGTTACAAAAGATAAAAATGGTAAAAAGAAAATTACCGTTCCAAAAGGTTCAAAACATAATGATAGTTATGATTGGGCGAATTTTGGTACATATCAAGATGCAGCTTATAGAGATGCTTTACAATAGAAAGATGGGAAGGCTAAAGGATTTTGGAAGCATTTAATAACTGCAATTACATCTGAAAATAATGCTGAAAAGTAGAACTCAAAAAGCCGTGTTACTGATTATATGTAGACACTTGGTGGTATGTTTGGTTCACGAGGGGGTACTACAAATCACAATAATAAAAATGCCCCTGAAGGATATGAAGTTATTGTAGTTTCTCCTAATTATAAAGGAGAAACATGGACTGATAAGCAAGGACAACGTCATCCAAAAAGATGGAGTCCTAAACAAGAAAATGGAACTACTCATTGGAAAGTTAATATACCCTTAGATTAAAAAATATGATAACATTTTTAATAATATTATTTTGGACTTTATTTTCATTAAGTCATAAATTTAGATTTGTATGTTATATTTTAATAGCTATTAATTTACTTTTATTGGTTGGGTTAATAATTTATCCTCCAATACTTGGTCCATTAGTAGTTATCCCTACTTTAATTACTATTATATTATTATGTTTACCAAAACTATTTTTAGTAATAGAAGGAATAGTTTTAACATTATTTCTAATTTTTGATTTGTATGATTTCTTTCATAATAGGGTTATTAAGAAGCCTGTTAAATAACAAATTTCTTAAGTTATTATTCTGTATTATTTTATATAATATATTTG
>CAVFGN010000075.1:0-4344 GCA_963621965.1 Alistipes finegoldii
GTTAAATTTCATATTAATTACAAGTATTATAATATTTGTGGTAAAAGATATTTCTTTTCACCATTTCATTTATCGGAGGAAATTAAAATGAAAAAATTTACTATGTTATCTTTTTTAGCTGCAGGAGTTTTAGTTACATCTAGTTTAACTTCATGCGGTACATCAAGCTCTAAGGAAGTTATTAATATCCAATTCGTACCTTCTAGAGATCCTGGTACTTTAGCTACTCTTGCAAGCAACCTTGAACCAATTTTAAATAAAACAAGCGATAAATATGAATTCAAGATTACAACAGGTACTACTTATGCTGCTACAACAGAAGCTATGTTATCTGGTCAAGTTGATGTAGGTTTCTTAACTGCTTCAGGTTATGCAGAAGCAACTTTAAAACACCCAGGAGAAGTAGAAGTTTTACTTACATCTGTAAGAAAAGGATATCAAGTTCAAATTGATTACACTACTGAAGCTGAGCAAAAGAAGGCTATGAATGGTGAAATCGAAGGCTATGAATATTTAGGACAACAATCTACAACTGATGTTAACTACTATTGTTCAACATTAATCGTTAAAAACGAATACTATAAGGATGCAAATGGAGACGGCAAGATTGACGTATTAGATTTAGCTGGTCTTACTATTGCCCGCCAAGGTACAACAAGTGGTGCTGGTTATCTTCGCCCTCTTGCATATTTAAATAACTATGGTATGACTATGGTTGATGAAATCACTGATGCTACTAAACAAATTAAGGGTGTTCAAGCTACTGGATATGATGCAGCTCTTGATGGTATGATGTCAGGTGATTATGCTGGTTATTGGGGATTCATGGATGTTAGATATTCAAATGGTTACAATAAATCAAGCTCATCATACTATAACAACAAGTCAATTTTCACAGATACTAAGTGTGTGGCTATTACTGATGGTATTTATAATGATACAATTTCGGCTCGTACAGGCTTATCTGATGAAGCAAAAGAAGCAGTAAAGAATGCATTTATGACTGCTGTTAAAGATGGTACTTCAACAACTGAAGGAACTGGTGCTTATTACCTATATAATCTTTACTCTCATACAGGATACGTTGAGGCAAAAGATTCTGATTTCGACGGCGAAAGAGATTTCTATAACTTCTGCGTTAACAACAATTTAATCTAGTATATTAATTCTTGGAGGACATTATGATTGAATTTAAAAATGTTGAAAAGGTTTATGAAACTAATGGTTTTCATGCATTAAAAAATGTTAACTTAACTATTAATGATGGTGACTTTGTTTCAATCATTGGTCTTTCAGGAGCTGGTAAATCAACACTACTTCGTTGCATTAATAAAATGCATGATATAACTAGTGGTGAGTTATTAATCGATGGTAAAGATATTTCTAAGGCTCGTGGAAAAGAACTTAGAGAGCTTAGAAGAAATATAGGAATGATTTTCCAATCATTTAATCTAGTTAAAAGATCTAGTGTTTATAATAATGTTTTAGGAGGAAGAGCGGGCTACCACTCTTTCTTTGAAACTTTATTTAGTATTTATACTAAAGAGGAAAAACAACTAGCTTTTGAATCACTAAATAAACTTGGAATTTTAGACAAAGCCTATAATAGAGCCGATGAGTTGTCAGGAGGACAAATGCAAAGAGTTGCATTAGCTCGTGCGCTAACTCAAGAACCAAAGATTATATTAGCTGATGAGCCTGTTGCTTCTCTAGACCCTATTACAACAATTAGTGTTATGAATGATTTTAAAAGAATCAATGAAGAAGAAAAAATTACTATCGTTGCAAATATGCACCATGTAGATTTAGCTCTTAAATATTCGACTCGTATAATAGGTATTTCTAAAGGAGAAATCGTCTTTGACGGTGAACCTAGTGAAGTTACTGATGATGTTATTTTGAAAATTTATGGTCGTGCTATTAAGTCTAATGAAAAGTTAGGTGATGTTAGTGAAGAATAATTTTTTCTATAAATTATTTAATAAAGAAGTAAATGTAATACTTTCAAGTGGTGAAACTAAGACTATAGTTAAGAAACAAAGTAAAGTACTTTTGTATTCTATTATTGTAGCTATTCTTTTAATTGTTTCTTTTTTATTTATCGAACTACCAAATAATGTAAGATTTTCTCAATTTAATTCGATTTTCTCACAGCTTTTCACTCCGTCTAAATGGAGTTTAAAGACAAATGAAGGCTTTAGAGATTATATCTTTCAGGTAGCAATCCCTAAAATTTGGGCTACTATAGAAATGGTTGCGCTTGCAACATTCATCGGTACAATAATTTCAGTTCCATTTTATATTCTTGCTTCCTCAAATATTTTTACATCAAAAAAAGTATATTTACCTGTAAGAATTATTTTAAATATATTTAGATCTATTCCTACATTCGTTTTAGCGGTTATTGCGACTATCTTTTTTGGATTTTCTGAAACAGCCGGTGTTATAGCTATGGCGATGTTTACTGCTGGAGTTATATTTAAATTAATGTATGAACAAATTGAAACTTGTGATATGAATCCATTTGAAGCAGCTAAATCAACTGGTGCTTCGAGAATGCAAGCATATAAGATTGCTATTTCGCCTCAAATTAAGCCTACACTTTTGTCTAACATTATTTATGTATTTGAAATTAATGTTAGAGCTTCAGTTGTTTTAGGATTCGTTGGTGCTGGTGGTATAGGTCAATTATTATCCGATGCGATTGATTCAACGAATTATGACAAGGTAGGCGCAATCCTAATACCTCTATTTATTGTAGTGGTTGTCTTACAATTACTTAGTTCTTATTTAAGAAGGAAGGTTCAATAGTATGAGAAAACAACTTGAAAAAGAAGAGTACGACAAACTTCCTTTCTATAAAAAAATCTTTTATAAAGTAAATCATCATTTTACAACAGTTGATGAGGCTTATAAAGCCAAACCTAAGAAATGGATATATAATTTAGTATTTATTACAATATTGGTTTGCGTATTATTATATTTTTCCCTTGATATTGATTTCTTCGGTGCTTTTAAAAAACCCAACTGGGAAAAACTTGGCAAAATGCTTAATGGATTTATTCATCCAAATTGGTCTTATTTCTTTGGCTATGGTAGTTTTAAGTTCTCTAATTCCGTAATATATGAAGTAATACAAACATTTGCAATTGCATTTATTGGTACTTTATTTGCAAGTATTTTATCGTTAGTATTTGGTTTCTTTGCATCTAGAAGAATGGTTGGAAAGTATGCAATTATTTCTGAGATGATTCTAATTTTAATTAGAACATTCCCTGAAATTTTAATGGGTTTCATATTTATTAAAGTATTTGGTTTTGGCTCGTTTACAGGAATTATGGTATTATCAATTCACTCTATAGGTATGATTGGTAAAATGTATGCAGAACAATTAGATGTTATTGAAGAAGGACCACTTGAGGCTTTAAATGCTTGTGGCGCAAGCACTATGAGTAGAATTAAGCTTGGTGTTGTACCTCAAATTGTACCTAACTTTTTAAATGTCATCTTATATCGTTTCGATTTGAATATAAGAACTGCATCTTTACTTGGTTTAGTTGGTGCAGGAGGCGTTGGTTATTCGATTTCTGTACACTCATCAAATCAACACTGGCCAGAATTAGCAGCAGTATTATACGGCGTTATAATTTTAGTTTTAATTGTTGACTTAATATCTAGTAAACTTAGAAAGAAGTTAATATAATATGAAAAAATGTATTGTACTTGCTGGACTTCCTGGAAGTGGTAAATCCACTTGGATAAATGAAAATTTTAAAGATAAAAATGATTATCACTTTGACTCCGATGAAACTAGAAGAAAAATGTATGGTACGTATCTTCACTTTCCAGAAAATATGTATGACATATATAATACAATGATTGATGATGCGAATAAAAAGTATGATGAATTAGTTAATGAAAGTGTTAATGATTTTACATTTATTATGGATTCAACATTCTTAGATAATAAAAGAAGAATGCACTACTTTAATAGGCTGCATAAATTTGATTATTATGAACTTGTTATGTTTAAGACTCGTGATATAAACTTTAATCTTAGAAATAATAAGAAACGTATTAGAGATAAATGGGTTCCTGAAGATGTTATTTTACGTATGCAAAAAGAATACGAAGAACCTAGTGAAGAAGTTATTAAGACTTATAACAAAATAACTACAATTTATGTAGGATAAAATGTGCACAGTTAATGTTTATTCATTAGCTGTGTTTTATTATTTTAAAATTTCAGGATCAGTGACAATTTCTAGTCAAAAAACTTGATTTAATATATATATCAGTAATAATACAACATTTAGGTATACAAATCAATCGTTTCTAATAAAT
>CAVFGN010000076.1:0-4035 GCA_963621965.1 Alistipes finegoldii
GGTCCACCATTTAGTAAGTAATTTAAGTCTAACATTATGTTGGACTTTTTTTATTATTATAAATATTGTTCTTTCTAAAGTGAGTTAGTTTGGTTGGTAGGTAGTTAACTTACAATTGAAAGAATAAAATAAAAAAGAGCATAAGGAAAATGAGAAAAATCAAGTTGAATGTATATCAATAACCATTATGCTTTTTATTATATAAGATAGATTGTATTAAATTTTGATGTATATTTGGCGATATTATATGTTATTCTGAATTAAATACTAAAGCTAATGTGGCAGTAGATGATGTTTAAACAGATGGATTATTTTTTATATTAAGTACCTTATATTTAAAATAAAATTACCTACCAAGCTTTCATTTTAAAAATCCATTATTACTACGCTGTTAATTTTGGGTCTCTTTTTAATGCTTTTAGAAAAAATGGGGGAAATGGTATTAATCAACCTTTTGGTTGAATTTTATAAAAGTCTGGTTGACAATATAACTGATAAGGTATATATTATTGTTGTAATCTTATAAAATGACGTCAAAAATAATGGTTACACAAGGAGTGAAAATATGGGTTACACAAAATTCGGAAAAATAGTAAGAAAAGAAATGATTGATCATGATGAAACATTATTATCAATTGCTCAATTATTAGGAGTTACAACGTCTTTTGTTTCTGCTGTTTTAACAGGCGGTAAAAGTGTACCAGATAATTGGGTAGATGAATTATCAAAACATTATAAACTAACAGGTTCAAAATATGATGAACTCTATGATGCATATTGTGAAGATAAGAAGAATGTCAAAATCGATATTGAGAATGTTTCATTAACTCAAAAGAAGTTGGCTGTGCAATTTCAAAGAAAACTTTCTGAATTAGATGAAGATGAAATTCAATATATCTTCGATATATTAAAGGAGGATAAGTAATGGATTATGAATCAAGATTATCATTGAGTAGAATCCAAATAAGAAAAATATCTAAATTTGTTAGAAAAATGTTGAAAATAAAAACTGTTAAATTTCCAGTTTTAAAAGCACTTGAAAAGTTGATAGATAAATTTCCAAAGAATCTTTATTATTGTATTTTACCCGATGAAGAATTTGAAACAAATGTAATGGCGGAATTAGTTCCAGAAGGGAACGATGTTTACTGTATTAAAATACGTGAAACAGTATATGATAAAGCAGTAAATGGTGCTAGAGCTAGTCTAGGATTTATTTGCCATGAAATGTGTCATTTTATCTTGATTTATATATTTGAGGCTGGCCCAGTATTATATAAAAGCGACCACGGTTTAGTGTATGCGAGAAGTTTTAAGGATAAAGAATTGCCACGATATAAAAGTATGGAATGGCAAGCAATGGCATTATGTGGGGAGATAATGATTCCTTATGAAAAATGCAAAGATTGTTCTTTTAAACAAATTGTTAGTAGAACTGATAGTTCTGATGAACAAACTAAATATTTTTTAAGATGGATAGTTAAACGAGAACAACAATCATCTTAATAAAAAAGACCCAAACCATTGCAGTGATTTGAGTCGTTAAGACAGCATGCTATGATGCCACCTTCAGCAAGTACATTTTAGCTCAACTGTCTTAAAAAATCAAGTCTTTTACGAGCTATTTGCATCGGCAAGACTTAAGAATTATTAAGAATAGGAGGGCTATAATATGCCTATATATAATAATGAAGATTATGTAAAACTTATGAGGCCAATACCTAAAGACTGGCCTAAGGATATTGAAGGAATACCGTTTGTTAAGAAAAGTACAATAGATATTTCTAACATGAATAATGGAAAATGGTTGATTAATTTAAACAATACTTATTCTGGCGATAAAAATGCTTATAGAAAAATTGTTCATTGCTTTAAGGAAAATAATGAGTTAGATCGATTTTATAATAAGCCATATATGTTGCTTGAAAAAGTTTGTAAATATTATGCTACTTCAACATTAGATTTTGGTATGCATCCAGGTATGGAAAGAGCTCAAATAATTGAGGCTACATTTAAAAATAGGTGGTCTGGTGTCTGGCAACAAATGAATGGACATGAAAGAGTAGCTGTAACTGTTGGATGGGTATTTGAAGATACATATGATATTTGCTTTTCTGGAATTCAAGATGGCACTTTACTAATCATATCTACTTTAGGTGTTTGCAATGAATTATCTAGAAAAATATTTCTTAACGGTTATAGAGAAATGAGAAAAAGATTTCCTCATTCAAAAATTTTATGCATGGGTAATAAATTGCCTGAAATGAATAATGATGTTTGTTACATATGTTACAAGCTTAGTTTTGGAAATTGGGATAAGTATAGAGATTATTGGCAACCTGCTTTATTTAATTGGGATGGAAAGGAGGCTAATAACGATGTCATCTAGAGGAAGTTATGCAGTAAATGGCCATGTTACGACAGATGAATATTCAACCATTTATGTTGATAATATAGGTAGTAAAATACTCGAGGGAACATCTCCTAAAAGTCATTCACTACCAGACTATGCTCATACGCCAAATTCTGTTTATGTAAAATTAAAATCTGAGGGTAAAACATTACATGAGATGCGTTTTTATAATGAAAAAGGTAATCTAATTATAGAAATTGCATATCACCCTGAACCTAAAATAAATAATGGTGATAGGAAGACAAGTATTGTACATTTCCATACATATAAAGGACTAGATAGGAGTCCAGCTCAAAGAATGGATGAGCATCCTCAAATCAAAGAAAAATATGCAAAATATTTAAAGGAGTACGGTTTATATGATAAATGCTAATTTAAGTCAATTCTTAGATACAGGTTGGTTCAATGAAGCTACTTTATATTACAAGGGATATACATATTGGTGTGAGGGCGTTTGGTATCAGAACAATGAAAAACCCATGTATTTTTTTATTCATAGATACCGCTCTATAATACATCGTGATGGTGATAAAATATGGACTTCAAGATTGATTGAGAACGGGGATGTTGTTGACTATGAAGATACATACTTTGAAGCATGGGGGTATGGTGAGGATGATGTTAAAGAACAATTCTTAAAAGCTAAGATTTTTGATGGTAAATCTTTTTGGGAAGTAGAAAAAGAATTAGCTTGGTACGATGAATGTTAGGTTATATATAAATTTAAATAAGTTTATTATGCTAAGGAAAACTTCTTTACTATTTAGAATGTGACGTTATTTCAATAGATAACAACTCGACGTGATAATACTTCAAGATGTTTGCTTCAAATAAAAGATGCTCCACTTCATCATTCTTTGGAGGGGCTAGGGGCATACAAGCTAAGGATTGTCATTAAGACGAACGAAGCGATAGAATAGCACTCCCTTATTATTGGATTTTCATTAATTTTGGAGAGAAAAATAGAGTGATGCCACTTAATTATTGATAAAATATGATTTATTAATAATAGCAAAATGGTCTTGATGTATATGTATAATACTTTTAATTTTTTCTTAAGGTAAGTGTAATTATTGGTTATACATTTACAGGGTTTATTGTGAGATTAAAAGTGAAAGATATTTATTCAAATCATGATCCTTTTGTGATACCACATGTAATTGAATTTTAATAATTAATCTAACTATAAATTATATAAAAGTATTATAATATATATAGATTATTTAAGAGGTGATAAATTGTCAACAATTGAACAAACTTTAGAACGTTTAGGTAAATCTAACTTTAGATCTAAATTTCATTTAAGTCAAAAAGATATAAAATATATAGAAGAAAAAGGCATGGATACAATAGAACGACATGCATCAGATTTTATAAGAAAGAGACTTGCTCCTAAAGATATAGAAAATGATGGAAAACAAACTCCAATGCGAGGACATCCAGTCTTTCTTGCTCAACATGCTTGTGCATGCTGCTGCAGGGGATGCTTAAATAAATGGTACCATATTCCAACAAATCGTGAACTTACTTTAGATGAACAAGCACGCATTGTAAAACTTCTAATGTTTTGGATTAAAAAAGAATATGAAAAAAATAAAGCAGAATAAGTGAATTTAATATAC
>CAVFGN010000077.1:0-3949 GCA_963621965.1 Alistipes finegoldii
GCACTATAGTTCCTCTACACTTACTTTTTATCCATTTTACTCTACAAATTTCTTGTCTTTCATCTCGTGTCATATTAACTTATTAGTTAAACCACATAAGAGAGCAGTTAAGCTCTCCAAGTGGTGATATATTAACAAGAGCATTAGTCTGTAAGAGTAATACCACGATTATCTGCAACTAATTTAAGTTGACGGATTCTCTCCTCCCATTGTTCTGCATGATACTGAACTTCATTTTCCAAACGGAACAAAACTTTATTACGAAGTACTATAAGTTGATCTGTAGTCAAATCAGAATACTTCTTTGGTTTCAAATTAACCATAGCACGAAGTTCGTTAAAACTAAGACCTGCGGGCTTTACAGTCAAACGTACAGTATTTTTAATATTAAGACGTTCCTTGACAACCTCAAGCTTGCTACGTGTATTTCCATCCTTATCCTTCTCATCAAATTCTTTCATTTCAGTTGGAGTGAGGTATATACCCATATTGAGAATAAAACTAAAGGTTATATGTTTGTTATCAAAATAACCCAACGAATCAAGACAAGCATCTAGCACTTCTTCTATAGATATTCTCTCGAACTCTCTGGGAAGACCACCAGTACAAGCTGCAATAGAAATATTTTTAAGTTCATTAGATGGAAATTCTGCTTTATGCGCGTTCATATATCCACGAAGATCTTGCAAATACAGATGGCGTGGATAAGGTTTACCATCTGCACATATTTCACCAGACTCCAACTTACGAAGGAAAAGCTCAACGTTACACTTCTTACGCTGCTCACTGATAATATCCAGAAGAACATATCTACCAGGATTCAATTTATCTGTACTATTAAGCATTGACAAGCAGTGTTTGTAGAATTGATTGAGTTGTTCAGGAGTGGCATCAACAAGATGAATCTCTTCTTGAGTTCCATCTGCTTTTCGTGCAAGTTTCCATACAAATGATTTGATATCATTATTCTTTGCTTCTATAGCCTCCATAAGTTTGTCTCTCATTACTGTCATAAATTATTTACTGTCTTTCATATTGTTATTTTTTAAATTGTATCTACATTGTAAACTTGTGAGGTTTCTTAGTGGGTCTTTCTATAAATTTTATAAACTGGATATTACTATAGCGATAAGGAACAAACTTAGTTCCATCAAACCACTTATCAATTCCAGCTCTTATTTCAAAGAAATTTAGAAAGCCTACCTCACCTATCTCTATCTTACGGTGATCCCAATTTGGAAATCTAGTACACATAATATATTTGGTTTGTCTGATTATATTATCATCTAGACATTCAAATACATAAGTTATATATCCCATAGAATCACTCTCACTAGCTAATAATTTAGCTAGAATAGTCACAATTAACCTGAAGAATTAAGTTCCCTATAATAAACACAGCCATAGGCTGCAAAGTTAGAAGAACATTTTTCAATTCCTTGAAAACATGGATATTTTTTACATGATTTACATTCTCTATCAGGGAACTTTAGTTTAACTCCAAATTTATCTTTTTCTATTCTCACTTTATTAGTAATAGTAACAATAAACCAGAACTAATTATAATTCCTCCAACTTTCCAGAGAAATAAAGTTTTATTTTTCTTATTAAGATTCTTAGTTAAAGATTCATTCCAATTCTTATAGGTTTTAATCTGAGCTTGCCTAACCGAGTCAGTTTTTACAAGAAGTTTATTGTCTTCTTTATAATTGTTTAATTGCTCAGTAAGTAATTGATTTTCAATCAATAACTTATGGTGTTCCGCAAAGATTAGATTAGTTTCCTTCAATTGAGCTGGAGTTATTGATACTATCGAATCTTTCTCTATTCCACTTGAGATAGTTGATGAAAAAGATGTAGTCGTCGCTAGTAGTGTTGTTGATAATGTTACTAATAGTTTCTTTGTAAATCTTTTCATTCTGTTTAATTTTTATTATCGTTGTATCAATTCTTCCTGCTATAGAATCTCTCTTAGTCTTTATAGAGGAAAGTTCAGACCCCAAAGAATCTATCTTTTCAGAATAGTTTGGAGTCTGTTTTTTGGGTTTAAAGATAATATATCCTAAAGCTAAACTATTAATTATAAGAAGAATAATTATTAATCCTTCTTTCCATATTTTTTCCACAAAGCAATATACTCTGTGACATTAGAAAGATAGTTTGAATTTTTCTTTACATTTTCAGCTACTACCTTTTCAATGTCAGTAAGATTACTCTCTATCTTTTTAAGTTTCTGTTCTTGTAAGTATTTATCTTTAGCATCCAAATAACCTCCAATATACTTTTCTGGATGTTGTTTAATATATTCAATTTCTTGCTGAAGAACCGCGTTAATTATACTATCTCCAAGCTGACTAGAATATTGAGTAAATATAGTGGGTTCTTGTTTGTAAGCTCTTCCTAAAGCTTTAAGTACACCCACTTTCTCATCAAATGTATCAACAGGATTACAAATAGCTACTCCTATGCCTAAAGCATAACCAATAGTACCAATACTATCAACTGCATAAACACCTTCACCATCGTTTTTAATTGAGATACTATCGTTTTTAATTGAGATTTTAACACCTGCAATTACAAACTGATGCTCTTTACCAACATAATCCACAAACTTGTCCTTAAGTACGATTTCGTTGTTCATTTTTCTTTGATTTTTTATTTGGTTTAGGAACATAGGGAGATAAATTCATCTCATCTATGAACTCTTGAGGGACCCCTATCAAAGAGATTTCTTTCTCGATACGATACCCTTCATATTTTGTTATAATATAATTATTCTTAATATGAAGTAACTTATCAGCTTTATAGAATTTACTTCCAAGTTGGCAAAATCCATTCTTCCAATATTTACTTAAAGTTACTTCATATATAAAAGTAGGAAGGAGTTCTACAGGTTCTCCTTCGTACTCATAAAACTTACTTCCAGAATGGTCGTTCGTTTGGCATGTAGGTTTTCCCATTGAAGGTATATTTGGCTACAACTGACTTATTTTGACGATCCCTAAAGAAATTAAGTATACCTCCTATCTGATGCATATAGCAAACAATAGAATAAGTTGTATTTGAGAATTGTTTATTCTTTTTCAACTGAATAGTAAGCTTAGCTTGCACAGGGATTACTTTACAAGGAAAAACACTAAGATGCATTTTACCTTTATGGACACATCTTAAAGTTTGAAGTATTTTTTTCTCCTGTTTACTCTTAGTCCAAACACTAGGGTCTCTAGGAGTTGCCTTGTGAGGATGAATACCCAATTCAATCATAAGTGCTTCATTATGCACATCTACCCAAGAATCTCTGTCATCTTGAGCTGCCTTAAAAGGACTTTTAATGTTTTCTTTTTTCATGCGTGTATATTACCACAAATTGTACATTTATAAATTGCATATTCAGGAACATAGAGAGTATGTTTCCCTCTCTGTCTACATCTAGGACATAATAATGTCTTAGTGAGTGGATAAACCGTTTCTTTCTTTATAGCCATTAAAAATGTATTTTAAATTCCACACAAATCCTTGAGAGAATTTAATTCTTCTTTAAATTTAGTAAAATAATCTAAAAGTTTTATTGCCTCATCTTCATGCTTAGAGGATACTCTATAGTGAGCTATCTTCTTAATAGCAGTTTCTAATCTTAAACCATATCCAGCATTTTTAAACTCTTGTCTTACTTCTTTTCCTTTAGGTCGAATTGTATATAAGAGTTCTAAATCAAATACAGGACTTGATTCCGAGATGGGAATTAATCGAAAATCTTTCTCTTCAATTATCATTACAATTTATGCTTTAAGTAGAAGTTGCCGTTCTTTGATTTATTCCACCAGGACGGGTTAATCCTGCTTTCTCTCTTTCTGGAAGTTTATCCCACCATGTTTGTGCAGCCTTAAGATTTGTGAGTTTCTTTTTGTACTTCATATTATATTACTTTAAGCATTGTTACATTTTCAGG
>CAVFGN010000078.1:0-3907 GCA_963621965.1 Alistipes finegoldii
ATAGATCCCCTTTCTATAAGGTCTTTTCTATTGGCCAAATTTCGCCCTATTATGCCTAAGAGACTGTCTCCCCAACTATAATTTCTATTTATTCTTAAATCTATAAAAATCCTTTAATTCATACAAATTATATTTCTTCTTATCGATATTTTTAGTGAAACCATTTTTAGAAATAAAACCTAATTTATAAAACTTAATATTTAAGTCTTTAACTTGTTTTTCTTCTTCATTAATTACTTTAAGATTAACTTTAGAATTAGTATATTTACATTCATAAGATATATAACCAATTTTATCTAAAGTAACTACATCAAATTCTCTATTAATTTTATTTTTAGAATCATAATATGAATATTTACCAATATCTAATATAATTTCATTTATCTTATTATTAAAATTAAGTTTTAATAAAAATTCTTTTGATATTTCTTCAAATTTATGCGGAATAAAAGATGATTCTAAATCTTCTTTGATAAAGTGATCAAAATAAAATTCTTTATCTTTTCTATTTATAGAATAAGGATTATTAAATAAATATTTATAATAGAAATGAATTAAGTTATCCATAAATTCATAGCTCATCTTCTTCTTATTATTTTTATCATTAATAGGAGTAACTTTTTTAATAATATTCATTTCTATCAGTTTATTTAATAAATAATCTGGTCTTGAATTTTTATTTGAGGAAAACGGCGAATTTGACCACTCGTATCGGCGAATTTGACCACTCGTATCGGCGAATTTGACCACCCACCCTTGACATGCAAATCTGAATTGTTAATAGTTCTATTAACAAGGAGGATTTCAATTATGCCAAGGAGTATGAAAATGGCCGAAATCAAAAGAATTTTAAAGCTAGTTGAAGAAAATGCAGATCTTAGTGAAAGACAACTAGCGTTAGCAGTAGGTTGTTCAAAAAACACAATAAAGGTTATTAGAACTATAGCAAAAAATTTGAATGTTACTTACGCCTCTATAAAAGATATGAATGAAATACAAATTCATGATCTTTTTTATCCAAATAATAACCCTTATCAAAACATTCCAGAACCTGATGTTGAATACTGCGTTAAGGAGCTTAAGAAGAAGCATGTTACTGTCAAATTATTACATGAGGAATATTTAGAAAAATATCCAAATGGCTTGAAATATACCCAATTTAGGAATCGAATTCTAGCTGCTGAATCAGCAAAATCAATAACTGCTCATTTTGAAAGAAAACCTGGTGAGCGAATGGAAATCGATTGGTCAGGAGATCGGATTTATTACTATGATAGAGGAACTGGCGAGGCTACTCCTTGCTATGTTTTAGTATGCGTAATTGGGCGAAGTGGATATACATATATGGAAGCCTTCAAAGATAGAAAATCTGCTTCATTTTTAACTGGTGTAATAAATGCATTAAGTTACTTTGGTGGCGTACCGAAATTTTTAGTACCCGACAATGATAAAAGCGCGGTAATAACACACAAAAAATACGAAGTAGTTTGTAATCGTGAATTCCAATTTTTAGCCGATTATTACAATACAATTATACTTCCAGCAAGGGTTAGAAAGCCGAAGGATAAACCACTCGTTGAAAATGCCGTATACAATGCTGCAGAAAGAAATCTAATCGGCAAGATGCATAACAAAAAATTCTATTCATTCACTGAATTATCTGATTTTGTTAGCAAAGTATTAAGTAAATTTAATTCTGGTCAATTCTCTAAAAAAGAAGGAAGTAGAAAAAGTGTCTTTTTAGGAGAGGATAAGCCTGTACTTAAACCTCTCCCAAAGACACCTTATGAATTGGTAACTATTAAACTAGCTGTAGTAAATAACAATTACCATATCGAGTATAAAGGATTTTACTATTCAGTTCCATATCAATACGTATCTAAAAAAGTTGAATTACGAGTTTCATCAAAGATAGTAAGAATTTATTACGAAAATCTTCTAATTGCTGAACACATACGTTTATATGATTCTAAAGGCAGATACTCAACTAATACATCTCATATGCCAAAGGAACATACTGGTATGAGCAAAGAAAAGCTAATATCTTGGGGAAGAAAAATAAACTCATCAATTGGTGATTTCTTAATTCACTATTTCGAATGTATCGCTGTTGAAGAGCAAGGCTATAAAGGCGCCCAAGGAATAATCGATTTATCAAGAAAAAATCTTGAAAGATTAATCGCAGCAATTAAAAGGGCAAGCGACATCGAATGTTACACATATAAAGCTGTTAAAACAATTTATGAAAAACTTGAAGACCAGATAAAAAGTGACGATTTAATCGAAAATTCTAATCTTCGAGGACCAAATTATTATAAGGAGATAAAACACAATGACAATTGAAGAAATTAAATCACAATGTAAAAAATTGCATCTTCCAACGGTTTACGCAGTAATCGCTGAACAAGAAGCAATACCTGAATCCAATCAGCTATCTTTTATTGATAGAATAGGGCTTATTTTTGAAAGAGAGTTAGTTGATCGCCAAAATAAAAAGATCGATAGATTAATTAGAGGAGCATACTTTAAATATCAACCAGAAATTAACTCGCTTATTTATAATGCTGATAGAAACTTATCGAAAGATACAATCCTTAACCTAATTAGCGGAGGATATATTGTTAATAAAAAGAATATCATCATTGTTGGTGCAACAGGAACAGGGAAAACATATTTAGGCTGTGCAATAGGAGTGCAAGCATGCAGAAGCATGCACTCAGTCAAATATATTCGGGTTCCTAGATTATTTGCTGATTTAGCAATGGTTAAGGATACAATTGAATACAGAAAGGTTATGGAAAGACTTAAGAAAACCGAGGTATTAATTCTTGATGATTTTGGAATGAGCCCAATGAATTTAGAAGAAACTAAAGATTTTCTTGAAATTGTTGAAGACAGATATCAATCAACCTCAACGATAATTCTTTCTCAACTTCCTATTTCAGATTGGTATCAATTATTTAAAGATCGAACCTATGCAGATGCAATTATGGATAGACTATTTTCAAGTAGTACAAAGATTGAATTGCAAGGTGAATCATTAAGAAAAGACTAGTTATATTTTTTTACCTAAAAGACAATAACTAGATGAAAGAAAGGAAGTGATTGATTTAATTTAATTTTTTGTTTATTTTATTAATGTCAAGGGGGTGGTCAAATAGACCGATACGCCTGGTCAATTAAACCGATATATTCAGCATCTATTTCTTCATCACCAGCACTACTAGCACCTACATGTACTAAATTCCCATAAAAACCAAATCTTCCATCGCTTATAGTTCCTAGGTTATTCATCTTATATTGATAATTAGGACTTAATAATTTAAGTACTCTATTATTAAATGATATTACAAATTCAATTTTTTCTTTTGCTTTCTTCTTATAACTTATTGCAACTTTAAAGTATTTATTTTCTCTTGATACTTTTATAAGAATATCAGATGTAATTCCTAAATAACTTGTTGTTTATTTTAAGAAAATAATAAACAAATATTGAATAGATGGAATCATCATTTTCTCATTTTATTGCTTACTTTATTGCTTACTTTATTGCTTACTTTATTGCTTACAATAATTTTTATCAATTATAAGCAATTATTTGTCTAACAATTTAAAGGAAAAATTAAAAATTATCACTTAGATTTTAAAACTTTCCAGTAACCTGTTTTCTTAGAACCAACTCTTTTAATGTATTTTTCTTCTTTTAAGAAAACTAATGTTTTATAAATGTAATTATCGGTGAGATTGCAATTATTTGCTAACTCACTTCTAGTAATATTCGGATTATTTATTATTTCGACCAGGACTTTATTTTTTGTTGAATTCAAAATTTTAATGCCCACTTTATTGCCCACTTTAATGCCCCCCTCTTTTTCATAATTTTTTATATAATTAAAAGGTATTGTTA
>CAVFGN010000079.1:0-3888 GCA_963621965.1 Alistipes finegoldii
TTTAGACTTCTTTATTTCTATATTCACATTGCACCTCACTTTTAAATCACTATTTTTTGTTTACATCATTAATTCAAATTATAACATATTTATTAAATTTTTAATATCTCCTATATTACTTATTTACTTATATTCTTCAAAAGAAGATCAATTCCTTTATTTAATTGCTCCTTCTACCCTTTTATTTCAGTTCCATCTCTAAACTTAAATCTAATGTCATCGGTTGTATAAACAGTTACACATTCCAGTAAACTTCCCCACATTACTTCATCAAACTCAGTGAGCAATGAATCCTGTTTTTTTATTGTATTAATAAATAAATTTATTGTTTCCACCTTTACCAATTTATTTGAAATTTCAAATTCCAGTCTTTTATCTTCTGATTTTAAAAATTCATATTCACTCACCAACTCTTCATATTTTTTCTGATATTCATCTTGATTTTGAGCCACTCTAGAATTAACTTCTATAAGTTCTTGTATTTGTTCAACCTGTTCTAATAACTTTCGATGTACTTCATCTTTTTGACTTTCAAGCTCATTTACATTACACATTGACTTACTAACAGCTTTTATGTTTTCAATAATTTCATCTTTATTAGTTATTATTTCATTAATTACTTTAATAAATCTATTTTGTATGTCTTCTTTTATTAAAATCGGTGTTGAACATTTTTTATCACCACTATATTTTTGATTACACTGATATACTACTTTTCTATATTTATCATTTGAGTGCCATACTTTAGCACAATAACTTCCCCCACATTCTCCACATACAATTTTGGCAGTAAGAATATCTAATCCACTGTATTTTCCATTTAATTTGCCTCGTCTTTCAATCTCAGCTTGTACTATTTCAAATATTTCTGGACTTATAATTGCCTCATGATTATTTTCTACATAGTATTGAGGAACTTCTCCTTCATTTACTTTTTGCTTTTTAGTTAGAAAATCCACTGTATAATTTTTTTGAAGTAATGCATCACCTTTATACTTTTCATTTTTCAAAATACTTCTTACTGTGGATGCATTCCATTTATCTTTGTTCATTGGACTTTTTATTCCATCTTTCATCAATGACTTAGTGATAGAAACAGGAGTAGAGCCTGCTAAAAACTCTCGATATATTCTTTTAACAACTTCTGCTTGTTCTTCGTCTACCACAAGATTTCCATCTTCTCCTTTTTATACCCTAGAAAATTGCTAAACGGAACACTAACCTTTCCATCAGCAAATCTTTTTCTATGCCCCATTTAACATTTTCAGATATAGACCTACTTTCTTCTTGGGCTAATGAACTCATAATTGTAAGAAGTAATTCTCCTTTGCCATCAAATGTCCAGATATTCTCTTTTTCAAAATAGCATTCACAACCTATTTCTTTCAAACTTCTAATTGTTGTAAGACTGTCTACAGTATTTCTTGCAAACCTTGATACTGATTTAGTTATAATCAAATCAATATTTCCTGCCATTGCATTATCTACCATTTTCTTAAATCCTTCACGATGTTTTGTAGAAGTTCCACTTATGCCTTCATCTGTATAAACATCTACAAATTCCCAATCATCACGTGCTTTAATGTAATTAGTATAATAATCAACTTGAGCTTCATAACTTGTTAATTGTTCTTCTTGGTCTGTTGATACTCTTGCATAAGCTGCAACTCTCCTTTTTTTCATACTATTTATTGGAGTATTATTAAATAAATTTACCGTTGCAGGAATTGTCCTAACATTCTTAGTCATATACACCATCCTCCCATCTCTTTTTGATTGCTACTCCCCATTTTTTTCTTCTTTCTTCCGTCCAACATCTATTCCTTGCATGAGAGTGCCATTCTTCTTTTACGACTTTCCCATCATAAAAATGAAATTCTAAAGTATCAATTCCAATTGGTACAACCATTTCTATTTGCTTATCAAATATTTCTGCGTCAAATTCATCTATACCTAACACTTTATTTGCAGTAAATTGTAATTCAACTCCTGGTATTATTTTTGCACCACAGTACTTTGCACCTTTTTCACTTTTAGTCTGACAAATCCAAATATAATAAACTTCATCTTTATTTTTTGACTGACGATTTCCACTTCTTCTATAACTTCTTCCACACAATGGACATTTTATTTTGCTAGTAAAGCAATAAGTTCTAATACCCATATTAGCTCTTGCACCAAGTTCTCTTCTTCTTTTTCTTTCTTCTTGAACTGCTACAAATTGCTCCATTGAAATAATAGGCTCGTGTGTGTTTTCTACAAAATACTGTGGTAACTCTCCTTTATTAAGTTTTGATTTTTTACTTATTGGATCTACTATGTATTCCTTTTGAAATAGTAAATTGCCAGTATATGTAACGTTGTATAAAATATGTCTTATTGATGGTGCCCCAAAGTGTCCACCTTTATATGATTTAACATTCATTTCTTCTAGTTGTTTTTCTGTTCTTTCTGCAGATATTCCTTTCATGTAATTCTCATAAATAAGTTTAACTATTTTGGCTTCTTCTTGAACTATAACTAAATGATCACCTTCCCATCTATAGCCGAAGATATGGAATTTTCCATTTGGTATTCCTTTTTGAAATCTTTTTCTTGTCCGCCATTTAACATTGTTACTTATTGAAATAGATTCTTCCTGTGCAAATGATGCAAGTATGGAAAGCATAAGTTCTCCATCACCAGATAATGAATTAATATTTTCTTTTTCAAATCTTACTTCAATTCCTAAATCTTTTAGATGTCTTACTGTTTTCAAAAGGTCTACTGTATTTCTTGCAAATCTTGATATTGATTTAGTAAGAACTATATCTACCTTTCCTTGTTCACAATCATCTATTAACCTCTTAAATTCATCTCTTTTATTTATACCTGTTCCACTAATACCTAAATCAGCATAAGCTCCTGCAAATTCCCATTCTGGATTTTTTTGAATTAAATTATTATAGAAACTTACCTGTGCCGAAAATGAATGTATGGTTCTGCCTTTTTCAACTGATACCCTTGCATAAGCTGCCACTTTTTTTCGTTTAGGGAGTTCTATTTTTGTAGGTTCTATTTTTGTGATTTTACGCATAATACACCTCCATTTCCTTACTACTATATATCACTCTGAAGTATGTATATATCAAGTAAATTCAAGACATTTCAAGGAATAATGGGCTTATTTTTAATGCATATTTTTCTTTCAACTCACTATCTATTTTTATATATTCTTTAAGTGTTATAATCTTTTGTTCCAACATTTATTTTACATATTTCATCGTCAATTGATAGACTATTTCATATTTCTCAAAATATGCCTTTAGCAGTCTCTTTGCTTTGATTGTAGGAGCATGCTTGCCAGTTTCCCATCTATTGACGGTAGCAAAAGAAACGCCTAGTTCTTCTGCAAACTCCATTTGAGATAATATCATCTTGCTTCTCAATTTCTTTATAGCTTCTTGATAGGTCATAATCCAATCTCTCCATATTTTTTACTAATTGATAAAATTATAAAATTTTTATTGCTTTTTAGATAGACAAAGCTATGAATTTATCAAGAAAAATCAAATCGTGTTAAATCGTGTAAAATTTTAGCACCCCTAATAATTTTTAGCACCCTTGAGGTTAAATCGTGTAAATAGTAAATTAAGATGATAAAAAAACATGCTCCAAATTCATCGAATCGTATAAATCCAGCAATTGCTAGAAATGGTGAAATTTATCAAAAATTGCTATAAAAAGGCCTATTTTCATTATATTTTTGTATAAAAAAAGTCCGACACTATTGTATCGAACATAATTTACTAAAATGGTGACCAGTACGGGATTCGAACCCCAAGATTTATCTACCTTTCGCGTAATTTTATAGGCTTTCGCGCATTTATTGACCTAACGCGCATTTGT
>CAVFGN010000080.1:0-3880 GCA_963621965.1 Alistipes finegoldii
GGAGTGATAAGAAAAAACGTAAAGACATACTTAAAAGACCTGATATACAAGATGCAATTAAATTGTTGCAAGACAATGGATTTACTATTGTAATTGATGTGAATAATCTAAGTATGTAGTTTTTAGAGTGAAGATAATATTCATGTAGAAAATTGATTTATATCAATTTACAAATTTTAACTCAATTAAATTTTGTAATTTTCTATGTGAATATTATCTTTGCTTTACAATTTTACAGAAGAAAACAAGAGAGCAAGATAATCATGCAGGTATCGTATAGCGATTATTATATCTGGCTTCCAACCAGAGGATGAGAGTTTGATTCTCTCTACCTGCTCTCCTTTTCACTATACAAGATAGCGTACAGCAAAAATTAAAATTAAAATTAAAATTAAACGGTAATTAAGTTCTCGGTGATTGTCCGAAGTAAACAAACAATCAAAACGCTATTTGACAATTTTTTTATATTATATAAGAACATTTATACTACTTATAGTTAATTATCCTCAGTGCTACCTGCACACTATAATGGCAGGAGGGAGTGACTAACCAAAGTAAGTCAGTTGGAAGTAAGCTAGAAACTACCACCCACTATCTGTATTTAATTACAAGAGTTTGAGGAAGCTCGATAGTGGTATTTGCCTTGTTAGTTCATCGGTAGAACTCGAAACTGTTAATTTCGCTAGGGTGGTTCGACTCCATCACAAGGCGCAATGAATACAAAGCAATTTTCCGTAGGTGGTTTTGCAGTAACAATTTTTGGGGTCGTAGTTCAATGGGTAGAACATCTTCTTTATAAGAAGAGTGTTATTGGATCGTTCCCAATCGACCCCACGAGAATTTTCTTTGTTGTTATAACCAGCGGGTTAACATTAGATTTTATACGTGAGTATAGAATCTATTTTATCCACGGCTAGCTCAATTGGATTAGAGCAAGAGTTTTCTAAACTCTAGGTTGCAGGTTCGAATCCTGTGCCTTGGACATTGATTTATAATTATTTATCTTAGTAGGACGGTCTGTGAAGATAGTTCTACTTTTAACTTTTTAAAAAGAAATAAATATGACAAAAGATATAACACCGCAAAATATCTATCAAGATGAAGATATTTATGCAAATCTTTCAGATAAGGAACTTAAAGATCTTTATGAAGATTTAGAAGCAGATTATTGGGTTTCTAGAATGAAAGAAGAATAAAATTGGGACGTGGTATAAGGGTTATTACATCTGATTTTGGTCCAGATAATTCCAGTCCAACTCTGGACGTCCCAACTATGAATGTAGCGTAGATATACTAAATGTTTAATTAAATTTTACGAAAATGAAAAAGTTAGTTTTTGCATTCGCATTGATGATTGGAGCAATGTTTGCTTCATGCGGAAATTCTACTGGTTCAGCTACTGCTGATAAAGACAGTATTGATACTGTTCAAGTAGATTCTCTTGACACTGCTTCAGTTGATACGTGTATGGATTAATCTTTTTGCACATCGAAGGATGTGCTTAAGGGCTTGTAAGTAAAAGGTTATACTAGGTGACTCATAATCACTCATTCCTGGTTCAAGTCCAGGCGAGCCCACAACAATAACAAGAAGACCTCCAGTCAGTCCTGGATTACTCTTACATCTGCATCTCTATGAATCCTAGGGTAGAGATCCATGTTTCTTCATATATAAACTAGTGCACATCTAAATTGAAGAAGTTATTCTATTAAAAACATTGAAGCGAAGTTTCCTCTCTTAGAGTTTTGTACCTTCACATTCTCAGGTTTCTATGTTATCCTTAAACTAGTGATCTTTTATTGATTTTCAACAAGAAAATGCTGAGGATTGACTATCGTCCCAAAATTGATAGCAGGCTCTTATAAAGAGTAACACACAAAAGAACTCTTAGTAGTTTGAGAATAAAACTAAGAACTTTTGTGTATAAGCCTTCTAAGCTTTAAAGTGAAGCACGAAACTTTTAATTTCGGGAAAATGGAGCATTACCATTAGAAGGTACAATAAGACATAGAAATTGCAAACAAGGTATTTAGTAATCTAGGCTTCGCGCCAACAGATATATTGAAAATAGTTGGATTGAAAGTTTGTAAGGAACGAGTAAGTATGCAAATTACAAGAAACGCCTGATGTCTTTTTTATTATTAACCAATTAATTTTATTTTATTATGTTTAAACTAGTAAAGAGAGCTGTAAAATGGTACTTTAATAAGTATTCAGAGTTGTACAAACAAGGATTTATAAATCCTTATGCTTAACCTTTAAAGATTATGAAAATGATTAAGAAAGCTGTAAAATGGTATTTAAACCGTATTAATGGATCTACACTATTAACTCCTAGTTGTATGATTCCTGTTAGAAAGTAAGATGTATTAAAAAAAAGGATATTCTCAAAGGGAGAATACTCCTGCTGCCTGTTGTGATGGTCATTAATATAGTTCGATTCTATATACAACAACTAAAAATATTAATAATATGAAACTTAGAACATTATACAATGAAGGTGATAAAGTAGTAATAACTGCTACTCACGGAACAGACCTTGGTAAAAAAGGTATTATTGTTGAAAAAAGATGTTCTTTCTGTAAAATTCAATTATTGAATCCAGATGGAACTCCTGAACTTAATTGGCAAAATAATAAACCAATTATAGTTAATCACACTTATGTTCAATTTAAAAAAGTAAAAGATGAACAAGATAATGGAGAAGACTAAAGATCTTCTTATAGGTAAGCAGACTCCTATAACTAAAAACTCTGCAAATATGTTAGCTCTTACTGGTAAAATGTGTACTATAGAGGAAAGGACAACTGAATTTATCAAAGATGTAAATGAAATTATTACTAGTAAAGCACGAATAAACAAATTTATGATGCTTGTTGAAATTCCTGAAGAATTATTATCTAAAATAGAATTAATTCAAAAGGACTTTAGTGATAGAGGTTTTATGATTCATACACTTACTCCAGAGATTAAAGGAGTATTTATAATTGATTGGAAATGAATATAATTCAATGGTTAATCCTTATAGTTGGAATATATCTATTTCAAGACTATCTTAGAAATAATTAATATATTTTCTTATGACGTTTGAAGAATTTAAGAATGATATTTATTCTGGAATTAAAGAACTTCCAGAAAATTGGCGCAAAGGTCAGAAAGTATTTAATTACATTAGTAGAAAATATGGTGTAGCTAGAACAGTACAATTTGACCATGGTATTGATTGTTTCTACAATGATGATATGATTAATAAATTTATAGAAGAATCATATAAATGTTTATAAATAGAATTCTTTAGTAAGCTATAGAGATTTCTATCTCTCCCTTTAAGAAGGAAAACTAGTTGAGGGTATCAACTTAAACCAATTTTTTAACTTTATGACAATGTAAAGTTAATTTAATTGCCTCGATGTTGTAATAGGTAGCCAAATTTGACTTAAAATCAAATGTTCCGTAAGGAACGTGCGGGTTCGAGTCCCGCTCGAGGTACAAAACTAGGATAAATTCAATGACGTACCGAGAATTTATAGGTAGGCGCAATTCCTGCCACTTTAGATGGAAGACACCAGTAATATTTTTAATTAGAAGGGTACGGTAGAAGGTATCTACGGTCTGTGCATAGGCTTCTGTGGGATGCACCCCAGCCAAGACTGCTGGTTCAAATCCAGCTGCCCTTCCAAAAATTTAAATAATATGAAAAATTTTAAAACTTAAAGCTCATTTCGCAAATGGCGGAATATTGCCACTAAGTATAAGGTAATCTGCAGTATAGTCCTTATTACTTTTTGAAATGTAGAACTAGTAATAGACGTCAAATAAAAACTACATTGAAACGTAGTAAACTTTAAGTTTATTGGTTACTCTTCGGAGTAACCATTTT
>CAVFGN010000081.1:0-3853 GCA_963621965.1 Alistipes finegoldii
AAAAAATATATAAACTTATTTGATGGATATCATGGTAAAGTATTATTTGTAGGAATCAATTATGATACTAAAACACTTTGTCACGATTCTAAAATAGTATATGTAGAAATATAGTAAAATATTTATTGTATAGTTTTTAATAAATATAAAATTAATTTTTATTTAAGATTTTTACTTTTAAATTAATATAGGCTAAAGCGCCTAGATTTTTTTTATGTTTGAATAAAATTTAAGAATTTAGTATAATATTATAGCATAAATATGGAGGCTTAAAGATGACTGAAGAAGAAAAAAGAGAAATATTAAACCTTCAACAAAAAATTAGAAATTTTTCTATTATAGCTCATATTGATCATGGTAAATCAACATTAGCTGATAGAATACTTGAAATTTGTAATAGTGTTTCTAAGCGTGAAATGAAAGATCAACTTCTTGACTCGATGGAATTAGAACGTGAACGTGGTATCACAATTAAATTAAATGCCGTTCAATTACATTATACAGCGCTTGATGGAAACGAATATATCTTTGATCTTATTGATACACCAGGACATGTAGATTTCACATATGAAGTGTCTAGATCCCTTGCAGCATGCGAAGGCGCTATTCTTGTAGTTGATGCAACTCAAGGAATTGAAGCTCAAACTCTAGCTAATGTCTATTTAGCTCTAGATAATAATCTAATGGTTCTACCATTAATTAATAAAATAGATTTACCTAGTGCTCATCCTGACGAGGTAAAGCAAGAAATAGAAGATACAATTGGTCTTCCTTGCGATGACTGTGTTTTAGCAAGTGCTAAGACAGGACTTGGTGTTAGAGATATACTTGAACAAATTGTTTCATATGTCCCAGCACCTAGTGGAAATCCTTTTGGCAAACTAAAAGCATTAATTTTTGACTCTGCGTTTGACTCTTTTAGAGGTGCTATTATTCTATTTAAAGTAGAAGAAGGTATGGTTCATGTAGGGGACAATATCTACTTAATGGCAACAGGTAAGAGTTATCAAATAACAGAACTTGGAGTGCGTACTCCTAAGGAAGAAAAAAGAGATTATTTGATAGCAGGTGAAGTAGGTTGGTTAGCCGCATCAATTAAAAATATTAACGATGTAGCTGTAGGTGATACTATTACACTTTGTGAAAACAAAGCAGACACACCACTACCAGGGTATAAAAAACTTAATCCTATGGTATATTGTGGCTTTTATCCTATTGATAGCAAACAATTTCCTGAACTTAGAGATGCACTTGAAAAGTTAAAGTTAGAAGATGCTAGTTTAGTGTTTGAAGCTGAAAGTTCACAAGCTCTTGGCTTTGGTTTTAGAACTGGTTTCTTAGGACTTCTTCATATGGATATCATCGAAGAAAGAATAAAGCGTGAATTTGGTATTGATATAATTGCTACAGCTCCAAGTGTTGAATATCATGTATATTTAACTGATGGTTCGATGAAAATTATTGATAACCCATGCGATTTACCAAAAGAAGAAAAAATCGATAGAATCGAAGAACCTTATGTAAATGCGACTATTATGGTACCTAGTGAATATGTTGGTTCTGTAATGGATTTGTGTCAAGCTAAGCGTGGTACATTTGTTGATTTAAAATATGTTGAAGAGACTCGTGCTATTATTCACTATGAAATGCCATTACTTGAAATTGTTTACAATTTCTTTGATAAATTAAAGAGTCAAACAAGAGGTTATGCCTCTCTTGATTATGAAATTGGTGAATATAAAGAAAGTAAGCTTGTTAAAATGGACATTATGCTTAACAAGGATGTTATTGATGCACTAAGTATGATTGTTCATAAAGATTTTGCTTATGAAAGAGGAAAACAAATGGTTGAGAAGTTAAAGACTTTAATACCACGTCATCAATTTGAAATTCCTGTTCAAGCAGTTATCAACCATAAAGTTATCGCACGTAGCGACATAAAAGCGGTCAGAAAAGATGTACTTGCTAAGTGTTACGGCGGCGATATTTCAAGAAAGAAAAAGTTACTTGAAAAACAAAAAGAAGGTAAAAAGAGAATGAAACAATTTGGTTCTGTTGAAGTACCACCTGAGGCATTCTTAGCTGTTCTTTCAAGTGAAGATGAAAAGGAGAAGTAATATGAAAAAACCTATTGTTGTTTTAATGTATGATTTTGATAAAACATTATGTGATCGAGATATGCAAGAATATAATTTTATACCAGATTTAGGTCTTACACCAGCAGAATTTTGGGGCAAGGCTAACGAGATGGCTGAAAAGAATAACATGGAACGTATTTTAGCTTATATGTATGTTATGCTTACTGAAGCACGTAAAAAGGGTATTAAGTTAACTAAAGAATATCTAAATAGTTGTGCACGTGGTATGAAATTATACAGAGGTGTAGATACTTGGTTTAAACGTATTAATAATTACGGCGCTACTTTAGGCGTTGAAGTTGAACACTATGTATTATCAAGTGGAACTAGTGAAATTATTGAAGGATCACCTATAGCTAACGAATTTAAACAAATTTATGGCTGTAAATTTCATTACAATGAGGATGGAGAAGCTGATTGGCCGCTAAATACTGTAAACTATACAACTAAAACACAATATGTTTTTAGAATATCAAAAGGTGTATTTGATATTACAAATGATGTTGATTTAAATAACAAAATGGATTCAAAAGACAGACACGTTTTATATCAAAATATGATTTATATTGGTGACGGATTAACTGACGTTCCATGTATGAAAATGGTAAAAGAACGTGGTGGTAAATCAATTGCTTTATATCAAAGAACTAAGATTGAAAAAGCTAAAGATTTACTTCTTGATGGTAGAGCTAGTTATTTAACACAAGCCGATTATTCTGAAGGCTCAGAACTTGAATCTGTTGTAAAAACAATTATTTCTCGTATTGCCTTAGAATCTGATCTTGAACAAAAATATATTAAGATGTATAAAAAGGCTGATAAAGCTAATAATAATTAAGAAAGAAGGCTCTAGAAATAGAGCTTTTTTGAGGTATAAGATGGATATTTTAGAAGTAATGAAAAGAGAAGAGGCATATATTTCTGATAATAAAGATATGCCACATGAGTTAGGGTTAAAAGCTAAAACTTTATGTTTTGAATACAATAATACAAATCCTAGTGATATAGAAAAAAGAAAAAATATATTAAAAAATTTATTAGGTACTTACAATCCTTTAACTTTTATTGAACCTACATTTAGATGTGATTATGGATTCAATATTCACACATATGGTTTAACTGTAATAAACTACAATGTAACTATACTTGATACATCACCTGTTTACATAGGAGCTAATGCATTTATAGCGCCTAATGTTGTTTTAGCATGTGCAGGACATGCTTATTTAGCTAGTCAAAGAGCTAGTGGTATCGGGTATTCTAAACCCATTTGGATTGGTAATGATGTTTGGATAGGAGCAAATTCAACTGTTCTTGGTGGTGTACATATTGGTAATGGTTCAATTATTGGCGCAAATAGTCTTGTGAACAAAGATATACCTGAAAATGTAATAGCTTGTGGTAATCCTTGTAAAGTTTTAAGACAAATTACAGATAAAGATAAGATGGAACCTATTAAATTTTAGATGATAAGAATTTAATAATTATAAATTTATAAATTTTAAGAAATATTATTTCTTAGTATAAAAATAAAATATTAAATTTAATGATGTTTTTTAAAGATTTTAAATAAGTTCAAGAATTAAATTAAAATATAAAAAAACATATCCTAATTATATAATTTATAAGATATGTTTTTTTTAAACTTTCTAGGAAATTCTATTTTAAATAATGTATAACAAAATAGCTATGTTCAACTTAAAAGTTGTTAATCA
>CAVFGN010000082.1:0-3773 GCA_963621965.1 Alistipes finegoldii
TATTTGGAACACGAGGAGAAATTTTAGGGCGTAATATATATTATCTAGATAGTGAGAACAAACCTCAAGAAAAATATATAAGAACTAAGATGGAAAACAGCGATGAATATGCTATAAATATTATTTTAAATAAGATGAAAGATTATATAGAAAAAGGTATAGAAGTTTATAAAAACGAGGACGCAATAAATGACGCTTATATGGCTATAAAAATGCGAGAAGCTTTATCAAACAACTTTAAAGTAATCGAGATTAATAAATAGATACAACTAAAAACTAATAGTTGTATCTTTTTTTATATTTAACAAAGAATATTGTATTAACTGTAAGAGACATTATCTCAGCTACTAACATACTTAACCAAATACCAGTTAATCCGAATAATAATGGTAAAATTATAACCGCTATTATTTGAAATACAAATGTTCTTAAAAAAGATGATAATCCTGATATTAAGCCATTATTAAGGGATGTAAAGAATGATGAAGTGTAAATATTAATACCAGATATTAAATAACATATACCATATAATTTAAATCCATTTACTGTTAAATTTAGAAGCTCTTTGTCGTATCCTACAAATATCTTAGCTAATGGGGTAGCAAATAATTCTACAATAAATAACATCACTATACCAAAACTAGAATTTATAATTAAACTCTTCTTTCTAATGTTTTTTAGTTCATCTGTATTTTGAGCTCCGTAATTATAAGCAACATATCCGCTTTGACCTAAAGAATAGCCTAGATAGATTGCTGTAAACATATAGCCTACATACATAATAACGCCGTAAGCTGATATTCCATCTTCTCCTACATAAGACATTAATTGTTTGTTATATACCATAGAAACTAAAGACTGAGAGATATTTGATAATAGTTCACTTGCGCCGTTAGTTGCTGCTTTATATATTGTTTTTATATTTATAGAAGTTTTGACAAGTTTTAAAGCCGAACTATTACGTCTTGAAAAATAAAGAATAGGAAACAAGCCAGCAATACTTTGACTCAAAACAGTCGCGATTGCAGCACCTTCTACACCAAATTTTAATACTCCAACAAGTAATGCGTCTCCTATTATGTTTGTAATACCTGCGATAACTGAAATAGAAAAACCAAGTAAGGCTTTGTTTGCTGCCATGAATAAATTTTGAAATGCATTTTGAAGCATATACATTACTTCAAACGATATCATTATACGCGCATATTTAATTGAGTATTCTAACAATTCTCCTTTTGCACCAAGCATTATTGCTATATCTTTAATAAAGAAAAATACTGCAAAAGAAACAATTAAACCAATAAGTATAGTGAAATATACAATCTGTGAAAAATATTTATTTGCTTTTTCTGTATCTTTTTCTCCTAACGTTTTACCAATGAGTGCAGTACCACCTGACCCCATCATGAAACCTAATGCACCAATCATCACAATTACAGGCATCATCAAGTTTACTGCGGCAAATGCTGTTTTACCGACAAAGTTTGATACAAATAGTCCATCGACTATCGAATATATTGAAGTAAATAACATCATCAACATTGATGGTAGTGTTGCAAGTAGCAATTTCTTAAAAGTAAAATGAGTATTAAGTTCAATTTTCATATTTTCCTCCATAACAAAAAAAGTGAGCCCGGTCTAATTTCTAAACCGAGCCCACTCGACATCTTATCAATCACATTATAGTTTTTTCTCTATACGGTGCTAGGGCACACGTGATTCTCTGATGACTCTATTAAAATTTCTATACATATAATAGCACATCTAATATTCTTGTCAACAAGCTTTTTGTTTTTTCAAGACTCGCAAAATATTTTAATAGAATATTAAATAATCTAATGATATAATTAATTTAATTTATAGTTTAGGAGATATTTATGGAAAAAATAAAAAGTTTTGAAGTTAATCATTTAACACTTCTACCAGGAATTTATGTATCACGTGAAGATATAATGAATGGATTTACATTTACTACCTACGATCTACGTTTCACAAGACCAAATTTTGAGCCTGTATTAAATACAGCTCCACTTCACACAATTGAACATTTAGGCGCAACTTTCTTTAGAAATAATTATAAAGATATTACTATGTATTTTGGTCCGATGGGATGTAGAACTGGTTTTTATCTAATTCTAGCTGGTAAAGAGGACTTAGTTTCTACTAAAGAAAAAGTTAAAGAATGTATGAAATTTATCATTAACTTTGAAGGTAAAATACCAGGTCAAAGCCCCGTTGAATGTGGTAATTATCTAGATTTAAATTTAGATATGGCTAAATATCACGCAAAAAAATATTTAGAAATATTAGGAGAATAAAATGAATACACCATTTAGATATGATTTTGTAGGTTCTTTTTTAAGACCAACTAGACTTAAAAACGCAAGAGTTAAGTTTGAAGCTAATGAAATTACTTTTGATGAATTAACAAAAGTTGAGAATGAAGAAATAATTAAATTAATCAACAAACAAAAAGAATTAGGTTACCACGTGATTACTGACGGAGAATTCCGTCGTTCAACTTGGCACTTAGATTTTATGTGGGGTTTTAATGGTGTATCACACTCAAAAGCCGCACACGGTCTTCCATTCCACGGTGAAGCTGCTATGATCGATGATACTTATCTTACAGCCAAATTATCTTACAACCCTAATCATCCATTTTTAAATCATTTTAAATTTGTTAAGCAATTTGAAGACCTAAATACGGTCGCAAAACTTACTATTCCTTCTCCTGCTCAATTCTTAGAACAATTAATAATGCCTTTTGCGCGCGAAAACACTATGAAATATTATACAAGTGACGAAGAAGTTATTATTGATTTAGTTAGCGTTTATACAAGTTTCATTAACGATTTATATAAACTAGGCTGTAGAAACCTTCAATTTGATGATTGTTCATGGGGTCTTTTGCTTGACCAAAGTGCTCTTAAAATGTTTAATACTGATTTCATCGGTTTAGATAATATAAAAAGACAATTTGTAGACATTAATAACCAAGTTATTAAAAATGCACCAAAGGGTCTATTCATTAATACTCACATTTGTCGTGGAAATTTCCATTCTACATATGCATCAAGTGGTGCTTATGATCCTGTAGCACCTTATGTATTTAAAAGTGAAAATGTACATGCTTTTTATTTAGAGTATGACGACGAAAGAAGCGGAAATTTCGAAGCCTTAAAATTAGTTCCTAAAGATAAATATGTTGTACTTGGCTTACTTACTACAAAATCTCCTATTTTAGAAGATAAAGAAACTATTATTAAACGCGTTAAAGAAGCTAGTTTAGTTCATCCTCTTGATAAACTATGTTTATCTTGTCAATGTGGTTTTGCAAGTTGCGAAATTGGTAATAAATTAACTGAAGATGAACAATGGGCAAAACTTAAACTTGTAAAAGAAATAGCCGAAACTATTTGGAAAGATTAAAGTTCACAATTTGTGAACTTTTTTTAAAAAAATAATTAATCGATAAATCAATTCACTATAATGCTTTAAGCTGGTTTTAAATCAAGAAGTAAATGTAGACAGTGAAATAAAAAATATTAATAATTTTGCAACTCGTGTTATATATGATAGAACTTAGATTTAAAATGCGATTATGTAGAATTAGACCAAGAATTTGGATAATAGCCCAAATGCTAGGATCACAAAAGATTCCCCTATTTGTTATTGTCTTAGATGTAAGAAAGAATCTTTAGTATATTAGATATTTATAAAATCAAAAAAATAACACTTCTCTTATTTTTATGTTGCCTAAAACTGCACTG
>CAVFGN010000083.1:0-3569 GCA_963621965.1 Alistipes finegoldii
CTATTCCATGCATAATTGTATACCGTTAACCTATCCACGGCAATGTTTTTAAGTTTGTTTTAAGCAGTTTATACACTTGCTTAGGTGTTGTTGTTTTATCTATGCTAATTCAATACGTTCAACATCTTCTGCACGAATTTCCCATTCTTTGTCCCAGATTTTATTATTGAAATAAGTAGTATCATAAGTTACTTCGTAACGAGAATGATTCTTTGTAACAATAAATACTCTTGCTCCTAACTCCAGGAAAGAATTGCGCATAGACATAATTTTCTTAATGTTCATAGTTGTATATTTTAGAGTTAAAAAACTTCTGTTTATTTGCAAAGATTTGAATGTAAGTTATGAATTGTCGTTAATGCTTCAACGAACTTACTATCATCTTCTTTTATATTATTGAAGTAGTATGTAGATAAAGCATCTATTTCTTTAATATAATCTTGAATAGTCATAGTTGTATGCGATTTACCTTATACTATCGCGAGGTTTTTATTATTGTATCAAACACTGCTTCTTCTATAGAGAGACCAATTAAGGTTCTCTTATAGTTAGAATACTTAATAGTATTCGGGAATGTTACAATCCCTCTTACAAAAGAGCCTAACGGTCTGGTATAAACCAAACCGCTTTGCTCTATAAGTTCTTTTACTACCACTTTAATAGTAGCATTCAATGGAAGATTTTTATGATTCTCCCATACTTTGCTTTGATTAATTTCTATAAAAGAAACTAATGCCATGACATTATCTTGGTAAGTCATTTTTTTTTGTACGATTCTCCTTATACTATCGCGAGGTTTCTAATTGTTCACAGACACAGAGCCTATATAATTCTCTGTGTTTCGTCTCATCAGTATGAACTCTCCCTAGCTGAGTTTTAAAGTAAGTCCCACTCTCTTAATGCTTCTTCTGGTGTATGATGATATATATAAATCATCTCTTTTACTTCCAGTTCTAAACCATTCTGTTTAGCAATTTGTAAAGCTTCTTTTGTCTTCATTTTATTTATTTTTTAGTTTATATTGTGTACTAATTAAAGTACTGAAAATTCATTCTAGTTTAAACAAAAAGGTAATTGAGTGAAAAAAAAGTATTGACTTAATAGTCCAAAATACTGGGTAAAATTAGTTGATATACCAATCTCCACATTTCACTCCCCAAAATTACACTACCACGCTCTCATCAACTGTCTTCTGTGTGCGAAATCTGCTTCTGAGAACATTTGCAACCCACCTTCGCATAATCTGTTTCTAATTCACTTATAATTTTCTCTAGCGTTTTAGAATTAGTCAACAATGTCATTATACTAATCTAATTAGCATAAATAACACTGTTTGACTAAATACAGAGATTCTCCATTTCTCAGCTTTTCAGATAGTTCTAATTGCCACCAACAATCAACTCTAGGATAGCTAGAGAGATTAGTTTTAGTCTTATAGAACTTATGAGAAGAAACTAGTATACAGTTACTAACTCTATGAGCTTTCACTGTAACTAGTTTTCCACTACATTTGTCTCTCAATTAGATTAAGCGACAAATGAGTAATGGAACAGAGCCTTGTCAACAAGACGTGAAGTGTCTTGATTGCCATCTTTGTCGAAAGCAACAGTTTTCAGCATTGTCTTACTGTCAACCTTAACTTTCTTACCAGCAAGATGCTCAATGCCCTTCTGAGTATCAGACTTGATAATCTTACCATCGGCGTCAGTATCGTTTTTACCACGCTCAGACAAGAAAGCCTCTACGGCATCACCTTCTGGATACAGAATGTTGGTAGTACGATAAACATTACCTGCCTCATCCTTGCTCCACTCAAAGACAGGGTTCTGGAATGTAGTTGGGAACCAGTTGATAGCTCTCTTAGAGCCGTCAGGTGCTTGAACCTCAATCACCAAGAACTCGTACTGATTACCTCTGAACTCCTGAGAACCGATAAGATTACCCATCTCAGCTAAAGAAGGAAAGATAAGAATGTCACCCTCATTAAGGGCAGCACCACCATCAAACTTAGGCTTCATTGAATTACCAAAAGAACCCAAACCCATCTTCATGTTGCCATTTGCAGTGTTGGCATTCACTCTTTCAATTGTTGTCATTTTGTTTTGATTTTAATTAATTGTAGTCTCTGTGCTGCTAATACTAAAGTATTATACACGATTTGCTACCACGATAAAGCTATACTAGCTTTCTGTCGCTAATATACAATAGGTGCTTATACACGGCTATTTTTATTTGTATATTGGCTATTTTTACTTGTTTATTTTTAGAGTTAAATAATGCTAAACCATGCGGCAAACATAGAAAGCATTTCAAAACGACATTATTTCAGACTATGGCATCTTCTATTTAGTGTATGCTATTTAGTGTTATTCTATTTATTTAGTTATTTATTATAGTTAGTGTATTCTAAATAAAGCAAATATTAAAGTTATCTAAGTTGATTTATTCTATTTAGTTATTTAATCAGACAGAAACCATGTGAAAAAAAATAAGGGCAAATCCCACACAAAGTGAGAAATGCCCTTATTATTCATATTCTATTTAGTTATCTTTAATTGATTAATTTAAACTCTCCTATTTCTATGCGCCACCCCACTTCAGGGTAGGTAGCGTAAACCCTCTTTCTGAAGTCAGAGAGAGTTTCATCGGAGCGTTTTCTCATCACGATATGGTCAACACCATATTTCCAAATAATTGCTTGTGTAACTGTAGATTTACTGGAAACATGACTCTTTAATTGTGTTATGTGTTCCTCTATATCATCGAGGTCTGCATCCCAATCATCTGGAAGACTATGAACTGCAATAAGTTTAGCTGCACGAGTGGCGGCTTCAGAGGTTGTAGACTTGTCTGCTAATGTGAGACCAAGAGTGATGCAATCATTGATTAATTTTGTTAAATTTGCTTTCATATTGTTAATTATTTAATTGTGAATTTTAATGTAATTAAGCAGTTTAAAGACTTGCTTAGGTCTTATTTGATTAATAGTTTAAATCCCAAACAACGACCTCTTGATTTATGATGCCGTCTATCTCATTAGAGAGCGTCTGCATTGTGTGTGGTTTATTCACATCGAACTCAATATTGCCATTTGCCGCAAAATATATGAGGTCAAATATCTGTGTCTTCTTAAAATCCTCAGTAGTATGAACATTCCTACTGGGTCTTTTCACGAGAACAGTAAGATTACTGTCTACGGGCGAGAAGCACACTTCGCCATTTTCGAGATTACTGAAAACGGCTTTAAGTTCGGAGTTAGCAACTGAAGGGATGTCTTTGATGATGTTCTTGATAATGTTTGTCAACATAGCTGTAAAAATTAATGTTAATAATATGTACGTTGATTAACGCTCAACGTACAAAGCGTAAGTCTCCTTACTTATGGTCAATGCCAAGTAAGGAAACTGTGTAAACCTTGTCGTACTTATTCTTGCCGACGTATGAGACGGCAACGAACTTGTACGACTTAGCATCGAAGTGATTGGCAATTCCTTGCAACCACTCCTTGATTGATTTTGTAGCGTCCGCAGTCTCTCTTGCGAACGTATGCAACTCATCTCCAGGAGTAA
>CAVFGN010000084.1:0-3527 GCA_963621965.1 Alistipes finegoldii
AAAACAAAATCTATGCCTAAAAAAAGCGGGATTTATTTCCCGCTAATGTTTAGAAATTTTTAAGACATTTTCGAAAGATATTGACAACACTTTTTGTAAATTTTATTTAAAAAAATTATAGTTCAATCATTGAAGTATCAACACTAACATTAGCTTGTTTATTTTTCTTAAATTTAACTATGTAATAAATTATTATATATATTATAGATAAAGTTAAGAGTCCAGCTGTATCAATCAATACATCTGAAAACATAGGGCTTCTTCCGTTAGTTCTAGCTTCTAAAACAAATTCAGTAATGAGTGCAAATGTAAAACCTGTAACAACATGTATAATAATTCTATAATAGTCTTTCATTTTAGTTAATGTCATATAAGAGACAATTGATGCTAAACCTATAAGACAGAAATACATATAATGTCCAACAAACTTTCCAACCTTCTTTTGAAATTCAGCATTGTTTTCAACAGTTGTACCTGTAATTTGCGAACCAGCATCAGCTATTGCGCCACCAACATTTTGTATTTGCGTTCCTGTCTTTTCACCAGTTTGAAGACACTCATAAACAAATATAGCCAATAAACAAAAATAAATTGTAAATGATATAATTTGAAATAAAACTTTTTTATTCATAGATTAACCCTCAATAAGTTTTAAATCATCAGTTTTTTCTTTTTTCTTAAATCCATTTGCAAAGAAGGAAACAATCTTTTTAGGCATAAACGTTAAAGTTCCTGCAATAACTTGTGGATATAATACAAGTGCATCTTTAAATGCATTCTTTCTAATATCTTCTTTAGTAATAGATGATCCATCTTTAAATAAATATCTTCTTGCTACACATCCTATACGCAAAGTAAGTAAAGCATTTGCAAGACCTTGAGTTAAAGATGATACAACTGGTTTAATAAGAGGTATTTCTTTTAAAGTATTATTTACACTTGCAGGTAATATATCGTCCATTGATATTGATTGTAATCCTTCTGCAATTAATGCAGTTGAAAATATTTTAACAAGTAATTTAGATAAATTTGTCATATTAGGTCTAAAACCACACTTAACTACTAAATCTTTAACCATATTAATATCAACGCTAAATACAGTGATCATATCAACTCGTGCATTTTGACATAATGCAGTTGAAATTAGTACAGTTTTAGCATGTCTAATCATGATCTTATTTAGTTCGGGTCTAACTTCTTTTTCAAATACTATTTGTAAATTAAGTTGAAGTTCATCATAACTTTTATATTTTAATAATAGAGTTTGATTTTCTTCGCTTAAGTTATTACTTTTTGCAATATTTCTTGCAACAAGTCGATATGTTTTTCTTTGTTTTCTGGATTTGTTATCACAAATTTCAGAATCAAATGATGGACTACATACTATAATTCTTATAGGATTGATAATTCCAAAGAACACGAGTAAGACTACAAGTACATAAAATGCGTATTCTAAATAAACATTTATTTTTCTTATTTTTTCACCTAAATCTAGAACACAAGCCACAAGAATTAATGCAAACAATACTAATACACATATTGAAACTAATATCCATAATTTTTTAGCTTTTTTATTCATGCTTATATCCTCCATTCTTGTATTCTTTTAAATGTTTTATTTTAGTATATAAAATGATACTTCCTACTGCAAAATATATAATACCGATTACAAATCTGCTCCACGCAACAACCTCACCATTTGCAAGTATTAATACAAGTGCAAACATATATTTAACAGAATCTAAAAATACTTGGTTTATTTTAATTCTTGATATGATAATTCTAACAATTAATGGTACAAGATAAAGTAGACCTAAAATAATAGATAAAATATAATATTTTTGACCAAAGTTTAGGGCTACAACACCAATAATACCTGTATTTAGTGCTTCATATAAATCTAGATAATATTGACTATCTTGACCAGATTTTTTATTTAATAAGGTAAATTGTACTATAGAGAAAATAAGTAATAAGGTACAAATTAGATAATATGAAAATGGTAAGCAATATTTACTTGGTATAAAGAAATAAAATAGTGATATTACATAAAATATAACCATAAAAATAAATGATGTTCTCTTAAAAAAATTATATTCCATAATACCACTTCCTTTTTTGTAATAATTATATTCTAAAAAGCAAAAAAAAGCCACAATTAATTATGTGACTTTTTACTCATTAAATATTTTTTAATTTCAAGTGAAGCATTTGCACCATCACTTACTGCTTTTGATACTTGAAGCAAGCCTCCAATGACATCTCCTCCTGCAAATATTCCAGGAATATTTGTCATAAAGTCTTTAGTGACAATATTATCTTGATTATCTAGTTGTAAACCTAAATGTTTTGCAAAAGATTGAGCGTTTGCTGTACCGTAGGCAATAAATATTCCGTCTAAATCATATTTATTGTTTTCTGTTTCAATACCACTTACAAGTTCATTTCCATATACTGATACGATTTTTTCACTAACAATCTTATCCGCTTTAATCGTAGTATCAAGACCATTTGTAAATAATGTAATATCATTAGTAAACTTCTTTAGAGTTTCGTATTCACCTTCTGCAAAAGCACCATTTCCAATAAGACCTAGTTTCTTTCCTCTATAGAAGAAACCATCGCAAATTGCACAATATGAAATTCCCTTACCTTCAAATTCTTTTATACCTTTTACTAAAAGTTTATTACGTGCCTTACCTGTTGCAAGAAATACAGTTGTTGCAATAAAACTTGATTCTTTTGTAGTAACCTTAAATCCTAAAGCGTCATATTCTATAGCAGTAACTTCGTCATTAACTATATCAATACCTAATGACTTAGCTTGATTAAGTCCTTTTTCAGCTAGTTCACTACCTTTAATATGTTCAATTCCATAATAATTATCAATATAAGTTGTCTTACCTAAAGTGCCAAAATCCTTATATATAATTAAAGGATTATAATTAAATCTCTTTAAATAAATTGCATCACTTACCCCTGCAGGACCTGCACCAATTATAATTGTGTCGTACATACTTTATTTTTGAAAGAAACCTTCAACGAAAGCTTCATCATGTAGACCTAGGAATGAATCTACAACTTCGCCATTCTTAATTTTAACAACAAATGGAATAGATGAGATCTTAAACTTAGCACAAAGATCTGGGTTTGAGTCAACATCAACTTTTGCAAATGTTACATTAGGATAATTCTTACTAACTTCTTCCATAATAGGGCCAAGTGCTCTGCATGGTCCACACCAAGTAGCCCAAAAATCAACAATTAATGTATCATGAGTACTAACTGCTTCTTCAAAATTCTTATCATTTAATTCTAACATATTAACATACCTCCATATTAATTTGCCTATATCTTAACAAATGACTTTAATTTTATCAAATGTAATGCTTAAACTACTTAACTATTTCACTTAATATATTTTTTATAATCATCTTAAATTGCAAGAAACAGTATACCAAACATTTAAGAAGGTGAATTATACACTTAAATTCCGCCGTTACTGAAAATCACATAGTAAGAAAAAT
>CAVFGN010000085.1:0-3491 GCA_963621965.1 Alistipes finegoldii
GAAATATTTAATCCTATATTAAAACGTTTTAATGTTGATGAATATAAAAGAGAATATATATTATCTTTTTTTCTAAGTGGAATAAATTCAATTGTTGGAATTTGGCTTAAAAATGATTGCAAAGAAGACATAAACAAAATAATCGAAATTATCAATACATGTATTAGATATACTGAAAAAGATAAGGACTAGTGCCCTTATTTTTTCTTTTTAAGCGTTAAAATAAAATTGATTTAAAAACTATGATAAAATAAAGTGGTGATTTATATGAAAGAACTAAGACAAGGTTTATTTACAGGCGAAAGAGCCCTTTACAATATTTTTGATACAAATATATATGATTCTACATTTTCTGACGGCGAATCTCCTTTAAAAGAATGCATGAATATAAATATTTTTAATTCTATCTTCAAATGGAAATATCCTATGTGGTATTCTAAAAATATTACAGTAAATAATTCAACATTACTAGAAACTGCACGTTCTGGTATATGGTATACAGAAAATATAGAACTTACTGATACAATGATTGAAGCACCTAAGACTTTTAGAAGATCAAAAGATATTAGACTAGTAAACTGTGCAATGCCTAATGCGAGTGAAACATTATGGAATTGTGAAAATATCTATATGAACAATGTGAGCGCAAAAGGAGACTATTTAGGATTAAATTCTAAAAATATTGAAATTGAAAATTTCAGACTAAATGGTAATTATGCCTTTGACGGAGCTTCAAATATAAAAATTAAGAATGCAATAATGTTATCTAAAGATTCTTTTTGGAATTGTGAAAACGTAGTTGTTGAAAATTCAACGATTATTGGTGAATATTTAGGTTGGAATTCTAAAAATCTTACTTTTATTAATTGTACAATCGATAGCGAACAAGGCATGTGTTATATGGACAATATAAAGATGATTAATTGCAAATTGTTAAACACAAATCTTGCATTTGAACTTTGTTCAAACATTGAAGCAGATATTGTAAGCCATATTGATTCAATTAAAAATCCTATATCAGGACATATTAAAGCTAAATCAATTGGCGAATATGTTAAAACAGATGTTTCTTACAAAGGTAAAAACTTAGATTTCGCTAAAACTAAAGTTGAGGTTAGTGAGTAATGAAATACGATTTTGATAATATAGCTAACAGAAAAAATACTACAAGTATCAAGTGGGCGGAAAAAGATGTTATTCCGATGTTTATTGCGGATATGGATTTTAAAGCTCCTAATTTTGTAACTGATAAATTAAAAGAAATTGTGAATGTAGAAAATTTTGGCTATAAAGATGTTCCTGATGAATACTTTTTAGCTTTTAAAAATTGGTGGCATAAAAGACATCATTTTGATTTTGATGTAGAAGACTGTGTCTTTTCTACAGGTGTTGTACCGGCAATTTCAAGTATTGTAAGAAAACTTACAACTGTTGGTGAGAAAGTACTTGTGACAAAACCATGTTATAATGTATTCTTTAATTCTATAGTAAATAATGGAAGATTTATTGTATCTTCAGATTTGGTTTTAGAAAATAATTCATACCATCTTGATTTTTCTGATTTAGAATCTAAGATGAGAGACCCACAAGTGACACTCATGATTTTATGTAACCCAGAAAACCCTGTTGGTAAAATTTGGACAAGAGATGAGCTTAGCAAAATTGGTGAACTTGCAAGTAAGTACAATGTTTTAGTTTTAAGTGATGAAATACATTGTGATATTGTGTCGCCAAATAAAGAATACATTCCTTTTGCGAGTGTAAATGATACAAATAGATACAATTCTATTACATGCATTAGTGCCTCAAAATGTTTTTCACTTGCCGGCCTTCAAGGAGCTTGTGTTGTTGTACCTAATAAAAATTTAAGACACAAAGTATGGCGTGGTATAAATACTGATGAGGTTGGTGAATGTAATTCATTTGTTTGTGAAACATTTATTTCTTGTTTAACTAACGGAGAAGAGTGGATAAACGAGATGAACGAATACGTGTTTAAAAATAAAATGTATGCAGCTAATTTTATAAAAAACAATATAAAAGAAGCAAAATATATTGAGTCAGATGCACTATATTTAATATGGGTCGATGTAAGTGCTTACACAAAAAATGCCAACAATTTAGTTAAATATCTTTGTGAAGCGTACAAGGTTCATGTCTCAAGTGGTGCAGTTTACGGCGAGTCGGGAAAAACTTTCTTACGCATTAATTTAGCAACAAGTTTAAACATTGTTAAAGAAGGTCTTTTAAGAATTAAAAATGGTATTTTAACGTATAAAGGTGAATAGATGGAACTTGTAATTTATATTATAATTGGTTTAATTATTGGTGTCTGTTTAACAATTATTATTAAAGGTTTTATGCCAAGCAAAAAAGAGAAAAATAGTAACAATAACATTACAAAAAACAATAGAAGAGGAAAATTGAAATAAATTTACTATCAATTTAACAATTATATAGTTAATTTTAAAATAAAATCAGCAAATAAAAAATACATATAAAATAAACGTGTAACACAGTTAATTTCCGCTTAACTAAGACAAAATTTAAGTTGAAAAGAAATCGACTGTGTTTTTCTATGCTTTTTGATTTAGTATAGTATAATAGTTTGGAAAAAAGAAAAAAGGTATGTCACTCGTTTTGTTTTTATAAAAATTTTTGTGGACTTAAGGTTTGATGCACTGAAATTTTATAGAAAGTAATATCCTTTGAACTTCCATCTTATATGAATTTACACGAAATATAATTAATTCATATTTCGAGTCTACATATGGATTAAACGATTTGTCTTTGGGTAAAATGTAGCTAAAGAACTTTTGTTTTATTCTTATAAACTATTTTAAAAATGTATCTTTGTGCGGAAATTACTATTAAAATTAAACTACTTTTCCTAGCGTTATATTTATAGATATTAATCCTAAATGATGATATAATAATATAAATAAAGGAGTTTATTATATGGCATATTTTTTAAATCTAAAATCTAACTTTGAAGATTATATCGATGATACGATATTTATAGATAAGTCTAATCTAATAAAAGTAACTAATGAAAATTTAAGAAAACCATCTAGTAAATTTATGTGTGTAACACGTCCTCGCAGATTTGGTAAGACTATGGCCTTATCTATGCTTAATGCTTATTATTCTAAAGGATGTGATTCTGCTTACTTATTTAAAAATTTAAATATATCAAAAGACAAATCATATCTAAATCACTTAAATAAGCATAATGTTATATGGATTGATATGGCTAGTCTTTACACTGATATAGACGATAAATCAACTTTTGTAAACGAACTCAAATCTCAAATAATGGATGATTTAACAGAAAAATATTCTAATATTTTAACTCCAAATGACAATACATTAAGAAAGTGTTTTCTTAAGATTAATTCAAAAACTAAAGATACGTTTATCTTTTTAATAGATGAATGGGATGTAATACTTAGAGAACAAGAATACAATACTAAACTATGTGATGATTATAT
>CAVFGN010000086.1:0-3452 GCA_963621965.1 Alistipes finegoldii
TTTGGCTAAAGATTGCATTGGTACATGCTTTATCTGTTCCATCAAACCATACATATACATCTACTGATCCATATGTGAACGATCCATCACTTGTTGTCTTTGTTGGTGCATCTGTTGTTCCTTCTGGTGTTTTAACAGAATGTGTAGTAGTTGTTGTTAAGACTTTTTCCGTTGTCATACTTGGTGTATTCAGAAGCTCCAGTATAGCCAAGTTCGCCTAATGCTGTTTGGTTATGATCAACTGTACATGCAGTCGCGATTGCATATTCGGTACCACTTGTTCCATATGTAACTACATCTTTATCAGTATATGATGTTGCATTGATGAATGCGACTCTTGTTGCTTTATCAAGGGTTGCAACGTCAGCTCCTGGAGATGTAATTTCGTTTCCATCTTCACGATATACTTTTACGTTTTCAACGCCTATTTTTAAGTTGTCTTTTTTTGATGTTGATATCATATAATCTATCTTGAAGTTATAGTAATATGCGGTTGTATCTGCATTATCTCCAACTGAACTGCCTTCAGCTGCTGTACTCTTTAATGTACCATAGATATCTGTATCTGTGATATTTGTTCCTTTACCTTCAGTTCCTAACATTGTATATGTTAATTTACTTGTTTCTACTTTACTTAATGTAGCAAAGGTTGGTTTGAAATCATTAAATTTATTTGGGGTTACTGTTACATCAGTACCTGTTGATGCTGAAGCTGAAGTACATGGTTCGAATTTTGCGTTGCTTAGTGTGCCTGCAATTGTAGTAGTTTCTGAGAAAGCACCACTGTTGACTGCAGTTGAAGCAATATTGCCTGCGACTTTTCTGATTTAGAGGCCTGTGCGTACTAAAAAAAGCTCTTTATTTTATGCGTTTCCACATAAGATAAAGAGTTTTTAACTATTTTCAAATTAATCTAATTTAGTTACAGTATTAGATGTTAAGTTCAATTTATAAGTATGTGCATCACCTAAAAGTAATTTAGGAATATAATTCAAGAAATAAAGATTGTTATCTAATAATACTAAATTAGATCCATAATATTTTTGGTTATATCCAAATAACATTGTTTGGGTTTTATCTTCAGTTGCGTTCTTACTTACTTTATAGAATCCTGCGCTTTCTAAGGAAGTTGCAGGATATGAATAATAATAAATATCATCACCAACTAAAATCATTTCATTTGGATTGGTTTTACTACTTGCAATCTTAATTTGATCAGTTAACGATGTTAAATTAGTCTTTCTAATGGAGTTTTCAATTGTACCATTATAGATATAATATAAATCATTACCATCAAGAATAAATTGTTTTACATTTTCTACTTTTGAACTAATGTTAGTTCCTTTTAAGCCTTCAGATGAAGATGTAATAGAACTTGTTTGAATATATTCGATATCACCATTATCTTGGCCTGTAGCCGCGTTAATGTAATATAATTTACCATCATTTAATGTTAAGTTTTTCGCACCATTAATATCAGAGAATTTTACATATTCACTGCCATCAATTTTCATTCTTGCTATGCCACCTGCTGCACCTAATGCATTATAGTGAGTACCATAAACATAAGTTCCATCACTTACCATATTTCTTAAGTCATTAGATGATATTTTAACAGCCTCAGAGTCCGTCTTTAAATTAATTGAATATAAATCATTATTAACTAATTTAGTAACTTGGTTAAAATATAATTTGTCACCATAAATGTAGAAATCCGCGACTTTATCGGAAGTCAATTGATAGTTCGTTTTATTCTTTTCATCATATACATATAAAGCTTTACCAGCATACATATTTAAATAATATATTCTTCCATCATAAGAGATTGCTTGTCCTCCTGTATTAACTGGAGTATCTTCAACTGGTTCAAAGTTTGCGAGTAAATCAGTTTCTGTCTTAGAAGATAAATTATATTTATAGAGATGATAAGTATCATTACTTATATACATTAATGTGGTAGAATTTTGGAAATCAAATCCAGAAATTTTTGTTGAAGAAATAACTTGTGATTCTACTTTAGTTGTTAAATCAATCTTATAAATACCTAATTTATCACTAGATAATTTAGTTACTAAATCACAGTTCGAATAATATAAACATCCATTATTAATCTTTAAATATTCGCCTGCATTATTTGTTAATTTAGTTACTGTTATATTACTTGAAGTAATGTCGAATGTTCCAATGTAATCATTTAAGGTACCATTAACATTAAAATATAAATTATTGCCATTCATGACGAATTCATGAACTTTTTCTTCTAATACAACACTTGAAGTATTGTTTGAAAGATTTATTTTTGTAATATAGCCTGTTGATTCATCAATAAAATAAGCAATATCATTCTTAATAATTAAATTAGACGCTTTCTTATCATAAATTCTAGTAATAACTGCTTCATCACCGGAATTATCTACTTTATAGACACCCGCGGAAGATGATAATAATGAGTTAGATGTATAATAATAAACGTTACTTGAATATTTAGCATAATCAGAAATATTTCCTGAAGTAATAATACTTGAAATGCTACCATCAGTTGTCGAAATTTCTTTTACAGTATCAATAATGGATGTGTTAGAAATAAAACCAATTGTACCATCACTATTTTTATTTATCTTCGATGGAGTCGCATAAGCTAAACGTGTAATAGTACCATTCGAAGTAACATTATATAATCTATTTTTATCCATTGCATTACCAAAATAAACTGTTCCATCACTATTTGCATAGATTGCTAAATCAGTAGATTTTTGTTTAATTGTTAATGTTGCAGTATATGTTTTAGAAGTATAGTTTTTATTTGTTACAACACATTTAAATGTATAAGTATCCGCGGCAACACAAGAAGTAACTTCTTTACCAGTTGAATCAGTAATTGTTACTTTTGTCGTTGTATTAGTAGGTATAAATCCAACTAATTTAATATCATCTTTATGTTCATTACCATCGAATGTAACTTTTTTAGATTCATATTCAAGATTAGTAAAACTAGCAGGAGTAATAGTTAATTTTGCGGTATATGTTTTAGTATTATATCCTTCCTTAGTAACGGTCGCTCTATACTCATATGTACCAACATCAGTATAAGTTTCATAATTTGAATATTCAACTTTTGCTCCATCAAGTTCGTTATGGCTATCTTGAAGTTCGCTTAAGCCATGTTCTTGTCCATCATAAATAACACTTAAATCTTCATATTCAACATATTGAAAATCTTTTAATGTTTCACTAGATGATGAACTAATTTCATTTTTAGAACTAGAAGTATTCTTATTAGATCCACATCCAACAAAAGCAGTCATTGTTAATAAAAGTAATAAAATTGTTTTCTTTTTCATAATAATCCCCTCTTTATAATATTATTTTAATATATATTTATAAATTAACAAGCATTTATTTTCAACGAGTAGTTGAATAAATTCTATTTCAAATAAATGTAAGGATTAAAC
>CAVFGN010000087.1:0-3450 GCA_963621965.1 Alistipes finegoldii
CCTAGTATGCTAAATTTGTAGCATTGATATCCCGATATCCAATTGCTCCCGTTGTCACAACGGGAGCAATTGGGTATGCTAGGAGGCTCGAACCTACCTGAGTAGTTACAATATTTTCGAATGAATGTAAATATTAGCTATAGAACGGAGGAAGATTATTCATATATGGATATTTATGTAAAATCACCTACTGATGAGTTAGTAAGTCCTGATTCTTTCTATTATATACTGAATAGAGAGCATTATACGGAAGGTAGCAAAGATAGGAGCACAATATCAGCGCAGTCTGTTTTACCCCATATAGCTTCTCCTATTTTATACAATGCAGCAACCAATGTATTGATATACTATACTCGTAAAAGTAATTGTTATGTTTCTATATACCCTGAATCTTTAGCTAAGACATTAAAATGTTATTGTTGTATAAGGAACAATCACTTATATCTTCCTGAAGGAGCTACAGTTGAATATATTTAACCCATATAGAGACAGTCTTATTTTTAAGGCTGTCTTTTATGTTTTCTAAGCAATATGATGAGAAAATAAAAAAAAAACAATATACACTATTCTTTATATCAATAAATAGTTTTATCTTTGCAAGAAACAATATATCAATATGGCAAAGAAAAGAACAAAAGATAGCTATCCTATAATGGGTACTAATGGGCAAATATTCGATGCTCCTGTATATCAAGATGATAATGGCAATGCATATACAGTTGATAACAATGGTAATGCTTACTATGTAGAACGTCAAAACACTTTCAATGAACCCATACAGTTGAATGATGTCAATGTGTATGCCCCAAGTCCACAACAGATGCTTGATAATGCCCTTAGTCAATATTCTACATGGAGTAATCCTAATGATAATACAAGGATATTTAAATACCCTAAGGAAAGACAGGTATTTTCTCCTCCACCTTCTTGGAGTGAACTTCATCCAAATCTTGATGATACTATGTTTAATAGAGTGCTTGATGCTTTAACACCAGAAAAGACTAAAAATACTTATGAGCACTCTCTATCACCATACACATATCAAGATGATGTAGAACCTTATGGCACTATTTCACAAGGTTATTTTAGTACAGGTAATGAAAGAGCATCAAAATTAGGAAATCTAGGTTTGACAAAAGTAGCAGATAACCTATATAGATTATATGATGAAAAGGGAAATGAAATTACTGAGTGTGCATTAACAAGAAATGAGCTAGAGAAAATGACAGGACATCCTACAACCAACAATGCTTGGGATGCTTCAGGAATGTATGGTGATTCTACATTATTCAATGGTTATCCACCTAAAATTGGACCATATTCAAGGATTCCATATCTTATTCAAAATCAAATAGCTGCATTAAGGACAAAACAAGCCTTGAAAAATCTTGAATTACAGACAGGAGATATAGTGGATTTATATAGTACCCATTCACGTTATGCCCCAAGAGCATATAGGGAAGGTACACTTAATCGCAGTAATTCACATACAGGCATGATTTTTCAACCTTATCCAGGAGACAAAGGTAAAACATACGTAATTCATAATGTTCATGGAGATATAACTGTGGACCCTATTGGCAAATTTATATTTAGCAAAGAAAATCTTACCCCAAAATGGCAAGTTACTGGAGTGCATAGGCCAGGTACAAAAGAACACCCTTATTATAAAAACGGTAAACCAGCTCATCTATGATTAAAAAAGTACTTAAGCTATTGTTTATAATAGCTTCTTTTACATTTATCTGTATTGCTTTATACTCCTTCTTCATTAATCCTTCTGCTGATAAGAAGAGAGTAAAGATAGCATTGGACTATGCTCAGTCACATGACATGAATACAAACATCATAATGCTGTGTGACTTTTCCAAACCCTCAGGCACAAGAAGGTTTATAGTCTATGATACCAAAAGGAATAAGACCATCTTTTCCAGTCTTTGTGACCAAGGAAAAGGGAAAGGATTTAGCAATCAGTCAGGGAGCTTTTGTTCCTCATTAGGTTTCTATAAAGTGTGTGGGCAACATAAAATGAGGGTTGGAGTAAATAGTTTTGTACTTCAAGGACTATCCTCATCAAATAGCAATGCCATGAGCAGGGGAATATTAATACACCCTTGGCATACTGTACCTGATTTGCAAACTTACCCATTGCCTATATTATACAAGGCAAGCAAAGGATGTTTTGTGTTAAGTCCAATAAAGTATAAAATGCTTAGAACAATTATTAGAAAGAATAGTAATAAACCAATACTTTTATACGCATACAATTAAAACTAAAAGATAATTAATCAACCAAAATTATTCAATTACTAAGGTTGTAAAAAAGATATAATATTCTCAGGCACAATCCTCATAAGGGTTGTGCTTTTTTCATGCTATGTAGTCTTTATTCCATCATATCTATAAAGTCTATATAGTCTATTATGTCTATATATCTATGTTTAATCTATAATTTTTAATCACTATGAACATTGCTGAAATTCTTAAAGACAAATCAAGTAGTAAACTCTATTCTCCTATATGTGGGGAGTGCTATGTAACAGCAGTAAGTAGCTGTTTTATAAATGTACACACAGAATATGACCAACATTATAAATTTACATCCGAAGGCTACTTTGTACTAAACAATAAAAACTCAAAAGAGTGCCTCCTCTTCCCTTCCAAGGAAATGAGAGATTGGGAAAAGCTTACTTGGAAAAGAGGGGATGTGTTATATAGAAGTGATACGTTAGAAGCAATTATCTTTATAAAGTGGGAAGAAGAAGATTACTCATCTTTTAAAGGACGTTATCTTATGGATGTAAAGGACAGAAAACTTATAGATAACAATGTATATCTAAATAATGAGGCACGGTTTTTTATAAGTCTTCCCTCAAATCTCTTTAAAGCAGGTACAATAGATGACAAAGTTAGATATATTCAAGCTCTTGAACTTATAACACACAAAAAATTCAATTTGGAGACCCTTGAATTGGAATCTGTTTCAACATTTAAGCCCTTTGATAAGGTTGTTGTAAGAGATAAAGGTAAAGTGTGGGAAGCAGGCATCTATAGTCATTATAATGGAGGTAAAAGTCCTTATGTATGTGGTAGATATTGGTATGACGAATGTCTCCCCTACAATGAAAAAACAGCCAAACTTATAGGTACAAGAGATGACTATAAAGAAGGATAAAGATGTCATAGAGATACCGTATAATGAGTATATTCATTTATGCAGGTTGAAGAAGTACGTTGCACAATGGTATCCTGATTATCATCCAAATGGCTGTATATGTATTAATTGTGAAAAATAAATAAGTAATATGATAGACAAAAAGAAAGTTAAAGCAGCTGCCAATAAAGAATTAGAAGCAGTACATGCTGACTATCAAGATAAAGATGGGTATATATTATATCCAACAAGTCAAAGAGACCTTGATAGTATGGTAATGGATACTTTCACGAATG
>CAVFGN010000088.1:0-3304 GCA_963621965.1 Alistipes finegoldii
CACCATCACTAAATGTTAAACTATCTCTTCCTTTTCCGACTTCTTTTTGAACTATTAAAGATTTCTTAGAATGATGTTTATATTCCACCTGATTTTCTAGTGTTAGTATTTTTTTATTTTGATTTTCATTTATATGGTTTATTAATGCATTTAGTGTTGTACTTTTACCAGAGTTTGTTTTTCCTGTAACTAGTATTAAGCCTTGTGGTTGGTATGTCATTCTTCTTACTATATCTGGTACACCTAAAGATTCATATGGTGGTAATGTATTTTTTATAAGTCTTAGTGTACATAGTGGTATATCATCTGATAATGATATATTTACTCTTAAACGAATATCTCTATATTCATATGATGTATCTAGCTTTCTTGTAGTATTAAAAACTTCATCTTTATCTACATTTCCTTTTACTAAATAATCATAAATTTCACTCATATCATCTGGAGTTAAAACTTTGCTCCCCTCTACTGGAACTAGCTCTCTGGCTATTCTTAGCATTGGTTTATTATCACATATTAAGTGAACATCTGAAGCATCTAATCTTATTGCTTCATCTAATATTGCATCTAAATTCATTTTCTTTTCCTCCTTCGTATTCTCGTAGTGTAAACTAAATTTAATTTTTATTAATCTACACTCCTGTTATTTCAAGGTTTATATCATTTTTTGTAATAAAAAAATGATACCCCCCTCTTTTTATGGTATAATAGTTTTGAAGAACAACCAAATATTACCATAAAGGAGTGGTGTATCATGTATACTATTATACCTCTATTACTAGCTCATATTCAAGAGCTAAATAAACAAATTTTATTTTTATTTAATTTTATTGTTAAAAATATACCTTTAAAGTTTAAAGATAAGGATGATTCTTTATTTTCTCCTAAATACAATAAACTTAAAGTTGATAAATTGCCTATTATTCATGTTCCTGAAAAGAAGAACTACAAACAACTTTTAAAACAGTATCTTGAAGAACACGATAAACCTTTAAAGCCTATTAAATCTCGTGGTAAAAATCCTGTTCCTCAGCATATCCATTGCCCTTGTTGTAACGCCCCTCATAACTATATCTACGACAATACTGGTGGTCGTGGACAATTTTTGTGCAAAGTTTGTGATACTCATTTCCATCGCCACAATTATATTGATAATCCTATTGAACTTCATTGCCCTTACTGCGGTGGGGCTCTCTTTGTTGTCAAAAATCGTAAACTTTTTAATATTCATAAATGTATGAACAAAAACTGTTCTTACTACCAAAACTCGCTAAATTCATTGTCTAAAGAAGATTTAGAAGAGTATAACTCTAAACCAGAAAAATTTAAGCTACATTACATCTATCGTGAATTTAAAATTGACTTCTTTAAAGTTGATTTATATTCTTTACCCCAAAATGCTTCTAGCCTTCAATTTCGTAAGTTCTCTCCTCACATTATGGGTCTTTGTCTTACTTATTTAGTAAATTGTGGTATGTCTACTCGTGCCACTTCTCGCGTTATGCGTGAAGTCCATGGCATTAAGATTTCTCATACTCAAATTGCTAACTATGCTACTACTGCTGCATATTGCGTTAAACCTTTTGTTGATTCTTACGACTACAAACCTACTAACTATCTTGCTGCTGATGAAACTTATACTAAAGTTAAAGGTTCTAGGCGTTACGTTTGGTTTATTATGGATGCTATCAAAAAATCTATTCTCGGATACAGAAGTTCTGAATCTCGTGACACCACTCCTTGCATTCTTGCTATGCGTATGGCTTTTGATAAGTTTAAACAATTTCCTGGCAAAGCTCTCAAATTTGTCGCTGATGGCTATACTGCTTATAAATTAGCTCAACAACAATTTGCTATGCATGACATGCACTTCGATGTTACCCAAGTTATTGGGTTAACCAATGATGATGAAGTTTCTACTGAATATCGCTGGCTTAAACAGATTATTGAACGACTTAATCGTACTTTTAAGTTCTCTTACAAAGTTACTAATGGTTATGGATCTGATGATGGTGCTAGCACTCATCTCTGCTTGTTTGTAGCCTACTATAACTTTCTAAGACCTCATTCTTATACCTACTGGAAACCTTTAAACGAAGTACCAGAATTAGAAAAAGCTGAGCTTATGCCTGCTAAATGGCAAATCCTAATTGAGCTTTCTCAGCAACTAATATTACAACAACAAAAAACTTGATTTTTTGTAACTTCATACTTTACCTTACTTCGGCTTAATTGACTTAAAACGTATTGGTAAATGCTTTGTCAAATGCATTTACTACTTGCAAGTGACCACTTGACAAAGCATTTATCAATATCGTTAAAATTGTTTAGCCTGAAGTATTGTTCACTATGCTTTTTTTGTATATTTTTAACTTTTCAATGTCCGTTTTTCTAAATTTTTGATAATATTTTCATAATCTATTTTTTCATAGATTACTTTACACTATCCGTATTCTAGAAAAATAGCAATTTATTGTTTAATTCTGTTAAATTTGTATACCCTTGTATAACTTTATTTATACCATCTACAACTAGAGGTCTATATCCATTTTTTAATGCTTCTTTTCTTATTTCAATACTTGATTTTCCTTCCATTATTTGTTGCTTTATTTCGTCTGTTATGTCTAGTATTTCAAAAATACCAATTCTGTTGTAATATCCTGTGTTATTACAATGTTTGCAACCAACTGCGTCATATGTTATACAATTTAGGTCAAAATCAACTCCATATTTCTCACCTATTGAAGTAATTATTTTCTTTTCTTCTTTTGTGTAAGGTCTTTCTTGCTTACATTCTGGGCATAATCTTCTTACTAATCTTTGTGATATTGCTGTTGCTAATGTACTTGCTATATCATAGTCTGATAATCCCATTTTTCTTAATCTTGTTATTACTTCTATACTATCTATTGTATGGATTGTTGATAATACATAATGTCCTGTTTGTCCAGCTTGTATAGCTATTTCGCCAGTTTCTTTATCTCTTATTTCTCCTACTAGTATAATATCTGGATCTTGTCTTAATACAGTTCTTAGTGAACCAGAGAATGATGATTTATTATCTATTTCTATTTGGTTTAATCCAGGTATACGAATTTCTACTGGGTCCTCAATTGTTGTTATATTTATTTCTGGTCTATTTAAATAATCAATTATACTGTATAAACTTGTTGTTTTACCTTCACCTGTTGGCGCTGCCATTATTGTTATACTATTTTTCTTGTGAATACTTCTTCTAAATTCTTCTTCAGTTCCTGGATATCCTAATTCAAATATATTTCTAATATTTGCATCCTTTTTTAAT
>CAVFGN010000089.1:0-3299 GCA_963621965.1 Alistipes finegoldii
AAGTTATAAATTGAAAATAAATGAAAATTATTAAATTTTATTCTGATACATGTGGGCCTTGCAAAGTTTTAGATTCTAATCTTAAAAAGGCAGGAATTAAATATGAATCCATTAATGCTAATGATGATGAAAATGATGTTCTTGTAGAGAAGTATAAAATTCGTGCAGTCCCTACCCTTATAAAGGAAGATAATGGAATAGAAATTGCTCGACATACTGGTATTATGACAGAGGAACAACTTAAACATTGGTATAATGATTAATGTGATAAAAAGGATAATATTTTTACTAATATATCCAATATTTTGTATATTTCAGGGGTTAGCTTTACTTAGTTTAGCTTTATTTCAATTACTGTATTGGATAATTTATGGAAATTTCAAGTTTTCCTATATAGAAATAAATGACATACTAGAATCTGTAGAAAATAAAGTTATTAGAACATGGATTAAGTAAAATTTGTTATGTGCCCATGATTATAAATTTTATGCTTTAGGAAGAATGTACTAAATATAGATATAGAAAATATGAATAATAAAAAAAAAATGAAGATTTTCGCAAATGCTTTCTGTAAAAACTCATGCTCAGAAGATAAGATGTTTGAGTGTGATTGTTATAATAAGTCTTGCGTCCAACTTGCAAATTTTTTAATTGATATTAAAAATATAATATAACTCAAAAATAGATGATAATGTTCGATGTTCCAGTACCTATTATAGGTAAATCCTATGAGTTTTATGATGATGGTAAGATATATCCGGGTAGAAGGTTTACAGCCACTGTATTAGAGATAATTTCTCAAGAAGATGCTAAATCAGTAATGTTCCCAATATATGCTTATAAAGAGTCAGATTATATTCCTACAACTATTGTAGCTAAAGGAGAAGAACCTATAGGAGAATCTTCTTTATATACGGTATGGGAATTTAATAAAGAAATACATGATTGGGTATATGCACAAGAAACTGATTGCTTTATAAAGTGTTCTATACCAGAGTATGATGAATATCCTATATGGTTCGCAAGGACAAAAGAAGGAAATTGGTTCTCATTAGACATTCAATCCTGTTGGCAAGGGGGCTTACTTGATATTGACAATCATTTTACCGAGAAATTAGGATATGAAAAAAAAAATAGTTAAAGGGCATTCAGAAGATAGGTCGTTTCTCTCTAATAATCTAACATCATTATTAGAATGGTGTCTGAATTATAAGAAGAGTGTGTACTTCTTTATTAGCACTCCGAGTACTTATTATAATGTAGAGATACAATATGATGAGTGTGCAAGTGAAGGCCAGTATTTAAAAGATACTACTTATAGCTGCTATTTAAATGTTTTTATCACTAACACTAAAGGCAGGTGTATTCAAAAAACATTATTTGTTAATAGCGATGATTGGACATTAGAAGATGCAGTATTTTGTTTTGATGCTCACTATATAACAACTCCTATTAGGGAGTTTGGTGAGTAAATATATAAGAGATATTATGACAAAGAAAGAATTTCCATATTGGAAAGAACATAGACTAATATGTGTAAAATAGTAAAATGTCCTAAATGTAAAGGCAAAGGAAAGGTTTATGATGTTGCAGCAGGGATATTTACCTGTGGTATTACAACATTTTTAGAGTTTATAGACGATAATCTAAAAGAGGATTGTCCTCGTTGTGGTGGAAGTGGTTTTCTAAAATTAAAATAACCTTATTTATATACATCAAAGTAAATGAAACTAATACAACAATCAGCAGAAATCTGGAAACAGCCAGAAGGTGAAATAGGAATCTATAAACAAGTTGAAAAAGCGGCCCGTTTATGTTATAAGAGTGAAGACAAGACTACAGATGATTCTTATAAAAGATTTTTAGGTATGCTTAATGACAAAGGGCATAATAGCCCATTGGAGCATGGTACTGTATATCTGGATACTACAAATTATGATGTAGCAAAGAAATATTTCAACAATCCCTACTCTAAAGTACATATAGCCAATGTTTTACCAGATGATAACAATACTGAATATTGTATTACCACTAATTTCAGAGTAGTCAAGGAGCATAGTTGGGAGGATGACTTTAAGTATCTCTGTGAGCCTACAGTATTCCATGAAAAGAGAATCTCAGTGCATATTACTACTTCTATAGGTATTAGTAGGGAGCTTAACAGACATCGTTGTCACAGTATATGTGAAGAGAGCACTCGTTATTGCAACTATAGTAAAGATAAGTTTGGTAATGAACTTACATTCATTATTCCTAGCTGGGTAAATACTCATTGTCCTAATAAAGAACAAGATGGCCCAACTGAAGCTGATGTATTTTGGAGTAAAGCTTTACAAAAAGCAGAATTTGAATACTTAACTCTGTTAAAAAATGATTGGAAACCTCAGCAAGCAAGAGATGTGTTGCCTTTAGCCACTAAGACAGAGCTTATCCATACTGCCTTTGAGAGTGATTGGGAACAATTCTTCAAACTAAGATGTAGTCCAGCTGCACATCCTATGATGCAAGATTTAGCCAATAAAATTAAAGCTTTAATGTCTAATGGAGGAGAACAACAGAGTTAATCATCCATCCTATTATCAAGACCCTTCAGGAGTAAAATGTATAACCGTTGTCAGACACAGAAATTTCAATATAGGCAATGCCTTGCAGAACTGATAGGTACAATAGCCTTGCTCTTCTTCCTCTTAATCACAATACTAATAATTCAAACAGAATACTTATGAAAATTACAGAACTTAAAATCGGGGACATAGTTAATTTTGGTGGAGAAAAAGCCAAAGTTGTAGGCATCTCATCTGAAGACAAAGATTCTATCACCGTACAATGCTTGGAAGATGGTGGTGAAAATAGAATATGGAGAGCAAGCCTATTGGATGAGATAGATGGTATTCCCCTCACCGAAGAAATCCTTGAAAAGAATGGGTGGAAAGAGGATGATGAGATATGGAGCATAGACTATACTTGTGGAAAATTAAACGCAGAAGTATGGCAATGGGGAAAAGAGATGGTAATAACAATATCGGCGAGTGTTGGTAATGATGTTTGCACGCTTGCCCTAATTAAGCATGCCCATGAACTCCAGCACCTCCTTTGGGCACTGGGCATTGACGATGATTTGAAGATATGAAAGTAAAGATACAAGAAGTAGAAATCCCTTTGCCATATTTCGGTGATGAAGAAGAATACAAGAAGATGTATATCTGCAAATATAAATTCCATTGGTGGCAGAGTTGGAAGTATATTAAAGACCCAAGAACAAAGGTTCCTGAGTTGTTTGAAAATCCCAAGGACTTAAA
>CAVFGN010000090.1:0-3214 GCA_963621965.1 Alistipes finegoldii
AAAATTTTCTAAACATTAACGGGAAAATATTCTCGTTTTTGTTTGCAATTTTATAACTTATTTAATTTAAGTCAATGACAAGTTCAATACTTTCATGCTTCGCATCATTGACTTAAATCTTCATAAGTTATGTTTGATATTTAACAAACAAGAATATTAAACTCAAGCATATTGATGTTGATTATGACTTTTCTCAATTTGTTTAAGAAAAGATTTTAATTTCCAAGGATGTGACATTGAAGGAATATACTTTTTCTTTTCTTTAATTTCAGTAACTTCATCAAAATTTTTAGAAATTCTTTCATTTCTAGATAACTCTTTTAATTCCAATACTTGTTCATCAATGGTAACTAATAAATCACCATTAAATGCTTTAATAACTAAGCAATCTGTTTTAGGCATAAAGCATTTTAAATCATTATTTAAATAAGGTTGGTAATATTTACCATAAAATTTAATTGAATTACCATTGTCAATTTTTCTAGGAGTTAAAACAGCAAGAGTATAGTTAATTTTTTCTTCACTAGGAGATTGTTCAAAAACAGACTTAAATTTTTTATAATTTAAAGCAAATTTTGTATTGAATTTAGGAATGAATACTTCAACTAAATACTTGTTTGCTTCATCAATAGTAGTGATGTTATTAAGTCTTAACTCTTGAACTAATCTTCCTTGAAAAGTACCATTATCACGTTCTATAAGACCTTTTGCCTGTGATACAGAAGTAGTTTCTAAATCTACACCTAATTGCTTACAAGCATAACCATATTGAGTTAAAACATCTTTGTCACTAGTTCTTTTATCAGGGTTTAAAGACATATAATTAAATACAGTACGATTGTCAGTTACAAATTTATATGGTATACCATAATTAGTCAAAATTTGATAGAAAACATGGTAATAACCCTTTAATGTTTCTTGCTTATCAAACCAACCACCGACAATAGTATTAGTAGCTTTATCGGCGGCTAAATGTAAACAACAACTTTTATTACCAAACCAAGGATGTATAGAACCATCTTGCTCAATAATCTCACCAAAATATTTAGGCTTTTCTTGCCTTGGATGTGAATCTTCTAAGGCAATTTCGTGATTAACAATAGAATTGATTTGTTCTTCGGACATAGCTAAATTAATTTTCTTTTCCTTTAATAATTTTTTCTTAGCATAATCACGCTTAGTTTTCTTTCTAGCTTTAGGAGATAATATACCAGCCTTAGATAAAGTTTTATAGATAAAATCATAAGAGACTTTAATATTTTCTTCATCTTCTAAATATTCTTTAAAATGATTAAAGTTAAAATCATAGTATTTATTCTTATAAAGTAGTATAATATCTTCAGAGATTGACTTATCTATTGCATTAACAGGTCTTTTTGAGTGATTACCATGTATAAATGCAGATTTGCCTTTCTCTTTATATTTAATTATAAGACGATCAACTTGTCTTTTAGTTATATTAAGTTGGAGAGCTATTCTATTTTTATTACCTCCATGATCAACATATTCTTTAATTTTTTCATATTTTTGTTTTTCTTTCATATTTAATTCTACCTTTCTCATTAGTTCCACCTCGGTGGAATATTATATAACATTGAGACATTTTCGCAAGTTAACAATTAAGACATTATCACAAATTAATCATAAAAAATTCATAAAATAGTATAAAAAGTATTGACTTTTTATAAAAAGAATGTTAGCATAAATAATAATTTAATCAAATCGTTGATTCAGAGTAGTAAGTATTATTGAAATTAATAGAGAGTAATTGATGGTGGAAATATTACAATGGAGATTTTACTGAATGGACTGATGAGAGCAACCCGAAATTATAAGAAAAAAGTAGGCGTTGACGGGAATCCAACCCGTTATAAATGGGCATGTATGTTGGTACATAGATATTAGGTGGCATAGCAAGATTATTACTCTTGTCCTTTTATTAGGATAAGAGTTTTTTGTTTTTATACCTGTGTGTACTACTTCTATGTTAAAGGTGGCATAGCAAGATGACACTCTTGTCCTTTATTAGGATAAGAGTGTTTTTTGAGAGGTGGTGTATTATGGATGTAGATTGGATATGTAATCTACAAGAAAAATTAAAATTGAAAGGAAGTTTTATTATGAATTATGGGGAATTTGGTGGACAATATGTGCCACAAGAATTAAAAGAAAAGTTATTGGAGATTGAAAGTGAATTTCAAAAAATTAGTAAGGATAATGAATTTAGAAAAGAATATTTATATTATTTGAAAAATTACATAGGAAGGCCAACTCCTTTGTATTTTGCAGAAAATTTGACTAAATACGTAGGTGGTGCAAAAATTTATTTGAAAAGAGAAGATTTGAATCATACTGGTGCACATAAAATAAATAACGCAATAGGTCAAATATTACTAGCAAAAAGAATGGGAAAAACGCATATAATAGCAGAAACAGGAGCTGGTCAACATGGTGTGGCAACTGCAACTGTATGTAGTTTATTTAATGTTAGATGTACAATATTTATGGGAAAAGAAGATATAAAAAGACAAAAGGTAAATGTTGAAAAAATGAAATTATTAGGTGCAGAGATTAAAGAAGTAATAAGTGGGACAGGAACATTAAAAGAAGCTGTAGATGAAGCATTTGATTATTTGATTAATAATAAGGATTCATTTTATTTAATAGGTTCAGCAGTTGGTCCTAGTCCATATCCGGAAATGGTAAAATATTTTCAGAAGATTATAGGAGAAGAAGCTAAAAAACAAATTTTAGAATTAGAAGGAAAATTGCCAAAAGCTATAATTGCCCCAATAGGTGGAGGCAGTAATAGTATAGGATTATTTACAGATTTTATAAAAGAAGATGATGTAGAGATATTTGGCGTTGAAGGAGCTGGATTAGGTTTAGAAACTGGTAAACATGCATCTGCAATAACAAATAACACAATAGGTATAATGCATGGAATGAAAACATATATAATGCAGGATAAGAAAGGAAATATCAAAGATGCATATTCGATATCAGCTGGATTAGATTATCCAGGAATCGGACCAGAACATGCATATTTAAAATCTATAGGAAGGGTAAAATATGATAGTATAACAGACAAAGAAGCTATAGATACGTTTAAATTATTTAGTAAATTAGAAGGGATTATTCCAGCACTTGAAAGTAGTCATGCTATTGCATATAGTATTAAAATCGCGAAAAAATATAATAAAGAAGATAGTAT
>CAVFGN010000091.1:0-3144 GCA_963621965.1 Alistipes finegoldii
TATTTGTAATAGCATTTTCACTAATCTTCATAATTGTAATTATTTAATTAATAAATCTTTAATCTTATAACAGAAAACTAATTCATTGCCGCTGCTCTAATCAATTGAGCTATCTCTAAAAGAGAATTGGATTCAAACCAATAACTTGCAGTTTTGTAAAGAATGTAATTGCTGTTAGTTTCCTTATCTAAAATTTAAAATGGCACGTATAGGTGACAGGGCTCGAACCTGCACTAACTTGGTCCCAAACCAAGGCTCTTACCAATTAGAGTACACCTATATAAACAGAAGACTTGTTTGTACTTACTAGACCCCTAATCGAGTATATAAAATGTTTGCTGTTAGTCTTCTTATCTATTAATATTAAAAATGAAAAAAAATTCAGTAGAGGTGCATGAGGATTTGAACCTCTAATTCCCTTGAAGAATGCACCTGAACAGAGAACTTAAAAGAATAATATAACCATTAGCAGAATTGTTGAAGTTCTCTTATAAGGGTAAATTACTCTACATTATTATAGTTCTCCAGCGAATCTTCAAAGTAGTTCTCAGCCATCGCAATGAACTGTTTAGTACGCTTCTTGTCTACATCAAGACACTCCTTGAGAGCTTCTACAAGTCTCTTCTCAGGAGTCTGGGACATATCTTTCTTCTGAGAAAGTTTAACCTGATGCAGATAAGACTTAACAGAGTTAAGAATATACTCTGCCTTTACAACACACTCATCAGTAAGCACCATCATGGATTTAACCTTCTCAATAATCTCTGCCATGAACGCAGGAGCAATGTTATTTACTTCTATGAACTTACAAACCTCTGTAAGATCATCTTCAATATGGTAGCAGCCAATCTCGAAAGATTTACGGATAAACTCCTCTGCTGTAGCAGCATCAAGAGTACCCATGGAAATGATAGTACCAACTCGCTTACCTCTTAAGAAGGTAGGCTCAATGAGTTCGATGTGATTAGTAGTGAACAACGTAATGACATTCATGTCTTTAGTGTCACCACCATCCAATGTGTTGAGAATATCCTGCATAGCAGAATCACGATTACCTCGCGTTACTTGATCAATATCCTCAATAAAGATTACAACACCATGTCCAGACTGATCAATAATCTTAGACATTCTGAGAGATTCTGCTAATAGCTTTGGATCTTTTAAATAAATAAATATCCAATTGTTTTTAACAGCTTGACGAGCAAGTTTGAAGGCAAGAAGAGTTTTACCAGTTCCGTAACCCCCTTCTAACAATGCTCCAAACTTCAATGGAATACCTTTCTCAACACACTTTTCAGGATTAAGAATACGAGCAGTGATCGGGCGAAGGGCGTACTCAGTTTCTTTGCTAACAACCATTAATTGGTTGTCAATATTACTCAGATCAAGAATTTCTGGATTATTGATGTCGGTAATCTCAACTGCCTGACCTTTGTAAATTGAGCTTGTTTTTAAGTTTTCCCTGGTTTGCTCAATAATTTCATCCATTAAAGATGAGAAACGGAACTGAAGTCTACCAGTAATTACCAGTTCATGTGCATCTGAACGATAATTGATATTGATAGAGGAATCCTCACCAAGACCATCAAGTTGAATGTCTCCGTAAGGAGCCTTTACTCTAGTTCCATCAGCAAGGGTAATGTCTACGGTCTGAACACTCTTCTCACCTGATGGACTGCCACTCTCCTTGGAAACAACAGATCCAAACACCTGTGAGATAGCCTGATTGAGCTGATAGATACCATCATTACGGAAGCACTGAATACGATAGTTGATTTTTGCCATCTTCTTAGACTGGGCAATCTCACTCTCGATGTAATCAAGACAATCAGCATAAGTTGTGTTAGGTAATTGCATTACCTCTATGAACTTACCCTTCATAGCCTCTTCGTAATTGTTCACCTTCTGCTCAAGAACAGAACTCTTGCTTTTTCTTGCAATTTGATTCATCTGGTTTTTTTTTGTTAAACTTTTAATTTATTAACTCTGCGCCTAATGTCTAGGCAGTTTTCCATAGTAGTTGTTAGACATCCAAGATGGACAACTCCATTATCCTTAGTAATTGTAAGATTCTTTTCTGGAATTTCTCCTTTGTCTTCCCTGTTTCTTATTATACGTTCTATTACAGGGAATTTAACAGCTGTGTTCTTACAAAATATTACATCTTTCTCGGGAATGTAAACAACCTCATTGCCGTTTATTTCACCTACTTTGTGTTTAGGCATATGATTAAACCAACAATAATTAAGATAACGATTAACAAGATTACTGGTCCATAAAATGGAAGTGTAACCCACCACCAAGACCAATTAATCACGCCTACTAGCTTTAATACTACGAAGGCAACACCCAATAGTCCAAGAATGCTTGGACCCTTATAAATTACTTGTTTCCCCATATAATAAAAAGTTTTTGAGCCTCTAGTTGGAATTGAACCAACATCTGATGATTACAAATCAACTATAATAACCTTTATACTATAGAGGCAAAAATGAAGCCTTTATTCTCACGAACCAAGACTTCAAAGTAGTAATATATTGAACAATTATTTAGAAAGGGTCTTCTTTTTAAAGACCTTTTCTATGATTTTAACTCTATTTAATAAAGTTTGATCCATTGCAGTTAGAAATAACTCTTCTGCATTCTTCGGAGTTTTAATTTCTGGTTTACTTCCTCCTAAAATGAATGCTACTGCACTTGGGTCATAGCCAGACATATAGAAGAAATTAGGAGCATCAGCAAAGTCCTCAAACTTTACTTTATTATTTCCTCCATACCATCCATTAGGAATATCCCAGAGAATGATTTTAAAGGAATTAACATACTCCTCACTGAATCCAGCTTCACGAAGCCTTTGGATTGCAAGTTGGAAGTTTGTAGATTTGTTAGTACCACAACTATCAAAATCACCGTCACTCACACATAGGATTCCACTTGGGAAATCTTTCTCTTCAACTCCTTCTTCTTTTAGCCTTATAAAGAGGTCTATTACAGATTGGAAGTTGGTATTTGCATAAGCACCACAATTGTCATTGATATATTTATCAACTGGAGTTTTGCCTTTCCATTTATGGAGCTTACAACCATCTGAGAACTCTGCAAAGGTATCTGCGAAATATCCCTCTAAGAACTCAGAGAAATATA
>CAVFGN010000092.1:0-3143 GCA_963621965.1 Alistipes finegoldii
TGTTTTGATTTAAATATATAGACATAAGACAACATCCTTTTCTAATACAATTAAACTATTAATTTTAAATTATAAGAATATAATAATTAAATTTAATTTGATGCAATTGATAACTTTGATACCGTTGTTAAACTTATGAATGGTTCCTCTAAAATAATAAAATATTATATATTTAAATATCATAAATTAATTAAAAAAAAGGAGTCCGAAGACTCCATATAGTTATGCGAATACGTTAAATCCACCAAAACCTAGAACAGCAAGTATTGCGATAATTGCAAGTACCCACCAAATAATTCTCCAAGTTTTAGATTGTCTCATAGCAAAATCATAACTTAAATATACAACGATACAAGTTAATAAAATAGATGAAATCCATTGTAATAAACCTGGTATACGTCCAAAGCTAAAGTTTAAATTCCAAGAATTAAAGCAAGCTTCTAATCCTACAAAAATGTAAGCAATTGCTACTAAAATAATAGCAACGAATGCTACAAATCCTAATGAACCTGTTTTACCAGTTTTTACACCATTTTTAGCCATTAGTCAATCCACCATACCTTTCCATTAAATGCTATACATAGCATATCAATAATCCACCAAAATGAAAATGAAACAATAATTAGCACTACAGCAAGTACAATACCAGTAGTGTTTTTCTTTATAGCACTTCTAAATATTCTGTAGATATGCCAACAAACATCAACACCAGGTAATGCTAAAAGAATCTTAGCCCATAAAGGTAAGTTATCAATTGTGTTGATTACATTAACTAAACTTTCATTTGTATTGTTAGTAGATTCTTTTTTAGTTTCTTCACCAACAACTTCCGCATCGATTGTTTCTTTCTTATTATCTTCCATAATAACCTCTCGTTAATAAAAAATAAATTTATTTTTCAAATACTAAATGGTTATTAACTAGAAGCCAAACAAGATCAACCCAACCAAGAACTACACCAGCAAAAATTGAAACTATGAACATAACAACAGTTACAAGATTTGGTTTCTTAATTAATTGACATGCACGAACAAATATTTCAACAATCCAGTTAATTGCAGGGATAATTAATAAAATAATTTGTACAAGTCTAGGTAAACTCTTAAAAAAACGCATATTTAATCCTCCTATTTACGTATTAATTTTATCATATAGGGATTTCAATTAAAAGTAAAATAATAAAATTTTAAATAGTTTCAACGATAATATCATTATTTTCAAAACTCACACTATATATGTATGAATCAGACCATACTTTTTTCCCATCTTTTATATAACAAGCTTTTAATTTTATTGATTCATTATCAATTTCATACATTGACCCATTATATGTGTTATCTATTATCTTTGTTATATCAGCAAGCGAATTAACATAGCCGTTTACATTATCAAAATCAATAATATAGTAATCAAGGTCATTGATAATTTCTTTTTTTATACATTCTCTTACTTTATAATTATTATCGACTACAGAAACAACATAGATTGAATTATTATAAAATAATACTGCTTCATTATCATTATAATACTCACTGTTAAAACCAGAAAACTTTGTAATAATATCATCATTTTTATATAAACCCGATAATTTAAATGAAGAAATATTTTCATCTTCTTCATATCCCGAAGTTTTATATTTTCCTACATAATATGTGTTAATATCACTATGTACATAGATTTCATTATATTTATATCCATAATTTCCCCAAATTAAAATTGAAAATACAATTGCAATAAAGGCAAACAATATAGGCAAAAGGATACCAGTTTTTTTATTCTTCATTTTTCTCACCATTAATTAAATTTTGTATGACATAAGATGCAATAAGCAATCCACAAGAAGCAGGCACAAAAGGATTTGAGCCTGGTATTACACGTTTACTTGATTTTTCTTCACTTTGATATGGAACTATAGGCTTTTCTTCTGAGAAACATACGTCTAAATGTTTTATATTTCTCTTTTTTAATTCTCCTCTAAGCACACGAGCTAAGGGATCCATTTTAGTTTTAGTAATATCTGTAATTTTAAATCCTTGAGGATTAAACTTATTTCCTGCACCCATAGAAGAAATTAATTTGATATTTAGCTCACTACACTTTTCAATAATTCCTATTTTACCTTTAACTGTATCAATCGCATCAACTACGTAGTCGTATTTTTCAAAAGGAAACTCATTTGACGTCTCTGGTAAAAAGAATGTTGTGTATTTTCTTACAATACATTCAGGATTTATATCAAGTATTCTTTTTTCCATTACATCTACTTTATTCATTCCAATTGTTGAGTGTAATGCTATTATCTGTCTATTGATATTACTTAAGGCAACTGTGTCATTATCGATAATATCAATTTCTCCAATTCCACTACGGGCTAAGGCTTCACAAACAAATCCACCAACGCCACCAACTCCAAATATAGCCACTCTTTTATTTTTTAAAATATAAGTCGAATCAGGACCAAATAATAATTCAGTTCGTGAAAATTGAGTAATCATATATCCTCCGTTTTTTAGTATATTATATAACAAAAAGAAAAATATTGTTGTGAGAATTTCAAATAATTGTTAAAATAAATCGAGGTGTTTTTATGATAGTTGCAATTACAGAACAAGATAATCAAGTATTCTCTCATTACGGAGAAACTAGACATTTTAAATTATACGAAATTGAAAATAATCAAATTCAAAAGTCATGGGTTATTGATTCAGGTGAATATTCTCATCATACATTAGCAACGCTTTTACACAATAATAATGTTGATGTATTATTATGTGGTAGAATCGGACAACCTGCAGTTATCACATTATCTCTAGTAAATATTAAAGTTTACGATCTTAACGAAGGTAGTTGTGATAATGTAATCAAAAACTTTTTAGAAGGTAAGGTAAGCTTTAGTGGTGGACATGAATGTCACCATTAAAAATCACTCGTTAGATTAATTCTAGCGAGTTTTTTTATTTGAATTATTTACGTTAAATCATTAGATGAACGTAATGGCGCCTGAGGCGTAATATTATTAAAATGTAACATCTCTTCTTTATTCTTTTTAAAATTAACTTTTATATAATCTTTATGTTTTTTTATTTTATGCTTTATTAACAAGCTATTTTTAAGTATTAGTTTAAGCAATTTCGTTTTCTAAT
>CAVFGN010000093.1:0-3037 GCA_963621965.1 Alistipes finegoldii
TCTTCAATAATTATTAAAGTGAGCCTGGTCTTATGACCAGGCTTTTCTTGTTTATACATGAATATCTGAAATGAAAATTTTCAATTATTTTTAACATTTGTTAACACTATTTAATTTGGATTCCTCTAAATAAATTGTAATTTTGATTGTTACAAAATTAAAACAATTTAGTATGAAGCGCTTCAGTTAAAATAAGATTTATTTTTAGTACTGTAGATTTTATATTATAACAATCTTCTAAATATACTTTTATGTCTGATAGTAAAGTTTTTATGTTTCCAGATCAAGGAACAAATAATAGTGGACTTATGTCAATGTTAGCTCCACTACTCCAATAGAAAGGAGTGGATCCTAATGTATTGTTAGCTATGAAAAATAACTCTGGCTTTGGCGGAGAAGGAGGCTGGTTTATGTGGGTAATTTTTCTATTCTTTCTTATGGGATGGGGTGGAAACGGATGGAATGGTTTCGGAAATCGCGGAACCGATGGATTAGCCAATTAGATTAATAATGATTATGGTAGAGATTTATTACTTCAAGCTATAAATGGTAATGGTACTGCTATTTCTCAGCTTATAAAGAATCTACATCTCGTAAATCTAGAGGAAGATATAGTTATTAATAACGATAGGCGATAACAGATTAATTGTTACCGCCTATTTTCATTTAAAAGTATGAAAGAGGATTTTACTGAATACGACACTAAACCAAAAGAATTTCTTAATTATTTGAGGTATTACGGTTCTCATTTTAATAGAAAACTTTGTGAATTTGCTTGTAATCAATTAGGAAATTAGGAATTTTCTAAAGAAAAACTAGATGCATTATTATAGTCCCATAATATAGAAATTCCAAATGCTAAGTTATATGATTTAGTATATGTAGCTAATTGGTGTAAAAATATATTCTATGGATCTAGCATTACAGACGAAAAGCATTTTGTTTTATTTATTAAAGATATATTTGAAAAAGAGGGTGATTTAGTTTTTAATAGGTGGTATGCAGATATGGCTAAACAAGGAATTCCTATAGAATGGGAAGATATGATTTAATTTAATGCCTGATGTCTATTTTGTTTGGACATTAGGCATTTATTGTTTATATTAGCACTGACTAATAATAATTAAAATTATGGAAATTTTACTAAAACGAATTGCAAAAAAGAACTTATATACTATTGGGAAACTATATATCAATGGTATATATTTCTGTGATACACTCGAAGACAAAGACAGAGGACTTTCATAGTCAATGTCTTTAGACGAAATAAAGAAAATAAAAGTTTCTAATGAAACAGCAATTCCCACTGGAACATATAATGTAACTTTAAATGTTGTAAGTCCAAAATTTAAAGATCGAGCTTGGGCTAAACCTTATAAAGGTAAAGTTCCAAGAATTTTAAATGTTCCTGGATTTGAGGGAGTTTTAATACATCCTGGAAATGATTAGAATGATACTTCTGGATGTATCATTTTAGGTAAGAATAAAGTTATAGGTAAAGTTACTGAATCTCAAGCTACTTTTAAAGCATTTATGGTTAAAGTTGCTAATCAAAAATCTATAATCTTTACTATTAAATAATATTGTATTTATAAATAAAATTTTAATTATGGAAATAGGAACTAATGATGACATTGATTTCATTGATGAATTAGAAGATGAATCATAGTCTAATGAACAGAATTAGGAGGATACTAATCCTTCAGAATCTTAGGAACAAGATTCTATTAGTACAGAAGTTTCGGATTCAGAAGAAGAGGACTTTTTAACAGCACTTCTTGAATCAAAAGGTATTAAAGATAAGTCTAAGATTAAATTTGCAAACGAAGAAGGTGATATAGAAGAAGTAGATTGGGATAGTTTAGATACTAAGAACAAACTTAATATTCTAAGATCTTCGGAGAGAAGCCCTGAAGAAGGCTTAGATGAGTCTGAAATACAATTGATAAACGCTATTAGAAATAGCGGTATGAATCCTTCAGAATATCTAAATTATATTGGTAATGGTGAGGTACAACGCTACATTCAAAATTCACAAGAACCTCACTATGAAATAGACCAATATTCAGATGAAGAACTATTCTTAATGGACTTTATGAGTAGAATGGGAGAAGTAACAGAAGATGAGGCAACTGAGGCTTTAGAAAGAGCTAAAGCTAATGAAAGTTTGTTTAAGAAACAAGTAGATGCTATTCGTAATGAATATAAGCAAGCGGAACAAGAGAATCAAATGCAAGCACAACTTGAGCAAGAATAGATTGCTCAGCAACAATATGAGTAGTTTTCTGATTAGATAGTAGACGAAATCAACAATTTAAAAGAAATTCAAGGATTTGAATTAAATATGGAAAATAATGATATGCAGGAGCTTTATGACTTCATTACAGGTCAGGATGCTGCTGGGAATAATTATTTAGCCAAAGCCCTCTCAGATCCTCGTATTTTAGTTAAAACTGCTTGGTTGGCTCTAAATGGGGATCAAATGGTCAACGATATTACAAACTATTTCTAGAAAGAGATAGCAAGTGTTCGTAAAGAAAGTTACAAGAAAGGAGTTGATGATACTCAGAAGAAGATTAATAAACCTAATAATGTTATATATAAAGAAAAGTCTAGAAATTCAAAAAATAATAATTTTGATGATTTAGACGATTTTTAATTTTTAAAGTTAATTTAAGTATGTTAGTTGCAAACTTTACAAGTAGAATACCCACAATGGGTGAATTGTTTGCCCATTTAAAATCTTGTGAACTGCTGGAAACCCACCTATTAACATACTTTTAGGGTAATCAGCAGCAAAGCTAAAAATTAAATATTTTTAGAATGTTCAAAGACTAACTATCTGAAACTATATAATAGAATAAGATAGACACGAGCGCAAGATTTAATGATATAGTCTGAACTTATATGATGGTAAAATATAAGAGTTGTAGGATAAAGAGCCTACAAGATAACAAATTGCAAACAAAAACCTATGAAGATTGGTCTAAGTACCTCGGAAGTAAACCTCATCGTATCGGTGTAGTTGCCCGTATGT
>CAVFGN010000094.1:0-3027 GCA_963621965.1 Alistipes finegoldii
AGGGTGGGTCAGTTTCGAATTAATTTGGAGGGTCAATTATCTATTGACATATGCAGATATGCTTTTGAAAACATATGTTTCAATCATATTGATCAAATTAAATTTTCGCTTGGTATATCGAGTGTATCCACAACGATAAGTTCATTTTACAACAAAGAAGATGGTTACCAAATTGATTTAATTATCGAAAGAAAAGATAATATAATTAATTTATGTGAAATCAAGTTCTATTCTGATGAATATAAAATCGCAAAAGATTATTTCTTAAAAATAAACAAAAGATCAAACTTATTATCACAAAAAATAAATAAAAAATATTCGATTATGAACACTTTAATATCAACTTATGGAATATACAAAAATAAATATTATTATACTTTTACTAATTCAGTAGCTTTAGAAGATTTATTTAGATTTTAAATTATTTATTTTGTTTGCAAAGATTAGTATCTTCTTTAATTCTTGTAGCATTAGAAAATATGATTAGATAACTATCATTAAAAATAAACTGATTGTTTATCTTAAAACTTATTTTCTAATTTCACCTTTATATAAGTTAAAAATTAATTTTCTTTTTTAAAATACTTTTCTTTTAATCTTTCAATTTTTATTTTGTTCTTACGAATCATTTTATCAACACTATATTCATAATGTGCCGATCTTTTATCCGCAACACAAAGGATTATTCCAATTTTTGATGTAGGGACATGGAAAAGCGTCAAAGGCCACATATGGCTTCTTATTGCCTTTTTCTCTACACTAGTCAATCCAAAATCTCTATTTGCATTTTCCATTGCTGTTTTAGGGTGTGTAAACCCGTGTGGTCGTTTGTGGTCCTTTTTATGCCAATCATATAAATAATAATCATGAAGTAAGCATACTTTAACTAAGGACGATAAATCGATGTTTTTATTAATACTCATCTTATATGCAATATAAGCGACACTAATTGAATGTCTATAAACAGTGTGATCGGCATGGTGTATATATTCTTTTAATTGTTTAAATTCATCTGTCTTGATTATTGGCCTTGCAATCTCTAAAAATTCTTTCATTGAAGGCGTCTTCTTCTTATTTTTCATAATTATCCTTTAAATATTTTATTGAATTAATTAAATCTTGCTTAGATTTAACCTCAATTACAATATATTCAATTTTATTTTTTACTATATCATAAATGTTTTTAGTATCAAGATCCCCTGTGCCTAATTCTAAATGGCATTTAGTCTTGGTTGAATCGTGAAAATGCATTTCCTTAAATTTATCTAAGTTATTAATGAAGTAATTATTTAGGTAGTTTCCTGATGTATAATCATGTCCTATATCATAAGTAAAATTAAAATCTGATTCTAAATCCTTTATAGTATTATAAATAAAGTCTAGACTTACGATATTTTCTAGTACTAAAGATACACTATATTTATTACATACTTCTTTTACTTTTAATAAATTTCTCTTAAGACGTGTAATATATGTAGCATAATTAATATTGTATATATAGTTTTTCACGCCCGATACTGTGACAACAGGTCCTATATTTAAGTGAACATTTACTTGATTAATATACATATAACTATTTTTTAGATATCTATCTAAAAGTTTAATATACGCTTCAGATACTTCATCATAAAGTCCAAAGTCCGCTTCATCAAAAAAATGTAATGTATATTTTAAAGCATTTGTTGGAACTTTTTTTGATTCAATGTAGTCTTGAACGTAAGGCAAATTCAAATTAAGTTCTATAAATTTATATTCATTTTGCAAAGCAAATTCAATATTTTCTTCAACAGTTGAAAAATCTATTATTGTAGGCATTCCTAACATATATATACCTCTTTAAACAATAATACTTTAGCACAAATATCTAAAGTTAAAAAGAAATATGAACTAATTAATAAAAAAAAACTGATGCATAACATCAGTCTAATATCAAAATGGCAGGGGCAGTAGGATTCGAACCCACACGAACGGTTTTGGAGACCGTCATGCTACCGTTGACATCATGCCCCTATAAGCGCTTAATTAGTTTAGCATAATAAAAAGATAAAATCAAGCGCTATCAATTAAGTTTTCAAATTGAATTTATTAACTTAAAAAAATTACACCCTAGTTTCTAATTACTAGAGTGTATTTATAAATATTTAATTAGATTTCTATATATTCTATCTTTGATTCATGTTTTAGTGTCTTTGAGTTGTAAGATATACCAAGTAATAATACTTTTCCCTTGTATCCAATAAACAAATCAGTATAATTTTTATTCTTTATTTGCTCTATTGCGCTTTGTGCAGTGTCATCAGCTTTAAGTTCAATAACAAATGGTATATGCAAATTGTCACGCGGAGTAAACGTAATATCTGCTCTACCTAAAGTACAAGTATCTTCTTTACGAACATAATAGAATTCATTACATCTATAATAAGATATAGTAACTATAACTGATAATACATCTTCTTTGTTTTTATTAAACATAGAAGCTAATTCTTTATGATTAATATCAAGAGTTTCATTTATAAACTCTGTATTACCTTTAAGTGTTTCTTCATATAACTTCTTTGAGTTTTTAATTGGATCATATATATTTGACCAATTTAAATCTTTAAGAGATCTTTCGAATTCTTGTCTAATCTCTTTGTTTGGTATATAGCATTTACCATCTGTAAATGCTAGATAACCTAAATGAATTAAAATAGTTAAAGCTGCGTCCTTTGAGTTTACTTTTGTTAAATCATTTTCAAACATTGATGGATCGACATCTACCATATCCCCGGATAACATTCTAGTTATTAAATCTTTAAGCTCGCCTGAATCATAATTCATATAATCAGTAACAGCTTCTCTAGCACTTGTTTGAACCCAGTAATCTTGGCACTTATTTCTTAAAACAGAGGTCACAACTGATTTAGGATTATAAAGTTCAACATCGTTTAATCTATAGCCATCATACCAAGCTTTGATTTCACTAAAATCTCTATTATATTTAATGCACAAATCTTTGACTTCATCTTCAGTAAATCCAATGAAAGG
>CAVFGN010000095.1:0-2985 GCA_963621965.1 Alistipes finegoldii
CTATTGATATGGACAATAAATTTAGAGAATTAGCAGCAAAAAGAGGAATAGCAAAAAGTCAAATGATTTTATTTGCTATGGGTTGGTATTTAGATTATAGTAAATCAATGGATTTAATGCCTAAAATGTTGGAAGCACTTAGAAATGCAGAAGAAATAACAAAACAAGATAAGGAATAGATAAAATATAAAAATGGATCTATTTTGCTGGGTGTTCCCGGTCGCACTTTATGTGCGAGGGAACCCAGCAAAGACCATTTGATTTTACTTTCTTATTACTTGACTAACTAACACTTTACGGGAAGAAGAAAAAAAAGGAAGGAAGTGAAAATCTTTGTAATGGTTGAAAATACTAATATTCAGGACAAAAGAAGTAAAAAATCTTATATGCCACAAAAATTAAAATCAAGAGCATTTAATTATGACCAAACTTTGTTAAAAGTTTTTGGAACTGGAAGTAATAAAAAAATAAAGTTGATTAGAATGAATTATTTAAAATCGAGTGGAATTGAATTAGATGACATTGATTATGTTAGAGGTTGTGTAAATGAAAACAAAATTAGTGAGAGTATTTTAAGAAGTAAATCTAAAATTTTTGAATTAGCTTATTGCAATCCTTGGGACTGGTTTTTTACTGGCACTATAAATCCTAATAAGCAAGACCGAACTGATTTAGAGTTATTTCATAAACAACTTACACAATGGTTGCGTGATTATAACAAAAAATACAATTTAAAAATAAAATTCTTATTTGTACCAGAAAAACACAAGGACGGAAAATCTTGGCACATTCACGGCTTTATATATGGATTACCAGTAGAGCATTTGAAACAATTTCAAATAGGTGATATTATGGGAAAAGGTTTAGCTGATAAAGTTTGTAAAGGTGATATTGTTTACAACTGGGTGCCTTATTTTAATAGATTTGGTTTTTGTGATTTAGAACCTATAAGAAATCACGAGGCTGTTAGTAAATATGTTACAAAATATATAAATAAAGAATTGGCTAATAGTGTTACCGAGTTAAATGCACATACATATTATCATAGTAGAGGTTTAAAATTTGCAGAATTAAAAAGAAAAGGCTCTATGAATTGGACAGACATAGAACCTACTTATAAAAATGATTATTGCTCTGTATGTTGGTTAGACTATACAGATGAACTCTTTGACAAGCTATCTAATCAATTTATCTAATTTTTAGTTTTTTATTATGATAATATAAGTTTTAAAATATGTCAAGGGTTTTATCTTTCTTGGACTATTGGACTATTTACATATATGCCACTTTTGTGTTATATTGATTGTACTATTAGTTTTGTTGGACTGGAAAGGTGGAATTTATGGACTATAAAATTAGCAATATTTGTAGTGATTTAGGTATTGGAAAAAGCACTATATATAAACGCATAGATATATTAAAACAGACTATTCCAGAGTCGGACTGGAAACAGAATGATTATTTTTACTATACTGATGATAATAAATTGTTTTTTACTGATAAAGGTTATAATTATATAAAAGAATTTAAAAATAATTCTAAAAAAGTTCGACAAGATTCTACGCAAAAAGATATTACTATTTATCAAGAACAAATTATTGATATTTATAAAAAAAGAATTGAATTTTTGGAAAATGAAAATCAAAGACTTCTTGATATTATTTCAGTTAAGGAACAAAAGGAACTTGCAAAAGATATGAAATACATTGGTAATAATAATAATGTTTCTTTTTGGGACAAGTTTTTCAATAAGTTTAGAAAGTCGTAAAATATTAATGTATAATACAATACTTATATTTTGTCAATGGAACGTGAAATAAATATATAAATGTTTTGGGGCGTTGTATTATTTAAAATTAGCTTTTTATTTATTGCGTTGTATTTTTTTATTTTTATGTCGCGAAAGTCCATTGTACAAAATGACCGCGTTTTATAATTGTTATAGGGTTGTTACTAAAACAAAGTGATAGTAACAGCCCTTAATTGACATTAAAAACTAGTATTATTGTTTCGTATTTCGTTTTTTATTGTGCAAAATTGATTTTTGACCATATTTATTGTAATATTGTAATAGGAGGGTTTAAAATGGAAAATAACAAGTATAAGGCACAAATAAAACATATACAGAATAATTATAAAAAGTTTCATATTGATTTTAAGTTTGATACTTTTAATAAGTTTCAAGAGATTTGTAAAAAGAGAAATACTACACCAACAACAGAAATTAAAAAATTTGTTGATGAATATATAAAGTCAAATATGGATTAACAAGCAAGACATTTGTATATACACAAATGTTTTTTTGGAATTTGCGGGAGTATAAATTCAGTGCTTGCAAATACAAAAATATACACCCTTGACATATACCGCGGTATATATTATAATATTATCGAAAGGAGTATTATAGTATGGGTAAGAAATTAGAAAAATACAAGAATAGTAATATTGATAAAATTAAAATAGGTTCTTGTCTTGAACTTACATTTCTATTTGACAATATTGAAAAAGACATTAGTAGATTAAAAGAGTTTATATCTCTAAACGAAAAATATTTGAATAATCAATCTGTTTATACATTAAATAAAAACTTGGAAGATATACAGTCAATTTTAGATAATCATATTGATATTGTTTTAGCTGATATTGATAAAAAAGAAAAGTTTTGTGAATATTGTATAAAATATTATTAAAAAAACACTTACATTTGTTGTAAGTGTTTTATATATTAGGTGTTGCCTATGTTAAAATCGTAACTGCTGTTCTTTTAAATTATATAAAATAAAATCTTAAAAGTCAATAAAAAATGTTGACTTTTTTACATTTTTAGTATATAAATGTAGTATATAATTATAAAGGAGTGTTGAAAATGAAAAATAAGGAAAATGAAAAAATGAAAAAAGAAAACACTTGTAGAACTATTGTAAATGTTCCTATTGATATGGACAATAAATTTAGAGAATTAGCAGCAAAAAGAGGAATAGCAAA
>CAVFGN010000096.1:0-2966 GCA_963621965.1 Alistipes finegoldii
CATCGTCGCTGCAATGATTGCAACGATGAAACTACTCTTTTAGAAATACATAAGCATTTCAGCAATAAAATATTAAATGAGAGTTTTTAATATTATTTTATTTGAGTAGTGGCTCTATTTTTAAAGTCAAAAAACACTCGATTCTAAGGAGACTATGGATGATTTTAGGGACTAGTAAGGACAAATTTCAATGATAAAGGATTTTGAGTTTTTCACATCTATACACTATGTCATATATAGATGAGACTTAAATTCTTGATTTTTACCTTAGTTAAGGCATTTTTGCCTTTTATTTTAAGACTACAAAGGACTAAGCGAGATTAAGCGGATGTGGAGAAATATTACAAAAAGCGTGGAGAGTGGAGTGGAGAGCGTGTTTCCACTACTGAGTGGAATGGTAGACACTACTTTTTTAATAGGTTTATCAAGCCATTTTACTAAAGTCGACCTCTTTAGTTCCACTACTAATATAGCATTAATTCCACTATCTTACTAGTAGTGGAAAATAATTATTCAATACTCTCATTTAACAAATCTTTGACGATATTTTTAAGAAATATTGAGGTCTTACCTTTTCTTAACTGATTTTGAAATCATATGAATTAATTTCTTATTGTAGATTGCAAAAGTCAATGCTAAAAAGCAAAGAATATATACACATAAACCTATCCAAATATTTGGAATAAATGTGCAACCATAGAAACATGCAATAGATAAGACCATATATAACAAGTTTCTGATCCAATTAACATGATGATTTCTTATAAAATAAAATTCAACCAATATATACCATAATAATAAAACAAATATGGATATTATAGAAATAGCATTCGTTGATTTAAAGATGTAATAAACTATTAAATCAGCAACAATAGCTATCGCAAGGACTATAACAGATTTTATAAAGTAATTGCCTATCTTGTTATATTTTTTATAGCAATTATATTTAATAACCGATATGCTTGAAGATATTAATACACCAGGTAAAATAATTCTAAATGTTGTTAAGCTTGGAATATAATCCTTTAAGAAATAAGATACAAAAGGAACTAAGATAAAATATGATAATAAGCAAAATGATACAAAGACTAATAATATAGCATTCAATTTGGAATAATCATCTTTAACTCGACTTTCATCCATTGTCTTTAATGTCGGATATAGAACAGTAGAGATTGCACTTGTTGCAATAGTTATTAAATTAATCATTGAATAAGCAAATGCATAAGTTGAATAAGTATCGACATCAAAGAAGATATTAACAACTTGTTGATCGACTGTGAATATAAACTGACCAACCAAATTAGCGACTAATAATGGAAATCCAATTTTATAAAAGTTAAATATTTCACTTTTTACTTCATTAAATTTAACACCCTTACCAAATGTGATATCTCGATATGTAAACACATACCAGAAAGTTAAGATATATTTAATTACCAGATAGCAAATAATATACATCCAGTAATATATCGCCATATTAGCGAACTTATATAATAGATATAATCCAACAACGGATATTATTTTTAATGATGTATTTAAAACGCTTCTAAATGATAGTTTCTTAAACTGCATTGTCACTTGAGTAATAAACTCATAATAATTCGTCATTAATGAAGTTAATACATCAAGACCGACAAAGATTAAGATTATCCCAATATTTATACCACTTAGTATTGTTCCAGCAAGAACAAAGGCAAGCGTAATTGCCGTTGTTACTAAGAAAAGAAAATGAGTAAATGTTCTAAATTTCTTTTTATCTAAATCATTATATTTTTTACCAGCATAATATAGATAAATTCCATCCGTAAAGCCAAAATGAAATAATCCTATATATGAAGCATATAAAGTAAATGTTTTATAATATCCATAATCAGTAACACCCATTATCTTGGGGATAATGAATCCAATCAATACACCAGACAATGTCGTTAATAAATTACTGAATATAACTACAATTATATTCGATAAAATTTTTTTAGTCGAACTAATCTGTCCATCATATGGAGCATTTGATGATTTAGTTGTTTCTTGTTTATCGTCCATCTTAAAATTAATCCTCCTATTTATCGAACATAATATTATATAATTTAAATTAATCTAATTTTTTAATTATTTTAGCTGGTATTCCACCGATTAAGCAATTATCGGGGAATTCTTTGTTAACGACGCTATTGGCTGCAACAACACAATTGTTACCAATATGAGCCCCAGCTAGAATAACTGCATTATCACAAAGCCAAACATTATCACCTATGACAATATCTCCATTAGTAACTAATAGAAGTTCATTACGAGGTTTAGAATAATCAAATGTATTACCATGAGAATGATCTTCTATTAAAACATTAGATCCAATCAAAACATTGTTCCCAATTGTAATTTTATTCATACAACCTATATGATTGTTTCTAGCCATTGATACATTATTGCCTATGACTAGTTCAGGATTGTATTTATTTCCTCTATATTCATCAATAGCTTCTAACCATAAACCTTTATTAGAATGAAAATAATCTCCTATAGTTATATGTTGTAAGCCATTAATGCAGTATGTTTTTCTATTTATTCTAACATGTTTACCATGTTGTTTTAATTTAATATATATATATGAGTATAGTAAGTTTAAACCCCTATCAATAAATCCTTTTTTCATAATAACCTTTATCTCTTCTTATAATTCTTATCTAACCAGTTTTGGTATTCTCCACTTTCAACGTGTTTAATCCATTCACTGTTTTCTAAATTCCATTTTATAGTTTCTTTAATACCTGTATCAAAGTTATGTTCAGGCTTCCATCCAAGTTCAGTTTCAATCTTAGTAGGATCCATTGCATATCTTAAATCATGTCCAGGTCTATCTTTAACATAAGATATTAAAGATTCTGGTTTACCTAAAGATGCAAGTATTGTCTTAACTACTTCTAAATTAGTTCTTTCGTTATGACCACCTATATTATATACTT
>CAVFGN010000097.1:0-2934 GCA_963621965.1 Alistipes finegoldii
TGTCTTACAACTCAAAGACACTAAAACATGAATCAAAGATAGAATTTATAGAAATATAAAGAGTGTACAATAATTTTATATGTTTTATTTGATATTTTGAGTTTGGATTTTTTTAGACATTATTGCTAAATACTACTTAAGACATTATCACAAGATAATCATTATCTGTAAAATTATTTTTATAATTTTCTTGACAAAAACCACTGTTTATTATAGAATTAACGAGGTACATTTTTTAAATATAATAAATCCACAATTTAGTCTTAAATAATGTTATATAATTTAAGGAGGACAAAAAAATGAATACATATATGGCAAATAATCAAACTGTAAAGCATGCTTGGTATGTTGTAGATGCTAAAGGTCAAACTTTAGGTCATTTAGCTACTCAAGTTGCAAGCTTACTTAGAGGAAAGGGTAAACCTGAATTTACTCCAAACTGTGACTGTGGAGATTACGTTATCGTAATTAATGCATCACAAATTAAATTAACTGGTAACAAGTGGCAAGATAAGTTATATAGATATCACTCAGAATATAATGGTGGTTTAAAGACTTATACTGCTGAAGAATTAATGGCTAAGTTCCCAACTCGTATGGTAACAGAAGCTGTTTCTGGTATGATCCCTCATACAAAATTAGGCGATGTTCAAAGAAAGCATTTATTAGTATTTGCTGGAAGCGAACATAACCATCAAGCTCAAAAACCAGTTGAGTACAAGTTAAAGTAGGAGGATGTATAAAATGGCAAAGAAAGTTCAATATTTCGGTACAGGTCGTCGTAAGAGTTCTGTAGCTCGTGTTATCTTAACTGCAGGTAGCGGAAAATTCGTTATCAATGGTCGTGAATTCGAAGAATACATTCCTTCAGCTATGTTAAGATTAGATGTAATGCAACCAATCAATGCAACTGAAACAGAAGGTCAATATGATATTACTGTTAATGTTTATGGTGGTGGTGTTGCAGGTCAAGCAGGTGCTATCCGTCATGGTATCACTCGTGCTTTAATGGAAGTTAATTCTGATTATCGTAAGGTATTAAAGCCAGCTGGATTCGTTACTCGTGATCCACGTGCTAAGGAACGTAAGAAATACGGTCTTAAGAAAGCTCGTAAAGCTAGCCAATTCTCTAAGCGTTAATTTACAGCATTATTTACAAATTCATTTTGGATTATTTTTAAAAAGAAAAAGTCTCGGGAAACCGAGATTTTTTTCTTTTAAAATTGAACAGTAATTCAATATTTGCATCTAGAATTGAAATTGCTTCATATTTTTTTTACTCAGTTAGTTCTAATAAGATAATAGCTTATAAGTCTAAACAATTGAAAAAAATTGGTAATTTATAGTATTTAAAAAATCAACAAATAAAATTAAAGAAGCAATGGACGATATATGTTCAATGTTAAATAAACACGGATATGGAACATTGTATTTTGGAGTTAAGCCAAATGGAGATGTAATTGGTCAAGAGGTTGTTGCTTCTACATTAGATGATATAGCTAGAACAATTAAAGAAGCCATTAAGCCTATGATTTATGCTGAAACTCTAATGGTAAATTTAAATGATAAGTTCAGTTATATTATCATTTAATTCAGTGGTAAAGAATACCTTATTCTTCATATGGTAGATATTGTAAAAGGGTTGTTGATAGAGCTGAGGAGATGACACCTAGCGAATTAAGAAATGTAATGTTTAATACTGATTATTCTTCTCTATAGGAAAATAATGTATCAAATTATACTATTGATTATTTTGATGATAAAGCATTAAAAAGTTTTTATGATCGAGCTGTTTCAAGTGGAAGACTTGAATCTTTAGATACATATAATAAAAAAGATTTACTGACAATCTTAGATGTTATTAAAGATGATAAGTTAACCAATGCTGGTTATGTTTTGTTTTCAAATAAAAAACCTGTTGTTTTAAAAATGGCGGTATTCATGTCAGATGAGCGAATTAATTTTAATGATATAGTAAGACTTGAAGACAATATATACAATTTAATTGATCAAGGGATTTCATATATTAATAGACATATTGATTGGAAAGTTGAACTTTCAAGTGATGGGGTAACCAGAGATGAAATACCCGAAGTTCCTGTTGAGGCTGTTAGAGAGATTATCGTTAATTCATTTGCTCATGCAAATTATAGAGGTGATACAGAACATGAAATTTCAATAACACCTACGGAAATTGAAATTTATAATCCTTATGAGTTTTTGACAAATTATAGACCTCTTGATTTTGTTTCAAGACGAATACCCTCAGTTCCTAGAAATAAAAAAATTTTAGATATATTATTCAAGTCAAAAAATGCTGGAGTTCATGGTAATGGTTTTATAAAACTTATAATCAGTGCGAAAAATACAATGTTAAAACTGAAAATCGATTTACTGAATTTGGATTCAGTTTTATTTTTAAAAGAAATCCTAATAGGAATGTCACTGTAAATGACACTCTAAAATGTCACTGAAGAAAAAAATCAACAGAGGAACAAATATTAGAAATTTTAAAATCTAATCCAAATAGTACTCGAGAAATGATTTCAAAAAAGATAAATAAAACTGTTAGAACTGTTCAAAGAGCATTAAATATATTAAGAAATAATAATAAAATAGAAAGAGTAGGAAATGATAAAGTAGGTTATTGGAAAGTTAATGATTAGAATAAAGTAAATAATAATCTTTAATGTAAGATAGTGGGTAGTCTTGCACTTCCTTGCAAGGTTCACCGAGTGTTATCAGAGGCGTAATAGAAAAATATGGAAATAATAATGGATTTGTTTGTACGATATTTAAAATTAAATAGTTTAAAAATAAATAATCATAATAAAAGAAAGCTGTTTGAGTATTGTTTGGGGAATTCATATGAACAAACCACTCAAAGTTTAATATAATAATTTACAGAGGTGATTTATTGTGTTTAAAGATTTG
>CAVFGN010000098.1:0-2905 GCA_963621965.1 Alistipes finegoldii
TTTCATTATCTTCCTCATATAATATCATTATTGGACTGTTATACTTTTTCTTATTTATATTTTTTACGTCCACATTTAGTACATTCATAGTACATACATTCCCCGAACATGCCTACAACATGACGCTTATAGTCATGGACGCAAAAGAAGTGCTGCTTCAACGCTCTCTTTATCCAAAGGATTACATCACCTAACATTTCTTTTCTAATAGTAATTTATATCTTCAAATCATCGTCAATTCCCAGTGCCCAAAGGAGGTGCTGGAGTTCGTGGACATATTTAATATTAGTAAGAAAAGTATCACTACTTGCATCTTGTCTAGCCATTATATACCATTTATTTTCATCAATACTAAATGAGGCATGGATGTATGCGAAGTTAGGATTAGTCAGCTCATTATCATAATAATTATGCCATCCATTCTTTTTTAAAATCTTTTCAGTAAGCGGAATAGGGGATAACTCATCAAAATGTAACCATATAAGCCCTGTGAAAACCTTAGCATCATCAAATTTCTCTATCTTGCAGGGCACATCCTCGCAAGTTATGGGGTTCTTGACATATACCCAATCTCCAATTTTAAGTTCTGAGTTTTTCATTTGTTTATTTTTAATCAGTTAATCTATTTATAAAAGCAAATATAAAAACACCTATAATTAATAGAATAATAGCCCAAAAGAGGTAACTTTCAATAGCAAAAAAGTATTCTTACAAGTTACTCATAGTATTTTGGCCATTTTAATTTTATTAATCATAAACTTTACTCTTTATAATCATCAGTAGTACCAATTAATTTAGCTGTTTTTTCATTATAAGGAAGACATTGTCTCCAACATGAACATAGGCAAGAGAATGTCCAATTTACAGTATTATTTATATGACTAAATAAGTCTATTTGCCATTTATCATCAGCATAATCCCTTACAATAACTTTATCAAAAGGTTTAAAATCATATTCCTTTTCTTTCTCTATAGAAAAATTGTTCCAATCTCTATTTTCTTTTGAAGGAAAAAGAAGACATTCTCCAGCTTTATGGTATTGACCATATTTATTAAAATAGGTACCTATTTGCTGAGATTTACTAATAACTCTTATTACCTTATTCTCACAAATTTTTTCAAAAAATACTTCGCCATACAAAGGAGTATAGAGTTTAGTTCCTTTAGGTACATCTTTAAGTATATCTATTATGTTAATCATAATTTCTAATTTTTATTATATTATTTAAATTTAATATTTGGTTTACAACTTTCCATAAAATTAGGTTACCAAACATTTGCGCGCTTTCTTTTCTGTATATTCTAGTATGTCATTTATTTCTCCATAGGAAAACTTGACCTTTCCGTAAATTATCCAATACAGTAATTGAAATAAAGCTAAACTAAGTAAAGTTAATCCCTGAAACATGCATAATATTGGCCATATTAGTACAAATATTATTCTTTTTACCACATTAATCATTACACCAATGCTTAAGTTGTTCTACTGTCATTACTCCAACAAATTTATCAATAATCTCATCTTTATCATTGAGCTTTATTAATGTTGGGATACCTCTTATATTATATTTTTCAATAAGATTTTCAGAATCCGTTTCTACATTAATAGAAGTATATTCTATTTGAGCTTTATTTAGATTTGATTCAAGTGCCTTACAAGGGCCACATGTATCAGAATAAAATTTAATAATTTTCATTTATTTTCAATTTATAACTTTTAAGATTATTATCTTTTTCAACGTAAAACTGAGGATATAAATTATATCCTTTACCATTAGGTATAGATATAAATATATCCTCAGTTCCTTTTATTCCTTTAAGCATTGTTCTTACTTCAGACACTTTCATTTTTAAAAAGCCTCAATATAACAATTAGGAAATTTCATATAGGCATCATCAAATGCTGCATCTCTTTGTTGCTCATCATCTTCATCATACCTATTAGTATACTGTTCTCTTCTTCCGTCTTTGTGATAAATTATAAATGTCATCCTAATTCTACTTCAAAGTCATCAACATTCCAATCTTTTAAATCTCCTGCAATGTCTCCATATTTAGCAGATATAATTGTCCCATTATCAAAGCCTTCTTGAATATAATTACCTGCTTCTTGCGGTAAATAAATTTGTTCTTTTACAGCAGATTCTAGATCACAGGTAGAGTAATCTATATCAAGATTCCCATCCTCATCTTTTTCTGCTACTATATAATCATTAACATTAATTTTTACAGTTTTGCTAAGAGTTACACTAATAGTAACTTCAATTTTTCGGTCAGGTTGCTCTTCTTGGTTCCAAGGAGCTCTATCCCAATCAGATTGACTCATAAGAGGATAATTACTATTAGATAATAAAGATTCATTAAAACTCATAATTAATCAAATAAAATATAGCAATATTTACAATCTGGATCATGTACTACTCCTTTAGTTCCAAATAAAATATAAGAATGCCCTTTATATTTAAATGTTGTAATCTTATTTTTTGGATTACAAGAACAAAATAGTACTGTACATAGTAAAAACAAAATCTTTTTCATTGTATCACTTCATAATTAGTATCTGTTATACTCCAATCTGTCAAATCTAGATGTAGAATATTAACATGAAAATTTTTCAATGCTTGCGAAGCAGTATGCAATGCATTAGTAGGTAAAATAATCTCTTTATTTGCAGCCTCTAATACCTCCGCTTCAGTAGCATCATCTGGTAGGTCAATATAGAGAGTTCTCTCCATTATTACCTTAGCTTTAATTCCTCTCATCCTAGTAAATTTTTATTAGTTGAATATTTTGTACTATGAATAAAATCACCATGAAGGTAAGCAGTATCCCAGTTGACCAACTCATAATATTATTAATGAATCCATCCTAGTCCAACTTCAGCATCTGCTGGAATAGGAAGTTT
>CAVFGN010000099.1:0-2821 GCA_963621965.1 Alistipes finegoldii
TTGTGCTTCCCTTAGACTTTCGTCTACCATTGATACAGTTGAGGCACAGCATATAATAGCTATCGCATCTTATATACCTATCCTTACTAACATGTATAGACTTATGCCAAACTTTATAACATTACAGAATTAATATTCCATAATGTAGATAAAGTTCTTGAGGTTCCACTACCGATATCAGAGACTTTTGTCATAATATCGGGTAATACTTTTATTAATTCTTTGATAATGTATCTAGCACCTATGTTATATGATGCATTTAAATCACAGTTATAGATTTTGCCATTATTAAATTTACATACATCATATGGTGTATCTTCACTAACTTTATTCCCTCTTAATGTAGTACCACTACCATCATATGCTAGTTTACTTGTATTCCATGCACATACATGAGCTACACGTATTCCATAACTATGTGCTAATCTTTCTGTTGTATTTTGAATATCTTGATGTTTCCACATAGAAAGTTTTTGTTTCTTAGAGCCTTTCTTTTTACCTTTAGTATCTAAATACTCAAATACAATGACATCTACATCATTTGCTAGTGCATAATCTACAATTTGACGAGCAACTAAATGCGCTAGGTTTAGGTTTCTTCTTTTCGCTATAGACCATAATCTTCCTACGTCATGTGATCCATGTTCCTTTTGAAAAGTAGATACTCTATGTAATGCATGATTTAAAGAGTCTTTTTCTTTACCACAAGTAATAAACTTACGTGATAAGACAGTTCCCTTATAATTTAATACACTACATACCGCATCACTTGTAACACCTAAATCTACAGCACATACTTTTTGGTTGTAGATATCTTTATTAGATAACTCAACATTAAAATCTCTAGTAAAACGTAATTCATAATGACCATGTTTCTTTTCTAAGACTGGAGCAGACCATTTGTCTAAAGGAGCTTTATTTTCTAAGTACTTTAAATCAGAATGGTTTAATCGTATTTTTTGCCATACCCAATCGTTGTCTCTATAAACTTTAATGTACGCTTCATCATTTACATGATTAAACATATTTCCTTTATAGAAACATGGCATTAGATGATTACCTTTATCTAGTTTTGGTACAGCACCTTTACAATCATTAGCTTTCCAAATATCTACTTGAGACATATAACTAGAAAATATACCAATAGCTTTAGTAATTGCACTTCTTCTTAAGTAGGAAGGAAACTTATAAAACTTTTCGTCAAAGTCATAGATAGCTCTTCTAGTTGATGTACCATGTACTAGTTTTTCTACATAGTTCATTTTCTTTAAAGAACCATTTATTTTAGATATATCATCCCAGTTATCTTGAATAGGTTTAACTAAATAGTTTATGGCATCATTAAAAATGACAGTTGTTCTTTTAACTGCTTTATAACCATCTTTGAATTTGACACCATAGCTTTGAGTTATCTTCATGTATAAATTATACTACATTTAGTGGTAAGATTATTATAAAGGAGAGAGAATATGAAGAAAGACAATACATATTATACAAATAGACACGCTGTTTATTTATTACAATATCATTTAGTGGTTGTCACAAAATATAGGTATAAAGTTATTGATGATGAAATGAAAAATAGATTAATTGAAATAAGCCACAGTATTATAGACGATGATTGGAAATCTAAAATAATCACAATAAATACTGATCAAGATCATATTCATATATTATTTGAAACATCGCCTCAAACACAATTATCGAAACTAATAAATAACTATAAAACAGTTACATCTAGATTAATTAGAAAAGAGTTTTCTGAAAAGCTTAAAGCCTATTATTGGAAACCTTATTTTTGGTCTGATACATATTTTATCAGCTCAGTTTCTGACACCAGTGAAGTAATGATAAAAAAGTATATAGAAGAACAAGGAAAGAAAAAGACCGACTAACCTCACCTAAACACTACGTGTTATAGATGGGGAATGCGTCGGTGTCCATTCAATTAAGCTCGCTTTGGCTCTTGCTTCGCCTTTTGCTTCACCCACTAGTTCGCCTTCTTTATACCATTCATCTTGATGATCTTTTACATAACGATCTAATTCATATTGAAGTGTCATAAATCTTTCCTGCTCCTTTCTGCTATTTCGTACAGCATTTAATCCAAATTCTAATTCTTTTGTGAATTCATCTGTACATTTCTCTGTGTTGATGTATTCGACTAAAGCTCTTAGTCTCTTGTCTTTAATCAAACTAACATCAGCCTTTGCGTTCAAGTACATTCTAACACATCCACTATCATAAGAGCATTTATCTGTTATATCTTTATCATCCGCATACATTCTGATTTTTTCTTCGTATTTTAATGCATTAAATGGTGGTAAAGGATCAAATAAGCAAATAAAGATAATGATTACATCTGGCAAAGCACTATACTCTTCACCTTTACTTAATGATTCAACATCTAAGATATCGTTATAGTATCTAGCTCTTTTGAATATAGCTTCATCTCTAGTTGTTTGCATTTCTATATCAATATGTCGATTTAGACTTTTAACATATGCATCTAATCTAATGGATTTTGCATCAAAGTCTGGGGCGATACTCCACTCTTCTTTAGCAATAGTTACTTCATCAATATCTATACCGGTACACATTTTAACAAGTGGTATAGATAGCTCTGGAAAGTTATGGATAATGCGTGAAAAAATGTAGTTGTTCGTAAAAGGTAATTTCTTAAATTTTGTGATAATCGTATTCATTTCATCATCTCCTTATATAATACTTATTCGCAAGAAATCATGAAAATCCTCAAAATTTGTCAAAAAATTTTAAGTTTTAATTTATTAATTTCTCCAATTGGATATCTATTAGGATC
>CAVFGN010000100.1:0-2733 GCA_963621965.1 Alistipes finegoldii
GTCTCGTTAATTAAAGATTCAAATATTGCACTTGATACTCCAAAGTTTCCATCTATTTGAAAAGGCGGATGAAGGTCTAATAAAGTTCGTGATAAGGAATTATATTTAAATTTATTAAATATTTCTATAAATAAATCTTTATCTTTTAGTCGGCAAGCCATATTCATCAACCAAGCTGCTGACCATCCAGTATGACCTGAGCCATTTGCTAGTCTTCTTTCAATAGTCTTTTTAGCCGCAATATATAAGCCAGTATTGGATTCATTAATAATTCTTGAAGGATATAAGCCATATAGTTGAGATATATGTCTATGACCTGGCTCATTTTCTTCGTAATCTTTATCCCATTCAACAATTTGACCATATTGGCCAATCTTTATCTTTGGTAAATGATTTAAAATGTGTTTAATATTTAATTTATCCTTTTTATGTAGTATATCTAAACTTTTTAAGTATGAATTAAATAAGTCAGATAAAATCATTGTATCTAGAGTTGCACCACAACACAAATGGTGCACTTCACCATGTAAAATATAACTATTTTCTGGAGATAGAGACGGAATCATTCTATAAGTACTGTCTATAAAAGTTAAATTTTCTTTAAAGAATAATACTGCATCTTCTAATATGTAAAAGTATTCTTTTAAGAAATCTAAATCATATGTGTATTCATAATATTCAAGGATTTTAAGTGAAAGCCAGGCTCCACCAAATGGCCAAAGGGATGCAGGCAAATATTTATCTTGTATTGCGCAATCCCCATATATATCACTATTATGGAATGCTACAAAACCTTTAGAATGATACATATTTTTCGCAAGTCTTTTTCCAACTTTATGTATTCGTTTTAGAAGATCAAAATAAGGTTTAGAGCACTCTATCAAATTAGAATTAAAAACATTAAAATAATTCATCTCAAGATTTATGTTTATAGTGTATTTAGAATCCCAAGCCGGAAATATATCTTGATTCCATATACCTTGTAAGTTTAAAGGTTGACTGTTTTCTCTAGAACCTGAAATCATCAAATATCTAGAAAAGTTATATAATGAATCAATTGTTTTATCACTAGTAACTAACATTTGTCTTTTATAAAGGTTAGAAAAATCTAGTTTATGTTCTTTTAATATTTCATCATAATTCAAATTTTTAAATAATCGATTGATATAATTTAATGGTCTAATCCTATAATATGAGGTTTCAATTGCAATATATATCTTAGTATCAGTTGATCCTTCGATTATTAAATTATCTGATATATGAGAAATAGTTCCATTTGTATCAACTATTAACTTAATATATAGGTACATATTATGTGAATACTCATACTTAAGTATAATTGAATTATTACTTGCATGAATATAATCTACAATCTTTTCTCTATCTAAATTAAGAGAAAAATCTATTTTTTTCTCGCTTTGTAATTTTAATACTATTAAATTTCTTTTATAGCTTACAAAATATGTTCCATCGAATTTGTTATCACCATTAATCAGATAACTTGAATATATACATCCATTTTCTAAATCTAATTCTCTCTTATAATTTGAAATCTCGTTAATATTTCTATATTTAATTAAAAGAGTACCACTAGTCGAATATATGCACTCACCTTTAGGTGATGAATACAAATATTCAGACAATTCCTCAGCTTCTTTTACTTTTTGATCAATAAGTAATTCTTTTATTTTTTCGTTTATTTCAAAAAAATTATCCGCTTCTCTTTTTCTATACTTACTACCTAAATATACCGAATCATTATTAAGTACCAATTTATCAACAAACGGATTTGAATAGACCATTGCTCCTATTTTACCATTACCTATAGGCAAACAATCATTAAAACTTTCTTTATTCTTTTCATTAGTTTCTGGGTAAAAATCATATGTTAGTATCATATTATCCTCTTTTTCAAAATTCTATAACAAGTTATAAATTTTGAAAGGAAAAAATCTCCCAAATAATCAAAAAGAAGCTTATCTATATGATAAACTTCCTTTAATTAGATAATTAATTACTTAACGTTTCCAATACGAACAACGTCACGAGCAATCATAACTTCTTCGTTTGTAGGAACAACCCAAACTTGAACTTTTGAGTCATCTCCTGAAATTCTAGCTTCAGCACCGTAAGTAGCATTGTTAACTTCTTTATTTAAAGTTACACCTAAAACAGCTAAACGGTTGCAGATCTTTTCACGTAAGTGAGTTAAGTTTTCACCCATACCAGCTGTGAATGCGATAGCATCAACACCACCCATGTAAACATAGTAGCTACCGATATAGTCAACAATTCTCTTAGCTTGAACGTTGAATGCCATAATACATCTATGGTCTCCTTCGTTCATACCCTTAGTTACGTCACGAGCGTCATTAGTTCTTCCACCCATACCTAGTAAACCAGATTGCTTGTTTAATACATTGATTAATTCATCAATGTTCTTACCTTCGTGCTTTGCAACAACTTGTAAAGCAGTTGGGTCGATATTACCTGAACGAGTTCCCATTGGGATACCTTCAAGTGGTGTAAGACCCATTGAAGTGTCAATACACTTACCACCCTTAACAGCACTAATAGAAGCACCATTACCTAAGTGACATACAATAATCTTTGATTCTTCAAGTGGCTTACCGATTAATTCAGCAGTTCTTTGAGAAACATACTTGTGGCTTGTACCATGTGCACCATATTTACGAATACCATAGTTAGTATACCATTCATATGGAGTTGCAT
>CAVFGN010000101.1:0-2713 GCA_963621965.1 Alistipes finegoldii
GTTTCCATTCATAATATTGTCTATAGAGATCATCTATCCAGTCCATTCCTAAATGTTTTAAAACTCTATGTGGAGTTGTAGCATTATATTGAAGCATAGTATAGTCTGGATTCCCAGATTTTCTCAAATAGACTAATTCTTCAGGGGCATATTTACCAGTTGAACTGTCAAATCCTAATGACTATAAATAATATGCACCTTTATTATATGCTGTTACTGTAGCATTCCATATATCCTCATCTGTCAGTTTTAACTATGGGTACCTTTTTGCATGCTCCTTTGCATAATTATTATATTTTGCAAGCATCATCATTACTGCGCCTGCTGCTTTTTCAGGGTCATCAAGTTCACCAGGTGAGTTAATACCCAAAAAGTTTGCTTCTGGTACTGATATTGATGAGAGCTTAGTCTTCGTAAGATCAGAAGAAACTGCTATTGGGTCTTTAAAGGAATTCCATTTATTTCTTATTGAAGCAGATACCCAGTTCCAAAAAGATACAGTTCCGTTTTTTACATTATCAAAATTACGCTATTGAGACATAGTTTTATTCATCATGCCTGTTTCACGCTACAAAATAGCTAAAGCCATCTATTGTATTTCATCTGTATCAACATTAGGATATGCCTTTTTAATTAAAGGGGCAACACCAGAAAGACTTTTACGGTATATCTAAAGATTTTCATTATCAATCTCTTCATCTACAGAAAAATCAGGTTTATCATTTAAATCCCAATCAACGGTACGCACTATTTGACCTTTAGGTCTCATAGCTACAGCTATTAGCTACCCACCTGCTTGTAAATCATCGGCTCTATCAGTGTGTACATCAGTACCATATTTTTTCTACCTTGTTCTATTATGAAAATTATGTTGTATAATAGGCATTCCATCTTTATCAAAACCAACGCATATTCCAACATGGGTATTATAAGTAGTTCCATTTTTAAAAGCTGTAGGTTTCCAAGATGAGGTAGGATTAAACAACCCAACAATATCTCCGATTTGTAAAGAATGATAATTAAAAGGATTTTCTTTAATTAATTGTTTTGTTAATCTGGTGACGGTATTTACATCTTTAGCAGCTTTCATTCGTGGGTCTTCATATATATTATATAATTGAGCACCGCCTTTCTTTTTTATATTACCGAGCATCAACCAAGCATTACCAGTAACACCTGCAGCATCTGCCATACCTGTCATGCGATTATAATGTTTAGTCACAAATTCAGCACATCCTTGGTCGTAATTATTACCCACATAACTATAATCCTATGATTTTTCATGTGGTCTTGCTACTGCAGAATTAGTCCTAGCTCCATAGATACCATCTACATTATACTCTCTATATGCCTTTATGGTTTCAGGACCAATTATTCCATCTATTTTTCCCTTATAAAATCCTCTATTTTTCATTCTTTGCTATACCTCCTTTAGCTATGCAGGAGTCATATCATATAAAAGCTTATCATAATAACCAGCATCAGCCATTATTCGCTATTCTGCTTTTATTTCGTCCTTGGACTTATTTTTTAGTTCTTCCCTTGACTTGTTTATTATAGCCTCATGATATTCATCAGATATAGCTTCCAAATCAGGTAATGTATATGGAACAATTTTAAAGGTAGTAGCATTAGCTTCTGGGTTATCTTCAGCTTCCTTTCTAAGTTTTTCTACGTAATAGTAATCTTGATGTCCTATGTACTCATTTAAAGGAACACCAGCTTCAGCTGCTTTTTTGATAACCTCGTCTGGTACCTATAGTGGGGGTATATATGTTCTTGGAAGAACATATGTTGTTGCATCATTATGCTAAATGGGTATATTACCCCATTGCGGAGTAAAACTATTGGGATTAATGGACTATTGAGTCAATGCTTCTAAAGTTTGTTTACCCACAATACCATCAACCCTTAAACCGTTCATTTTTTGAAAGACCTTTATTGCTTCAATAGTTTTAGGACCTATGATACCATCAACCTATAAAGGCTAAAATAATTCACCACTATAAGCATTTAAAGCTTCCTGTATCTTTTTTATTTCATTTTTACTTGCATTTTTATAGAAGGATAAAGTAGATGTACCCCCCCCTGAATATAGTTGAATATAATTCATTTTTTTTTATTTGTTGATACTTAACTAATCATATTTAGATAAAACCTCATCACCTGAAAAATCTCTAAACATCTTTTCTAAAATATACATATCAGTCTAGCTTAATTTGTTAGGATCTCGACCTTTTAATATAAGAAATCTGTTTAACATTCTCAATCTACCTTTATTCAAAGGCTCGGGTTTTATTAACTCAACAGGTTTAGTTAAATATGGATTATTCATATACTATCCGTTTAGTCCTGCTAATAGCTTTCCTTTAGGACTATAACCAGATATTCCTGCTGATAAACCAAACTAACCCGAATCAAAATCATACATTCCACCCAATGTAGTATTTAAATTCAAAAATTCATTTACATTAATTGGACTATAAGGCGACTCTTTTTCAAGCTTATTTATATTAATATAATCACCAATGTTAAAATTTAACGATGGTTTGCGTTTTTTTGTAAGGGGTATATTTACACCAACATTAACAGTTGGCATGTGACCATATACGGTTTTCTACCACCCCCCCCCTCTTTCAAATTTCTAAATTTTATCTGACATTATTTATACAAATTTATACATAATTTTGATTCAAATCACTATTATTATCTG
>CAVFGN010000102.1:0-2708 GCA_963621965.1 Alistipes finegoldii
CCATGCACATCAGGCACACAAAGTATTTTCATTTTAAAGTACTTATAAATTCTTCTTCTGTAATATCAAGATACTCATCATTTGGACCTCCATATATTACATCAGCAATATTAAAGTCTTTAATTGCAAAATCAGGACGACCGTTATTTTGCCAATATTTTTCTACTTCTTTTTTATTACTTGTAGGAGAATACCCTAAAGCAACAGTTATAGAAAACTTTTCTGTTTCTCTGCTATGACCTTTAAAGAAATCTTCAATCTTTTTAATATATTGAATTACAGTTTCAAAGTCTTCTTTAATAGAGAGATGTTCAGAAAGTGGGTCTACTTTTTTATAATCCCTATATCCAGGACTATCATCAGTAGCAGGTTTATAATCATCTTCTATACCACCTTCTTTAAGTTGCTTATAGATAAGTTCAAATGTATCATGCCAATCATCCGTGATACCATAGGCGGACATGTAAGCGTCTCTAATGTATTCATAATTATCTTGGGATAAATAATGTTTAGAATATAAAGGAGATTTTTCATCATCTTTATAGCCATCTGCCATAAGTTGTTTTATATCAATAGATGGTTGTGCCCATTTATACATTTCTGCAAAGCAATCTTCCACTGCTTTAACAAGAATATCATTTCTATTTATCATTGTAATCTAATGTTTTAATTAAATAATTAATAGCTTCAAGTTGACCATTTGTCAAAGAAATTACTATTTCATTTATAGTAATATCCCAACCTTCTCCATTAGTCCATTCTGTAATTTGAATAAAATCATGCTCCTTTGCAAGATAATCATACTTATTCAAATCGTCAGAAATTGATTTTCTATTCGTTATTTCCATATCCTAAGTAATTAAAACCATATTCTAACAATTTCCAGAATATTTTCCGTTCTTCTTCACTTAAATTCATAGGTCTATCTCCTATAAATTCTAATTCATAACATTCTTCATGATCATTATATGTAAAAGCAGCTATTGCATAAGATATTTCTGGATGTTTAAAACAATTTTTGTGCACTTTACAGTTAGGATGATCAGGATAACAATAAAAATCCGAGTCTACTTTCGTAAACTCGGATTCTCTTTGATAATAACCATTAGGTTCCCATTTATCTATATGATAACCTATATGTTCAGGAGGACTACCTAAATAGGTAGCCTCTCTAAATTCTAAATTTTTAATTCTCTTCTTCATGTGAATATACACGTTTAGATGCTTCTATCTGTCTATACTGATCAAACCCATCAATAGGACGAAGAAATCCCACTACTCTAGTCCAATATCTTAGATTATTACTTTTACAAATTGGACATTCTTTAATAGGCTTTTTAATAATATGTCCACAATCTTTACATTCAGTATTAGGAATATTAAATGTAAAATATGAAGCATCTTGTTTGATTGCAAAGTCAATAAGTTTTAAATATTGAGTCTTAGATAGATGTGTATCCAAATTTGCATGTATTGCTTGACCGCCTGAACAAGAATTAGCTATTTTACCCCCATGTAGAACAAATTTATCCAGAACAGAAGTATTTGGATCATGAGCATCATAGAAATATGAATTATAAAGTACTCTATTTTCTGGAACCTTATATCCATCAGCTTTATCCCAATTATAATTCTTAGAACCCAGACCTTCTGCAGGAGCACATTCAAGATTCATAATAAATCCCTTAGTACTATGTTCTTTATTTTGTTTATCTATGAAAGCAAGAATATCACTCATAAATTCTATGTATTCAGGATTATTAGAAATCTTAAACCCTAAATATTCTGCCATTTCATTATGTCCATTGATAGATACAGTACTAAACAATTTATTCATCTTAATGAATCCAGCATTAGAAGAAGTAAACATTCCTAGCTTTTCTACCTCATACAGTAAAGTCTTATAAGCGATATGATATTTATAAACTCTTTCAAGAATACTTTTAAGATATTCTTTAAAAGAATTTATATCAGTTTTATCACCATGAATCCTATCCCAGTCTTGAACAATTCTATTAAGATTTAATGTAATAACATTACAACTACCAGTTTGTACTCCTGCAAGACCAATAGTTTTCATAAATGTATTGTCACTCAATTCATTTCTAAGTCTACAACATGAAGCAACTGCATTAGGATTACTAGAAAGATATGTAAAGAAGGAATGTCCTTCAGCATACATTTCAGCAGTAAATTCTTTGTATTCTTTATCCATAACATCTTTACCATTAGTTAAGAGAAGCATGGACTCTACAGGGAACGTTAACACTGTCTTGGTTCGTTCATTATTAAACCATTTCATGAATTTCTTTTGTAAATAAGAAACTCTATCCCAAGATGGTTTAGCTCCATCTGGAAATACAAACTCATCAAATAGAGCATGCCAATAATTAGAATCAAAATAATTAAAATTAGTAAACGGAGATTGGTTTCCCCTATTGCCTGCACTTTGATTCAGATTATAAACTACATTTTGAAAGTGTTGTTCTATGCGTTGAGATATAGTTTTACGATTCAAACAAACTTCTGTATCAGCAAATTCATTCTCTTTAAGATGATAATTTTCACCCCATTCTTTAACTGCAAAGTAATCAAAGAAATTAAAGAACTCGGCTAGACCTACTGCGCCTTTACATTGTGCAGACAGCAGAAATACCATATTAATAAATTGCCCACAGAAAGATGTCAAATTATTAGGTGGAGTTACA
>CAVFGN010000103.1:0-2668 GCA_963621965.1 Alistipes finegoldii
TTTTATATTTTAGAGTAAATAAAATAAAGTCATTAACTAGCCATTATTTACAAAATATTTAAAAATTAAATTTGAAAAAAGGGCCCCGAAGAGCCCTAAATATTATAATAATTCAATATTCATTTCAGATTCAACATCAAAGAAGTGACACTTATTCATATCGAATACTAATTTAACCATAGAATCGAATGTTAAGTCTCCACGAGATGGAACTGATGCGATTACAGAACATCCACCAACTTCAGTATAGATGTTAGTTTCAGAACCTAATAATTCTGAAATCTTAACCTTGCAGTCAACAACTGCATTTGGATAAGTTTCAAATAAGATAGGTTGAGTTTCATCATGGATGTCTTCAGGTCTAATACCTAAATAAAGTTCCTTGTCATAGTAACCTTTTTCTTTAACAAGTTCAATCTTACCAGCTGGAACTTCAATTCTAGTACCATCTTCGCAAACGAAATAGTTATCGCTTCCGATTTTACCCTTAATGAAGTTCATTGGAGGTGTACCGATGAATCCACCAACGAATACGTTAGCTGGATGCATATAAACTTCATTTGGAACACCAACTTGTTGAATTCTACCTAACTTCATAACTACAATCTTAGTAGCCATTGTCATAGCTTCGATTTGGTCATGAGTTACATAGATAGTTGTAGCGTTTAATCTCTTGTGTAATTTAATTAATTCACCACGAGTTGAAACACGAAGTTTAGCGTCAAGGTTAGATAATGGTTCATCCATTAAGAATACTTTTGCATGTCTTACGATAGCTCTACCTAAAGCTACACGTTGTTGTTGACCACCTGATAATTCTCTTGGTTTACGTTGTAAATATGGAGTAAGACCTAGAATTCTTGCAGCTTCTTTAACACGGTGGTTAATTTCTCTCTTATCTACTCCTCTTAATTTTAAACCGAACGCAAGGTTTTCTTCTACTGACATATGAGGATATAGCGCATATGATTGGAAGCACATTGCAATATCTCTGTCCTTAGATGGTACATCATTTACAAGTCTATCGTTGATATATAATTCACCACTTGAAATATCTTCAAGACCAGCGATCATACGTAGAGTTGTTGATTTACCACATCCTGATGGTCCTACGAAGCAAATGAAGTCGTTGTTATCGATTTCAAGATTGAAATCAAATACAGCTTGAGTACCATTAGGATAAATTTTATTAATATGTCTTAAGCTTAAAGTTGCCATAAATATTCCTCCTAAAATATACCTATATTATATAAAATAAAGCGCTTTTATTAAATGTGCAATTTGCACATATTTTAAATTTTACTCTTTTACTATATCTTTAAAATTACAATTATTTATTGAAAGATTTGTTTTACCTTTTACATATAAATCATGGAAAGTACCATCTACTACATTATAGATACTAGGACGTAAATCTAAATCTTTCTTTGGCCATTTAGTCTTATTTACTATATTAAGTAAAACATTATCAAATTCAATATTACCTAAATTTTCACCTACTATAGTAATACCATTCTCACTTTGAGAATCAATATTTTTAAATACTAAGTTATCAACACTACCTAATACACTATCATTATTTCTCTTAATGTTTGTAATAGATATAACCTCACTTCTACCCCACCAAAATAAAGGATTTACTAAGTGTGATTGTATCTTAATATTTTCAAATCTAGCATTTCTCAAACTAGCTCCATCCCTTAACATAACTGAAATACCTCTATTAGTATCAATTATGTTGCAATCATGTACATAAATATTATTAAAATCATTGAATGATTCAGTACCTATTTTAATAGCTGCACAAGTACTTTTTAAAATACAATTAGAAACTTCTATATTTTCACACTTTCCGTATTTAGAACTAAAGTTTGTAGTCTTAAGAACAATACAATCATCAGCACAAGATATAATAGAATTTCTTATTTTTACATTCTTAGAGTGATCTGGATCAATTCCATCACTATTTGTAAATATAGGGTTATTATTGATATTTATTGAATCAATTAATACTGTGTCACATCCTACTAAATGTACTGTCCAAAAAGCACTACGTTGAAGCGTTACATTAGTTAGTTTTACATTTTTACAGTTTTCTAAATAAATAAGTGGCGTTCTTGGATAAATTGAACCTTCAATATGGTCTTTATTAATTACTCCATAAAATAATTCTTCAGATCCATCAATTACACCTTCTCCGTCAATTGTTACATTTTCTAAATCTTGACCAAAAAAGAAATATTTAGAAGGCTTACCATTGTAAAAACAATCTTCCCAAGTGTTTCTTGTAATAATTTTATTATTAGAATCAAAGAAATAGAAATCTTCTTCATTATCACTTAACTTAATAATTGCACCCTTTTTTAAATAAATATTAGTATTATTTGTTAAATAAATAGTACCACATTTATAAATACCTTCTTCAATTATTAATCTGTCTTTTTTAGAACTAGTCTCTTCTATTGCTTTACTCAAAATACTTGAGTCATTTCTTACACCATCTTTGAATGGAGAAAATTCTGATAAATATCTATCCATAATCTATACCTCATTTATTTAAATATTAATCTTAAATATTAATTTATTTAGGAAAAATAAGCACAAAAGATAGTATTTTAAACTGGTTCCAAAGTCAAGGACTAAATGCTGACAGTAATGTAAAAATTGA
>CAVFGN010000104.1:0-2586 GCA_963621965.1 Alistipes finegoldii
GTTGTAATTGTACCAATCTTAAGAGCTGGTCTTGGAATGGTAGATGGAATACAAAGTTTAATTCCTACGGCTAAAGTTGGTCATATTGGTCTATTCAGAAATGAGGAAACATTAGAACCACAACTATATTATGCAAAGTTTCCTTCTACTCTAAAAGAAGCAACAGTTTTTCTAGTTGATCCAATGCTTGCTACTGGCGGAAGCGCAGTTGCTGCTATTGATATATTAAAATCTCGTGGAGCCAAAAAAATAATTTACATTGGAATCGTTGGTGTAAATGAAGGTATTGAGAATTTACAAAAGCATCATCCTGATGTAGATATTTATCTTGCTGCAAAAGATGAAAAATTAAACGAAAAAGGTTACATTGTACCAGGACTTGGTGATTGTGGCGATCGTATTTTTGGTACAAAATAAAAATATAATGTAAAAAACGAAAAACTAATCATGTCAATGATATGATGTCTCTAAAGTAGACAGTGAATAAAAAAATAAAATGCACAATGACATTATAAAATAGGAATATAAAGATAATTGAATAAGAAACACTTTTTGTAAATCAACTATATTATTTGTAAAAATTTCCTAAATTGTAATTAGAAATGCAACAAAATTATTGTTAATTATATTAGGTAATTACGATAAGGATTCTTAAGTCCTAACATCTCAATGGCTCTGAAATATGATTCATTGAGATGTTTTAATTTTTCAGCAGAAGAAAAATTGTGTAAAAGTTTTCTATGACTGTAGTTAATCAAATTAGTCGCCTTTAGTATAGCTCTATCACTAACATTAGAAAAATCGGTTCCTTTAGGGAAAAATTTTCTCATCATTCTATTTCCGTTTTCATTGGAACCACGTTCCCATGAATGATATGGATTAGCGTAATATATTTTTGTTCTTACATTGTTATCAAAAAAAGATTTAGCCATTCCTTTAAAATCTCTAAATTCAGTACCATTATCAAAAGTTATACTTTTAAACATAGAAGAAAAAGTTGATTTACCTATGGTAGATTCAATGGAATTTAGTAGCATAACAATATTTTTCATTTCTCTATTTTTAATTTTAAAACTTAAATATATTCTAGTTTGTCTTTCAATAATAGTAAATAAGCAAAATTTAGAAGTTCCTTTAGAACCGACAATTAAATCACCCTCCCAATGACCGAATTCTTCACGAGAATTGGCTTTTTCACTTCTTAGTGAAATATTATCCCCTTTTATCATCATTTTTTGGACTTTTTTAATAGTATGGGTATGTTTTCTTGGGTTGATTGAACCTCTTTTTAATTTCAGCAAATTTTTGTGAAAATAATTATAAATACTTTTTTCGCATAAAGGGAATTTGGTATGATGCTTTTTTTCGTATAGGCATAAGGCAGTAAAAGGATCAGCACCATAATTCATAAGGGTAGCAAGTTCCTTTAATATAGGAGAGTCTTTAGCGAGCTTAAGTTTATAATGAGATCTAATCTGGTTTTTATTATAAACGCCTTGTCCAAAAGAAGCGAGGTATTTAGATGTAGGCATACCAGTATAAGGGTTATGAGAAAAGTAAGTACCGCGTTTAATTTCTCTAGATATAGTAGCTTTATTTACACCAATAATACTGGCAATATAAGCAAGAGTAATTTTAGGACCAGTATAGGTTATGTCATTTTTAAGATTTAGTAGTTTTTCAATATTCAACCTATCTGCAAGAGATAAGTGATTAAAATGTCTTTTTCTAAATGATTGAATGTTATTTTGATTTGTTGTATAATTAGTTTGTCTCATGTTAATATTCCTTTCTGGTTTTGAACGACTTAAGAATAACATATTAGCATAGAGACTTCAAGAAAAACAACTTATGCCAGGGTAAATACCTGGTATTTTATTTTGTTGCATTTGATGTTACAATTTGCCCTAGTGTACACGAACATAAAAGATTTCGCATTTTAGTAGAGTATTTTTACAATAAATGGTATAATAATATATTGGTAAGAAGTAATAAAAATAAATACAAAAAATAAATGTCAAACTGATGAGGTGTTAGATATGTCAAAATTACAAATAATCGATTTACATGTTAGTGTTGAAGGAAAAGAAATATTAAAAGGTGTTAACCTTGAAATGAATACTGGTGAGTTCCATGTAATTATGGGACCAAACGGAACTGGTAAATCTACCTTAGTTTCAACAATCATGGGTCATTACAAGTATGAAGTGACAAAAGGACAAATTTTACTAGATGGTGAAGATGTACTTAAAATGAGTGTTGATGAAAGAAGCAGAAAAGGTATTTTTCTTGCAATGCAATACCCTAGTGAAATAGAAGGAGTTACCAATTCAGATTTTATAAAGGCTGCTTTACATGCAAGAGCATTACCTGGTGAAAAATTTTCATTACTAAAATATATAAAAAGCTTTGAACAAGCAACTAAAGAACTTAAAATGCGTTCTGACTTGCCACATCGCTACGTTAATGTAGGTTTTTCTGGTGGTGAGAAAAAACGTAATGAAATACTTCAAATGAAAATGTTAAAACCTAAATTTGCCCTTTTAGATGAAATAGATTCAGGACTTGATGTTGATGCTTTAAGAA
>CAVFGN010000105.1:0-2378 GCA_963621965.1 Alistipes finegoldii
ATAAGTTCCAAGTAAACTAACATTACTGACTTTAATCTTTGGTTGTAATTTATAATTACCACTGAGATTTACATTACTAACTTTAATTGTATATGGTTCAAAGTCGATATTAGATAAATCAATAGTTAAAGTAGGTTTTAATGCTAATGAGCCATAGTAATAACTGAAGTTAAATCTACCATAATCAATATCAATATAGAATGTAAAATTAGTATTTGAAGCATTAGCCGACATTAACCAAATTTGGTATTTAATAGATGAAATATCAGTTGTATTAAATAGCATTTTCCAAATGTTGTAATTTTGTATTTTGCCATCTCCTACTGAAGTATCAGTAATATAGTCAATAATATCTTGTATTCTTAAAGCATAAACATTTCTTGTAATTTCCGAACCAAATGATTTATTACCTAACGACATAGTATAATTGATATTACCCGGTATATCTTTACCATAGTAACCCGAATAGTCCGGATTTCCCGTACTTCCATAATACCAACTATCTTGTACTAATGTTTTAGGTACAATAGCCTTTTTAGCATTATCATTTAATGTTTCATACCAAGTTGTATTTAAAGCAGTATCTATTTCGGAGTTTTCATATAATTGAGAACTTGAACTATATTTTTGTGACTTGCTAATGTTATACATAGCGACAACTTCGGCAACACTTCCCTCGATTTTAATAATACGGTATAAGTCTTGTGTTCCACTTATTGGTGTTGCATTACCTAAACTCATTGTAATTAAATCGCCTTTTAATGGATATACTTTAGTATCTAACTTGTAAGAGCCATTAAGTTTAACATTAGATACAATAATATCTTCCGTGTTCCTTATCTTATACTTGATACCTTCTATGTTTAAATATAATTGATATCTCGACATAAGAAACTCCTTCTAGTAAATTTCATAAGTTACACCCTCCATTTTTAGTTTGGTTTTACTATAAACTTTACTACTTATTTTAACTTTTAACTTATAATCAAATAATTGCACATTAGTAAATAATAAAGCAAAGTAATAACTGAATTCTTGTGTAAATTCAACATCCTTATTTATTTGCACGACACTAAATTTAATATCTTCTTGTGACCACTTGTTTACGGCATTGTAAACTTCAATTTCCGTTCCAGCGTGGTCTTCATAATAAATCGTGTCTTTAGTAATGCGCATACCAACACATTCACGACCATTTGAAATAAAGTCAAAAGTTTGTGTTATCTCGCTTGTAGGAAATGTAAAGGAAACATCATTGCTTGATCTAAATTTTCCTTTATCCATAAACTATTCCTCCGCAAATGTGCAAGAAACAGTAACACGATCACTATATCCGATAGTATCAAGTGCGCTACCTGTTGGGGTTGCAACACCACTTGAAACGCTCGCTTTATATAATGCAAAACGAAGGATTGAATTTACTGTAACACTTGAACTACTTAATAAATATCTACCATAATTTGCAGTTGTGTATGATACAGTATTTGTACCACTAGCAGCACCACCGCCATAACTCCATTCGCCACTTAAAGTTTTAATGAGTGTTTCATTAAATGAAGTTCCCCATTGCAACATAAAGTCGTAGAATGTTTTAGATTCTGCACTATTAACATCTTTATAAGTATGTGCGTCTACATCATTTAAAATAGGGACTAAAACAAAGTTTTCTCCTGCAAGTTCAACAAGTTTAGCGTATTCTTCACTAGATAAGTCATAACTAATATTAAATGTTAATTTGGTTTTATTAAATTCGGATGCTAATGTAAGAGTGCCACGAGTTTCTAACCAATAATATAAATCAGAACTACTAACATCAGTTCCACCTGTAATATTAATAGTTTTATATGCAGTATTTGCCCAAGCACTGTTACTATAAACTGCTGTAATTGAACCGCCGCTTGTAGTATATGCAATAGTTTTAGCACTATTATTAATTGTAATTGCGTTATAAGTAACACTATTTGAAGTGAATGTAATATTATAACTTACAGTATCACTTCCAAGCATCGTAGGACTGTCATTTCCTACCCACTTTGCATCAGTTAAATCAATAGCCATATTTTAATCTCCTTCGAAAGCGTTTTTGCTTTCATTTTTCTTATTATAACATTTTTTCATCTTTTTTAATCTCCAATAGTTAATGTAATTTCTAAATTTACATCATCAATTTCATAAGTAACATTATTTAATCCATCTAATCTAGATTTATCACTTGAACTCATTAAACCGCTTGAACTTATTGTTGCGTCAGTATATTCAACCCACGGGACACTTACAAACATCATATTATTAGTATCTAATTGAACTGCATACTTTTTGCCTGTTGTTGTAAATCCAATTTTAACACCACCTAATGTTGTATTTGTTGCAATAGGAAG
>CAVFGN010000106.1:0-2307 GCA_963621965.1 Alistipes finegoldii
CACAATTTGCACTTAAATCGGCACAAAAATGGAAAAATCATCCAAAATTTAAATATACTGAAAAAGAAATAGAATTTCTAAAATTATATAAGGAAAATTTAAAAACAAAATAAAAAGAGCATAGTATTGGAAGTACTATACTCTAATAGAACCATATAATGATTCAGTTGCATTTTGATTATATGGTTAAAACTTTGATTTGTCAATAAGGAGGGTTAATTATATGATCAAAGGACAAACAAATTACGAAAAATATAAGGTTTTAAGACCATTATACTCAAATCATGAATATGATAAATATGGATTTCCAATCATACGAAAAGATGAGTTTAGTTATAAAGATTGGAATGACACTAAAATATGTAATTTTAAAAATATTAAAAGGCAGGAAGAAAAAGATAAATCCATTGTCTGTATGTTTAATTACGATAACATTATTAATAATATTTGGAATGATCCATATAAGTATTTAATTAAATTCCTCGGATTTAAAGCTATTTGCACACCTGATTACAGCGTTTATCCTGGTATGAATATTAACGATATTAGATATAATATTTATAGAAATAGATGGATTGGCTGTTTGTGGCAAGAAAAAGGATTTAAGGTAATACCTACAATACAATGGGCTTTAGAAGATACATATGATATGTGTTTTTCAGGAGTTGAAAAGGGTAGTGTCGTAATTATTTCAACATTAGGATGTAGTTCAAATTATGATGTGTTTCTAAAAGGCTTTAATAAGATGAAAGAGGTCATTGAGCCATCTATCATAATTGTATTTGGCAAGATGCTTGAAGGTATGACAGGTACGTTTTTACACTTCGACTATATAGATTCTTTTGTTTATAAAGAAAAAAGTTTTAAACAATTAAGCTTATTTCCTCTAGATAGTGTTTTTAAAATTGAAAGAGGTGATTATTATGGGAAGTAGGGGAGCATTTATAAGTGTAGATAGAGGAGATTTTAATTTTGTTGAAAACGGAAAACGGTATGAAACTATTGGTCAAATGGATAATATTCAAGTATTGAGTATGGGAACTTCCAGAAACGTAAAAGCACCAGAATATTCTCATAGTGCTAATAGAATATATGTTATTTTGAAGGATAAAAAGATTAAACACATTTCGTTTTATGATGGTGATCATAAGCAAATTAAAGTTTTAGATTTTGAACATTATCATTATGGCTTGAAACCACACGTGCATTATATGTTAGATCATACTGATAAAGGAATTCCTTTGTCGAAAGAAGATTTAGATTTGATTGAAAAAATCAAAAGGAGATTATCGTTATGAGAAAAAATGAATATAAATCTATAAATGAGTTTATAGGCGAGTATTCTGGCGAAAGAAATGATAAATATGATACTGTATATGGTCTTGATTTTAAATTTAATGGGAAACTTTATCGTATGACTATGGACCAAATGGAACCAGATGATCTTAGAAAAAAGTTTGAAAGTAAATTAAAAAGGAAATTAGGAATATATGAAGTAGCATTAGTAGATGCAAATATTATTACTGAATTTCAATTTAATGAGTATCATTTTATTGGGTGGTATGATGATATTTATGATTTGCTTGAAAATTGTTATATTGATGGAAGAAAATTTAAATATGTAATAATGGATGATGACACAATAATTGAAGGAAAAGATTAAATAATAACTTTTTGATGTTAAACAACAAATAATTGTATGTCTTTGCATCTCCTCTCATTGTTTCACCTAATAAATCTATGGACGCAATAAATAATAATGGGTTTGTATGTATTGAAGTATGTATGAATATAAGACGAGGAAGTACTAAGAATGAAGTGAACCCCAAAAGTGGGTGATAAAACACTTAATAGTTCTCAAGTTAAGGTAATTGCGAAAATTATAAATAATCCAAATATCAAAGCCGGAATTAGAAATTGTTTGTACTCTTTGGTAAAACGTCAATAGATAACATAATTTTAAAAGAAAAAGGATATATTGAAAGAGTAGGAACAAATAAAAATGGGTATAGGTAGGTTAATGATAAAAATCAAGTGAATAATAATCTTTAATTGCCACACATTACAACAAAATGTTTGATTTGCACTTCCTTGCAAGGTTCACCTTATGCTAAACGTAAGGATCTATAAAATTTATATTCTATATAGCGTGTGAAGGTATGGATAAAGAAAAAAAGCGGTTTGATACAATTTTTTACCAAAACCGCTAGAAATAAAAATGCTTGACTGTATTTAAAATAAATCGTTTGAATTGAGTATAACTTGTAGTTCGTTTGAGTTTTCATTATCTTCAATACCATTTAATGC
>CAVFGN010000107.1:0-2298 GCA_963621965.1 Alistipes finegoldii
TTGATTTGGAACTAACTTTTTATATTCAGCAGTAGTTATTCCATTAACTAAAACACTCTTATTAGTTAATTTAAATATTTCTCTAGCGAATTCAGCCCATGATATATATCCTTCATTAGTCGCGTGATATATACCATATTTATCGGTTTCTATCATATCACATAATAGTTTAGCTAAATCATAAGTATAAGTAACAGATCCTATTTGATCACTTACTACATTAAGTTCTGTTTTACCCATATCCGCAAGTTTTAACATAGTCTTAACAAAGTTATTACCATTTATTCCAAATACCCAAGAAATACGTACTATAAAGTACTTATCTAGGCTTGATATAACAAAGTCTTCGCCTTGTCCTTTAGTTTTACCATAAGTAGAAAGACCGCCTTTTGGACTATCAACCTCAAATGGTGTATCTCCCTTTCCATCAAATACATAATCAGTAGAGATATAGACCATTTTAGCATTAACTTCTTTACAAGATTCAGCTATATATTTAGGACCTAGTGCATTTACTTTATATACTGCTTCTTTATTCTCTTCAGCTTTATCTACAGCTGTCCATGCAGCATTGTGCATAACGACATCTGGTTTATATTCATTAATAAACTTATGAACTGCTTCTTCATCAGTTATATCAAGTTCAGTTCTATCTATACCTAATACATTAGTATACCCACGTTTATTTAGTTCTCTAAAACAGTCATAACCTAACTGACCCTTCACACCTGTGACAAGGATTTTCATATCTTTGTTCATATATTTAATCCTCTACAACATTTACTTCCAACTTTATAAGAATCAGAACAAATTTCAATTCGTGTAAATGTAAATTTATATAATAGATATAAAATTAAAACTTCCCCAAAGTATCCTAATACCAAATGAGTCATATAAAATTGTTCTTCCATAGCACTTAAAGGTAAAACAAAAACCAATGTTGAATACAACATAATCAAAAAATTACCATTTCTTTCAAAGACACTAGTTTTTCTAACTTTATAATAAAACCAATTCATAAAATACGACATTAAGAAGGTAAAAATAAAAACACCAAAATATCCAAGATCATTGTAATATCTTCTAAAACATGTATAAACATTTCCTAAGGATACCCCAGAAGGTGAATATCTAAATTCAAGTCCAGATGAAAAAGATTCATTAAGAATACCTAACTTATAAAACGAATTATATAATCCAACAAAAGTCTCACTTAGAGGATAATTCGATGAGGTAATCGTCACATCTTTAACATATAAATCTAATAAATTAATCGAGCCTCCGACATATTGACTAATATAATCAAAAATAGAAAGGGTAGATGTTCTACCAACTAAGGATTTACTATAATAGAAGCCTATTAGACCTATAACACATACAACAATTATCTTTAATACAAATTTAAATGATAAATGCTTATCCCAGCCATTTCTCTTATGCGAAAAATAATAGGATAAAAACACCATCATAATAATGATACCTAATACACCAATTCGATTTCCTTTCATAAATGTTGAAATAACATAGAAAAAAATAGGTACAATATACATCCAATTCTTTTGTAATTTATATTTTTTTGTTGCATACATATTGTTTATAAAAACATATGTATAAATATAGCCTGAGCATAGAACAAGTTTGTTTAATTGAGTGACAAGAGAACTTGTAGAAGTTCCACTCATTATAGCCTGTTTATAAGCAGTTAATAATCCAAATTGTTTCCAATAATCATCAGCATACTGAGAAACACGCAAAATATCTCTATATTGTAAATACAAAGCAAATATATCAATTAGTATTACAAGTAATATTTTCCATTTTTGAATATATATTTCTCTTGGTCCCTCTTTCACTCCACTAAATAGATTTTTATGAAGCATTTTAAAAAAAAGAAAGCCAGCAACAAAAGATAAACAGCCAAGTAATACTATAAAAATCGTTTTTATAGACAAATTAATTTCCCAATTATCAATATTCATACCAGCAAAAATAATTGAAAAAATAAAGCCCAGAAGAAACAAAACAGAAGGCGACATAATATCTCTATCAGATAAAATGTAAGTAGCGAAAGCTAAAAAAATTAAAAAGATTAATAAAAAAACAATTTGTATCATATAATCTCCTAAAACAAAATCTTACAATCCTTTAATGTTGGATGTAATTTATCTTTATCAGAAAGTAATGGCTCATCCTTATAAGGCCAATCAATACCAACCTCAGGGTCATTCCACATAATTCCACCCTCATCTTCAGGATGATATAATTCATCACACTTATAACAGAATGTTGCAGTTTCAC
>CAVFGN010000108.1:0-2272 GCA_963621965.1 Alistipes finegoldii
TTTTAGGGCTTATGTTTTAAAAATTTTGGGACATTTTCAAAAATCATTGACATAAAAACAGAGTATATTTCAACTCTGGTATTGTGGGTTAGTCAATCATATGTCACAATCTTTTGAAAAATATATAGTTTGAGTACCTCATATTGTTTAACACGTTTGTCCTTGACTTTTGTATTGTTTTAGGTATTCCCTTGGACTCAACCATTTTAACGGTTTCATTGGAAAATTATTATATTCTTTCAACCAATGTCTTCCTTGATTTCTCAAATCTTCCAAGCTATAGAATTTCCTTCCATAGTAAAATCTTTCTTGATCTTTTCTATGACTTCTTTCTACCTTTCCATTTTGTTTCGGTGTATACGGTTCTATGTTTTTATACTTTATGCCTAATTCTTTTAATTTCTTTTCAAACATTGTTTTTCTATCTTTTGTAAATGCATTCCAACTTAATCTATTTGTAAATTCAAATCCGTTATCTGTTTGTATTGTATTTATTTTAAATGGAAAATATCTTATTAATCTTTCTAAGAATATCGTTGATGCATATGTGTCATGAGCATTTGTATACCATATATACCTTAATCTGCTATATTCATCTATGGCTGTATACTGATATAATCTTGTTCCTTGCTCTTTTAATTCTTTTGTTAAACATTCTTCTGGAACATATTTAACATCTACTTGTACTTTATCTCCTGGATAATTTCCTGTTACCCATTCTTTTGGTTGTGGTTGTTTCTTTTTACTTGGTGCTTTCTCATATATTCCTAATCTTTGCATTACATGATACAATCCTTGTATTGTTCTTGTATATCCTGCTTCACGTAATTTAACCCATAAAACAACTAATCCTGTTTCTTTATTATTTCTTTTAAAATCTTTTATTAACTTAATTTCGCTTTCTGTATGCTGATTTGGATGTGATAATGGTCTTCTTGATTTATCTGCTAGACTTTCTATACTTCCATCATATCTTTCTATCCATCTATATATTGTTTTGGGCCACTCATTAAATTTCTTTGCTGCTTCTTTTACTCCATATTTAAAAGAAAATTTAATTACACTCTGTTTATATTTCATTTTTTGTGTTATACTTTTACTCATAAGAGAGCACCTCCCGATATGTTTATTTTTGATCACTTAAACAATATCATTTTTGGTACTCTCTTTCAATATTTTATTTTCAATTTACTTGTGACATATCTATTTTAAACCTATAAATTTTTGGTTATCTTATAAAATATATTGCTAATATTATTGCTCCAAATATTACTCTATATATTGCAAATACTTTGAAACTTCCTTTTTTTAAGTAATCTAGTAAAAATTTTATTACTATTACTCCTGTTATAAAACTTGCTAATATTCCTAATATTAATGGTAATGTGAATGTGAATTTTGTTAAGTCAAATATTACTGCTGCAAGTGTTATTGGCATTGCTAGCATAAATGAGAATTTGGCTGCACTTTCTCTGTCTATTTTTAATGCTCTTGCTACTGTCATTGTTATTCCTGATCTTGATACTCCTGGGAATGCAGCTGCTATAGCTTGTGATATTCCTACTAATACTGATTGTTTTAATGTTATTTTTTCATATGTTACTGTAGATTTTGATTTTTTATCTACTACATATAAAATTATACCCATTATAATTAATGTTCCTGCTATGATTGCCATTTGGAAATTTATATCATCTCCAACTATCTTGTCTGATATTTTATCTAATATTAAACTTAATATCCCTGCTGGTATTGTTGCTGCTACTAAGTACCAAAACATTTTTCCTTCTGTTGAGTCTTCTTTTTTTATTGCTTTTTTATATCCTCCTTTTACTAGATTTACCCAATCTTTGAAGAAGAATATTACTAGTGCTAATAATGTTCCTATATGTAGTGCTACATCGATTCCTTCTGATAACATTTCCCAATTAAATATCCATGGAAACACATTTAAATGTGCAGAACTTGAAATTGGTAAAAATTCTGTTAATCCTTGTACTATACCTAAAATAATTGCATGTATGATTGTCATTTTTTATTTCTCCTTTATTTTCATCTTTTTATAGCGAAATAAATTTCGTGCGGGCGGACCGAGTCGTCCGCCCCTACATATTGCTATATGCTGTTCATTTCTAATCTTATATTTCTTTTACAATGTTATAAAGTGTTTCTTTTATAAATTCTGCTGATGTTACTGGTGCTACTTTTCCTGGCAAAGATAATGCCCAAACAAATTTTATTTTTCTTTCTTTTATTGCTGCTTTATCTACTC
>CAVFGN010000109.1:0-2253 GCA_963621965.1 Alistipes finegoldii
TTTTACTTTTTAGTTTAAGTTTAAATTATCATTAATTTTTTAGTTTCACCTATACTACTAAAAAGGTTTGGTTACTAAATAATTGTTGATTTTTATATAATCCCGATAATGGGAAAATTTTTAAACTTTTGATTTTTGAGAGAAGTGGTGTGAGTTGGTATGTCCTTTCGTTTAACTCACTCTCTTCCTTCCTCAAACCATCACCAATTCAATTCATTTCAACATCAACTCAAGAATCTGAGCAATCAAGAGCAACAGAATCGAAAGAGAATTTTACTCCTCTCTCAATTCCATTACTCTTAAAAGTTCATACTTGAAGCCAAGCCACTTCACTAAGAAGTAACCATTACACTTATCTTTAGAATCCTTAGTCAACCATAAAGTCTTATTATCTAAGACAATATGGTCATTGACTAAGTATCCTTTTACAGTTTCATAGCGCATACTCTTACACCAAAACAAAGGGGCATAAAGCCCCAATGTTTATGCTATCTCAAATTTGAGATAGCGAGATGTAGACTTAGAGCCGTCGGGCTGGTCAAACGAACGTTCAACCACCTTTGTGACCTTCAGTTTGAGTGTACCCTCCTCGCTGAACAAATCAACGAAAGAGGCAAGACGCTCTTTTACAGACTTGCCAGTTAAGGTAAGTCCATTGTTACGACGAGTGATTTGTGAAGCGGAAACGGCAACATCACCATCAGTCTGAAGGTCAGTCCACTCTTGCTTTGAGCCATTGATGTCCTCCTTGCGAGGTACAAACATCTCCTTAGAGAGAGTGAAGTTGAGTTCATCACCGACAGCGAGAGGAACCATACGGGCTTCCTTTTCACCACCATTCACGTTAATCTCATCGAACTTGAAATCTGCTTTTTTCATAATGCTAAAATTTTAATTGTTAGTAATGTTTATTTTTGTTTTTGTTCAAGACTGTAGGGGGGACTGAAAGATGTTGTGGGGTCTTAAATATACAGCTCTTAAAATTTTTTAATTTTGGGTAATCTTTTTGAGCAGTAGGTATAAATGAGTATATTTGCTATGTAATAAAAATTAAATAAAATGATTGGAAAAAGTTCTAAAAATGTAGTATTGGCATTGATAAATGCGTATAAATCAGATGAATTTTCTCATTGTTCAGTAAGTGAGTTTAACGCAAAGTATGGGATTTCTTTGAGAAATCTTCCAGATATTTTTAAGCAATTGGAAGATGAAGGATATATAGAAAATTGTACAGTAAATGGATATTTCAAGAGATTTAAAATTCTAAAACCTTACACCTGTCCGAAATTTGTATTGGATTCCAGATTAAATACACAGCAAAAGAATTTTCTATTAGCTTGTAGAGACAACAACATTACAGGCGATATTTCCAAAAAAGAATTTTGTAGAAGAGTATTGCACTCAGAAAACCTATCTAATCTAAATAGAATTTTAAATAAAATTGAAGAGTGCATTGGGGGTACCATATTCAGTTTAGAAGAGGAAGAAATTTCTGGATTAATTCCTGAGAAAGCTATCTATACTAAACATGGGTATAGATCAGGTGTAATCTGTAAGAAGGAGGAAGTTACATATGAGGATGAAACTGCTAATTTTCTGTATAAAAAGAGCTATCATGGATTTAAACATAGAAAGAATATAATAGAATATGCCTTAACTCCAGAAATAATTAAGAAGCAATTATTGAAACAGGATATGAAGGACTATTATACAGGAGTAGTTCCTAAAAGCTATGAGGAATATTCAATAGATAGAATAGACTCAAGCAGAGGATATGTAGAGGACAACATCGTAATAACAACAGGAGCAATCAACACAATGAAGTTAGATATGTCCATTGAAGAATTTAAAGAACAAATAAAATTGTTATATAATAACATGAACAATTTCTGAAAGGAACCTAATTTCTAGGTTCCTTTTCTTAGGGGGGGGGATAAAAAAAAAGCTAACCCAGATTACTCTGGATCAGCTTCAAATGATTCGATTGTTTCCTTAAAGTCTTTAATTTGTTCTGGATTACCAGAATGATCTCTAACAGATAGAATATTAAGTGCATCTTCAAAATTAATATAGAACTGTTCATCTGTTAGCTTTAGTCTCTCTGCTTCATCAGCAGCTAAGGTAGCCATATGTAATGCAGCTTGACACATAGTCCAAACTCTATTCTTTTCATTTGGGAATCTACCTGATTTAATCAATTTCATTAGTTCACTTCTCATTATTGGTATATTTCTTTTTGTACTTATAATATAA
>CAVFGN010000110.1:0-2156 GCA_963621965.1 Alistipes finegoldii
GTAAGACTTTATTCAACTGAACAAGAAAAAATTGCTAGAGAAATGTTAGGAACTGATAGTAATTTCACATCAGTAAATATGAAAGAAAATTCTATTGATGCTCTAGTGCAAAAGGAGAAATCCAGAAAATTTAATTCTGAAGTTGAACAATATAATGAACAACTTGAGAAAAATAACAAAGACTTTAATGAAAGTCAGGAAAAAGTAAAATATGATATTAATAAGGCAGAAATAAAGCCAATGTTTGCAAGAGTTCTGGTTCAGCCTTTTAAAGTAAATCCTTTTCAACAAATGAAAGTAGAAAAAGGACTAATTATTGATACGGGTGGTTATACTCCACATGCACAATTTAATGAGCAGTCTGGTAAATATGAGGAACAAAAACAATTCATTGTTACAGGATGTGTAGTTGAAGTGGGACCTGAAGTTAAATATCTTAAAGAAGGTGATGTTATATATTATAGAGTTGATACTGCTGTTCCAGTTCCTTTCTTCAAATAGGGGTTTGTAAGTTTAGCAGAAAGTCAAATTATAGCAGTTGTTAATGAAGGTCTACAAGACCGTTTTGATAATATTAAGTAATATGGAAAATATATTCTTTAACCCAGGAGATATTGTAACTTTAAAATAGGATATTCCTAATAAACCTACAATGATTGTAATTAAAAAGGAAACGTCTCTATTTAAACATGATTCAGAAAGAAAAGACAAAAAACCTATACTTATAGGTATTAGATGTAGATGGTTTACTACTTCTGGTAGTATATAGGAAGCAGTGTTTAATACTAAAGACCTTGACTTAATTAAAGAATAATGGAAATATTAAAATTAATATAGAATCAATCACAGGATAAAAGGAAATAGTAGTATATAATGGATATTCCTTGGCCAGTATATACTACATTTGGAGGGGGTTCAGATAGTGACAGACAAATTTTAGAGAGATGGAATAAAGCTAGAGGAAATACTGGAATAATAGATCGAGATCCTAATGGTAAATATCGACTAACAAATAAATATGGAACTTTCTTTTCTGATGGTTCAGGTTACGCAACAGATGCTTCAGGAAAGTCAACCGAATATATAAAATATTTACTCGACAAAAACGGTTCTTTTATAGATAAAAAATATCTTAAATCTTTTTCAAACACTACTGCTGATGCTTCTGCTGGTGGTGGTGCATCTGGTAGTGGTGCATCTGGTGGTGCATCTGGTAGTGGTGCATCTGGTGAAATAAAAGGAAATAAAAAACAAAAGGATACTTCTACTCAGAATACACCAGCTTATCCTCGTTGGACTCCTGATAATTACGAAGGAAGTTATTTTGGTAATACTTCTCAATTTAACACAAACAGAGATAATTTAGATTACAATAGTTATACTGTAAACGGAATCCAAAAAGGGTTTGATGGTAGATCTTCTATTGGAATTTAGAGTAATTGGAATAAACGTAGAGATGGATTAAGAGGTAAATAGGCTTTACAACAAATCAATTAGAAATTTGGACAAAATTTTACAGATGTTACGGCTGCTTAGAAATATGTTAATCAAATGCTTAAGAATATTTCTACAATTACTGGAGCAGATATGGGTAGTATCTCTACTGATGGTAAGTGGGGAGACCAATCTCAAAGAGCTCTTGATTTAGCATCTTCTATTTATGAGAATAATGGAAATACTTGGAATAAAGTAGACCCAAATAATCCTTATGTTGATAAAGCAAGAATAAATCCTAATCCTAATATATCAACTCCAACACCTCAGTAGACTCCAACACCTCAGTAGACTCCAACACCTCAGTAGACTCCAACAAGAGCTAGATTATCTATGTTCACTGATGATGACATTAGAAACTTAGGGTTTAAAAACTATGCTGGAATGGTGAGTGCCATCAGAAATCAATCTAATGCAAATAACAATTTTGTAAAAGCCATGATAGATAGGTATGGTGCTAATACTAGTAACTGGAACCAAAACACTATAGAAAATGATCTTGGTGTTAAGGGAACTTACAGAAGTTTTGGAGGAGGAGATTTCGGAGATATGTCCAGAGCAATGGCTGGATGGGTAGGAAAAAATAATGGAGAAATTGACAGATAGGTGCAAGCCAGAACTGGTTCAGACGGTACAGTTTACTCTAGTGAGCATGTAAAGAA
>CAVFGN010000111.1:0-2122 GCA_963621965.1 Alistipes finegoldii
CCACAATTTCCTTCTTGGATTAAATCTACTAAATCCAAACCTTTTCCTTGATAAGATTTAGCTACAGAAATAACAAATCGAAGATTAGCCTTAATTAACTCATTTTCTGCTCTTGTATCTCCTTGTTGTATTCTTTTGGCTAATTTAATTTCCTCTTCTTGAGATATTAAAGATAGTTTAGATACATCTCTAAAGTATAACCCTAGAGATGCATCCTTTCTATCTGTTATAGACTGAGTGATTTTAAAACTTTTCAATTAATTTAGTAGATTTAAGAAATTCTACAAAGTACCCGGCATAAGTATTAGATTGAGGTTCATCATATTCACCAGTACTATACCATTGATAAGCATGTAAAATTTCATGTATAAATGTATTTAAGATTTGCTCATCTTTTAACTTGATCAAATCTTTATTATCATCTTCTACATATTCTGCTATCTTAATTACATTTGTAATACAATTAAATTCTCCAAAATCTTGATTTTGTAATTTATCTACTATTTCAATTTTTATTTCCTGAGAGTTAATAGTAAACTTTTCTGGTATTTTCATAATCCTGTTTGAACTGTAAAGAAATTAATATTACCAATGCCTACTATATGGGCGCTATCTTGTCTGTCAACATAGTAATTAACTTCCCCATCAAAATCAGGAATAATAGTTACACACCAACTATGAGAAGCAATCCATTCATCTATATCTGAATTATATTTCCGTACTTCATCGAGATTAAAGACTGCTACCATACTAGAATCTGAACAGAATTGTCCTAACTTAGGACAATCTATTTTCACGTATTCGTCAGAATCATAAGCATCTTCAAGTGCTTCAAGATTATAGTAGGGATTCTCTGTAGTTTGAAATGTAGTACAGCTCCAATCGCCATAAATAGTGTCTTTGCATATATAATGAGAAATGCCTAGAGCTTCCATATTCTGCCCATATTCGCACTTTACCCAATCATCACTATCATTGGTATAATCATTTCTAGTAATATAACATGGATCGGTAATTATTATAGTTCCTTTAAATTTCATAGTTTAATTTTCTAAATCAAATCTAAAAATACGCATTTTTGGTTGAGTTGGAATACCATCATCAGAGTAATTGAAGAAGGTACATTCAGCCTTGTGTCCTCTGTACTTATTATCAAAGTTCTCGACATATTCAGCTTTAGTAGCTCTATCTCCACAAGGCATAGCTTCAAATGTTCTACCATCTTCTAACTGACAAGTAAAGGTCATATCTTCAGAACCTCTAAGACCAAGCTTGTATCCAACAACCATAAAGTCTTCAGATTTATATTGCTTAATCTTTATAAGATTATTACAGCGGGATCCAACCTTATAAGGTTTGGAAGGGTCAGTGATTACTGCTCCTTCAAATCCTTCAGCAACCCACTTATCATGCAGCTTCTTCATATTGTCCCAACCAGTTACATATTCATGTATCAAAACACGAATTGGATCCTCATGTTCATCATCTTCAGTAGACATATACATAGGAATCTCGAAATTGTTGCATAGTTCATGCATAAGAAATTTCCATCTATCATCAGCAATCATATCTACATCACTTGAGATATAACAATCATAAACCCAATATTGTAACCAATCACAGTCATAAGCATTCTTCTCCATTCTAGCAGCACCACTTATCTGCTGTAGAGTTTTACCTCTAACAAATAGCTCTCCATCTAAAATTACAGTAGGATTTGCTTCAAAGAATTTCAGAAGCTTTGGATTCTCACGTAAATGAGTAGTAGCAGGATCATACGCTTCGCCACCTCTAGAAGCAGTATGTATTTCCCCATCCTTATAATAGAACAAAGCTTTTACCCCATCAAGCTTTCTACTGATAAGCCATTCCTTCTCAAATATCTTTGGATTAGTAACTTTATCAGCCTGTTTAGCAAGTTGAGGCTTAATTACTCCATATTGGTTGGTTTTAACTTCACCAAACATAGAATTAAGTTCACCATCATTATACTCATTTGGATGTTTTTCTACTTGTATATAACCTTTATCGAGATAACCTTTAACAAAACTGTTAAATTGCAAAATAGCTTGTTCTCTATGACTTCTACCTGCTTTACCTATTTTAATCCAAGTATCTGGGC
>CAVFGN010000112.1:0-2063 GCA_963621965.1 Alistipes finegoldii
TGTATAATCCCATCTTTAACAGCTAATTAAGTGAAAAGTGACCTAATATCCTTTATTTAAAGGCTTAGATCACTTTTTTAGTTATGTAGCTAATTATCGTAATGTATCTTTCTTTTTGGATTCATGGATAATAGATTTCATTTTAGCTTTCTTTATTATTTGATTATCTAGTCTATAGTTAACTAAGCTATGTAAAGAATCAGTAATATCGTTTCTTGTATAAGCCGGCATATAGCCAAGACCTTCTACATCTAATAGATTCATGTTTCTTAGTGCTTCAACTATTTGACTTACTGTATATTTATTATCTAGTTTGTTTTCAAGAATTCTATATACTAGTAAGGCTATAAAACAAGTTAAGAAATGTGATTTGATTGCGTCTTGTCTAGATAAATAAACAGGTCTAGCTTTAAACTCTGTTTTCATGACTCTAAAACATTCTTCTATTTGCCATCTTCTCTTATTTATTGCGATTATATCTGTTACATCTGCTTCAAGATTGGTTACTACACCATAGAAGCCATCATACTGTTGTTCATTTAGTATCATCTCTTCATCTAGAGAATAATATGTTTCTTTAGCTACTTCACCATTTTCGGTTGTATCAACTCTTTTAAAGAATCTAGCAGGATCATTTGGATTTCTTTTTGTCTTTTTAAGTTTACCGTTATTTAATTGTTCCTTAGCTCTATCTATTTGTCCTTGTCTTATTCTTCTTTGATATTCTTTATATTTTGGTGAATAAGTGACAATAAGGGTTTCATGTATGCTGCCTTTATCAATAGGTATCTCTTTATAGTAAATAGAGTTGAATACTTCTTTGTCTTCTTCATCTAAATCATTTAAGTCAATAAACTTATTACTATTTAGTTTTCGATATTGTTTAGTATTTAAAGCTATATCTCTATCTTCTTTCCTTAGTTTCTTTAATGATTGAGTAATAACGTAAGCTTTATCACCAACAGAATTAAGTAGTTTATTATTCTTAGATCCAAGTCCTGAATCAGAACAGTAGATAAATTTTGAACAGTTAAAGTCTCTTATTACTTTTTCTTCTAATGGTTTTAAAGTTAATTGTTCATTCTGATTACCAGGATAGATATCAAAGGCTAAAGGCATTCCATCACTGTCCATAAATAGTCCCATACCTACAATAGGGTTAGGCCTATGTTCTTTACTTTTACCATATTGTTTATCTTGTCTAGCTTCTTCTATTTCAAAATAATAGTTTGTGCAATCATAATAAAGAACTTTAGTATTTCTCTTATGAAGAAATTCACTATTTCTATATAATTCGCTTTGAATATAATCGCTTTCCTTAGCTAATAAGTATAAAGCTCTATATACATCATGTAACTTATATTTAGGCTTTTCTAATAAAGTATTACAATACTCATAACTTGATAGTTTACTTGAAGGCGATAGTATTCTTGCATAAATTAAATCGGTTAATATTGCGTGTAAATCATACTCATAGTTATATCTGGTTTTAATGTTTCTACAGATATTATCTATTCTTAAAGAAGAGCATATATTTTGTAAGAATAAGTAACCACAATTAAAAGAATTGACTCGACCTTTTTCAATAAGTGAATTAGGAGATAAAGCTAAGTTAACTTTCTCATTTTCGTCATTATATTTTTTGGTTTCTATTTCAGCTTGTTTTTTAGCCCAAGCCATAACACCATCTCTATTAGTATTTAACTTTTCCGATAATTCTTTTAAGGTACCAAGCTTCTTATATATGCGAGATGTACTTTTACCATTCTTATCTATATAGGCATGATTAATATAAAACGATTCAGCATTCTTTGATTTAGTAGTTGTAACACGCATAATTATTTCCTCTTTATAATTATATCATAGGATACGATAAAATACGATAAACAAATACGAAATATTTGACAAGAAAATCATTAAAAAACACTGCATTTAAGCAGTGTTGAGAAATTCTATCTATAAATTAGCTGTTAAAGTCCCGATTCAAAAACAAGTACTTGAAGGTAAAATTGAGCCTAGTTACTAGAATATATTGAATTAAACATTGAGGTATAGTATAATAT
>CAVFGN010000113.1:0-2029 GCA_963621965.1 Alistipes finegoldii
CCCGAGTTTGCCACCTTATAAAATCAAAAGCCAGTAGAAAATCCCGTACCTACTGGCTTTTTTGATGTTTTTGCTAAAAAATACCTTTGTTATTTTATGTACCTACATAGGTACCTACAATCAAATTTTTATTCCAACCTTTATACGCTTTAAATCAGCTCTTTTATATAATTTATTAGGAATAATTATATTGAAAGCCCTAAGGATTACTGATAGATCATCATCATGTATATTATTGAATCTATAATATTCATCATTCATTTGATCTACTGTCCACTTATTTAATGCTTTTATAATTTTGTATGCTGGCATACCTTCTTGCCAGTATTTATCTTTGTCTATTTCAAATTCAGGTAATTCCTTGATTTTATATTGAATAATACGAAGAATAAGAAGTGATATAAAACAAATAATCAAATGTGCGTTTATATGTTCTTTTGTTCTGACAAAGATCGGTCTTGTATTTAAGTCGCCTTTCATAATTCTAAATTGATCCTCAATTCTTGATAGACCATGATACTTATCGATTATCTCTAGATCATCCATATTAAGCTCTGAAGAAACGATTTTATAATAGCCCATTAATGAATTGAATTCGTTAATTTTTTCTTCATCTAATAATCCTTTTAATCTAGTAGAATCAATGATTTCTCCAGTATCTATATTTTCAACATCTTTCTTCATAAATTTCTTCAAATCTTTTGTTTGTGATTTAGAAACTCTAAAAGACTTAGGAGAAGCCTTTAATCTTTCAATGAATTCAAGAAACGATTTATTTTCATGTTTTTGTTTATCCTCAAACTTTTTAGACCAATAAACAACTTCTTTTTCAGTAATTTCTTTTTCATTTCCAAATTCATCTTTTACCTTTTTATGAATAATTCTTGATTTATACTTGAAATCTGTTGATTGATAGATGTAATCTTTATCATCAGTTAACCATTGTTTATCCTTTTTAGTGCTTTTTAATGTACTTTTACTTACGATATACCCATTACCTAAAGAAGTAATATGTAAGAGATTTGGATAGTTTGTCATACCTCTATCACCAATAAAGATAAATCTTTCAAACTTCATATCATCTACAGAAGACTTTAGGGCCTCAGTAACAGTTTGATGATCTAGAGTGTTGCCCGGGAACATTTCTACAGAAATGGGAAATCCTTGTTCATCCATAAACAATCCCATTTGGACAATCGGAAGTTTTCTTTCCTCCTTACTTACTCCATTTTTTCTAATGCCTTTTTCATCATCAGTATCACTATCTGGTGATTCTATTTCAAAATAGAAGTTTGTTACATCATAAAAGACTAGAGTAGATTTGCGATTAAATTTATTTACCATGGTTTTATTTAATGTATTAAAAATCGTTTTACGATATTTATAAACGAAGTCTAGAGAATCATATACGTTAAATTCATAAGGGTTATCGATGATAGGAGTATAGTAGTCATTGTTTTGAGATATTGTAGCTATTTTTGATGCAGGATTTAATAATCTACCATATACTAAAAGTCTAATGAAGCCTGTTAAATCGTATTGAATTTTATAAATAGATTTATAATGTGCAAAGAGATCAATTAAACCTAAATCTTTCATTATTTGTTCAATAATTACATGTGAATAAAGTTTTGGTGAACCGATTAAATAAGGATCACCCTCTGTATATTCTAATGAATAATGTTCTAATTGTTGACTTTTAATACAATATGGTTTTAAAGATTCGATTATTGGAGAGCCTGATTTAAATGATTCTTTTAATCTAGAGATGTAGTCGGGTTTACCATCATCATATCTTGATAAAGGACCTATATTGTAAATTAATTTCTTTTTTGCTACTTTGACACCTTTAGAATTTGGAGACCTATATGATTCAACAAGTCTTAAATATGGTGTACCATTATTTATACATTTTTCGATATACATAAATTTCACCCCTATTATTATGCGAGTATATACCTACATAATTATTATACCAAAAGTTGATAAATTTTGCAATAAAAAAAGCCTTTTATATATAAAATATATA
>CAVFGN010000114.1:0-2004 GCA_963621965.1 Alistipes finegoldii
TTTATCAATGCTTAATAGTACAGATAAGTTGAATCCTGGTAGATATGTTCTTCTGAACATTATCAGTGATCAACGTAAGAAGTGCAATATTGAGCTTTATCTTCGTAAGTTGGAGTCTGGTGAGATATGTGCAGATAGCAAACCCTACCCACGCTATCTGTATTTGCAGGATCTTCGTAGTTATATGGATTTGCATAAAGCTGATTTTCCTTCTAATGAACTCAAGAACATTTCAATCGCAGCTTGTACAGGAGGTCTTCCTAGAGAATTTGAGAGAATCTCTATAGAGGAAGTTGTGGATGGGTGTTTAGACCAGCTTGGGTATTTTGACAACAAGCATATAACCTTCAGTTTCATTCTCAATATGGGTGTATATCTTACTCCAGCTGAAATGAAGGAGGTTGATGAAAAAGATAAGGATGGAAACACACGTAGTAAACTTGAAGTAATTAAGGAGCGCCTTAATATTAAGAATACTGTACGCCTAACAGTAAAGCCTACTGGACTTAACTTCAGCGAGCTTCGTGCTATGGTTAATTTGAAACCAAAGAAGTATTCTGAGTTGACAACTGATCAGCTTATTGTACTTCGTAATAAAGTTCTATTCCGTTTGGAAAATGAAGTAAAATTCCATATTAATCAGTGGGAGGAGAGACTTCGTCAGCTTAAGTTAGTTGCAGAGAATCGTGGCATTACTCTTTCAGAATAATAATCTCGTTAATATACCGCCACTTAGAGAGCTTAACTGCTCTCTTATGTGGTTTAATTAATAAATTTATATGACACGAGATGAAAGACAAGAAATTTGTAGAGTAAAATGGATAAAAAGTAAGTGTAGAGGAACTATAGAAGCATGTACTGGATTTGGTAAAAGCAGATGTGCAATTAATTGTATAAGTACTATACTCAGTAAATATCCAAATAAAAAAGTTCTAATTGTAGTACCAACTACAGGATTAAAAGAACAATGGGAAAAACATATTTATAATTATGGCTTTACATTTAATTGCGAAGTACAAGTTATTAATACTGTAATTAAACATAAGTGGAAATGTGATCTTTTAATAATAGATGAAATTCATAGAGCAGTTGCAGACCAATTAAGTCAGGTGTTTGAGTGTGTAAAATATAATTTAATACTTGGGCTTACTGCAACTATTGAAAGACTCGATGGAAAAGAAATATTATTAAAAAAATATTGTCCTGTTTGTGATACTGTTACTTTAATAGAAGCTCAAATAAATGGATGGGTTTCTAACTTTATAGAGTATATGGTTTTGCTAGAAGTTCCTGACATAGAACAGTATAAAACACTTAATAAAGAGTTTCAACAGCATTTTGATTTCTTTGGATACGACTTTAATAAGGCCATGGCTTGCATAGGTGCTAATGGTTATAAAAAACGTTATGAACTTAGTAAGGAAATGTGCCCTAATGATGAAAATAAACGTAAAGAGTTATTTAAATCAATTACATATCATGCTACAGCATTTATGCGTACTATACAAGCTAGAAAAGCTTTTATTAATAATCACCCTAAGAAAATTGAGATAGCTAGAGAGATTATTAATGCCAGACCTAATTCTAAAATAATCACGTTTTCAAATTCTATAAAAACAGCTGAATCTATAGGAATCGGATATGTTTATAGTGGAAAAGATAGTAAGAAAAAAGGAAGAATGACTATTGAAGAGTTTGGAAAAATACCTAGTGGGGTTTTAAATTCTTCCCAAAAAGCAAATGAAGGGTTGGATGTACCTAATTTGTCTGTAGCTATTATGTTAGGTATCGATTCTTCTAAAATCAAAGCTATTCAAAGAGTAGGTAGGGTTATTAGAGCTGAAGGAGAAAACAAAAAAGCAGAAATCTTTAATTTAATTATTAAAGATACCGCTGAAGAAGCTTGGTTTCAAAAAGCCCATTCTAAAAGTAACTACATTATTATTGATGAACAAGGTTTAAAAGATGTTTTAGCTGGGAAAGAGCCTCAACCTTACAAAAAGA
>CAVFGN010000115.1:0-8420 GCA_963621965.1 Alistipes finegoldii
TAATTGCATTTAATTTTTTATCCTTAAATTTTTGAAGTTAATAATTTAATCAAGCTAAAGCCCGAATATTTGTTCAAAATTCACTGTAACAGCCGAAAAAGCAACGGTTAACGTTAGAAAGTAATGGTTTTATTTGTCCAAAAATCACAATTATAATTTACTCTCTTGAAAATCTAGTAATACGTTCTTCTAGTATTTTTCAATCAAGAGTTAGCACGTCAATCTAATGCCATAAAATCAACTTTTGTTTATTATAATATAACAGTATTTACAAAAATGTGGGCGAATGACGCTTCCTCTTTCGTTGTATAATTTATCTGCTAGATAAACAGCAAAGGCAGTCGGTGTCAATGGTTTATCTAGCAATACTCCTTCCGCCGTCGGCTGCCTTTGCTCCAAGGAAGGAGTTTTTTCATATGCAACATCGGAGAATTTGCTAGTTCTACGGCTCCGGCCGCGTCATCGGCAGCGGAATCTGGAGATGGCTTTGCCGAAACTGCAATCGCTCCTTCTCCAGGACGACTGGCACGGAGGGATAAGGACGGAATATTTAGGGCTTTACGCGGCATGGGTCGCCTTCAAGGCGTCAATAAACGGCGACAACATAGCCGAGAAAATAAGAGAATTGGAAGCGATATGCTACAAAACAAACGCCGTTTTTCGCGTAAAAGACCGCTACTGAGCCATTTCATCACCCACATTTTTGTAAATACTGTTATTATAATAAAAATCCTCAACCATAATTAAACTGGTTAATTTTATGCTTTATCCACCATCAGGAAGTTTAGAGCGCCACTAGAAATTACCCTGATAAAACTAGTCCATGCACCTTGAAATACGGAAACTAGTTTGTCAAAGTTATACTCCTTCCTTTAATCGGAATTTATTTTGTCAATTAACCACCTTATGCAATTTCCGCACCTTTGAGCAGGATTTAGCACCCTCAAATCATCTTAATAAATCTTGGGGTTATTGATTGCTTGACGAAGTCCTTCCATTTAGAATAATAGCACTCATTGACATTCGAATCATAAAAGAAAACATATTTACATCCATTTTGTTTACCAAAGTTATTCCAATCAACTGAATCATAAGATTTTCTGATTCTATCAACAAAGAAACTATTTATTCCTTTTGTTGAATCATAATCCATAAATATTCCAAAAGTATTCCCTTTTGGTTTTTCCAACAATCTATTTTTTAGAATATCTCCAATTATTAATAAAACATTGTTCGATTTATTCGTGCTTTTATCCGATTTAACTTCAAGGCAAAAGGTATACTTTATGCCAGAAATTGTATATTCAAATTTTAAATCGCAGTTTTTCTTTGCATTTACATTACTTTTTAGAATGTTTGGTTTATTAGTTAAACCCGGAATACAATTTATCTTTAAATCGTCTACTAATTTTTGTTCGTATATATTTCGTGTCATATTTTCTCCCTAAATAATTTCCATTAAATCCTTCTAAATACAATCAACTTTTTTAAATTTCACGAGCTTCATTGCCTTCACAATCAATTCAAAGTTTCTCATATAATAATGTAGATAGACATATATTCTATCCAGAACGTTAGTCTTAATCTTTGCCGATTGCATACCATTTTTGGAATTTTATAAAAATCTCTTTATAAAAGTTGCTTATGTTTACCCAAATAGAGTAAATATCATAAGCGTAATTTTTTTTACAATTTTGCAATGATATTCACCTCTACCCTTCACATATTTCAGCCGAAGTAAAATATCTAAAAATAATAAATGCCGTATTTTAACTTAAATACCCAAGTTTTGCAGTTGTTGTGCTTAGATAGTTTATTTTAAGCATACCTTATTTTTATTTAAATTTAATTTTATTAAAATTCTTATCAAAAACAAACTTGTTCATAATTGAAGTAAACTCTCAAATTTTTCCGTCTACCTTTTTAGAGGAACGCTAATTCTTGGACATTTCCCTCATTTTTGTTCGATTTCTAAGCCTTTTTTAGCCTGAATTAGCCAAATATGAGAGTATTTTGAGTTTTTCACATCTATACACAATGTCATATATAGATGAGACTTAAATTCTTGATTTTGCCTTAACTAGGTCATTTTTACCTTTAAAATCAAGACTTTAAAGGACTTAATAAGATTAAGCGGTTGTGGTAATTTTTTCCAAAAAGCGTGGAGAGTGGAGTGGAGAGCATGTTTCCACTACCGAGTGAAGATTTGTTCCACTACTCATAGAGGTTTATCAAGCCATTTTGTGTAAAGAGACCTCTTTAGTTCCACTACTAATATAGCATTATTTATAAAGGCTTACTAGTAGTGGAATATAATTAATGAAAACTCTCACTATTCTTAAGTTTTCTTCTATCTTTAATGATACATAATATCTTATTAAATATCATTGCAGAAGCTACTGCTAGTATTAATACAATTATAGGAGCAATCCATGATACTAATATATTTTCGGACATTCCGATTTTTTTAATAATAAAGTTAAGAACACTAATGATAGCTGGATGGAATATATAAATAAACATTGTATAGTTTCCCTTAGGATTAACTATTTTTGATTTAGAAAATAAATCAGGCTTTAGGACTGCAATACAAATGATACATATTACATTAACTATATTAAAAAGATAATAACTAATACTTAATCCAAATAATTTATGACTAAAATATGTTTCTAATGTCATCAAAACAAATGAAGTGAAATATGCAATTAAAATCATATTGAAATTTAGCTTTTTTATCTTATCTTCAAATCTTTTTAAAACTATTCCTAAACTAATGAATAACAAACCATTTGCATACCAACTAAAATACCATACACTACTAGATAATGAGTATCCTGCAATTTCAATATTAGCAACACCTACACTCATTCTAAATATAATCCAAAACAATGGCATTAAAGCTAGCGTATATGCAATCCATTTATATTTCAAGAATTTATTTGCAAAGATATAAATGATTACATAACTATATAGCATAGCTATTAAAAACCAAGAAGGTACATTTGTTAAAGGATAATTCAATATTAATAATTTTAAAATATTCTTAATACTGAATGTTGTTTTCAAATAATCAACAATACCTGTTGAATTAGAACCAAACAAGGATACAAAGATACCTAATAAAAAATAAATACAAAATGAAAATACAATAAGAATTAAGGTTTTTATGATTCTTTGTTTTAATTTTAATCTTAATTCTTCTTTGTTCATATTTGGTTTGATCAAATAAAAACCAGATATTGTGAAAAACAATGGTACTCCAAATCTGGCCATTCCTTTTACAATCACTTCACCAAATACACCTGGAAATGCAGCGTGAATAAATACAATCATTATAGCAGCAAATAATTCAAAGAATCCTAATGTGCTATTCCTTTGATTTTGCTTTGCTTGAGGCTGTTCAATAATAGCCTCATTCTCATTTTTAATTTCTTCCATATATAACCTTTCTACAAGGTCATATATAAAGATATGGACCTTGATTTATAAACCAAGATCCATATAGGATATAATATAATTACCCCCCCCGACTTTATCGGGGAAGCAAGGTTGTTTATTAATACTTTATATCATCAAATGTTAATGTACCAGCTCCGCCGGTAATATTAATCATTTCTCCAACTATCATTCGGCATTCATTAGATACTAATCTTACAGCCATTGATGAAATTTCAGTTGCTGTAGCCATTCTTTTAGTGTCTATTTCTGGCCAATTTAAATTGGAATCATCCGCTCCAAGCATTTGAGTTGCAGTAGGGCCTGGAGCTATACCATTTACTACAATACCATATTTAATTAATGTTTTTGCGCATCCAAGTGTAAATCCTCTTAATGCCCATTTAGACATTGTATAAGCACTAACAGCAGGACGATAGCAAGAACTTGAACCAATGTTTAGAATATTACCTTCGATTTTATTTGCTATCATATATTTTGAAAATACTTGAGATAACATAACGACACCCTTTAGGTTAGTGTTCATTATCTTATCAAACTCATCTTCAGTAATATTAGGAAAATTCATAGTAGAAACCACACCAGCGCAATTGACTAGGATGTCCACTTTTCGATTAACTAGCTTTTGGATATTTTTAAAATCATTCTCAAAATTTGAGAAGTTAGTCATATCCATTTTATAAATAAACACATTAGTATATTTATCATTCAATTTTTTATAGCAATCATCTAGTTTACTTTGATTTCTTCCAACCAAAATAACTGTAGCACCTGCTTGCAAATAGCTTTCAGCAATAGAATATCCTATACCCCCGGTAGCTCCAGTTACAATTGCGCATCTTCCTTCAAGTATATTAGATTTTTCTTTATCAATATATACTGGAATTTTCTTAATAGTAACTTTTTTAAGCCACTTGAACTTTGATTTGATTTTTCTTATTAACTTCATATAGAACTCCCTTTATTGTTTGTCCTATACGAGCTATAGGACCTTGATTTATAAACCAAGATCCTAATGGATGTAAATTAATTACCCCCCCCGATTTTTTCGGAGAAGCAAGGTTCTTTTTACCAACAAATCTATGTTTTAAATACCTTAACTTATTTTTAAAGCCAGGTATTTTAAATGGATTCGTGAATTCATGTGCCAGTCTATCAGCCCATCCTTCATAACTCCAATTTGAATATAGATATTTAGGATTTTTAATAAATTCTTCTAATGACTGTTTTAAGCCATCGAATGTCTTTGTATATTCAACATTATCAGTGATTGATTTTATCTTTTCATTAGAGAATTTTCTATTGTACAATCTATCATATTTTATTTGCCATTTATTTCCAATTTCATATAATGGCGTTGAATCTTCTAAATATTTGATTTTTATTTTCTTCCCTGTCAATTCATATATTGTATCGACATAGAAATGAAGTATTTCATCCCATGTATGATGTTCTTCTGTCACAATATGAAACGCTTCACCTAAAGCCTTTGGATTACCAATTAAAGATACCATATTTTTAGCAACATCTTCTCCATAAGTTAAAGAAGTATAATGAGAAGCAATATCTTTAGGAAAGACAATTGATTTTCCCCTTAAAGCACGTTGTAACCAGGAATCCTTTTCATACACACCTAATTGTAATCGATAGGTATTATATGTTATATATGGTCTAATAATTGTATAGTTTTTATATTTAGAATTGATCAAGATATTTTCTTCTCTACCTTTAGCGTAGCCATATTCATCTAATTTAATATATTCTTCATCTTTACATACATCAATAAGTCTATCGCTAGATTCGGTAATTAAGTCTTTTGAATCAGCATAACATCTTGAAGAAGATAAAAAGAAATATTGATTACAATTAGTTAATAATTTATCAATTTTAGTACTGAATTCATTTGAACTATAAATCATAAAATCGATTATGACATCCCATTTATTTTTTAAAAGTTCATCAAGAAAAATATCTTCTTTAGCGTTCCCAACTAAATAGTGTATATTTTTGAAATCATCTCTTTTAGATCTAGATGTAACATAAACTTCTTTAGAATTATCATTAGATAGAATATTAACTAATGGAGTGCCCATTGCACCAGTTCCACCCAAAATTAATATTTTCATTTTTAAGCCTCTTCATTAATAAAAATTATAATAATCTTAAATTTAGAATCTAAAGCAGTTGTAAATTCATTTAATTTTTCATCATTTAATAATAAAGAATAATCAGTTTTTAGTGTTTTAAATCCTAAACTAGTTGCGTAATCTATAATCATATTTACGTTTTTAGTTTGAACATTATCTAAAACAAAACATAATGAGTCATTAACATTAATATTACCTAATGAGTTTATATCATGTAGGAATTCTTCTTCTGAAACAAATCCTATATATCTAGAATGTTTTTTAGCTAAAGAAGCTCCTAAAACATTGGATATGGCCCCATCAACACATCCGCTTAATCCGCCATTTACGACCTTAGCCTTAATTTTAGAATCATTAATTGAATTCCCGTTTTGATATAAATAATAGTTTTCTTTTATTGTCTTACTAAACAAATCATTAAAGAAGTCGATGTGTTTATCATTATTGCGTTTAAAGCTATAATTTGATATTTCAATATGTACAGGATATATAAGTTCTTTAAATGATACATTTTTTAAATCATCAACACTTTGTAAAGTAATATGTTTATTAAAGATATCATTTAATTCGTTCGAATAGTCTAGCTCATTACCTAATGTTATAAATATTATAGGTAAGCTTCTATAATAAGCTTCAGTTAATCCTGTAAACGCAGACCTTGAAGAGTTACTTCCACGACATATAACTGCAACTATTTCTTTGTTTGTAGCCGCAATACCTGTAGCATAATACAATGCTGATCTAACATCTAAAACTTTAATAATTGAACTATCATTTACATCGAGTAAATTTTCTTCAACTACAATATTATTTATATTATTATCTCGTAATATTTTTACAATATGTTCCATAAATTATCCCCTTCTCAATACTTTCTTAATTGCAGGTTTAATTTTATTACCCAATTTAGAACGTTTAAATCTATGATATAAAGAGTTAGATTGACCAACAGTATTTAAAATTTTTAAAGCATCAGATTCATCTTTATCTGTAGTAAATATTTCAAAGAATATAGGTTTATCTGACTTTAAAAACTTCTCTTCATTTGCTAAATACTCTTCTTTATTAGAAGCATTAATATAATCAACATTTAAATTCTTACACATGGTAGCCATTAATGACAAAGACTTATTACCATTATGTCCTTTAGCTGCCATATAATCATCAGCCATATCACCAAAATAAGCTGCTCTATGATTATAATTTTTAAACTCTGTTCCAACTCCATTATTAATAAGCATTACATGAATATTAAGAGGTAAATCATTTAACATTGCATCTAAATCATAGAAGAATGATAAGTCACCTATGATCATAAAGTGAGGAATAGTTGGATTAGCTTTAGCTGATCCTAAGAATGAAGATAAACAACCATCAATTCCAAAACCTCCACCATTTGAATAAGCTAATACAGATTGTGGAATTTCAAAATAATTCCAAACACGTGTAGTATTTAAGATACTAAAATGTAAGATAGAATTTTCTGGTAATTTATTACTTGTATTTTTAGCTACCCAAGCATTTGAAAATGGTAATTCAGGTAATTTGTTTAACAATTCTTTTTCTACTTTTATAGCATTTTCATAATTAGAAATATTCTTATTATCATTAATATAATGATTGAAGAAGGTTATTTCACTCATTTCAAAAACATAAGTCAAGTTATGATAAGGATCTCTAACAATTCCGTCTTCATTAACTCTCCACATAGTTTTTGATTTAAAAGGAACATAAGATCCATGAACATATCCGATATAAATAACTAAATCAAAATCAAAAGTTCCAAAATTATTATCTTGAGAATTAACTAAACATGTTCTAAACATATATTTTCCACGATAATTACCCTCGTGTTCATATAAAACTAATGCATTATTTGCTTCAATGAACTTATCTATAGCTTCAGTTTCTTCATCAGTAAATTCAACGTGCGTACCAATAAAGATACCTATTTTACCATTAGGTAACTTAGGAAATTCACTATTTTCAAATACTTTATGAATAGTTCTATATTTTGGTAATTCTTTAACATTAAAATTGTTAGAATAAACAGTAGCTAAATTTAAATGAACAGGCCCTGGAACATCATATTTCAAATTAAGAATCGCATTATTAATATCAGTTACTGCAGTTTGTTCATCTTCATAAGAGTTAATAGTTGGAAGTTGATAACTCTTCTTTACCATATCTTTAAATTGTTCACTTCTATCAATGACTTGCGCAACATAATGACTAACTCTACCAATGTGTTGAGTAGATGTGACAGCTAAAACTGGTAAATGTCTATAATAAGCTTCAGTAAGTCCAGGAATATAATTTCTTGAAGCTGTAGCTCCTGTGCAAGATAATACAACAGGTTCACCAGACTCTTCTGCTAGTCCACAAGCCATAAAAGCAGCAGCACGTTCATCTACAGCAGAATACACTTCAAAGAATTTATCATACTGAACTGACGCAACAAAGCTAATATTCGTGGTGCCCGGAGAAACAATGATTTTTTTTATGTTATGACTTTTTAGTAATGAAACTAATATTAAAGTATTCTTTTCACTTGTATATCCATCTTTATACATCTTATTCTTTTCCTCCTAATTATTACTATTATCGTCAGCATTACTAGAATTGACATCTTGTATTGCGTTATTCTTATTTTTCTTAAAAATCTTATTTTTAATTACTTTTATAGCGTGCTTTTCTTCTTTGTTTAAACCAAAGAAATAAACCGATAAACAATAAATAAGTGAGTATGCAATTACTAGTCCACCAAAATCCCAAAGTGATTTAAAATCATAGAATATCATCATTAATACACCA
>CAVFGN010000116.1:0-3984 GCA_963621965.1 Alistipes finegoldii
TAAAATGGTACTGGAAGAAAGGACTGAATGTTGACAGTAAATTATAGTCAACATCGGCACTTCTGGTGCCATTTTTTTATTATGAGAAATATAAAGTATTCAAAGGAATTTATAGAAACTGTATCTAAGGATCCCAGAGTTAAACACATTGATTCGTCAACTGTAAGATTTACCCTAGAATTTAGGCAACAACTATATGATTTAATTTATCCAAATTTAACTGTGTCTAATTTGAAAAATGCTTTTAAAAAATTGGGATTTGCTTTTAAATTAGACGGAGATTGTTACTTCACTATGATTAAAAATTTCAAAAAGTGTAGGCCTAAAGGCGCAGCTAATGTACAGCTTTATCACTATGATTATCAAAATAAATTTAACATAGATGAATCCTATAATGAATTTTTGCTTTCTACTGGTTTATTTATAAAATCCAAATCTGGAATCAAGCCAACCACAAAATTAATGAGAGATATTAATGCTAGATATCCAGAGGTAGGTGTTGCTGATTATCTTTTTTCGATTGGAATTGATTTGAATCGTTTTGGATATCGAAGATTATATATGATTGAACAAAAACTGAAACATTATGATGCGAATAGTGATTCTTTTTCAACTGAAGATATTAGTTACTTGTCAAAACACCCGTATGTTAAAAAAATCACCAATAAAATGATAACCTTTGAAGATAATTTCTTTTCTGAAGCCCAGTCTTTTAAAGGATTATCCATTAATGAAATACTGGATATATTTGAAATTGGTGCTTCTCGAATTAGTTACAATAGAAAAATTAGATTACAATCTAAAATTAATGCTTATGATCAAGCCAAGGTTAAACCACTTGAAAAGAATATAGAACTTCTTCTTAAGATTGAAAACAATAAATTAAATGCCTTATCTACAATGTTTGTTAAAGATATGAATGTAATTAAAGATCATATACATTCATTGGCTTGTAGCCAAAGAAAAGATATATGCAAATATATTAGAGTTCTTCTTAACAATAAGTACTGCATTTATAAGTTAAATGAATTGCTAAAGATGACTGGAATATCTAGATCTTCTTATTATTCGATTTTGAAGAATAAGAATTATGGTAAATACGAAAAAGATAAAACATTAAGAGATTTAAATGATAAAACTTATATTGAAAGTGTTATTAACTCTAATAAATATCCTAAAGGAAATCGGATGATTTATATGCTACTTAGGCATATAGGAAAGCCTATGAGTAGGAATAAAATATATAGATTATGTAAAAAGTTTAATATTAACTGTAATGTTCGTAAACATAACAAGTGTAGACAAGCTATGAATGCTTTGTTAGAAAGGAATGTGAAAGATAATTTGCTTAAAAGAAAGTTTAAGTTATCAAAACCTAATCAAATTACTTTAACTGATGTATCTTATCTTAAATGTTCTTTTGGTACTGTTTATTTATCAGCTCTTAAGGATGGTTGCAGCGGTAAGGTTAAGCTTATTGTTAGTAAATATAATGATTTAGAACTAGCGTTAAATACTTTAGATTTATTAACAAAAAATACTGGAGGAACTAAACTATTTCATTCGGATCAAGGTGCATTATATTTTAGTGATAGTTTTCAAAATAAATTAAATGCCTTAGGCTACACACAATCTATGTCTAAAAGAGGGAATTGTTGGGACAATGCACCTCAGGAATCTTTCTTTGGGCATATGAAGGATGAGGTTGATCTTAAGAAATTTGACTCTTTTCAAAGTGTAGTTCAAGAGATTGAGGAATATGAACATTATTATAATTATGAAAGACCTCAATGGAATAGGTGTATGATGACACCTATAGAATTTGAATCATATATTAATTCATTAGATGAGGTAAAGTATAAGGAATACTATGATAAGGAACTCGATAAATATAACAAAATGATGGAAAATGCTAGAATACTTGCGGTTAAACGTGCAAAAAATATGGGAATTGTTATAAACCTATAGTATACTAAAATTAGATATATGGAGGATTTTTATATGAGTTTAACTAAGAAAGAACTAGAAATATTACTTAAAGATAATAAATATGTAAAGAAAATAACTAATGATTCAGGAATTATGTACACTGAAGAATTTTACCTTGAGATATGTAATAAAATTAATGAGGGAATGGATAGACTAGATGCTTATGCTTCTTTAGGATTTGATATAGAGAAGCTTGGCGAAAATAGAGCTTATTCTGCATGTAAGAGAGCTATGGAAAAATCAAAAAATAGATTTAAAAAAATGAAGTTTGTCAATGGAACTATACCTTACAGTGAAATGGGAAAAATGACACCTGAAGAGGAACTTGATTATCTTCGTTCTAGAGTTTGTTTTTTAGAGATGGCTCAAAATATAAAAAAAAACTACCCAGACGTATTCGAGGAACTCTTTACATCTTCCAAGAATCAAGAGTAGAGGATTATTTTCAAATTATTAAATCCGAATATGAACGTGAAGATAATATCTTTACTATTGATCAACTTTGTCTTATGCTTGATGTTAGTAAGAGTGGTTATTATAACTGGCTAAATAGACGTACTAATCCTTCTCAGCGTGAAATTCGAGAAAAGGAATTAGAAGATAAATTAAAGCCTATATTTGCTAAAATTATTAGGAAGGTTGGCCATGTGCCTGGTAAACGCACTTTCCAAGTATATTTAGATCGAGACTTCGATATGAAAGTTAGCGTTAAAAATTGTGCTAAAATAATGAAGAAAATGAATATTGTTGCTTCTCTTCCTCATAAAGATGCTTATAAGGGTCAAGCTACATACAATCATGTATGTGCTTCTATACAAGATAGAGTTAAAAGAGATTTTGCAGTTGCACCTCGAACTGTTATATTAACTGATATAACATACCTTTACTATGGACCTAAGAGGGAATTGTTCTACCTTTGCGCTTTTAAGGATGCTTATACATGTGAAATACTTGGTAAAGCTTTAAGTAAACGTATGAATGTTGAACTTGTTAAAGAAGCTTATAATGATATGATGGCTAAACATAAAGATACCTTTAAGAAAGATTTATCTGTATATATTCATCATGATCAAGGTTCTCAATATCTTTCAACTGAATTTAAACAAATCTTGAGTGATAACAAGTTTGTTCAATCTTGTTCTCGTAGAGGAAACTCTCAAGATAATGCACCTATGGAATCATTCTTTGGTCGTCTTAAAACAGCAATTATTGATTTACTAGTATTATGTGATGATTATGAAACTGCAGCTCTTATGACTAATAATTATATTAATGATTATAACAATAAACACTATCAATATAATTTAGGAGGACTTACTCCTACTGAATTCTATCAATATTGTATGACAGGAATATATTCTCTAAAAGAATATTATGGTATTCCTGAAGAAAAATTAAACTCAATTGAGTCTTGTATTTTAGCTAGAAAAGAAACTGCAAAAAAGAAAAGAGAGAAAATTAATGCAATTAGTAAAAACACTAAGGAAACAAAGACTGAGAAAGGGGACTATATTGACCCTATAGCTATTATTATAAGAGATAGGAAAGTTGTTCAAAAAATTATTGACGATTTTACTATTGAAAAGAAATTGATAGACGAACAAATTGATAAATATAATCAGTTATTAGAGTCTATAACTAAAGCTGAACTATTCATACTAAATGCGAGTGCTGATATTGAAAAAGATATAACTAATCCACAATCTTGGCTTAAGTATGATGAGCTAAAGTATGTAGAACAAATGAATGGATTATTTTAATAACTAGTCCATAAAAATAATTTTTAATGTACTTTTTAACTCAAATTGAATAAATGGAGAGAATGCTTCGAATTTTTAAAAAATTGCAATTTTCGAAGGTTTTTGTTATGGTTTGAAATATGAGTGTTCATGACAAAAAAAGATGATGAAAACTCACCATCTTTACTTGCAAATTAAAATTATTCAATTTTTACATTACTGTCAGCATTTAGTCCTTGACTTTGGAACCAGTTTA
>CAVFGN010000117.1:0-2937 GCA_963621965.1 Alistipes finegoldii
ACTTTAATTATTTTTTAAGACGATTTAAATAATATTTAAAAAAATTTATTAAATAATAATGTTAATTATTATAATGAATATATGGATTTTTTAGGAATGTGTTGCAAAGCAGTTGATAATTTTTTAGAGCGATTTATTATATTTATAAGTATCTTTTACGCGTTGTCTTTTTAATGAGTTTACTAGCTATAGTTTTGATATTTTATGATTTTTATAAGGGAACTTATATATTTTTAAATTCGACAGATATTAGTAGAACTAAAGTTGCAAAAAAATAAATACATTGTACTGTTATTACATTAGGCAAGCCTAATATAAAAACTACATGCTATGCGTGTATGACTAGAATAGGTTTACCGGTTTATTTAAAAAACCTCCGTGATATAATTAATGTGTTTCGGCAACCGTATTAATTACATAAGGAGGTTATTCAAATTTAAATAAACCAAATGACGATTCTAGTTTATCACATACTAGATGGAATTGTAAGTACCATATTATTCATTCCAAAATATAGAAGAAAGGCAATATATGGTAAATTAAGAAGTGATATTGGCACTATATTAAGACAGCTTTGTGAATAAAAAAATGGTGAAATTATAGAAGCCTATGCAATGCCTGATCATATACATATGTTGGTTAAAATACCGCCAAAACTATCAGTATCAGCATTTATGGGATATTTAAAAGGAAAAAGTAGTTTAATGATATTTGAAAAGCATTCAAATTTAAAGTATAAGTACGAAAATAGAAATTTCTAGGCGAAAGGATACTTTGTCTCGACAGTTGGTTTGAATACTGAAGTTGTAAAAGAATATATCAAGAATCAAGAAAAAGAAGAAATGATGCAAGATAAACTGTCGAGCAAAGAATATTAAGACCCGTTTAACGGGTAAGCCATAGTGTGAAACAAGGTTATCGGATATACACATGACTTTTGAGAGTCTTTGTAGCAAGAGGTCCTTATAGGGGAAAAGAAAAACCGCATGTTATACATGCGGATTCTTATTAAACTTCTTATATATTTCTTTTGCAATTGACGCAGGAACGTATTTTTCTATATCAACATTAAACATTAATAGTTCTTTAATAGAAGAAGATGATACAAATTGATTTTTTGCACTTGGAAACATTAACAACGTTTCAATTTCGGGCGCAATATCTTTATTAAATTGAGCTAATTGATACTCTGATTCGTAATCTGTATAATTTCTAAGTCCTCTAATAATTACATTTATATTGTTTTCTTTTGCATAAGCTACTGTTAAAAGAGGTGTTGATACAACTTTTACATTTTTAAAATCAGAACAAACTTTTTGTATCATTTCAATTCTTTCGCTTACACTAAAAGTTGGTGTTTTATGAACGTTAGTAGAAATTAAAACATGAACTTCATCAAAAATTTTACTAGCACGTTCGATTACATCTAAGTGCCCGTTTGATAATGGGTCAAATGATCCAGGATATACTGCTTTCATATGATTTACCTCGCGATAAAAAGTATACAATAAAATATTAAAAGTCGCAAATAAAGAATAATGTTAGATCGTATTTTAATATTTGCTATTATAAAATATTTTGAAGGTGGTTTATAAAAAATGTAACACTGAATTAATGAAAGAAATTAACCGCTTTAAAGACTGAATTGCTTGATTTCAAGTCTTGTGAGTCTTTAACTTATGCGGAATGTGAAAATATTATTGAATTAACTTATTCTTATAATGAAATTAGAGATAAAAGCGATGAAATTGACGAAGAAATTAGATATATTACACAACTTTTAGTTTATTCTAATGAGACTGCGAAAGTTGAGGGATTTAATATGACGATTTCAGATGTTTGGCTCATTTAGACAACTTCAATTTAAACTTGAGTGTCCTCGAAGACCGAAAAATCGTGCCCATAACAAGACAATCATCACATTACAAAAACGGTTTAATTGAATATAAAAAAATAATTATGATGTTGAACGAATTAAAAAAGAATATGATATAATTTAATTTTTTACTTACTAGGAAATTGTATTCGAATTTTATAATACGATAAATCCCAGAAAAACTTTACAAGAATTTTAGGGCACGAAAAAAGCCCTAAAACATGCGGTTGTTTTAGGCAAAAAAAGGCACAAAAAGAATAAATTATTTTTTCTTTGCTTTATAAATATCTAATGGTACAAACGATCCTTTGTTACAGTTAGGACACTAACAAATAGGATAGTCTTTATAGCTCCAACATTCTTCAATACTATCCCAATCTTTTTCTAATTCTTCATAATCACATTTTAAACACTTTAAATCTATAGTTCTATCGTATATAACACGAGATGCGAAATTGTTTATTTCAATTTTTGTTTCATGATCGAACTTTCTTAAGCTTTCTTCAATTTTAACGTTAGGTTGGTCATATTTATCATACATAGGTTCATCAAATACTAAATCTATAAATAATTCCGAACCAAAGAAATAAATAGCCCTTTTTAATTTTTCTTCCTTAGAAAGTTCTCTTTTCTTAACTGTAAAGTCCATATATTTAACCTCCTATATTTAAATATGAATGTTTGATATTTAGAACCATGTAGTGACCACATTCGCAAAGAAGTGGATCGTATTTATACGAATTTAAAAGTCTAGTTCTCCAGGATAAGTTTGACTTCATAGTGTTTAATTCATTTTGAGAATATAATTTTCTTTCTTTACTAAGATTTTAGCTGAGTGATTAGCATAGAATCCATAATATCTTGTTATGTGAACGGATTTATTAGGAATATGAACGATAAGTTTTGCGATAAATTCATCTATTGATTCAGTTACATATTGTGTTCCGATTTTATCTTCCTCATTAAGAACCGCATCGTCTTCAAGTGGTTCATAATAATATGTTATTATACCTTTATATGATGATAAAAGTATTCATAATTTTAGCGGCTTTAGAGTTAAG
>CAVFGN010000118.1:0-2439 GCA_963621965.1 Alistipes finegoldii
TTACCATGTAAATATAAACCCTTACCAACGTTTCCTTTTTTATATTCTTTTATGTAATTTAAAATCAATTTTATTACTTTTTCTCTTTGTTTATCATCGGTGTAAATATCTTTTATTTTAGCTTCTCTTATTTCCCTTGGAACGTCCATACTTGTAACGTTTTTTTGATACTTACAATCATTTAAATACTTTTCTTTATATTTACAAGCCACATAAGAAAAATTTAACTTTCCCTCTTTTAAAACTGGCAAAAAACAAAAACCAGTCATTTTATTTTTACACGCTGCTAAATTCTTACAAGACTTACAGTTTTTATATTCTTCTTTAGAATCCTCAAACAAACTTGTGTGTTTCATAAGTTCATCATCACTTAAATTAATACTATTAGTAAGTTCTTTAAAATAAGGATCTTTTTTTGCTTCTTCATAAGCTACTTTTAACTTATATTTTAAATCCTTAACACCCTTAATAGTGTTATTAATGTTTTCCATAACGAATCCCCCGTTCTATGGGTAGTGTGAATAGTTTCATGCACTACCACTTGTTTTTTCTTTATTTCTCAATGTTTTTTCTATATTTTGTTATACCCCTCTTATTTTAGGTATTTTTTACAGAAATTTCATTTTATATCTATCAAAAAATGACATATTCCTCTATAATTATTTTAGAACATAGAAACGAGGTATATGTCATGTCTAAAATAATATCACTTTTTATCAAATTTTTAAATAGAATTAATAAAATTATTTGGAAAATTATCATTTTTTTATCAAAATTTATTAAAGTTGATGAGGTTAATCATCTTGATGATAAACCTGATGATGTTAAATATCGCCTATTTAACGTAGATGAGCCTGCTATTATTGAACCTTTTGTTAAGATGGAACACAAAGATTATAAAAGGCTTATCAAAGACAATAATATCAAGCCTGTTAAACGCCGTAATGGTAAAAACATAACTATTGATGTTAAGTGTCCTTGTTGTGGTGCCCCTAAAGATTTTCTTTATGACAATACTGGTAAACAAAACCAATTCGAATGTAAGGTATGTTCTTATATATTTTCTACTATTCCTAATAAGGATAAGGATGTTGTCTTAAAATGTCCTCATTGTAAATATCAACTTAATCTTTATCATCATAGAGATGACTTTGATGTTTATCGTTGTAAGAATGATAATTGTCCTTTTTATCTTAAAAATAAATCTTCTTTAAATAAACATGATAAACAACTTTATTTAAAACATCCTGAAAAAATTAAACTTAGATATATTTATCGTAAATTTAATATTAAGCTTCCTACATTAACTAAAGACTATCGTGAGTTTATTCAATCACCAATTGACATATCTAGAGCATATTCTTCACAATATATAATTGGTTTATGTCTTACTTATCATGTTAACTATGGTCTTTCTTACAGACAAACTGCTTCTATTTTAAAAGATGTTCATGAAGTTTATATATCTTATAAGACTGTTGAAAATTATTGTAAAGCCGCTTCTTCTATTGTTCATCCTGTGCTTGAATTCTACCCGTATGAATTATCTGACACTATCGCTGCAGATGAAACTTACATTAAGATTCTTGGTAAAACTAACTATATTTTCTTTTACTTAGATGCTATTAAGAAAATTGTTACTTCTTATAGAGTTTACGAAAAACGTGATTCCTTATCTTCTATTAAAGCTGCTTATTCAACATTAGTTAAATATGATACTTTACCAGAATCATTAAAAGTAATTTCTGATGGTAATCCTATCTATAACGTTGCAGTTCAATACTGGTGTCAAAATGGTTTACCATTTAAACTTTATCAGGTTATTGGTCTTACAAATAAAGATGAAACTTCTAAAGAATATAGAAGTCAAAAGCAAATCATAGAACGTTTTAATCGCACTTTAAAGCATTATTATCGTCCTAAAGGTGGATTTACTTCTCTTGATAATGCCAATAGTTATATGGTCTTATTTGCTACTTATAATAACTTTTTAAGACCAAATAGTGCATTAGATTGGAAAACACCTGTAGAGTTAGAAGAACTTAAAGGTATTTCTAATATGCCTAATAAATGGATTGAACTTTTAAATCTTGGTTATAAATATTCCGACACTTATTGTTAAGTTAATTTTTCTAAAATACCTTCACTTAACAAGTTTTCTTCATGTCTTTTTTTATTAATTCTATTTTCAAAGAACAATTTTTCTATCTTTTTTTGATAGATTTATATCAAGATTTTCATCTTAATACCATTCTTATCTAGTATGACTAGTTTTCCATAAAACTTTTCACACTATCCTTGCCAATTTTTTAGTTAATTTATAATAGATATTATACTATTTTTTACATTATTAAACAATCAATTTATTATCACAAAATTCTTATTCTTTCAATCTTGATTCACACATTTTTCCAAAATAAAAGACGAATATGTATAAAT